>NZ_LLZG01000023.1 GCF_001509475.1 Streptomyces regalis
GGCCAAGCCCAAGCTCCCGGCCAAGCCAGCACTCCCCGCCAAACCCGCACTCCCGGCCAAGCCCAAGCTCCCGGCCAAGCCAGCACTCCCCGCCAAACCGGTACTCCCCGCAAAGCCCAAGCTCCCGGCCAAGCCTCACTACCCCAAGAAGACCCACCACCCCAAGCACTCGAAGAAGCAACACGGGTGGTAAAGACAGGGAGAAGCTGACCCTCAGGGGCAGCCACAACGCCGGGCCCGGAAACACCCGGGCCCGGCACACCCGCGCATTCAGCCGCTTCGAGTTCGGCGGGGCGCGGGTTGGGGTTGTCGGGGTACTCCTCGGCAAGGATCAGCTCGAAGTCGCGTGCCTGCAGGGCGCGCAGGGCTTGTGCGAGCGCAGGACGGGGGCTGCCCGCGTGCAAGGCGCCGGGTGCTGCGGAGCCCGACGCGGTCCTGGTCCAGGACACCGCATTGCCGGGCCATGAGCAGATGCCGGGGCGGCCCCTCGCCGGTCCCCGCCGCCAACGCCCCGGTCAGCCGCAGTTCAGGCGGGCCATGCTGGACTCGCGGCCCTGCCCCCTCCCGCAGGCGTACCTGGCCGTCAAGCTCCTGGGCGCGCCGACTGTCTCGTACTCCTCGGCGCGCAGGCACTGCGGCAGGCCGCACCGCGCACGCGCGCAAGGGACGGAAGCCGCCCGGTGCCGCGTGAGTAGCCCATCCACGTCATGGATGAGCCGGATACGGGATTCGGATCGCCCGGAGGATGGCGGCGGAGAACCCGGCGGCTCATAGTCGTCCTACCCGCACGCCGCTGTCCGGACCAGCCGCCACGTGCGGCCCTCCGCAGCATGCCGTGCGCCGTATGCGCCCGTGAAAGGCATGCCCGCTCCCGCAACCGCCCCCTGGAGTCGTCATGCCCGGTTCCGTCCCGCCTCCCCTCGCGGCCGATGTCGATGACGCCGCCGCGTCGCCCGTGCCCGTCTCCGGGCCGGCCCATCTGTTGCGTGTGACTCTGCTGATGGCGGGCAGCTGTCTGCCGATCCTGGGGGCCGTGCTGATCGCCCCGGTGCTGCCGAAGATGCAGGACCACTTCGCCTCGACCCCGGGTGCCAAGGCACTTGTCCCGCTCGCGCTGACCGTTCCGGCGCTGTCGCTGGCGCTGCTGGCCCCGTTCGCCGGGGTGATCGTGGACCGGCTGGGCCGCAGGCGCCTGCTGATCGTCACGACCGTGCTGTACGCCGTGTTCGGCACGGCACCCCTCTGGCTGGACTCGCTGGGCGCCGTCATCGCGAGCCGCGCCCTGGTCGGTGTCGCCGAGGCCGCCATCATGACCTGCTGCACCACGCTGATCGGCGACTACTACTCCGGTCACCGTCGGGTGAAGTACCTCGCGCTCCAGACGATGTGCGCCTCGGCGTCCGCCACCGTCTTCTTCGTGCTCGGCGGAGCCGTGGGCGCGGCGGGCTGGAGGGTGCCCTTCTGGGTCTACGCCATGAGCCTGGTCCTCGCTCCGCTGATGGCCTCGGCCCTGCCCAACCCGGCGGTCCGCGCGACCGGCACAGAGGCCTCTGCCGAGGTAGCGAACCCAGTCGTCCGCCGCCCTTTCCCCTGGCGACAGTTGGCGGGCATCTGTGCCCTCACCTTCTTCGGGGCGATGGTCTTCTACACCGTCCCGGTGGAGATGGCGTACCTGCTCGACGACCTCGGAGTGGAAAGCTCGGGTGTGATCGGCCTGGTCACCGCGATCGCGAGTGCCGCGACCGTGGGCGGCGCGATCACGTTCGCCCGGCTGAAGCGGGCCCCTGACCCCATGCTGCCCGCCGTCTTCGCGGTCTGCGCCGCCGGTTTCGGGGTGATGTTCCTGGCAGGCAACACGCCGCTGCTGGTCGTCGGAGCGGTGATCAACTGCCTGGGTACGGGGATGCTGCTGCCCGCCCTCCTCACCAGTGCCATGTCCCGGCTGACCTTCGAGGAGCGCGGCCGGGGCACGGGACTGTGGATGGCGGCCTTCTTCGGCGGCGAGTTCGTCTGCCCGCTGGTGCTGCTCGCCGGGGAGTCGGCGGTGGGGAGCATCGCGGGGGCGGTGGGGGTGCTGGGGGTGGCGTCGGCGCTGGTTGCGGCCGGGTTGTGGGCGGCCGCGAGGCGTCGGGCCACGGCCGTTGATCCGCGGCCATTGCCGGAACCATTGGTCTGACGGCCCGACACCCCCCAAGGGGCGCGGGACCCTGCCTGATATGCGGCTCCGCCGTGTGGGCGCGACCAGCCACGACTAACCTGCAGCCGCACGACGGCCCTTCGAGGCACTCTCAGTACGTCTCTTCAGCTCGCCTCCGTCAACGTCGCCCCCACCTCCGCCGCCTTCTGCCGCAACCAGATATGCGCCGCATCCTGCGCATGCACCGGATGCCACCACAACGCCACCTGCACCGGTACGGCCTCGAAAGGACAAGGCAGAACACGCACCCCCGCCGACCGCACCGCCCTGCGGGCGAGCCGCTCCTGGATCATCGCGACCCGACGGGTGCCCTCGATCATGTACGGCAGCAGCTGGAAGGTCTGGACGGAGACCTCCACATGCGGGCTGATGCCGAGCATGCTCAGCTGGCGGGCAACCGGGGCGTCGTAGGGCCGCTGGTAGACGGCCCAGGGCAGGCGGGCCAGGTCGTCGAGGGTGAGTGCGTCGCCGACCTCGGGGTGGTCGTCGGCGATGATGCACAGCCAGCGGTCCTGGTAGAGGTCGACGGCGGGGAAGCCGTCGATGACGCCGTGCGGCATCAGCAGTCCGTCGACGGTGCTCAGCAGGGCGGCGGTGTTCTCCTGGATGGAGGGCGCCGGATGCTGGAAGGTGAGCCGGATGCCGGGCGCCTCGTGGTGCACGGCGCGGGCGAGCGCGGCGCCGAACACGGCCGCGCCGTAGTCGGAGGCGAGCAGCGTGAACTCGCGGGACTCGGCGGTCGGGTCGAAGTCGGCCTGGCTGGCGAAGACGCGCTCCAGCAGGTCGCAGGCGGTGGCGCTGCGGTCCCGCAACGCGACGCCGAGCGGCGTCAGTTCGTAGGCGTTCCCGGTCCGGGCGAGCAATTCGTCGTCGAAATGGCGGCGCAGCCGGGAGAGCGCCGCGCTCATCGCCGGCTGGCTCAGTCCGATGCGCTCGCCGGCCCGGGTGACGTTGCGCTCCTCCAGCAGCGCGCGCAGGGCGACGACCAGGTTGAGGTCGAGTCGGGACAGGTTCACCGGGCACCACCTAGCAAGTGAAAGCCACCATCCACGCCGTAAGCCATCCATCTCGTGGATATGGCTCATCCACAAGATTGATTTCCGTGATTGGTCGATCGGGCTCAGAGTAGACCGCAACCCAGCAGGAGGAAATCTGATGGCAACGCTCGCGCAACCTGCCGGCCCGTTCGCGCTCGGCACGTTCTCCGCCCCGGACGGGGAGCCGTTCCCCGGTCTCCTGGCCGCGGACCGGGTGCTCGACCTGAGCAGCGCCCTGGACTCGGCACCGTCCGACGTGCGTGCCGTACTGGAACGGTGGGAGGACACGCTCCCCCTGCTGCGCGCCCTGGCGGACGACGACGCCCAGGCCTGGCAGCCGTTGGAGGGCCTGCGGGTGCACGCCCCGGTCGAGCCCCGGCAGATCTTCCAGTCCGGCGCCAACTACCGGCAGCACGTGATCGACCTGGAGGTCGCCCACCGCTCCCCCGACGACCCGCGCACGGTCGAGGAGGCGCGCGCCGAGATCGCCGCGGTCATGGACCGGCGGGCCGCCGAGGACCTGCCGTACGTGTTCATCGGTCTGCCGAGCACCATCGCCGGACCGTACGACGACGTCGTACTCCCCTCCTGGGCCGAACAGCCCGACTGGGAGCTGGAGTTGGCGGCCGTCATCGCCAAGCCCGCCCACCGGGTCTCCGTCGAGGAGGCCATGGAGTACGTCGCCGGGTACACGATCGCCAACGACCTCACCGACCGCGCCACCGTCTTCCGCCGGGACATGAAGGCCATCGGCACCGACTGGCTGCGCTGCAAGAACGCCCCGGGCTTCACCCCGCTCGGCCCGTGGCTCGTGCCGGCCGAGTCGATCTCCGATCCCGGTGATCTGCGGGTCACCCTCAGGCTCAACGGCGACACCATGCAGGACGAGTCCACCAAGGACATGCTCTTCGGCATCGCCCGCCTGGTGTCGTACATCTCGCAGACCGCCCGACTCCTGCCGGGGGACCTCGTGTTGACCGGCAGCCCGGCCGGCAACGGCATCCACTGGGGGCGGCTGCTGCGCGACGGCGACGTCATGGAGGGGTCGATCACCGGGCTGGGCGTGCAGCGCACCCGCTGTGTGGCAGAGGCAGCGTCATGAGGCTGAACCGGCACGACCCCGAGGGCGCGATCGCCGAGGCCGCCAAGGCGTACTCCAACTGGGGGCGCTGGGGCGAGGACGACGTGCTCGGCACCCTCAACTTCCTCGACGAGGCAAAGCGCCGGGAGGGCGCCGCCCTCGTACGGCGGGGCGTGAGCTTCTCGCTGTCGCAGCGGTTCGACATGAACGGGCCGCAGAAGGGCTGGCGCCGGCGCACCAACCCCGTGCACACGATGCTCGACACGGGCACCGACGCGGCCCTCGGCAACCAGGGCTTCCCGCACGGTATCGGCGGCGCCGACGACGTGATCGCGATGCCGCTGCAGTGCTCCACCCAGTGGGACGGGCTCGGGCACATCTTCGACCACGGCAACGCCTGGAACGGACGGCCGGCCGAGAAGGTCGTCACCTCCGACGGCGACCTCGTCACCGGCATCGAGCACATGGCGCCGTACGTCGCCGGGCGCGGCGTACTGCTGGACGTGGGCCGCGTGGCCGGGGAGGGCGGTGGGGGTGGCCTGGACGGTGAGTTGCCCGACGGGTTCGCGATCACCGAGGAGCACCTCGTCGCGGCCGCCGAGGCGCACGGGGTGTCCGTCGGGCGCGGTGACCTCGTCGTCGTACGGACCGGGCAGCTGGCCCGGGTCCGCCGTGACGGCTGGGGCGACTACGCCGGCGGGGCCGCGCCGGGGCTGTCGTTCACCACCGCCGGCTGGCTGCACCGTACCGAGATCGCCGCGGTCGCCACCGACACGTGGGGTTTTGAGGTACGGCCCAACGAATTCGAGAACGCCTTCCAGCCGCTGCACCAGGTCGTCATCCCCAACATGGGCCTGCTGATCGGCGAGATGTGGGACCTGGAGGAGCTCGCCGAGGACTGCGCGGCGGACGGCGTGTACGAGTTCTGGCTGACCGCCGCGCCGCTGCCCATCACCGGTGCCGTCGGCTCGCCCGTCAACCCCGTCGCCGTCAAGTAGCCACCCGGCCGCCGGACGCGCACGGCCTCCCCCGACAGCCGACAGCAGCGGCACATCCGGCCCGCACCCCCTCCTCACCCCCGTCCCCACCCCTGGCCCGCACTCCCAGCGGGCGAGCCGCACCCCGCCGCCCGAAGCCGCGCGGCCCGAAATCGGGAGGTATCCCCGACATGGCTGACCGCCCCACCAGTTCCGTCCTCGTCATAGGCGGGGGCGCCGCCGGCAACGCCGTCACCGTCCTGCTGCGCCGCGCCGGCATCACCGTCGACCTCATCGAGGCCAGGCCCGACTGGAACGCCACCACCGGCTCCGGCATCACCCTCCAGGGCAACGCCCTGCGGGTGCTGCGCGAACTGGGCCTGTGGGAACAGGCGGAGGCCTCCGGATTCTCCTTCGGCACGCTCGGTATCACCGCCCCCGACGGCACGGTGCTGCACATCGCCGAGGACATCAGGACCGGCGGCGACGACCTGCCCGCCACCCTCGGCATGCAGCGGCCCCGGCTCCAGCAGATCCTCATCGACGCGGTCCGCGCCTGCGGCGCCACGGTGCGCCTGGGTACCACCGCCGAGTCCCTGGAACAGGACGCCGACGGGGTCTTCGTCCGCCTCAGTGACGGCAGCGAGAGCCGCTACGACCTGGTCGTCGCCGCCGACGGCCTCAACTCCGCCACCCGCGCCGCGATCGGCATCACCGACAAGCCCGAACCGACCGGCATGGGCATCTGGCGCATCGCCGCTCCGCGGCCCGAGTGCGTGACGCGCACCGACCTCGCCTACGGCGGGCCGGCCTACATCGCGGGCTACACCCCCACCGGCGAGGACAGCCTCTACGCGTACGTCGTCGAAGGGTGCCGCGACCGCGCGGCCGTCGACGCCGCCGACCACGCCCACGAGATGCGCCGCCTGGCACAGCAGTACGGCGGGGCCTGGCCGGAGATCACCCAGCACATCACCGACCCGAAGCAGGTCAACTACACCTGGTTCACCCGGATGCTGGTCGAGGATTCCTGGCACCGCGGCCGGGTCGTCCTCGTCGGCGACGCCGCCCACTGCTGCCCGCCCACGATGGCGCAGGGCGCGGCCATGTCCCTGGAGGACGCGCTCGTGCTCGCCGAGCTGCTCACGAGCGGACGGGACTGGGACGACGAGCTGTTCCAGGCCTACTACGAGCGCCGCATACCCCGGGTGCGGACCGTCGTCGAGGCGTCCGTGCAGATCGGCCAGTGGCAGCTGGACTGCGTGCACGACGCCGACGTACCCGGGCTGATCGGCCGCACCATGGACCTGCTCAAGGAGCACCCGTGACCCCACCCACGGTGGACGTGCACGCGCACGTCCTGCTCCCGGAGGTCGAGGAGGCCGTCGCCGGTCACCCCGGTCTGGCCGAGGCCCGCGACCTCGACGCCCGCCGCAACGGGTCGGCGGCCCTCGCGGTGAACGGGCCCATGGTGGGCGCGCGGATACCGAAGCTGACGGACGTCGACGTGCGCCTTGCGGCGATGGACGAGGCCGAGGTGGACGTACAGCTGGTGAGCCCCTCGCCGGGCCACTACCACTACTGGGCCGAGGCCCAACTGGCCGACAGAATCTGCCGGTTGGCCAACGAGGGCACCGCCGCGCACTGCGCCAAGGCCCCCGACCGGCTGCACGGCCTCGGCATGGTCCCCCTCCAGCACCCGGGCCTCGCCGTCGCACTGCTCGACCACGCACTGGACCAGGGGCTGCGGGGCGTCGAGATCTCCTCGCACGCCCCGGGGCCGGGCGGCGCACGGGAAGTGGAGCTGTCCGACCCGCGGCTCGCGCCCTTCTGGTCACGCGCGGAGGAGGCCGGCGCCGTCGTCTTCCTGCACCCGTTCGGCTGCACGCTCGACGAGCGCCTGGACCGGTGGTACCTGTCCAACACGGTCGGCCAGCCCGCCGAGAACGCCGTCGCCCTCTCCCACCTGATCTTCTCCGGCGCCCTGGACCGCCATCCGGGTCTGAAGCTGCTGGCCGCGCACGGGGGCGGCTACCTCCCCACCCACATCGGCCGCTCCGACCACGCCTGGCGGGCCCGCCTCGACGCCCGGGCCTGCTCCAGGGAGCCGAGCAGCTATCTGAGGCAGCTGTACTTCGACTCGCTCGTCCACGACCCGTACGTCCTGCGGGAGTTGATCCGCGTCGCCGGCGCCGACCGCGTTCTGCTCGGCTCCGACTTCCCGTTCGACATGGGCACCGACGACCCGCTGGGCGCGCTGCGCGCAGCGGGCCTGCCCGACCACGACTTCCACGCGGTGCGGGGCGGCAACGCCGCCGCCCTGCTGAACCTCGTCTGAGGAGGAACCCCCATGAGCAACCGCCTGCTCACCCACCTGCGCCACGTCGACCTCGCCGTACCCGACTACGACAAGCAGCTCGACTTCTACGCCGGCGTCTGGGGCCTGACCAAGGTCGCCGAGGACTCCGGCATCTCGTTCCTGGCCGCCGAGGGCTCGCCCGAGCAGTACGTCGTACGGCTGCGCAAGGCCGACGAGAAGCGCCTCGACCTCGTCTCCTACGGGGCGGGAAGCTCGGCCGACGTGGACGCCCTCGCCGAGCAACTCCTCTCCCAGGGCGTGCAGTTGATTTCGCAGCCGGGGAAGGCCGACACCCCCGGAGGGGGGTACGGCTTCCGTTTCTTCGACGGTGACGGCCGCACCATCGAGGTCTCCGCCGATGTGGAGGCGCGGCAGCACCGTCGTATCGAGGAGAAGGAGGCGATCCCGGTCCGGCTGTCGCACGTGGTCCTCAACTCCCCCGACCTGAACAGGACCCGTCAGTGGTACGAGACCCACCTCGGCTTCCGCCTCTCCGACACCCTCAGCTCGCCGCACATGGGCGAGGTCATGCACTTCATGCGGATCAGCAACCAGCACCACTCGATGGCCATCGCGCAGGGCCCGCACACCTCCCTGCACCACGTGTCCTTCGAGATGCGCGGCCTGGACGAGTACATGCGCGGCTCCGGGCGGGTGATGCGGGCCGGGGTCCGCAAGATCTGGGGGCCGGGCCGGCACATGGCGGGCGACAACACCTTCACGTACTTCCTCGACCCGCACGGCAACACCGTCGAGTACACCACCGAGCTGGAGGAACTGGACGAGGACACCTGGCACCCCCACGTCTACGACTTCTCCCAGCCCGAGGTCACCGACCAGTGGGGCACCGCGAACCCGATGAACGAACTGGTCGCCAAGGAGTCGTTCAACGACGTCGACCGCGGCGTCTTCGTCGCCCCGCCGGTGTAAGGGGCGCCGACCCTTGCGCATCGCCACTTACCTGCACGAGGGACGCCGTCAGTGCGGAGTCGTGGAGGGCACCGTCGTACGGGCTCTGCCGGACGGCACCTCACCCCTCGACGCCGTCGGCACCCGTCCTGTCGGTGCCCCCGTCCCACTGTCGGACGTACGCCTGCTGCCGCCGCTCCAGCCGCAGACCGTCCGGGACTTCGTCACGTTCGAGGAGCACGTGGAGGGCGTACGGCGCTCCGTGGACGGGGCCGCCGGGGTGCCGGAGCGGTGGTACGCCGCCCCGACCTTCTACTTCACCAACCCCTACGCGGTGTACGGCCCGCACGACGACATCCCGATGCCGCCGGGGTCGGCCGTGCTCGACTTCGAGCTGGAGGTCGCCGCCGTGATCGGCCGAGAAGGCCGCGACCTCACGCCCGAGCAGGCCCGCGACCACATCGTCGGCTACACGGTCTTCAACGACTGGTCCGCCCGCGACCTGCAGTCGGCGGAGATGAGGGTCGGGCTCGGCCCCTGCAAGGGCAAGGACACCGCCACCACCCTCGGCCCGTACCTCGTCACCGCCGACGAGCTGGAGAAGTACCGGGACGCCGACGGTTTCCTGCGTCTGGCGCTCACCGCCTCGGTGAACGGCGAGGTCGTCGGCCAGGACCTGCTGTCCAACATGAGCTGGACCTTCGAGGAGATGGTCGCCTACGCCTCGCGCGGCACGTTCGTCCGCCCCGGAGACGTGCTCGGCTCCGGCACCTGTGGCAACGGCGGCTGCCTGGCCGAGCTGTGGGGCGTGCGCGGCAGACAGGACCCGCCGCCGCTGAAGCCCGGCGACACGGTCACGCTCACGGTGGAGGGCATCGGTTCCGTGTCCAACACCGTGGTCCCCGGCGTGGATCCGGTGCCGCTGCCGACGGGCCGCCGCCGCAGCCGGGAGCGGCCGTGAGCGACCTGCGTCCCAAGAGGCTGCTCGGCAAGGTCGTGGTCGTCACCGGCGCGGCACGCGGGCAGGGCGCCGCCGAGGCCGAGGCGCTGGCCCGCGAGGGCGCCCGGGTGATCGCCACCGACGTGACGGACGCCCCCGGTTGCCGCCGCCTGGACGTCACCAGCGACGAGGAGTGGTCCGAACTCGCCGCGGAGCTACGGCATGCGTACGGCGGCGTCCAGGGCCTGGTCAACAACGCGGGCATCACCTGGCGCGCCCGCCTCGGCGAGGTACGCCCGGACGACTTCGACCGCGTCCACGCCGTCAACGTCACCGGCCCGCTGCTCGGCATCCAGCACCTCGCCCCGTTGATGGCGCCGGGCTCGTCCATCGTCAACGTCGGCTCGACGGCCGCGCTCACCGGCCACTACCCCGTCGCCTACACGGCCAGCAAGTGGGCGCTGCGGGGCCTGTCGAAGGCGGCGGCCACCGAACTCGGCCCCCGCGGCATCCGCGTCAACACCATCCACCCCGGCTACATCGAGACCGAGATGACCGCCTCCGCGGCCCCCGCCTTCCGCGAGGCCAACATCCGCGAGACACCGCTCGGCCGCACCGGCACCGTGGACGAGATCACCCCGCTCGTGGTGTTCCTGCTCAGCGCCGAGGCCTCCTTCATCACCGGCGCCGAAATCCCCGTGGACGGAGGCCTCACCGCACACGGCGGCGTCAAGTCCCTCTCCGACGCGCTGCGTTCGTGAGCCGTCATCCCCAACGGCGCGTCGCGGGCCGTCGGCGGCTTCGGCCTCAGCGGCATCCCGGCGGACGGGGGTCTGGGCGTGCTGCTCGCGGCGGGCCGGATCACCCGGGTCATCGTCGGCGCCGTCCTGCTCGCCGTCGTGTTCGGCGTCGTCAAGGGCGAGACGTGGGGCTGGACTTCGGGCGGCACGCTGGGCGCGGGCGGGCGGCCTGCAGGCGGCCGCGCCGCAGGTCGGCGGCGCGCTCGGCACCTCCGTGCTGGTGTCCCTCATCAGCAGCCGGGTCGGCGCCACCCTGACCGGCGAACTGACCTCCGCCGGGGTGCCCGCACAGACGGCGCGGGGCTGTATCGATACACCACCCGAGCTCTCAGGCGATCTCCTGCTCCGCCCAGATGATCTTCCCGTCGGCCGTATAGCGAGCCCCCCAGCGATGGGACAGCTGGGCCACCAGGAACAGACCCCGGCCGCCCTCGTCCATGCTCCGGGCGTGCCGCAACCGCGGAGCGGTCTGGCTCGCGTCGGAGACCTCGCAGGTCAGGCGGGAGTCGCGGAGGAGTCGTAGGCGGATGGGGGGTTCGGCGTAACGGATCGCGTTGGTGACCAGCTCGCTCACGATCAGCTCGGTCGTCATGGCCAGTTCCTCGAACCCCCAGGCCTCCACCTGGCGGGTCGCCCGGGCCCGGATGTCGGCGACGGCGGCCGGGTCCACGGGCACGTCCCAGGAGACGACGTGCTCGGCGCCCAGAGCGTGGGTGCGTGCCAGGAGAAGGGCGATGTCGTCGGGTTGCGGCACGGGCACGAGCTTGTGCACCGCGGACGAGCACAGGGTGTCGAGGTCGAGGTCGCGCCGGGACAGCAGGTCGCCGAGCCGGGACATGCCCCGTTCCATGTCGCGGTCGGCCGCCTGGACGAGGCCGTCGGTGTAGAGACCGAGCAGGCTGTTCTCAGCGAGTTCGATCTCGCAGGACTCGAACGCGATCCCGCCCAGACCGAGCGGCGGCCCGGCCGGGGGTTCCGGGAAGGAGACCTGCCCGTCGGGTGCGACGACGACCGGGGGCGGATGCCCCGCCCGGGCCATCGTGCAGCGCCTGGTGACCGGGTCGTAGACGGCGTACAGGCAGGTCGCGCCGAGGAAGGCGGTCGTGCTCCGGTGAGTCGCCTCGGCCGCACCGGCCGCCTCGGCATCGGGGTGCTCCTCGCTCAGGCGCAGCACGAGGTCGTCGAGGTGGGCCAGCAGTTCGTCGGGCCGCATCTCCATGTCGGCGAGGGTCTGAACGGCGGTGCGCAGCCGGCCCATGGTCGCCGCGGCGGTGATGCCGTGCCCGACCACGTCGCCGACAACGAGGCCGACCCGGGCGCCGGACAGCGGGATCACGTCGAACCAGTCGCCGCCGACCCCGCCCGACGGGTCCGCCGGCAGATAGGAGGAGGCCACCTCCAGCGCCGTACCGCCCGTCAGGGCCTGCGGCAGCAGACTGCGCTGCAGGGTGACCGCCGCCGTGTGTTCCCGGGTGTAGCGGCGGGCGTTGTCGACGCACAGCGCCGCTCGGGCCACCAGTTCCCGGGCGACCGGGACGTCGTCGGGCTGGAACGAGACGGGATTGAGCGAGCGGACGAACGTGGTGAGGCCCAGGGCGGTGTTGCGCGCCCGCATCGGCACGGAGATGAGGGAGTGCAGGCCGAACTCGCGCATGCTGGCCGCCCGCTCGGGCTGTTCGGTGGCCCACAGCTCGTCGGACGGATCGAGGGCCGGGATGAGGATCGGTTCGCCGTCGATGAGCAGATGCGCGTCGTGCGGCGGGGGCACGAAGTCGACCCGGTCCCCGATCTGCGCCACCGCCTCGGGGCAGCCCTCGCGCACCGAGCTCATTGCGGCCCGGCGCATGACCGGCTTGGCGAGCGCGGGCCCCGCGTCGGTGAGCCACGCGCCGTGCCCCTCGTTGCTGAGAACGGGTTCCAGCAGGTCCACGACGACGAAGTCCGCGAACCGGGGAACGGCGAAGTCGGCGAGCTCCTGAGCCGTCCGCAGTACGTCCAGCGTCGTACCGATACGCGTCCCTGCCTCGTTGACCAGCGACAACAGCTGGCGGGCGGTCCACCGCTCGGTGACGTCCGAAACCATGTAGCAGACCCCGGTGATCGAGTCGTCGGCGTCCACGAGGGGGAAGAAGGAGGTGGAGTAGGCGTGCCGGCGGTGCGGATCGGCCCAACTCCAGCCCACGTACTCGTAGTCGGTGACCGGGACGCCTGTGTCGAGGACCTTGCGCATCAGCCCCTCGATGGTCTCCGCCTGCAGCCCGGGCAGCAGTTCGCTCAGCCGGCGGCCGAGCCGCTGCTCACGGGGCACACCGCCGAAGCGTTCCAGGGTGTCGTTCAGCCAGACGTAGCGCAGCTGCGTGTCCATCACGGCCATGCCGACCGGCGAGCGGGTCAGGAACCCGTCGAGGACGGACTGGCCCACCTCCCACTGCTGCCGCCGCTCCCGCGCCGAGAGCAGAAAGCACTCGTCCGCGCCGATCCGGAAGGACGCGGAGACCCGCAGGTCCACGTCGATACTGCGGCCGTCGCGATGCCGTACGCGAATCAGGCCGCTCCACCCCATGCCGGCCCGGCAGCGCTCCACGACCCCGGCCACCCGCACCGGATCGCCGGGCATCGCCAGCAGCTGTGCGGCCGAGCCGCCGACGACCTCTGCGGCCGGGTGGCCGAGGAGTTCCTCCGCGGCCCGGGTCCATCCGAGCACGACACCGCGTCCGGACACCACCGCCGCCGCGTCGGAGGACGCGTCGAGGAGCGCGCGCGCTCCCGCGGACGTGCGCGCGTCCCGGCCTTCTCGCGGAGCATCCATGGGTCCTCAGGGTCCTCACGCAGCGTCCATGGGTCCCGTCCTGACACGACCATGTTCCTGCTTGTCCGCCCGATGTGCACGGGCCGACGGCACCCGGTCCCGTCCTGAGGGCCTGTGTCACATCCCCGGCCGGATCAGCGCGCGGCGTCATGGGGGTCCCCCCGCGCGAGGTTGTTCGAGCGTGGGGGAGCGTGCGATCGCAAGGCGCCGGAGCCGCCCTCGATGGGGGTGCCCCCGCGCGGCGAGCGTGCGTGCCAGACGCCGCGCGCCCGGCCGGGGATGTGACACAGGCCCTCAGGGCCTGCCGGCGCGCTCGGGCTGGGCAAGGCCGCGGGGTGGAGGGAGCATGGAGGTGCCGGCCGTCTCTTCCGTGGTACCCGGCTGGGACGGAGGTCGGCAGTCTCTGCCGGCCGGTGGCGGAGGAGCTGGGATGAGAGCCGAATCCTTCGGGTCCGACGATGGCGGGTACGGCGCCGAGCCGCCCCGGCCGACCGGCCTGCTGGACGTCCTGAGCGTGGCCGCGGTGGTCGTCGACGCCAAGGGGCGCATCGTGTTCTGGACCCCGCAGGCCGAGGACCTCTTCGGCTACACGTCGGAGGAGGCCCTGGGCACCTACGCGGCGCGGCTGTTCATCCACCCCGAGCACCTGCCGGCCGTCGCGAAGCTGTTCGCCGAGGTGCTGGAGACCGGCCGGAGCTGGGCCGGCGCCTTCCCCATACGGCACAAGGACGGCAGCACCCGGCTCACGGAGTTCCGCAACATGCGGCTGCTGGACGATCTCGGGGACGTCTACGCCCTGGGCATCGCGGCCGACCACTCGCTGCTCCAGCGCGTCGAGACCGACCTGGCGCTGTGCGAGCGGCTGATCAACCAGTCCCCGATCGGGATCGCCCTCCTCGACCCCGACCTGCACTATCTGCTGGTCAACCCGGCGCTGGAGCGCATCGACGCCACGCCGGCCGAGGATCACGTCGGCCGGCAGCTGCGGGAGACCCTGCATCTGCCCGACATCGACACCATCGAGTCCGCCCTGCATCAGGTGCTCGCCACGGGCACCCCGCTGCTCGACCAGTACCACGTGGGCCGACCGCCCGCCGACCCCGAACACGAGCACGCCTGGTCCCTTTCCTTCTACCGGCTGGACGACTCCAGCGGGCGGGTCCTGGGCGCGGCCATCTCGTTCGTCGACGTCACCGAGCGGCACCGCGCGGCCGCCGAGGCCGACCGGGCCCGGCGGCGTCTGGCCCTGGTCGCCGACGCCTCGACCCGGGTCGGCACCACGCTGGAGGTGGAGCAGACCGCACGCGAACTGGCCGACATCGCCGCCCCCGAGCTGGCCGACGTGGTCGCCGTGGACGTCCTGGACTCCGCCCTGGCCTGCCGCCGTATGCGCAAACCGGACGACGGCCCCGAGCTCTTCCGCGCCCTCGCCCTGAAGGCGGCCTACCCCAGCGTGGCCCTGCGCGCCGCCGACCCGCCCGGTGACCTCGCCGCCTACGACGGCGACCGCCTCGTCACCCTGTGCGTCCACACCGCCCGGCCGGTGCTGGTGCGCCATGTCGGCGAGCACGATCTGTGGCGCATCGCCCGGGACGACGAGGCCACCTCCCTGCTGGCCCGCGCCGGCGTGCACTCGTATCTCGCCGTGCCGTTGATCGCCCACGGGGAGGTGCTGGGCGCCCTCGACCTCAAGCGCACCCGCAATCCGGTGCCGTTCGACCAGGACGACGTGGTCCTCGCCGGTGAGCTGGCCAGCCGTGCCGCCGTGGCCATCGACAACGCGCGCTGGTTCCAGAGCGTGCGCAACACCGCCCTCACCCTCCAGCGCAGCCTGCTGCCCGACCACCCGCCGCACCACACCGGCCTGGAGCTCGCCTCCCGCTACCAGCCCGCCCAGGCCACCAGCGAGGTCGGCGGCGACTGGTACGACGTCATCCCGCTGGCCGACGACAGGACCGCCCTGGTCGTCGGTGACGTCATGGGCAACGGCATCGACGCCGCCGCGACCATGGGCCGGCTGCGCACCGCCACCTGCGCCTACGCGGACCTCGATCTCGATCCCGGCGCCGTGCTCCAGCACCTGGACAAGATCACCTGCGATCTGGAGCACTACATCGTCACCTGCCTCTACGCGGTGTACGACCCCCGCACGAGGCAGTGCCACATCGCCAACGCCGGACACATGCCGCCCGCGCTGACCCGCCCCGGCCACGCCCCCGAACTGCTCGAACTGCCCGCGGGAGCCCCGCTGGGCGTCGGCGGCATCCCCTTCGGGGCCACCACGGTCGACCTGGGCCCCGGCGATCTGCTGGTCCTGTACACCGACGGCCTCGTCGAGACCCGGCTCCACCCCATCGACGAGCGCCTGAACGTCCTGCTCGGCTTCCTCGACGAACCTCACCGGCCCCTCGAGGAGACCTGCGACCTCCTGCTGTACGGCCTGCGCCATCCCGACGACCACGACGACGTCGCCCTTCTCGTCGCGCGGGTGCTGTAGAGCCGGCGCTCCCGGTCCCGTCGGTCCCCGCCCCGCCTTGCCCGCGCCGTACGCCCGGCGCACGCTGTTCCTATGGGTGCTCGTGACGGCCCGACGCTGATCAACTCTGTCCAGCGGGCTTTCCGCCTGCTGGAGGCGGTCAGCGCGCACGAGAACGGCGCGCCGGCGAAGCAGCTGGCACGCGAGACGGGCCTGCCCCTGGCCACCGCGTACCACCTGCTGCGGACGCTGGTCCACGACGGGTACGTCCGCAAGCTCGACGACGGCGGGTTCATCCTGGGCGAGCGCCTGCAGATGCTGCACACGACGGGCCGGGCGCAGGCGCTGCTCAGCCGGATCCGCCCCACGCTCGCCGCGCTGCGGGACGAGCTGTCGACCGCCGCCTACCTCACCTTCTACGAGGAGGGGGAGATCCGGGTCGCCGAGATCGTCGACGGCCCGCGCGCTCCCCGCGTCGATCTGTGGGTGGGGTTCGAGGACGCCGGACACGCCACGGCGCTGGGCAAGTCCGTCCTGCGCGAGCTGGACGACGAGGCGCGCAAGGACTACCTGTCCCGGCATGCGCTCGCCGACCTCACCCCCAGGACGATCACCGACACACCGGAGCTGCTCCGGCGGCTCGACTCCTCGCCGATGGCCCCGGCGGTCACGGACCTGGAGGAGTACTCCCTCGGCACGGTCTGTGTCGCAGTGCCCGTGTACAGCGGGAACACCCTCGGCTCGCTCGGCGTCTCGCTGCGGGCCGACCGGCGCTCCCGTCTGGACGAGATCACGCAGCGGCTGCTCCCGGCCGCGAGCCGCGTGACGAGGGGCCTCTCGCTCACTATCTGAAAATGCGGTCCTTGTCCCGCCCGCGTCGAACCTATTTCCTAGACGAAACGGACATTTCCTGGGCGGATACCCCACACACGGGTGCATGCCCGCGCACACAGGTGAGGACAGCCGACAAGACATGAGCAAGGCCCCGCACCACGCTCGTGACCACGTGCCGAGGCGACTGGTCTCCGCAACGCCCGTACTGCCGATCCTGATCGTCTTCGCCATCGTGGTCGTCGACCTCGTCTGCGGATCGGGGATGACCTCGGTGCCGCTGCTCGCCGTGGGTCCCGCGCTCGCCGCGACCACGAACGGGCCGCGCGGAGTCCTCTGTGTGGGGCTGCTCGCCACCGCCCTGGGCGCGACGCTCGGGATCCGCGACGGCGGACAGCCCCGCGAGCTGGCGATCGTGCTGGCCGCCCTGATGGCCGTCACCCTGGCCAGTGTTCTGGCCAGCGCGCTGCGCGGACGGCGCGAGCGGGTGCTGGCGGCCGTGCGCTCCGTCGCCGAGGCCGCCCAGCACGCGCTGCTGCAGCCCGTGCCGGCGACGGTGGGGCCGTTCCAGGTGGCCGTCCGCTACAGCGCGGCCGCGGCGGAGGCCCGGATCGGCGGCGACCTCTACGCGCTCGTGTCCACGCCCTACGGGGTCAGGCTGATCGTCGGCGATGTGCGCGGCAAGGGCCTGCCGGCCGTGGGGACGGCCGCTCTGGTGCTCGGTGTCTTCCGGGAGGCCGCCTACGACGAGCCCGATCTCCTCACCGTCGTCGCGCGGATCGAGCGGAGCCTGGCCCGCAACCTGGGCAGCGACGACTTCGTCACCGCCGTGGTCGCCGGGTACCCGCGGGCCGGCCAGCTGGAAGTGGTCAACTGCGGTCACGCGCCGCCGCTGCTGGTGCGCGACGGCGTCGTCGTGCCGGTCGAGCCGCACCTTGCGGCACCGCCCCTCGGGCTGCGCACCCTGTCGGGCGAGACCCCCGCACTGCAGGTGCTGCCCTTCGCCGACGGGGACCAGCTGCTGCTCTACACCGACGGGGTCACCGAGGCCCGCAACCACGCCCGCGAGTTCTACCCGCTCGCCGAGGGCCTGGAGCGGCACACGTCCGAGGAGCCGACCGACACGGTCAGCGCACTCCACGACGAACTGCTGGCCCACGTGGGCGGCCGCCTCCACGACGACGCGGCCCTGCTGCTGCTCCGCATCCCGGTCGCCCCCGAGCCACCCCCAAGGGGCGCGGGGCTGTTTCGCTATGCGGCTCCGCCGCGCGGGCGCGACCAGCTACAACGGCGCCGCTGACGAACGACGGCCGGAACCCGGCACTCCCTCACGGCTCTACCAGCGGGGCGCCCCACGGAGCGCCCCGTGTTAGAAAAGAGACATGGCCGGAATCCTCGGCCGCCTGCGCTCCCTGTTGAGCGCGCGCACCGTCGCCCGGCAGGTCTTCGTGCTGCAGGCGGCGATCGTGCTGCTTCTCGTCGCCGCCGCGGTGGCGGCCCTGGTGCTGCAGGTCCGCAACGACACCGAGCGAGAGGCCCGCAACCGGTCCCTCGCCGTGGCCGAGGCCTTCGCGAACGCGCCGGGCCTCGTCGAGGCCCTGGCCGATCCCGATCCGACCGCGCTGCTCCAGCCGCGTGCCGAGGCGGCGCGCGAGGCGACCGACGTGGACTTCGTCGTCGTGATGACCACGGACGGGATCCGCTACACGCACCCCAACCCCGACCGGATCGGCGAGCACTTCGTCGGCACCATCGCCCCGGCCGCGGCGGGCGGAGTCGTACGGGAGACGTACACCGGAACTCTGGGCCCGTCCGTGCGGGCCGTGGTCCCCGTGACCGACGACGACGGCAAGGTGGTCGGCCTGGTGGCCGCCGGGGTGACGCTGGCCAGCCTGGGCGGGGTCGTGGACCACCAGCTGCCGGTGCTGCTCGGCTCGGCGGCGGCCGCGTTGGCCCTCGCCACCGGCGGGACCGCGCTGGTCAGCCGACGGCTGCTGCGGCAGACGCACGGGCTGGGGCCCGCCGAGATGACGCGGATGTACGAGCATCACGACGCCGTCCTGCACGCCGTGCGGGAGGGTGTGCTGATCCTGGACGGCCGGCGGCGGCTGGCGCTGGCGAACGACGAGGCGCGCCGACTGCTCGGGCTGGCCGCCGACGCGGAAGGGCGGCTCTGCCTCGACCTCGGCATCGGAAGCGACCTGGCCGCACTGTTCGCCTCCGGGCGGGACGCCACCGACGAGGTGCACCTGGCGCGGGGCCGGCTGCTGGCCGTCAGCCAGCGGTCGACCGACCGGGCCGGCGGGCCGCCCGGCAGCGTGGCCACGTTGCGGGACACCACCGAGCTGCGGACGATGACCGGCAAGGCGGACGTGGCGCAGGAGCGGCTGAAGCTGCTGTACGACGCGGGGCTGGAGATCGGCACCACCCTCGACGTCACGCGCACCTCGCAGGAGCTGGCCGACTTCGCGGTGCCCCGGTTCGCCGACTTCGTCAGCATCGATCTGGCGGATCCGGTGCTGCGCGGCGGGGAGCCGAAGCTGGGCCGCACGGACATGCGCCGGGTCGCGTTCCGGGGGGTGCGGGAGGGCAGCCCGCTCTATCCGATCGGCAAGCTGATCCACTTCGCCCCGGCCACCCCGCAGGCCTTCGGCTTCGGCACGGGCCGGACCGTGCTGGAGGCGGACATGCCCGCCTTCTCCGGCTGGCAGGAGCAGGATCCCGAGAACGCCCGCAGACTCGTCGATTTCGGGATCCATACGATGCTCACGGTCCCGCTGCGTGCCCGCGGCGTCATCATGGGCATGGCCACCTTCTGGCGCGCCGACCGGCCCGAGCCCTTCGAGCAGGACGACGTCTCGCTGGCCGAGGAGCTGGTGGCCCGCGCCGCCGTCAGCATCGACAACGCCCGCCGCTACACCCGCGAGCACACCCTTGCGGTCACGCTCCAGCGCAGCCTGCTGCCCCGGGCCCTGCCCGCGCAGAGCGCCCTCGACGTCGCCTACCGCTATCTGCCCGCGCACGCGGCGCAGGGCGGGGTCGGCGGGGACTGGTTCGACGTCATCCCGCTGCCGGGCGCGCGGGTGGCGCTGGTCGTCGGGGACGTCGTAGGGCACGGGCTGCACGCGGCGGCCACCATGGGACGGCTCCGCACCGCGGTGCACAACTTCTCCACCCTGGACCTGCCGCCCGACGAACTCCTCGGCCATCTGGACGAGTTGGTGGTCCGTATCGACCAGGACGAGGGTGACGGCGAGGCCGCGGCGGTCACCGGGGCCACCTGCCTGTACGCCGTGTACGACCCGACCTCCGGGCTGTGCACCCTCTCCCGGGCCGGCCACCTCGAACCGGCCCTCGTCCACCCCGACGGCCGGGTCGAGTTCCTCACCGTCCCCGGTGGGCCGCCGCTGGGCCTGGGCGGCAGCCTGCCCTTCGAGACGACCGAGCTGCACCTGGCCGAGGGCAGCGGACTCGTGCTGTACACGGACGGGCTGGTCGAGGACCAGCGGCGGGACCTCGACGAGGGCCTCGAGCTGCTGCGCGGGGCGCTCGCCGCGGCGCCGCCGACGCACGGCCGGACTCCGGAGGAGACGTGCAAGGCGGTACTGCAGACCCTGCTGCCCGAGCGTCCGCGCGACGACGTCGCCCTCGTCGTCGCGCGGACGCGGATGCTCGCCGCCGACCGCACGGCGTCCTGGGACGTCCCGGACGACCCCGCGGCCGTGGCCCGCGTCCGGGCGGCGGCCACCCGGACACTGGGCGGCTGGGGGCTGACGGAGGAGGCGTTCACGACCGAGCTGATCCTCAGCGAACTGGTCACGAACGCCCTCCGCCACGCCACCGGCCCCATCCACGTCCGCCTGATCCGCGACCGCGCCCTGATCTGCGAGGTCGCCGACGGCAGCAGCACCGCCCCGCATCTGCGCAGCGCGGCCACGACGGACGAGGGGGGCCGGGGCCTGTTCCTGGTGGCGCAGTTCGCCGACCGCTGGGGCACGCGGTACACCGCGGACGGCAAGGTGCTGTGGACGGAACAGCCACTGGCTCAGGGACAGGCAGGCGCCTGACCCAGGGCTCGGCCCCCCAGGGCGCGCTCAGCCCCCGTGCGCCTCCAGCGCCGCCCGCACCCCTGATTCGAGGGCCCCCTCGATCCACGACGGCTTGACCGAGGTGTGGTCGCCGGCGAAGTACAGCGGGCCCTCGGGGGTGCGGATGGCTTCCAGTAGCTCCGTGTGCTGGCCGGGGAGGAGGACGGACGCCTCGCCGTACGCGTACGGGTCGCGCAGCCAGCTCTGGGTCCGTCCGGCTCCGGTGTAGAAGACCTCGACGCGCTGGCCGTAGACCTGTTGCAGCCCTCGCAGCGCGTGCGGGTAGCGGGCGTCCTCGTCGAGGGAGTCCCAGCGGGAGGCGTCGTCGGCCCAGCTGTAGGAGGCGAGGACGACGCCGCCCTTGCTGCCGTCGATCGGGTGGGAGGGGTTGATCATGAAGCGGTTGGAGTTGTCGGAGACGGACCCGCCGCCGATGATGTGCGCCGCCTCGGGCTGGTCGCGGGTGCCCCAGCGGTTGGCGGCGTAGTGGGCGCGCTGGGCGTCGCTGATGTGGCCGTCCGGGACGGAGGGGTGGGCGCCGAGGAGGCTGCCGTCGGCGGGGGCCTTGCCCTTGCGGTAGTCGTCGTAGAGGCCGGGGCGTACGGCGTCGAGCTCGCGCTTCCAGTCGGCCTCGGTGAACTCCCACCAGCGCAGGCCGAACTCGAGCAGCACCTTGGTCGCGCTGTCGTAGTGCAGCTCGGCCACCGCGCGCCGCTTCTTGTACGACATCAGTGGGCTGACCTGCACCTGGCGCAGCCCCGAGAAGGGCACGGTGACGATCGCGAGGTCGCCGGTGAACTGCTCGCGCACGACCTTGCCGTCGCGGCCCTCGGAGACGGTGTCGATCCAGACGTGCGGGCCCTTGGCGCTGACGTGGGAGGTGTCGTCGGCGCCGGGGCGGCCGGGTGCCCAGTACTCGATGTGGGTCGCGCGCCGGTCGAGGCGCAGGACGTCGGCGACCTGCTTCAGCAGGGCGTCCGGAAGCGTCGCGGTGCCGCCCACCAGCTCCCAGAACTCGGTGTCGGGGCTGATCAGGGACTGGCTGATGAAGCTGTGGATGAAGGACAGCGGCAGCCGTGAGGTGAGGTTCTCCAGGGTGCCGATCAGGTCGATGGTCCGCTCGTCGAAGCCGGCCTCCTCGGTCAGGAACCGGTACATCGACCAGTCGCCGTACTTCTGCACGACCCGCGCCCAGCCCTCGACCCGCTCGGGCATCGGTTTGTCGACCCGCTTGCCGTCCGCCCCGACGGTGCTGAACTCGTCGCGCACGGGGTCCAGGGCGCGGCGCAGGATGGTCGAGGAGGGGGTGTCCCAGTACTCGCGGGGGACGCCGAAGGAGCGGTTGATGCTGCGGGGCGCCTTCGCGTACGCGGAGCGGCGCACGCGGACGCCGTTGACGTGGAGCCAGGCGTTGTTGACGGGTTTGCCCTCGCCGTCGACGTCGACGAGGTGGAACCGGCGTCGTTTGACGCCGAGTCGGTCGATCAGGCTCATCACCAGCGGATGGCTGCCGGGAATGCGCATGGCTCCGGCCTCCGCGTACTGGACCGGATCGGCGAACGCCTGCGCCGCCTGCTCGTGACCGCCGGTACGGAAGGTCTTGATACGGCCGCCGACGCGGTTGCCGTTGGCCTCGACGAGCGTGACATGGTGCCCGGCCCGCTTCAGCAGCCAGGCGGCGACCAGGCCGGCGGGACCGGCGCCGACGACGAGGATTCTCTTGGCGGTCTTCGTCTTCGCGCGCGGCAGCCCGGAGTCCAGGATCTTCCGGTACGTCGGCACGAGCGGCTGGTCTCGGTCGTCGACCACCAGCAGAGCGCGGGCGACCGCCATGCAGGTGTCCCAGTCGGCGGTGGACCGCGGTCGGTGCGGGGCTTGTCGGGGGACGGCTGGTGCGGCGGCAGCGGCCGCCGACGCGGGGGTCAACGCGGCCAGGGCGGCCGTCGTGGCGGATGCGGTCGTGAACTGCCGCCGGGAGACGGAAGCTGGGCCGACAGGGCCTCGGTGGTTGTCCATGTGCCCTGGATACGGGGGCAGTTGGGAGCCCGGCAGCCTTTCGGTCGGTTCATCACCTGAACGGGCAAGCGCATCGTCGCACACCCGCGCCGGGGGTGCGCCCACACGCGGGTTTGTAAAGTCCGTATGACGAAACCGTTGACGGAAACATTTCCCACTTTTATCTTCTGTCCCAATCACGATCGGAATCACGAACTCCGTTCGAAATTGCGAACAGGGACGGTCTCGTATGCCCCGGATGTCTCACCGGTCGCTCAGGAAACGCCGCAGATCACTGATCCTCTGTGTACTCGCGGCGCTGCTCTCCCTGGTGGCGACCACACAGCCGGCGTCCGCGGCGGACGGCCGCCCGTACACAAACCCGCTGAAGTCGCTCAAGGGCGCCGACCCCTGGCTGCAGTACCACGACGGCAACTACTACCTGATCACCACGACGTTCACCGGCATCCTCGGCATCCGCAAGTCGCCGACTCTTGCGGGCCTCGCCACCGCGCCCAACGTGCAGGTGTATGCGGACACCACGTCGACGCGCAACACCAACTTCTGGGCGCCGGAGATGCACCTGTTCAACGGCCACTGGTACGTCTACTACTCGGCCGGGCAGAGCGGCGTCGCCTGCTGCGACTCGCAGCGGACCCATGTCCTGGAGAGCGCCGGCACCGACCCCATGGGCCCGTACACCTACAAGGGTTCGCTCACCGGGTCGAACCTGACGCCGGGCGGCTGGCTGATCGACGCGAGTGTGCTGCAGGCCAACAACAAGCTGTACCTGGTGGGCAGCGGATTCATCAACGGCAGCAAGCAGAGCCTGGTCATCGCGCCGATGAGCAACCCGTACACGCTCAGCAGCTCCACCTTCACGATCATCTCCAGCCCCACCCTGAGCTGGGAGACCTCCGGTGGCGCGGTCAACGAGGGACCCGAGCCGCTCTACCACGACGGCCGGACGTTCCTGACCTTCTCGGCCAGCTTCTGCGGGACCGCGGACTACAAGCTGGGCCAGCTGGAGCTGACCGGCGACGACCCGCTGAACCCTGCCTCCTGGACCAAGAAGCAGACACCGGTCTTCCAGCGCAGTGACGCCAACAGCGTCTACGGCCCCGGCCACAACGGCTTCTTCACCTCGCCCGACGGCACCGAGAACTGGATCGTCTACCACGCCAACTCCGCCTCCAACGGCGGCTGCGGCAACGGACGCACCACCCGCGCCCAGGAGTTCACCTGGAACGCCGACGGCACCCCGAACTTCGGCACCCCCGTCGCCCTCGGCACCACGCTGCCCGGCCCGTCCGGCGAGACGGCCGCGACGCCGACGTCGTACACCCTCGTCAACCGCAACAGCGGCAAGTGCCTCGACGTGAACGGCGGCAACACGGCCGACGGCACCAACATCTTCCAGTGGAGCTGCACCGGCGGCGCCAACCAGAAGTGGAAGGTCGAGGACCTCGGCGACGACACCAACCGGCTGGTCAACGTCGCCACCGGCAAGGTGATGGACACCGCCGGGTGCTCCGCGGCCGACGGCGCCGACATCCAGCAGTGGTCCTGGCTCAACAACAAGTGCCAGCGCTACCGCCTCGTCTTCACCGCGACCGGCGACTACGTCCGGATCGTCAACGAGTCCTCCGGCAAGGTCGCCGACGTCGCCGACTGCGGCACCGCGAACGGCACCGACGTACGGCAGTGGACCTGGCTGAACAACAACTGCCAGCAGTGGAAGCTCGTCCCCACCACCTGATCACCCCACCTGATTCCCCCTGATCACTCCCCTCTGCTCCGGAGAACTCCCTTGAGACGCATAGCCGTACGGCTGCTGATGGCCGTCCTCGTCGCCCTGGCGGCCTGCCTCGCCGGGCCGGCTCCCGCCGCCCAGGCGGCGGTGCCCGACTCCCCCGCCGTGACCTACACCAACCCGATCGCGGAGAAGCGGGCCGACCCGCACATCTTCAAACACACCGACGGCTACTACTACTTCACCGCGACCGTCCCCGAGTACGACCGCATCGTGCTGCGCCGGGCGACGACCATCCAGGGTCTGTCCACGGCCCAGGAGGTCACCATCTGGACCAAGCACTCCAGCGGCGTCATGGGCGCGCACATCTGGGCGCCGGAGATCCACTTCATCGACGGCAAGTGGTACGTGTACTTCGCCGCCGGCGCCACCAACGACATCTGGGCGATCCGGATGTACACCCTGGAGGGCACCGGAGCCAACCCGCTGACCGCGACCTGGGCGGAGAAGGGGCAGATCAAGACCCAGTGGGAGAGCTTCTCGCTGGACGCCACCACCTTCGTCGTGAACGGCGTGCGCTACCTGTCCTGGGCCCAGCGCGACCCGTCCGTGAACAACAACACGGACATCTACCTCGCGAAGATGGCCAACCCCTGGACCATCACGGGCACCCCGGTGATGCTGTCGCGGCCCACCTACTCCTGGGAGACGGTCGGCTACAAGGTCAACGAGGGTCCGGCGGTGATCCAGCGCGGCGGCAAGGTGTTCCTGACGTACTCCGCCAGCGCCACCGACAGCAACTACTGCCTGGGCATGCTGACCGCCTCCGCGAGCGCCGACCTGCTCAACGCGGCGAACTGGAGCAAGAGTTCCACGCCGGTGTTCACCAGCAACGCGCGCACCAGCCAGTACGGCCCGGGCCACAACTCGTTCACCGTCTCCGAGGACGGCAAGTCCGACATCCTCGTCTACCACGACCGCAGCTACAAGGACATCACCGGCGACCCGCTCAACGACCCCAACCGCCGCACCCGCGTGCAGAAGGTCTACTGGAAGGCTGACGGCACCCCCGACTTCGGCATCCCGGTCGCCGACGGGGTCACGCCGCAGCGCCTGTCGTCGTACAACTTCGCGGACCGGTTCATCCGGCACTGGGAGTACCGCGCCCGCGTCGAGGCCAACGTCTCCCCGCTCGCCGACTCGCAGTTCCGTGTGGTCACCGGCCTGACCGGCAGCGGCACGGTCTCGCTGGAGTCGGCCAACTTCCCCGGCTACTACCTGCGGCACAAGAACTTCGAGGTGTGGCTGGAGAAGAACGACGGCACGGCGCAGTTCGCGTCCGACGCGAGCTTCTACCAGCGGGCCGGACTGTCCGACTCGGCCGGGGTCTCCTACGAGTCGTACAACTACGCCGGGCGTTACATCCGGCACTACGAATACCTGTTGCAGGTGCAGGCACTGAGCACGGCGACGGACCGGGCGGACGCCACGTTCTACGCCCAGTGAGGCGCGGTCGGCGGGGGGCGGTGGATCATCGTCCCCCTAAGATCGCTCCGTGGTCACCATCCTCCTCGAACGCACGGTTCCACTCCCCCTCGACGAGGCGTGGCGCCGTCTGACCCAGTGGCCCCGGCACGGGGAGGTGGTCCCGCTGACCCGCGTCACGGTGACCACGCCCCCGCCGACCCACGTGGGCACCCGTTTCGTGGCCCGCTCGGGAGTCGGCCCGCTCGCCTTCGACGACCCGATGCAGGTCACGGTGTGGGAGCCGCCGGGTGAGGACACCCCGGGTCTGTGCCGGCTGGAGAAGCGGGGCAGGGTGGTGACGGGCTGGGCCGAGATCGAGGTACGGCCGGGGCCCGGCGGGCGGGCACGGGTGGTGTGGCGCGAGGAGCTGCGGGTGCGCCTGCTGCCGCGGCTCTTCGACGGCGTACTGGAGCGGGCGGCACGGTATGTGTTCGGGCGCGCGTTGAACCGGCTCCTGAGGCAGGCTCCCCCACTGCCTTAAGGGCGCGGGGGGACCCCCATCGCCCGTCGCGCGGGCCCGGTGGGAGGACCACTTCGCGCGGGGACGTGGTTTCCGGGGCGTCAAGGAAAGCGAACTGCGGCTGCTCTGCGAGGCGGTGCGGCCACGCGTCGGCGCCCGGGCCCTGGACATCGGCTGCGGGCTCGGCGCCTACGCCGCCGCACTCGCGGGCCTCGGCTACGACACGCTCGCCGTCGACTGGGCGGACGCGGCGGTGTCGGCGGCCCGTGACCGGTACGCGGATGTGGAGCCTCGCCTGCGCGTGCGCCGCCTGGACTTCGAGGACGCGGACGAGGTCGCGGCGCGCCTGCCCCGGGCCGGCTTCGACCTCGTGACGATGCGGCTGGTCCTCGCCTTCATGGCGGACAAGAGGGCGGTCGCGATGGGGGTCCCCCCTGCTCGAGCGAAGCCGAGAGCTTGGGGGAGGGTGCGGGGGCTGCTGGCGCCGGGCGGGGCGTGGGTGGTGACGACGCCGCTGGTGGAGAGGCTTCCGCAGGAGAGGCAGTACATCGGGGTGACGGCCGAGGACGTGGCGGTCGTGACGGAGGGGTGGGGGCGTGGGGAGTGGTACGACCTCGATGCGGGCGGGGTGCGGTGTTTCGTGCTGCGTGTCTGAGTCCCGTACTAGGAGCATGCCCGCATGGGTGCCGGCACGGTGGGGAGGCAACTGACATGACACCGGACGAGGTCGAGGCGCTGGCCGTGGAAGGGCTGCGGTGGATGCTCTCGGCTGCGCGGGACACCGGGGGCGGCGGGCTCGGGTGGCCCGTCAGGGAGTCGGACGACGATGTCGACCCGATGTTCTACAACGGCACGGCCGGGGTCGTACCGGTGCTGTTGGAGGCGTGGCGGCACTTCGGGGACGACGCGTATGCCGACCGGGCGCTGCGCGCGGCCCGCTCGCTCGTGGACGTGGTCGACGCGTACCCGGACGACTCGCTCTACTTCGGCCTGACCGGGATCGCGCTCGTGCTGCGGACCGTCCATCGTGAACTTGGCTGCGCAGATGCCGACTTGGCCGCCGATAGGGCCCTGGACCGCGTGCGGTCGCGGTTCGACGGGACGCGGTGGGGCGACCTGTTCGAGCTGATGGGCGGCAACGCGGGTATCGGGCTCGGTGCGTTGGCGGCGGGCGACGCCGAGCTGGCCGTATGCGCGCTCGAGCCGTACGTGCGGACGGCGGAGGTGACCGCGGCGGGCGTCACCTGGGAGTGGCGGCGGGGTGTGGAGGAGCAGCTGCATCACATGTCGCACGGCACGCTCGGGATCGCCTACGCGCTGGCCGCCGTGGGGGCGGCGACGGGCCGCACGGACTTCGTCGAGCTGGGGCAGGCCGGGGTCGCGGACGTCGTGGCCCGCGACGAGGGCGGTCCGAACGGTTTCCTCGCGCCGCACTCCGATCCGCAGCGCCGCCCCGACCTGATCGAGCGGCACAGCTACGGCTGGTGCCACGGACCGGCCGGTGACGCCCAGGTCTTCCGGCTGCTGCGGGACATCACCGCCGACCCCGCCTGGGCCGCCCTGGCCGACCGCTGCTGGCACACGGTCACGCACTCCGGCCTGCCCCGCCGGCTGCGCCCCGGGTTCTGGGACAACAACGCCCGCTGCTGCGGCACGGCGGGCGTGCTGGCGCCGGCCTGCGACCGGATCGCCGAGCAGGGCGACTCCCCCGACTTCGCGCGGGTACTCGTCGCGGACATCGCCTCGCACGCGATCCGGGACGCCGACGGCGCGCGCTGGTCCAACGTCGAGTTCCGCAAGACCCCGAGCGCTCTCGAACCGGAGCCCGGCTGGGCCCAGGGCAACGCGGGGATCGTCCGCGAACTCCTGCGTTACGTCAGGATCGGCCGGGGCGGTGACCCGGCCTACGCCTTCGCCTGGCCCGACCAGCCGGTGCCACAGGCTCAGGCCACCGAGCCGATCCGCCCCGCCGGTGTGGACGTGGAGGACTCCGCGTCGTGATGGATCGGCGTGTGCGCGCCCGTCAGTGAGACCCCGCTCCCGCCACGCCGGTTGGCGACGATCTCAGAGGCGATCGACAGGGCCGTCTCCTCGGGCGTACGGGCGCCGAGGTCCAGCCCGATGGGAGAGCGCAGCCGCGCCAACTCCAGCTCGGTGACGCCGACTTCGCGCAGCCTCTCATTGCGGTCCAGGTGGGTGCGGCGGGAGCCCATCGCGCCGACGTACGCCACCGGCAGGCGCAGCGCCAGCTGCAGCAGCGGTACGTCGAACTTGGCGTCGTGGGTGAGGACGCACAGGACGGTACGGGCGTCCACGGAGGTCCGCTCCAGGTACTGGTGCGGCCACTCCACGACGATCTCGTCGGCCTCCGGGAAGCGGGCCTTCGTCGCGAAGACGGGGCGGGCGTCGCACACCGTCACGTGATAGTTCAGGAACTTGCCGATCCGCACCAGCGCCGACGCGAAGTCGATCGCGCCGAAGACGATCATGCGGGGCGGCGGGACCGAGGACTCGACCAGCACCGTGAGCGGGGCTCCGCAGCGCGAGCCCTGCTCGCCGATCTCCAGGGTGCCGGTACGGCCCGCGTCGAGGAGGGCGCCCGCCTCCGCCGCGACGGTGCGGTCCAGCTCGGGGTGGGCGCCGAAGCCGCCCACCCAGGAGCCGTCGGGGCGGACCAGCAGGGCGCGGCCCATCAGCTCGTCCGGCCCCGACACGATCCGTGCCACCGCCGCCGCCTCGCCGCCCGCGGCTGCCCGCAGCGCGGCCGCGAGCACCGGGCGGGCCGGATCCCCGGCCCGTACCGGCGTGACGAGGATGTCGATGACGCCCCCGCAGGTCAGGCCGACGGCGAATGCGTCCTCGTCGCTGTAGCCGAAGCGTTCCAGGACCGTCTCGCCGTCCTGCAGCGCCTGCCCGCACAGCTCGTACACCGCACCCTCCACACAGCCGCCGGAGACCGAGCCGATCGCCGTGCCGTCGGCGTCCACCGCGAGCGCGGCACCGGGCTGGCGGGGTGCGCTGCCGCCGACCGCCACCACGGTGGCCACGGCGAAGTCACGTCCCTGCTCGACCCACCGGTGCAGCTCTTCGGCGATGTCCAGCATCTGTCGGTCTCCTTAACAGCGGTTGTGCGGAGGGCGGTTCACCAACTGGCTAGTGCACGCCCATCCAACTCTCAATGGGATTGAGGGCGAAATAGACCAGGAAGATGCCTGTCAGGGCCCACATGAACGCCCCGATCTCCCGAACCTTGCCCTGAGCGGCCTTGATGGCGACGTACGAGATGACGCCGGCGGCGACACCGGCCGTGATCGAGTACGTGAACGGCATGATCACGACGGTGAGGAACACCGGGATCGCGGTGGCCCGGTCCGACCAGTCCACGTGCCGCGCGTTCATCATCATCATGGCGCCGATGACCACCAGGGCCGCCGCCGCGACCTCGCCCGGCACGATCGCCGTCAGCGGGGTGAAGAAGAGGCAGGCCGCGAAGAACAGGCCGGTGACGACCGAGGAGAGGCCCGTGCGGGCACCCTCGCCGACGCCGGTGGCGGACTCGACGAACACCGTCTGGCCCGAGGCGCCGGACACGCCGCCGATCGCGCCGCCCGCGCCGTCGATGAACAGCGCCTTGGACAGGCCCGGCATGCGGCCCTTGTCGTCGGCCAGCTTGGCCTCGGTGCCGACGCCGATGATGGTCGCCATCGCGTCGAAGAACCCGGCGAGCACGAGGGTGAAGACGATCATGCCGACCGTCATCGCGCCGACCTCGCCCCAGCCGCCGAACTCGACGTCGCCGAAGATCGAGAAGTCGGGCATGGAGACGGCGCTGCCGTGCAGTTCGGGGGCGCCGCTGGCCCACTGCTTGGGGTCGATGGCGCCGGCCGCGTTGAGGACGACGGCGGCCAGGGTGCCGCCGACGATGCCGATCAGGATCGCGCCGGGGATGCCGCGCGCCTGGAGCATGAAGATCGCGAGCAGGGTGATCGCGAAGAGCAGGACCGGCCAGCCGGCCAGCTCGCCGGTCGGGCCGAGGCTGAGCGGGGTCGCCTTGCCCTGGTGCACGAAGCCGGCCTTCACCAGGCCGATCAGGGCGACGAACAGGCCGATGCCCATGGTGATCGCGTGCTTCAGCGCGAGCGGGATCGCGTTCATGATCATCTCGCGCAGGCCGGTGACGACCAGCAGCATGATGACCACGCCGTACATCACACACATGCCCATGGCCTGCGGCCAGGTCATCTGCGGGGCGACCTGCGAGGCGAGCACGCCGGAGACGGAGAGGCCGGCGGCGAGGGCGAGCGGCACCTTGCCGAAGAAGCCCATCAGCAGCGTGGTGATGGCCGCCGCGAACGCGGTCGCGGTGATCAGGGCCTTCTGGGCGAGGGTGTCCCCCGCCGCGTCCTTGCCGGACAGGATCAGCGGGTTGAGCAGGAGGATGTACGCCATCGCCATGAAGGTGGTGACGCCGCCGCGCACCTCGCGCGCGATCGTGGATTCTCTCTTGGATATGTGAAAGTACCGGTCGAGCCAGGACCTGCCGGCCGGGACGCGAGTGCCTTCTCCCGCGTCTTCGGCTGTGGTCGCCGGCTCCAGTGACTGCTGGGTCATGTGGGCCTACTCCCAAGGTTCATAGGGACACCCGCGGGTTGCCTTCGGCGTTTTTGCGGGATTTGGGAAGGTGCTTCGGCCGCACGACCCGGGGGACGGCCCGAGACGAACGAACTGGATCTGTCGTGCTGGTACTTGCTGGTGTGTCAAGTTCCGCGAGCGGTGCGGTACTTGGTTCCTCCGGGCGGCGCGGCGAAGTGTGACGTTCCCGGCGCCGCCCGGAGAGCCTTGCTGGATTCCTTCCGGATTCCTCGCTGATGTCCTTACGCCGTGCCGGTGAGGTGTTCCGGCCGTACCGGCGTCCGGTTCAGCTCCAGTCCCGTCGCGTTCCGGATCGCCGCGAGGACGGCCGGGGTCGACGACAGGGTGGGGGCCTCGCCGATGCCCCGCAGCCCGTACGGGGCGTGGTCGTCGGCGAGTTCGAGCACGTCGACGGGGATGGTCGGCGTGTCGAGGATCGTGGGGATGAGGTAGTCCGTGAAGGAGGGGTTGCGCACCTTCGCGGTCTTGGGGTCGACGATGATCTCCTCCATGACCGCCACGCCGAGACCCTGGGTCGTACCGCCCTGGATCTGGCCGATGACGGACAGCGGGTTGAGCGCCTTGCCGACGTCTTGGGCGCAGGCCAGCTCGATCACCTTCACCAGGCCGAGCTCGGTGTCGACCTCGACGACGGCGCGGTGCGCGGCGAAGGAGTACTGGACGTGGCCGAAGCCCTGGCCGGTGCGCAGGTCGAAGGCCTCGGTCGGACGGTGCCGCCACTCGGCCTCGACCTCGACGGCCTCGCCTTCGAGTACGTCGACCAGATCGGCGAGGACCTCGCCGCCGTCGGTGACGACCTTGCCGCCCTCCAGCAACAGCTCCGCCGTCGCCCAAGCCGGGTGGTAGGAGCCGAACTTGCGGCGCCCGATCTCCAGCACCTTCTCGCGGACCAGCTCGCAGGAGTTCTTGACGGCGCCGCCGGTCACGTACGTCTGGCGCGACGCGGACGTCGAACCGGCGCTGCCCACCTGCGTGTCCGCCGGGTGGATCGTCACCTGCGCGACGCCCAGCTCGGTGCGGGCGATCTGCGCGTGGACGGTGACGCCGCCCTGGCCGACCTCCGCCATGGCCGTGTGCACGGTCGCGACGGGCTCGCCGCCGACGACCTCCATGCGCACCTTGGCGGTGGAGTAGTCGTCGAAGCCCTCGGAGAAGCCGACGTTCTTGATGCCGACCGCGTAACCGACACCGCGTACGACGCCTTCACCGTGCGTGGTGTTGGACAGACCGCCCGGCAGCTGCCGTACGTCCGCGCCCTCGCTGGACTCCCACTGGCGCTCCGGCGGGAGCGGCATCGCCTTGACGCGGCGCAGGAGTTCGGCGACCGGCGCCGGGGAGTCGACCGGCTGCCCGGTCGGCATGATGGTGCCCTGTTCCATGGCGTTCAGCTGCCGGAACTTGATCGGGTCCATGCCGAGCTGCTTGGCCACCTTGTCCATCTGCGCCTCGTAGGCGAAGCACGCCTGGACCGCGCCGAAGCCGCGCATAGCGCCGCAGGGCGGGTTGTTGGTGTAGAGGGCAAGGGCCTCGATGTCGACGTCCTCGACGACGTACGGGCCGATGCTGAGCGAGGCGGCGTTGCCGACGACCGCGGGGGACGCGGAGGCGTACGCGCCACCGTCCAGCACGATCCGGCACTTCACGTGGGTGAGCTTGCCGTCCTTCGTGGCGCCGTGCTCGTAGTGGAGCTTGGCGGGGTGGCGGTGGACGTGCCCGAAGAAGGACTCGAAGCGGTTGTAAACGATCTTGACCGGCTTGCCCGTCCGCAGCGCCAGCAGGCAGGCGTGGATCTGCATCGACAGGTCCTCGCGGCCACCGAAGGCACCGCCGACGCCGGACAGCGTCATGCGGACCTTGCTCTCGGGCAGGCCGAGGACCGGGGCGATCTGCTTCAGGTCGCTGTGCAGCCACTGGGTGGCGATGTAGAGGTGGACGCCGCCGTCCTCGTCCGGCACGGCGAGGCCGGACTCAGGGCCGAGGAAGGCCTGGTCCTGCATGCCGAAGGTGTACTCGCCCTTGACGATGACGTCGGCCCGCTCCGCCGCCTCGGCCGCGTCGCCGCGGAAGATCGGCTGGCGGTGCACGATGTTCGGGTGCGGGACGTGGCCGCTGTGGTGGTCGTCGCGGCCCTCGTGGACGAGGATCGCGTCCGGGGCGGTCGCGGAGGCCTCGTCGGTGATGACGGGCAGATCGCGGTACTCGACCTTGATCTTGGCGGCCGCGCGGCGCGCGGTCTCCGGGTGGTCGGCGGCGACGATGGCGACCGGCTCACCGTGGTGGCGTACCTTGCCGTGCGCGAGGACCGGGGTGTCCTGGATCTCCAGGCCGTAGTTCTTCACGTCGGTCGGCAGGTCGTCGTACGTCATGACGGCGTAGACGCCCGCCATGGCGAGGGCCTCGCTCGTGTCGATGGACACGATCTCGGCGTGCGCGACGGTGGCGCGCAGGATCTGACCCCAGAGCATGTCCTCGTGCCACATGTCGGACGAGTACGCGAACTCGCCGGTGACCTTGAGGGTGCCGTCCGGGCGGAGGGTGGACTCACCGATGCCGCCCTTGGTCTGGGAACCCTGGGTGATCTTCGTAGGAGCGCCATTGGTTGGCATGTCGCTCAGACCGCCTCTCCCTGCCGGGCGGCCGCGAGGCGGACCGCGTCCATGATCTTCTCGTAGCCGGTGCAGCGGCACAGGTTGCCCGACAGCGCCTCGCGGATGTCCGCGTCGGTCGGGTTCGGGTTCTGCTCCAGCATCTCGTCGGCTGCGACGAGCAGACCCGGCGTGCAGAAGCCGCACTGGACGGCGCCGGCGTCGATGAACGCCTGCTGGATCGGGGAGAGTTCGGTGCCTTCGCCGGTCTGGGAGTCCTGGCCCTTGGCCGCCCTCCCCCAGGCTCCGCCCGGGGGGACCCCCAGCTGGGCGTCCTGCAGCGAGGTCCCCGCCTTCCCGTCCGTACCGCAGGCTCCGGTCGCACAACCACCGTGCTCGGCACGCTGCTTGGCGAAGTCGGCCAGCCCCTCGACGGTCACGACCTCACGGCCCTCGACCTGACCGGCGGCGACCAGGCACGAACACACCGGCACACCGTCGAGTCTGACCGTGCAGGACCCGCACTCACCCTGCTCACAGGCGTTCTTCGACCCCGGCAGACCGAGCCGCTCGCGCAGCACGTACAGCAGGGACTCGCCCTCCCACACGTCGTCGGCTTCCTGCGGACGTCCATTGACAGTGAAGTTGACGCGCATCAGGCGACTCCCTCCGTGTGGGCGGCGGTGCCGCGGTACGACTCCCAGGTCCAGGTCAGCGTGCGGCGGGCCATGATGCCGACCGCGTGGCGGCGGTAGCTCGCCGTGCCCCGGACGTCATCGATCGGGTTGCAGGCGGCGGAGCACAGGTCCGCGAACTGCTTGGCGACCGACGGGGTGATGATCTTGCCGTTGTCCCAGAAGCCGCCCTCTTCGAGCGCCGCGTTCAGGAACTCCTCGGCGGCCTTGGCCCGCACGGGGGTGGGAGCGGCCGATCCGATTCCGGTACGGACGGTCCGCGTCTCGGGGTGCAGCGCGAGCCCGAAGGCGCACACGGCGATGACCATGGCGTTGCGCGTGCCGACCTTGGAGTACTGCTGCGGTCCGTCGGCCTTCTTGATGTGTACGGCCCTGATGAGCTCGTCGGCGGCGAGCGCGTTGCGCTTCACGCCGGTGTAGAACTCGTCGATCGGGATACGGCGGCTGCCGCGCACCGACTCGACCTCGACCTCGGCGCCGGCCGCCAGCAGGGCGGGGTGGGCGTCGCCGGCCGGGGAGGCGGTGCCGAGGTTGCCGCCGACGCCGCCGCGGTTGCGGATCTGCGGGGAGGCGACCGTGTGCGAGGCGAGGGCGAGGCCCGGCAGCTCGGCGCGCAGGTGCTCCATGATGCGGGTGTACGGGACGGAGGCGCCGAGCCGCACGCTGTCCTCGCCGACCTCCCACTCGTAGAGGTCGCCGATGCGGTTCAGGTCGAGGAGGTACTCGGGCCGGCGGTGGTCGAAGTTGATCTCGACCATCACATCGGTGCCACCCGCAATCGGCACAGCGGTGGGGTGCTCGGCCTTAGCGGCGAGCGCCTCCTCCCAGCTGGCGGGGCGAAGGAAGTCCATGACCGGCTCTCTTCTTCGTCTCGAGGGTCGTACGGTTTGAGCCAGATCAGGTGCGGCAGGCCCGGCTCGTTCATGTGCTGTTAACGCGCATTGACGCCAGTACACAGCGCCGTGCTCCACCGGGGTCAGTCACGGAAACCATGAAGGAGTTGGCTGGCCAGGCCGGGCATCTTGTAGATTCGTATGAACGGAGGTCATCAGTAACCTCCTGGTTTTTCCGTGGAAACGTGAGACACAGCCCTTGTGACCAGGGACACAGCCGGAACACAGCTCCGCAGACGCCGGTCACCATGTGCCGGCCCGCCGGACGGGCCGCTCACCACACGACCCTCCTGGATCCATCGTAGATTTCGAGACAAAGAACGGCGGCGACGAGAATGCGGCTGCGCGCACTGCTGGACACCGACGCGCTGGGCCTCAAGCTGCTCGGCGGCGAGGAAGAGCTGGATCGCACCGTGCGCGGTGTGATGACCACCGACCTCAGGGACCCCAGCCGCTATCTCTCGGGCGGTGAGCTGGTGCTCACCGGGCTGGCCTGGCGCAGGGACGCCACGGACTCCGAGCCGTTCGTGCGCCTCCTGGTGCAGGCCGGCGTGGCCGCCCTGGCGGCCGGTGAGGCGGAACTGGGCGACATCCCCGACGACCTGGTGCTGGCCTGCACCCGGCACCGTCTGCCGCTCTTCGCGGTGCACGAGTCGGTGGCGTTCGCGACGATCACCGAGCATGTCGTACGGCAGGTCAGCGGCGAGCGGGCCGGGGACCTCGCGGCCGTCGTGGACCGCCACCGCCGGATGATGACGTCGGGCCCGGCGGGCGGCGGCCCGGACGTCGTCCTCGACCTCCTCGGCTCGGACCTGGACCTGCGGGCGTGGGTGCTGGCGCCGACCGGACGGCTCATCGCGGGCTCGAAGGTGGGGGGCCCGGCGCTGCCCGCGGACATGTGCGCGAAGCTGGCGGCGGAGCACCTGTCGGCCGCCCGCACGGGCCGTCGCGGCCCCCATCGCATGACCATCGGCAGCACGCCGTACTCCCTGTTCCCGATCCGCAGCAGCGGCCGCTCCCCGCGGGCCTCGCGGGACGTGCGCGAGACGGTGCTGTCGGACTGGCTGCTGGCCGTGGAGGCGGACGCGAGCGACTGGCCCGAGGAGCGGCTCGACCTGCTCCAGGGCGTCACCCAGCTGATCGCGGTGGAACGGGACCGCAGGGACGCGGCCCGCACGGTGCGCCGCCGGCTCGCGCAGGAGGTCCTGGAGCTGGTCCAGACGGGCGCGGCGCCCGCGGAGATCGCCGCGCGCCTGCGGGTCGCGGCGCCGGTGCTGCTGCCCGGCCTGGGGGCGGCCCCGCACTGGCAGGTGGTGGTGGCCCGCGTCGAGTGGGAGGGCGGGGACACCGAGCCCGGACCGATCGCCCAGTCCCTGCTGGAGGAGATCCTGGTCGACCCGCTCGCGACCGGCCCCGAGCCGTCCGACCGTATCGCCGTGGCCCACACCGGCGACGAGGCCATCGCCCTCGTCCCCCTGCCGGCGGTCTCGTCGGAGCACGACGGCTCCGAAGCGGGGATCCACGCGGACGCCCTCCTCGACTCGATCCGGGACGCGCTGTCGGCGGGCCTGGACGGCGACGGCCGGGTCACGCTCGGCGTGAGCGCGGCGGTGCACTCGGCGGAGGGCCTGCGCGGCGCCCTGGAGGAGGCCCGCCACGCCCGCCGGGTCGCGGCGGCCCGCACGGGCCGGGTCTGCGCGGCAGGCCACCAGGAGCTGGCCTCCCACGTCCTCCTGCTCCCCTTCGTGCCGGACGACGTACGGCGAGCCTTCACGGCCCGCCTCCTGGACCCGCTGCGCGACTACGACCGCCGCCACCGCGCCGAACTGATCCCCACCCTGGAAGCCTTCCTCGACTGCGACGGCTCCTGGACCCGCTGCGCGACCCGGCTGCATCTGCACGTCAACACACTGCGCTACCGAGTGGGGCGGATCGAGCAGTTGACGAGCCGGGACCTCTCCCGACTGGAGGACAAGCTGGATTTCTTCTTGGCATTGCGGATGAGTTGAGCCCCCCGCGAGGCCTCCCGAGGCCTCGTGCGGAGGGCACCAAGTGCCGCCGCTGTCCCACGACTTTGTGAAATCCTTCACCCACCCTCTTGGCCGGGCGCGCGGATTCGTGCTGAGATGCCGCCACCACTCAACAGCTCGATGGCGTGCTCGGGGAGGGCGAGGTGGCGTATACCGCCATGTCTGGTAACGGAACGACCGCCGGTGACGATCCACTCCAGACCGCGGTATGGCGGCTGCGCTCACGCGCTTGCTGGGCGGACGCGGCGGCCCTGCTACAGCCGGTGACCGCGCAGACCGCGCTGCAGCGGGCGTCGCTGCTGGTGGAGCGCTGTCTCTACACCGAGCAGGGCTGGGAGGAGGCCGAGGACGCGCTGCGCACGGCCGAGGCGCTCGCTCACGGTGACGACGAACGGGGCGCGGCCGCTTGTGAACGCGGGCAACTTGCCTACGCGGCGACACTGCACGGAGTGCGCGACCGGGCCGACGAGGCGCGGGCCGCGCTGGGGCGGGCGGCGGCGCTGATCCCTCCGGGGGCGGCGGGCAGGGCTCTGCTCGACTTCCGGCGGGGACTTCTGGCGGAGAACCTGGCGCGGTCACCGCAGGCGGCGCGGGCGGCGTACCGCCGGGCACACGCGGGTGCGACGGCGCATGCCGATCCGCTCCTGCTGTCCTTCACCTGGCGCCACCTGGCCGGGCTTGCCCTGCGGGACGGGGAGTTGGCGGAGGCGCGGCACGGTTTCGCCGAATCCCTCCGTATCCGAGAGGAGTTGGGCTATCTGGTGGGCACGGCGCCCGCGCTGGCGTCTCTCGCCGATGCGGAGACCGAGCCGGAGGCCGCACGGCTGCGTGAGGAGGCCCGTCGGCTGTTCCGGCTGCTGGGCGGGGTGCCGACCTGGCTGGCCCGGCAGTTGGCGCCTACGCCGCCGGCGGCGGGGGCGGCGACGGCGTGACGTGCGGGCGTACAACGTCCCTGCCGTATTTCCTCGCCCCCGCCGCCCCTACCCGTCCCATCCCCCAGGGGCTCTGCCCCTTCGACCCCGCCAGGGGGCTGCCGCCCCCTGGACCCCCGCTTCGGCCCTGAACGGGCCTCGTCCTCAAACGCCGGACGGGCTGAAATGCACGGA
>NZ_LLZG01000024.1 GCF_001509475.1 Streptomyces regalis
CAGCCCGCCCCCTTGCGCGTACCGCATGAGGACGTCGTACCGCAGGGATCACGACCCGTCACCACAGCCCGGACATCGCCAATTCAACCTGAGTAAGGGGGAAACCGCCAGGCCTCCTGCCACCCCGGCCTCCCTCAGGCCCAGCGCGCAGAGGTCTCCGAGGAGCATCGCGGCAGGGCTTCGTCGCCTTCCCCTGCGACTTCCCCCTGCGACCCGCTCCCGCAACAGGCGACGTACGTCCGGATCGTCCAGTACGTGCGGATCCCTGCCGTCGCCGCCGCCCGGCCACGGTGGCCGAAGTCCGCCAACCCACCGGTCGGCGGCGGAAAGAGGAACTCGGGAAAGTAAGAGCGCACCACGTTGGAGAACGCCTCGATCTCCCGCTTCAGTGGGCACATGGAGACTCAGTACGGCTTCCCTCGCCGGCGAGCAGGCGAATCCCACCGCCTCCGCACCACTGGCAGCAACCCGGAACACGAGCGTCATGACCCGCCGTCCTCGCCGGGGCAGTGAGAATCGCCGCATGGACATCCGGCAGCTGGAGTACTTCCTCGCGATCGTGGACCACGGCGGGTTCAACCGGGCCGCCTCGGCGCTGTACGTCTCGCAGCCGGCGCTGTCGCAGACGGTGCGGTCGCTGGAGCGCGATCTGGGCACCGACCTGTTCCGCCGCATCGGCAAACGGGCCGTGCTCACGGAGGCGGGGACCGCGCTGATCGAGCCGGCCCGCGCGGCGGTACGTGGCATGGAGACCGCCCGGGCCAGCGTCGAAGCCGTCCAGGAACTGCGCACCGGCCGGCTCGATATCGCCGCGATGCCCTCGCCGGCCGTCGAACCGCTCACCTCGATGATCCGCGACTTCGGCCGCCGTCATCCTGGGGTGCGGGTGTGCGTGCGTGCCGCGTTCACGCCGCAGGACGTCGTCGACCTGGTGCGCACGGGTACCGGCGAGCTGGGGTTGCTGACCACCCCGGGCCCGCTGCCCGAGAAGGGTGTCGTCTCCCAGCCCGTGGGCGTGCAGGGGCTGGTGCTGCTGACCCCGCCCGACGGCCCGTTCCCGGCGGGCCGCCCGGTGGCCGCCGAGGAGCTGGCCGGGCACCGGTTGATCGTCGTGCAGCGGGGGACGGCCAGTCGTGCCTACGTGGACGACCTGCGCGAGCGCGGCGTGGACTTCATCGTCGCCGCCGAGACCGAGCACCGGGTGTCCGTGCTGCCGCTGGTCCTGGCGGGGGTGGGGCTCGCGGTGGTGACCGACTCCTGGCGCGCGACGGCGGAGCAGGCGGGTGCGCTGGTGCTCGAACTGGAGCCGAACCCCGTACTGCGCATCGGGCTGATCAGCCGCACAGGCCCGCTGTCCCCAGCGGCCCGCGCGTTCCTGGACTGCGCCCTGACCGGGCTGTAGTCCTCTGGGGAGCGACCCTGCTGGAGCGCCCTCATCAGGCGGGCTTATAAGGCATATCCAGATCATGTCTTGGACGCGTCGTCCGGCCCGCTGCTGCAATCGCTCGCATGACGATTCAGAACCATCGCATCGCCGTCATCCCCGGTGACGGCATCGGCACCGAGGTCCTTCCGCCCGCTCAGCAGGTCCTGGACGCGGTCGGCCGCCGCCACGGCATCGGCTTCTCCTACACCTCCTTCGACTGGTCCTGCGAGCGGTATCTGCGCGAGGGCGCGATGATGCCCGAGGACGGCCTGGACCGGCTGCGCGAGACGGACGCGATCCTGCTGGGCGCCGTCGGCTACCCGGGCGTCCCCGACCACATCTCCCTGTGGGGGCTGCTGATCCCCATCCGCCGCACCTTCCGCCAGTACGTCAACCTGCGGCCGATCCGGGTCTTCGAGGGCGTGGCCAGTCCGCTGCGCGCCGCCGTCGCGGGCGAAGTCGACCTGGTCGTCGTACGGGAGAACGTCGAGGGCGAGTACAGCGAGATCGGCGGCCGGCTGAACCAGGGCACGCCGGAGGAACTGGCCGTCCAGGAAGCGGTGTTCACCCGGGCCGGCGTCACCCGGATCGTGGACTACGCCTTCTCGCTCGCCGCCCGCCGCCGCGGGAAGCTGACCTCCGCCACCAAGTCCAACGGCATCATCCACACCATGCCGTTCTGGGACGAGCTGGTCGCCGAGCTCGCCGCCGCGCACCCCGGCGTCACCTGGGACCAGGAGCACATCGACGCGCTGGCCGCGAAGTTCGTCCTCGACCCGGCCCGCTTCGACGTGGTCGTCGCCTCCAACCTGTTCGGCGACATCCTCAGCGACCTCGCAGCCGCCGTCGCCGGCTCGATCGGTATCGCGCCGTCCGCGAGCCTCAACCCCGAGCGCACCTTCCCCTCGATGTTCGAGCCGGTGCACGGCTCCGCCCCCGACATCGCCGGCCAGGGCATCGCCAACCCGCTGGGCGCGATCGGCTCGGCGGCCCTGATGCTCGACCACCTCGGCCACCCCGAGGCCGCCCGGGACGTCGACAACGCCATCGCCGACGTGCTGGCCAAGTCGGACGTCCGCACCCGGGATCTGGGCGGTACGGCGACCACCGACGAGTTCACCGAGAAGCTGCTCGAACTCCTCTGACGCCTCTACGCCACCCCCACCCCTCCAGGGCTGGTGCGCGGGGCCGGCTTCGCAGTTTGCGGACCTGTGCGACATGGCCCGGGGCCGCCCGATCGGTCACGCCCCGTCGGCGGCCGTCCACCCCTGGCGGCGCAGCACGCCCGACACGTCCGGTGCCTCGTAGTGCTCGCCCTTGAGCACCTTGCCGTCGGCCCGTCGGGCGACCTGGCCGTCGGGGCCCAGCTTGGTCATGTTGGAGCGGTGGATCTCGGCCAGTACGGCGTCCAGGTCGATGCCGTGCACCAGGGCCGTGCCGTACGCGATGTAGACCACGTCCGCCAGCTCGTGCGCGAGTCTGTCGAGCGGGCCGGTGACGGAGACCTCGGCGACCTCCGCGGCCTCCTCGGCGAGCAGCTCTCCACGGTGGGCGGCGAGTTCCGGGGAGACCTCGGTCGGTGTACTGCGGGCATCGAGCCCGAAGGCGAGGTGGAAGGCACGGACCAGGTCAGCGGGCGACGAACTCATACGGCGACTGTAGCGGCCGGGTCGGACAGTCCTCCTTGCGGATACGGCTGCCTCCGGCACCCGCCCCCTCCCCCACACCCCTGTGACCCCTGCCCTGGTCAGGACCACGAGCGGCTGGCAGGATCGCGGCCATGTCCAAGGCACTCTCCCGCATCAGCAGACGCCGGGCCCTGGAGGGCGCGGCCGCCGGGTTCGTCGCCCTCGGGTTGCTGCTGTGGTGGCTGCTGCCCCTGGGTGAGCAGCCGCCGAGCGGGACGATCACGTTCAGTACGGGCACGCGCGCGGGGGTCTATCAGGAGTACGGCGAGCTCCTGCGCAACGAGCTGGCCAAGGACATGCCGCAGCTGAAGGTGCGGCTGCTGACGAGCGACGGGTCGCAGGAGAACGTCGAGCGCGTGGCGACGGGGCAGGCCGACTTCACGATCGCCGCCGCCGACGCGGTGGACACGTTCAAGATCGGCGGCAAGCCCGTCACCGACCGGCTGCGCGGCGTCGCCCGCCTGTACGACGACTACGTACAGCTCGTCGTCCCGCCGGACTCGGACATCCGCTCCGTGGCGGACCTGAAAGGCAAGCGGGTGGCCATAGGGCTGCCCAACTCCGGTGTACGGCTGATTGCCACGCGCGTGCTCGAGGCCGCCGACATCGACCCGGAGAAGGACATCACGCCCCGGTCGGACGGCATCGACACCGGACCCAAGCGGCTCGGGCGCGAACTCGACGCGTTCTTCTGGTCGAGCGGGGTGCCGACGGACGGGCTGGAGGACATCGCCGAGACCTCTGCGTTCCGGTTCGTGCCGATCGACGCCGACCTCATCGCCAAGGTGCACGCGCAGGGCGACGTGGCCCACTTCTACCGCGCGACCAACATGCCGGAGTCGGCCTATCCCACCATCCAGAACGGGGACACGGTGCCGACGATCGCCGTCTCCAACCTGCTGATCACCCGCAAGGACATGGACCCCCGCCTCACCGAATGGCTCACCCGTACGGTGATCAAGAGCCGCGACGGCATCGGCGCCCACGTCCACTCCGCGCAACTCGTCGACCTGCGCACGGCGATCTACACCGACCCCCTGACCTTGCACGACGGCGCCCGGAACTACTACCGCTCGGTCAAACCGTAGGAATCCTGTCGTCGTAGGAACACTGTCGTCGTAGGAACACTGTCGTCGTAGGAATCCTGTCGTCGGTAGGAACCCTGCCGCCCGGTGCTAGGACGTCGGCCCCGACCTGGGCACCGACACGGTCACCCGCAACCCGTGCGGCTCCTGACGGCCGTACGAGATGGAGCCCCCGCCCGCCGCGAGCAGCACGCGCGAGATCGACAGCCCGAGGCCGGAGCCCTTGATGTTCTGGTGCCGGCCGCTGCGCCAGAAGCGGTCGCCGATGCGGGCGAGTTCCTCGTCGGTGAGGCCGGGGCCGTTGTCGGTCACGACGATCGTCGACGTACTGCCGTTGGAGGTGACAGTCACCTCGACCCGCTCGCCCTCCGGCGTGAACTTGACCGCGTTGTCGATCACCGCGTCCAGCGCGCTGGACAGCGCGACCGGGTCGGCCCAGGCGGTGGTGGCCGGGCAGTCCCCCACCAGCCGTACGCCCTTGGCCTCGGCCGTCGGCGACCAGGCCGCGACACGCTCGGCGGTCAGCGCGCCGACATCGGTGAGCCGGAGATCGGCCTCGGTGTGCTCGGCCAGAGCCAGGTCGAGCAGGTCGTCCAGGACCTGCGCCAGACGCTTGCCCTCGGCCTGCACCGAAGCGATCTCCGCATTGCCCTCGGGAAGTTCGAAGGCGAGCAGCTCGATGCGCAGCAGCAGCGCCGCGAGCGGGTTGCGCAGCTGATGCGAGGCGTCGGCGACGAAGGCGCGCTGCTGCTCCAGCACGTCCTCGACGTTGTCCGCCATCTCGTTGAACGACCGGGCCAGCCGCCGGAGTTCCGGCGGACCGCTGGCCACCGCAACCCGTGTTTTCAGGCGCCCGCTGGCGATGGCGTGCGTGGTGGCGTCGAGCACCCGAACCGGCCTGAGCACCCAGCCGGTGAGCCGGAGCGCGGCCCCGACGGCCACCAGCATCGCGGCCGTCAGCCCCGCGCCGATGATCAGCCAGCCGTGCAGGATCCGCGAGCGCATCTGACCGGTGGGCGAGTCGGTGACGACGACCGCGACGACGTCACCGTCCCGGATGACCGGCGAGGCGATGACGAGGCGGCCCCGCTGCCACGGCCACACCTGCTTCGGGTCGTGGCTGCGCCGGCTGAGCAACGACTCTCTGAAGGCCTCGCGCACTTCGCCGGTCTCGGGCAGGAACCAGGTCGTCGGCCCGTTGGCCAGGGGCGTGTCGTTGGGCAGGAAGACGCCGGCGCGGATGCCGTAGACGTCGTAGTAGCTCTCGAGTTCCCGGCTGAGGATGCGGACCGCGTCCCGGGGCCCGGAGGTGGTGTCGGCGGCGGGCCTTGCGATGGCCGCGAAGTACGCCGTGTCGTCGATCCGGTCGACGACGACCTTCTGCTGCTGGGCCGAGGCGAGGCTGACGGCCAGAGGTACGCCGAGGGCGAGCAGCACGGCCGCCATCAGGACGATGAGCAGCGGGAGGAGACGTGTACGCACCCTTGCCCGCTACGAGACCGGGGAGACGAGTCGGTAGCCGACGCCGCGTACGGTCTCGATCAGCGCCGGCATGCGCAGCTTGGCGCGCAGGGACGCCACATGCACCTCGAGGGTGCGCCCGGTCCCCTCCCAACTCGTGCGCCACACCTCGCTGATGATCTGTTCCCGGCGGAAGACCACCCCGGGACGCTGGGCGAGCAGGGCGAGGAGATCGAACTCCTTGCGGGTCAGTTGGACAACCGAACCGTCGACGCTGACCTGGCGGGTGTGCAGTTCGATGTGTACGGCGCCCAGGCGCAGCACGCCTTCGCCACCCGTCCCGGCGTCCTCCTGCACGGTGCGCCGGCTGACGGCGTGGATCCGGGCGAGCAGCTCTCCGGTGTCGTACGGCTTGACCACATAGTCGTCGGCCCCGAGGTTGAGGCCGTGGATGCGGGAGCGGACGTCGGAGCGCGCGGTGACCATGATCACCGGGGTGCTCGTGCGCTTGCGGATCTTGCCGCAGACCTCGTAACCGTCCTGGTCGGGCAGGCCGAGGTCGAGGAGGACGACGCCGAAGCCGTTGCCCTCGGGGACCAGCGCCTGGAGGGCCTCCTCGCCGCTGCGCGCGTGCGTGACCTCGAAACCGTGTCGCGCCAGGACCGCGGACAGCGCGGCTGCGACATGATTGTCGTCCTCGACGAGGAGCAGTCTCATCCCGGCCTCCTTCGGTTCATCGGCCGTACGATTCACGTAGCTACACAGTGCGTGCACGCGCGCGTGCACCATGGAAGTCACGCTGATGGACGAGGACGCCGTCAAGTAGGTTCCGGTTGCGGAGGGCTTCCGTTATGTAGCCGGTACGCGTCCGGCGCGCAGCTGCTACGACACGTATCCGACCGCTATCGGATCGTAATGCTCAGATTCACCTCAGAACTAATGACGCAGGTCGGATACGGTTATTACTGTCCTCCGAAACCGAGGAGGACGGAGCCTGAGAGCGATGACCGAAGTATCGGTGGCCAAGGAAGATGTGGCCGCGACCGGCGAGCTGGTCGTCCTGAAGAACGTGAACAAGCACTTCGGCGCGTTGCACGTGCTCCAGGACATCGACCTGACGATCGCCCGCGGCGAGGTCGTCGTGGTCATCGGACCCTCCGGGTCCGGGAAGTCCACCCTGTGCCGCACCATCAACCGCCTGGAGACGATCGACTCCGGCACGATCGCGATCGACGGCAAGCCCGTGCCTGCAGAGGGCAAGGCGCTGGCCAAGCTCCGTGCCGACGTCGGAATGGTCTTCCAGTCATTCAACCTCTTCGCGCACAAGACCGTGCTCGAGAACGTGATGCTGGGCCAGATCAAGGTCCGCAAGACCGACAAGAAGCAGGCCGAGGAGAAGGCCCGCTCCCTGCTCGACCGAGTGGGCGTGGGCAGCCAGGCGGACAAGTACCCCGCACAGCTCTCCGGCGGCCAGCAGCAGCGTGTGGCCATCGCCCGTGCGCTGGCCATGGACCCCAAGGTCATGCTCTTCGACGAGCCGACGTCGGCTCTCGACCCGGAGATGATCAACGAGGTCCTGGAGGTCATGCAGCAGCTCGCCCGCGACGGCATGACCATGATCGTCGTCACCCACGAGATGGGCTTCGCCCGTTCGGCCGCCAACCGGGTGGTGTTCATGGCGGACGGTCGCATCGTCGAAGAAGCTGTGCCGGACCAGTTCTTCAGCAACCCGCGCAGCGACCGCGCGAAGGACTTCCTGTCCAAGATCCTGCACCACTGACGGACTGCTTCACGCACCCGACGACCTGCGTCACCCGCCGTTCCTGACGGCACGCATCTCTTCATCACGCAAAGGATGTTCACCATGAAGCTCCGCAAGGTCTCCGCCGCGGCCGCCGCTGCACTCGTGCTCTCCATCACTGCTACCGCTTGTGGTGGCGGTGACGGTGACAACGAGGGTTCCGGTGGGGGCGACAAGATCAAGATCGGCATCAAGTTCGACCAGCCGGGTCTGGGCCTGAAGGAGCCGGACGGCAGCTTCTCCGGCTTCGACGTCGACGTCGCGACGTACGTGGCGAAGGAGCTCGGCTACAACGCCGACCAGATCGAGTGGGTCGAGACCAAGAGCGCTGACCGCGAGAACGCGCTTGCTCGTGGCGACGTGAAGTTCATCGCGGCAACCTACTCGATCACCGACGAGCGCAAGCAGAAGGTCGACTTCGCCGGTCCGTACCTTCTGGCCCACCAGGACCTGCTGGTCAAGGCGGACTCGGACATCACCGAGGCAACGGACCTCAACGGCAAGAACCTGTGCTCGGTGACCGGCTCCACCTCGGCGCAGAACGTCAAGAAGGACTTCGCCCCGAAGGCCAACCTGAAGCAGGTCGGCGGCTACTCCGAGTGCATCGCCGGCCTTCAGAGCGGCGCCGTGGACGCACTGACCACGGACGACTCGATCCTCGCGGGCTTCGCCGCGCAGGAGCAGTACAAGGGCAAGTTCAAGCTCGCCGGCCTCAAGCTGAGCAACGAGAACTACGGCATCGGCGTGAAGAAGGGCGACACCGAGACCGTCAACAAGATCAACGCCGCCCTGGAGAAGATGGTCCAGGACAAGGCCTGGGACAAGGCGGTCACGGACAACTTCGGTCCGGCCAACTACAAGAACGAGCCCGCGCCGAAGATCGGCAACGTCGTCTCGTAGCGCAGTGATCCACGGGCGTGCCGCCACCGACCGCGATCAAGGCGGCGGCACGCCGCGCTGTCCACGTACGCCACTCACCCGGAAGCGCGGGAGATCGTGTTCGACTTTCTTGAAGGTTATAACGTCCTAGAGGCGTTCTGGACGACGGTGCAACTCACCGTCCTCTCCGCGGTCGGCTCCCTGATCTGGGGCACCCTGCTGGCCGGGATGCGGGTCAGCCCGGTCCCGCTCATGCGTGGGTTCGGCACGGCCTATGTGAACATCGTCCGGAACATTCCCCTGACCGTCATCATCGTGTTCACCTCGCTCGGCCTCGCCGACATCTTCGGCGTGACGCTGGGCTCGAGAGACTTTGACGTCCAGGGATTCCGGCTGGCGGTGCTCGGCCTCATCGCCTACACCGCTGCCTTCGTCTGCGAGGCGATTCGTTCCGGCATCAACACCGTGCCCCTCGGACAGGCTGAGGCGGCCCGTGCCATCGGGCTGAGCTTCAGCCAGACGCTCCGGCTCATCATCCTGCCGCAGGCCTTCCGTTCGGTCATCGGCCCGCTGGCCAACGTACTGATCGCCCTGACCAAGAACACGACCGTGGCGGCAGCCATCGGCGTGGCCGAGGCCGCCCTCCTGATGAAGGAAATGATCGAGAACGAGGCCCAGGTGCTGCTCATCGCCGCAGTCTTCGCCTTCGGCTTTGTCGTACTGACCCTGCCCACCGGCCTCTTCTTCGGCTGGCTGAGCAAGCGACTGGCGGTGAAGCGATGAGCTCCGTTCTCTACGACACTCCGGGTCCTCGCGCCAAGCAGCGCAATGTTCTCTTCTCGGTGGTCTTCTTCGCCCTCCTCGCCGTGCTCGTGTGGTTTGTCTGGAAGACCATGGACGACGAGGGCCAGCTGGAGTGGGCCCTGTGGAAGCCGTTCACCGAGGAGCAGGCCTGGACTACATACCTGCTGCCGGGCCTCAGCAACACGCTGAAAGCGGCAGCACTCGCCATGGTGATCGCCCTTCCGCTGGGCGCGGTCTTCGGCATCGCGCGGCTGTCCGATCACCGGTGGGTGCGGGGCCCTGCCGCCACGGTGGTCGAGTTCTTCCGGGCGATCCCGGTGCTGCTGCTGATGCTGTTCGCGAACGAGTTCTACGATCGCTGGACGAACGTCACCAGTGAACAGCGGCCCTTCTACGCGGTCGTCACCGGCCTGGTGCTCTACAACGCATCCGTCCTGGCCGAGGTGGTACGGGCTGGCATCCTCGCCCTGCCCAAGGGGCAGTCGGAAGCCGCCAAGGCGATCGGTCTGCGCAAGGGCCAGACGATGACCAGCATCCTGCTGCCGCAGGCTGTCACCGTCATGCTGCCGGCCATCGTCAGCCAGCTCGTCGTCATCGTGAAGGACACCGCGCTCGGTGGCGTGATGCTGCAGTTCCCCGAGCTGCTCAGCGAACGCGCCACGCTGGCGGCCAACTACGCCAATGTCATCCCCAGCTTCATCGTGGTGGCAGCCATCTTCATCGTGGTGAACTTCATCCTCACCAGCTTCGCGAGCTGGCTCGAGGGCAGGCTGCGGCGCAGCAAGAGGAGCACCGGCGCGGTCCTCGGCGCGGAGGACGTGGAGGAGCTCAACGCCGCCGAGGTGGGCGGCACCTACGGGACCGGCGCCGGCGGCACCATCTGATGAGCGGTCCGAGAGCAGCCATCTGATGAGCAGTCAAGTGGCATGAACGACACGGAGGGCAGTGGCATGATCGCCACTGCCCTCCGTCACTTGACGCAAGCACCGGCAATGGGTTGCATACGTTCTGTGATCGTGCACCCTGCTCCGGCTTTCTGTTCACTTGCGTCTTTCGGGACACCGCTGCGGGCAGGGGGCGCCGCGCCGTGGACCCGGTGATCATCGTCGGAGCGGGGCCCGTCGGGCTCACGCTCGCCCTGGCGCTGGCCCGTCAGGAGGTGCCGTCCGTCGTCCTCGACGAGGGGCCCGGCAAGGACGAACCCCGCCTCGCGCGCACCGCCGTCCTGCGCGAGGACACCACCGCCCTCATGGAGCGCCTGACGGGTGTGCCGGTCGCCGGGGCCGGCGCCCGCTGGGCCGGATGGCGGGCGATGCGGCGCAAGCAGGTGATGCGTGAGGTCAGGTTCGACGCCGCCGCAGACGGGGGCGAGGGCGTCGCAGGACCGGGGGGCGTCACGGGCCCTGGAGGCGTGACGAACCCCGCCCCCCTCCACATCGCCCAGCACCTGCTGACCGACGCCCTGCGCGCGGCCCTCGCCGGCGAACGGCTCGTCAAGGTCGTCGTGGACAGCCGCCTGGACGCGATCGAGCAGGAGCCCTCGGGCGTCACCGCCCACACCCGCGGCCCCAAGGGCACCTGGTGGCGCGGCAGTTACCTGGTGGGCTGCGACGGCCAGCGCTCGACCGTACGAAAGCTGGAGGACATCCGCTTTCCGGGCCGTACGGCGGTGGAGCGACACGCCGTGGCCGCGCTGCGCGCGGAACTTCCTTGGGACGGTCAGGCGTTGCTCCATCGGATGCCGCCGTGGCGGACGTCCGGACCTTCGGGCGGGGAGGTCACCGGACGGCCGCTCCCGGACGGGGTCTGGCGCCTGGACTGGCTGCTGCCGCCGGGCAAGGACCTGGTCACACCCGACATGCTGGTGGCTCGCGTCCGGGAGACGCTCGCCGGGTGGACCGGCGGGCCGACACCGCCGTACGAACTCCTCGACACCGGAGTTCACACGGTCCACCACCGCCTGGCCCGCCGCTGGCGCGTGGGCCGCGTCTTCATCGCCGGGGACGCGGCGCACTGCCTCGGCACGCTCGGCACGCACGGGCTGGACGAGGGGCTGCGGGACGCCGACAACCTCGCCTGGAAGCTGGCGCCGGCCTGGCACCACGGGCCGCACGAGGCCCTGCTCGACAGCTACCAGGCGGAGCGGCGCGCGGCCGTCGCCGCCCGGCTGCGCGCCGCCGACCAGGCGCTGCCGTTGCTGCGCGGCGGCGGAGGGCTGCGCGCGGTCGTCCCCGGCTCCGCCCGGGGCCATGACGCGCTGCTCATGGACGGCCACCTGGGGCAGGGGGCGATCGGTGCGCCCGGGACGTACGCGGACTCCCCGCTCGCGCCCGGGCAGCTGGAGGGCGAGGTCCCCGTGGACACGCCGCGCGGTGCGCCGGTCATGGACGTGCGGGTCACCGCGGAGGACGGCTCCTTCGTCCAGCTGCGGGACCGGCTCGGGCGCGGCGCGCTGCTGGTCGTACTGATCGCGCCGGGCACGGGCGTGTGGGACCGCAAGCACTGGGCCACCGCCGGGATCATGCCCCGGCTGGCGGCCGCGGTGACGGCGCTGCCGTATCCGGCCGAGTTGCTGGTCGCGGAGAGCTATCCGGGGGCGGCCGCGCATTCGGTCCTGCTGGTGCGGCCCGACGGGCACCTGGTGACGGCGCTGAGCGGGGTGCGCCCGGCCGATCTGTACGCGGCGGCCGAGGCGGCGCTGGGCGGACCGGCCAAGGCACAGGCCGGGGCGGCGGCGGAGGAGGCCGGGGCGGCGGCCGGCTCGCGTTGATGCTGTCGTACAGAGGCTGATGCCGTCGTATGGAGGTCGTACTCACCTGGAAGCAGCACTCACCGTCACGTCACGTGTGCGGGTGACAGTGAGTTGACCGGTTCGCACCGGCATGCTGTACTCCGGACCATGACCGACACCTGTGTGCGCCTGTGGCGGAGGGTCCATATGGATCTGGTCCGCTATGCGGGCTGCGTGTGTCGTCCATCCTGCTGACTCGCATCCCCTTTTCTTCCGCGCGCGCCACGCCTGCCGCCGCTTGGTCGCCTCTGCTGTCGCGCGCTCTCGGCGAACTCTCATCAGGACGGTGCCCGTGTCTGTATCCCCTGCCGCCGTTGCCGCTTCTCAGCAGGTGTCCGCAGCGGTCTCCGCGCCGGTTTCCACGCCGACGCAGGCGGACCTCCTCGACTTCGTACGGCGAACTGCCGCCGACGCCGACTTGATCGCCTCGCTTGCGCTCGATCCCGAGGGCCGTACCTGGGTACGGCTCGAGGGTCCCGGCGGCAGCGAGGCCTGGTTGATCGGCTGGCCGCCCGGGACGGGCACCGGCTGGCACGACCACGCCGACTCAGTCGGGGCCTTCGTGACGGCGGCCGGTGAGCTCAAGGAGAACTCGCTCGCCGTCCGACTGCCCGCCGACGGCTGGAAGACGCTGGAACTGACGGACGACGTGGACCGGGAACGTCGGCTGCCAGCTGGAAAGGGCCGCTCCTTCGGCCGCCACCATGTGCACGAGGTACTCAACGAATCCGCCGACCAGCATGCGATCTCCGTTCACGCCTACTACCCGCCCCTGCCGCAGATCCGCCGCTTCAGCCGCAGCGGACCGATCCTGCGCCTGGAGCAGGTGGAGCGTCCGGAGGACTGGCAGTGAGCGGGGCGGGGGAGGGCCTGCCGACGGTACGTAGTTCAGGTGAACTGCCGGTCGACAGAGGTGAGTTGAAGGCGGGCGGCGTGGACGAGCGGCTGGTCGGCATCGACGAGTTGCTAGAGCGGGTGCGCGCGAGCTACGAACGGATCGAGCCGCGGGAGGCGTACGAGGCCGCGCAGGCCGGTGAGGCACTGCTGGTGGACATCCGGTACGCGGCCCTGCGTGAGCGGGACGGGCTGATCCCCGGTGCCCTCGTCGTGGAACGCAACGAACTGGAGTGGCGTCTCGACCCACAGGGCAGCCATCGCGCCCCCGAGGCCATGAGCCACGATCTGCATGTCGTGGTGATCTGCAACGAGGGGTACGCGTCGAGCCTCGCGGCCGAGTCCCTGCGACGACTGGGGCTGCACCGGGCAACCGATCTGGTCGGGGGGTTCCAAAGGTGGCGGGTGGAGGGGCTTCCGGTAACGCCCGCGGCCGGGGCGGCGGTTCAGCGGCCTTCGGGAGGGAGGTAAAGCCCGGCAAGGGCCCCGCGGTTCATGGCCGGTGCTGCGGCCGATCAGTGCCGGAACTTGCTCGGTATCGGAGCCCGCTCAGTACCGCAGCGGGGCTCGGTGCCACGACGGGACTCGGTGGTGCCGCGGCCCGGCAGGGAGGCGTACGGCCCCCGATGCGATGGGCGCCCCCGCGCGTCCATCGTGTCAGGGGCCGGAACCCGCCCCTCTCGCCCCCGGCCCGTAGGAGCCCTTCCGGGACCCCTGGCTCAGAACCCCTCGTCCCCGAGAAACTCCGTGTTTTCGCCCTCTTCCTCCAGGGCCTGTCGGACCACCCGCAGGGCCATGCCCTCGGGGTAGCCCTTGCGGGCGAGCATGCCCGCGAGGCGGCGAAGGCGTTTGTCGCGGTCAAGGCCGCGCGTGGAGCGCAGCTTGCGGGCGACGAGCTCGCGTGCGGTCGCCTCCTCCTGCTCGGAATCGAGCTGGGCGACGGCCGCGTCGATCAGCGTGGAGTCGACGCCTTTGGTGCGCAGTTCCTGGGCAAGCGCGCGTCGAGCCAGTCCCCGGCCGTGGTGCCGGGACTCCACCCAGGCGTCCGCGAACGCACTGTCGTTGATGAGACCGACCTCCTCGAACCGCGACAGCACCTCCTCGGCCGCGTCGTCCGGGATCTCCCGCTTGCGCAGGGCGTCCGCGAGTTGCTTGCGCGTGCGCGGGGTCCCGGTGAGCAGGCGCAGGCAGATCGCCCGTGCCTGCTCCACCGGGTCCGCTGGGGGCGCCCCCTTCTCGGCCCTCGACGAGGTAGGGGCACCTCCGTCCTCACCGGACGGCTCTGCGCGGCCGCGCCGACGACGCCCGCGCGAACCGCCCGAACCACGTGCCCCGTCGGTGCCGTACGGAGCCGTGCCTCTGTTCCCCCTGTTCGTGATGCCTTGGTCCGCGTCTCCCCCGTAGGCGTAGCCACCCCTCCCGGTGGAGTCCTCGTCGGCGCCTCGCCCCCGCTCACGCAGAGCGTCCGGATGGGCGGCGTACTCGGCCCAGCCCGTTCGTCGTGTCATGGATCAGCTCTTGGCTGCCGCGGCCTTGGTCTTGGCTGCCTTGGCCGCCGCCGGAGCGGGCGCCGTCTTCGCGGCGTCGTCCGGGGTGGCGGAGACCGCGGCGTCCGCGCCCGGCTCGGCGGCGGGCTCCTCCGGACGCACGCCGACGCCCAGCTTCTCCTTGATCTTCTTCTCGATCTCGTTGGCCAGGTCGGGGTTGTCCTTGAGGAAGTTGCGCGCGTTCTCCTTGCCCTGGCCGAGCTGGTCGCCCTCGTACGTGTACCAGGCGCCGGCCTTGCGGACGAAGCCGTGCTCCACGCCCATGTCGATCAGGCCGCCTTCGCGGCTGATGCCGTGGCCGTAGAGGATGTCGAACTCGGCCTGCTTGAAGGGCGGCGCGACCTTGTTCTTGACGACCTTGCAGCGGGTGCGGTTGCCGACCGCCTCCGTGCCGTCCTTGAGGGTCTCGATGCGGCGGATGTCGATACGCACCGAGGCGTAGAACTTCAGCGCCCGACCGCCCGTAGTGGTCTCTGGGCTGTTATGGACCAGAACCCCATGCGCAAGGTAGTTGTGGGCTCCCTCGACTTCGAGGTCGAAGCGATTCATCTTCTGGTAGTCCGTGCGCAGCTTCCTGTCCAGCACTCGCGCTGGAACCAGCCTTGTCTCTGGCTCCACGAACTCAGGCTCCACCTCGAAGAGCCCTCGGTAGCGTGGCAGCAGTTTGTACTGCATCGATGGATGGACGTACGGGGCCACGATTTCCTGGAACCGAGCGGAGGCAGCGGTGGTGAACTGAAGGACAGCGATGCTTCGCTTGCCCGCCGTCCGGAGCTTCACATCCAGCCCATGAGTGTCCCTCAGATAATCAACGAGACGCACACGCGAGCCCTCGCTCATCGCTTCGACGCAGATCTCGATGCGGCCACTTCCCCCTTCTGTTCGCTCCTGCACACCCTTCGAGCGAACCGTGAACGAGCCATCGTCCATGTACCAGACGGCGAGTGCCAACGGCGTCATCGCCTTGAGGTACTCCCAGGTGATGTGCTTCTTCCCGTCTCCGAAGTAGACGACTCGGCGCAGCTCATCAAGCTCAGCCAGGGGGGTGAAGTCAGCGAACGCCGCCCCTTTCGCGTTCTCTGAACGAGAGTGGCCGATGTTCCCGAGGAGCGAAACCTTCCAGTCAAGGTACTCGACTTGCTTTGCCCCATGCCCCATGCGGAAACGAGCACTTGCGTCATCGCTCCGTACTGGCTTCGAGAGAGCACCATCACCCAGCAGTGCGCCAAGGATCACCTGCCACTGCTGCGGACCGAGTACATGCGGCTGCGCCAGCATCACCCGATCACCTGGAAAAATCTCCTGCGCTTCCCGCCATCCACCAGGCGTTCGGATGAGGTGGTTGGCGGTCATGGCCAAGCGGGCGCGTCCGTTACCCGCTCCTGCGCCCGACCGCTCAACGGAGAACTCCAGGAAAGCGTCGGCCTTCCCGTTGTTGAACCAGTTGGTGACCTTCCTTGGGACCACCTTGTCGAGCTCGGGGTCGTACGCCAGAACCTCCACTTGCATCTTCTGGTTGACGATCTTTCCCAGCATCTCACTGGTACCGTCTGCCAGAGTCACCCGGGTGTGATAGGAGCCACACCCAAACATGACGCCGATCTTCTCGCGGAGCTGGTTGATGAAGATCGCGGTGGTCTTGGACTGGTTGAGCGCGCTGGTGATCTTCCGCAGGGCCTGGCTCATCAGACGCGCCTGCAGACCGACGTGGCTGTCGCCCATCTCGCCCTCGATCTCCGCACGCGGGACGAGCGCCGCGACGGAGTCGATGACGATGAGGTCGAGGGCGCCGGAGCGGACCAGCATGTCCACGATCTCCAGCGCCTGCTCGCCGTTGTCCGGCTGGGACAGGATCAGGTTGTCGATGTCGACGCCGAGCTTCTTCGCGTACTCGGGGTCGAGGGCGTGCTCCGCGTCCACGAAGGCGACCTGGCCGCCGGCCTTCTGGGCGTTCGCCACCGCGTGCAGGGTCAGGGTCGTCTTACCGGAGGACTCCGGGCCGTACACCTCCACCACACGGCCACGCGGCAGGCCGCCGACGCCAAGGGCGACGTCGAGTGCGGTCGACCCGGTGGGGATGACCTCGATGGGCTCGTTCGGCCGCTCGCCCATGCGCATGACCGCGCCCTTGCCGAATTGCCGTTCAATCTGTGCGAGCGCGGCGTCGAGCGCCTTCTCGCGGTCGGTTCCTGCCATGGGTTCCACCCGGTTTGCTTGAGTCGATCGCTTCACGTCAAAGACGCTAACGCCTGCCACTGACAATGCGCCCCGACGCCCGTCCGGCCTGTGGATAACTCGGGTACTTCTCCATCGAAACCGTGGCGAACTGCCCGCCGAGCGCCCCGCCGGAACCTCCATCAGAATGGATGTTCGATTTTCGTGTCAAGCGCACCGTGCGACACCCTCGAGACTACGTGTCCCGTGTGCTCGAAGGTGATGGTTGCGCGCGTGCGTGCCGTTTCAGGTTGATGCGTCCCGTTCCGGGTCGTGCAGCCATCCACTGCTCGAAGACCTTGCATCCGGTTGGTCGCCGTGGCGTTCACGCACGAGACGACGACGCTCGGAGCGCAATCGAGGCTCGATGACGCGGAAGGGGGTCGTTCGCGGTCGGACGATCCCTGGATTCCCGTCGGCCGCAGACGGGCTCAGCCGGAGCTCTCTTCAGAGCTTCCGGTCTCTGCCGGAGGTTGCTTGCCCGACCGTTGTGCCCACAGCTCACCCGCGCGTGCGAACAGGCTGCTGCCTGCGCCCCGTCCCCGGTGCCCGTGGACGCGCGGGTCGTCCGTGACGTCGTACCGCTTCACGTATGCCCCGAGGAACGCCTGCAGCGTGGCGACCGCCGGGATGGCGATCAGTGCACCCACCGCGCCGAGGAGGGCGGTGCCCGCGATGACCGAACCGAAGGCGACCGCGGGGTGGATGTCGACGGTCTTCGCGGTCAGCTTGGGCTGCAGCACGTAGTTCTCGAACTGCTGGTAGACCACGACGAAGATCAGCACCCACAGGGCGTACCAGGGATCGACCGTGAAGGCGATCAGCATGGGCAGGGCGCCCGCGAGATACGTGCCGATGGTGGGGATGAACTGCGACACCAGGCCGACCCACACGGCGAGCACGGGCGCGTACGGCACATCCAGGCTCTCCAGCAGGATGTAGTGGGCTATGCCGGAGATCAACGCCATCAGGCCGCGCGAGTACAGGTAGCCGCCGGTCTTGTTGACGGCGATCTCCCAGGCGCGCAGCACCTCGGCCTGCCTGGCCGGCGGCAGCACGGAGCACAGTGCGCGGCGCAGTCGCGGGCCGTCCGCGGCGAAGTAGAACGAGAACAGCGTGATCGTCAGCAGCTGGAAGAGACCGCCGAGGACCTGGGCGGACACGTCCAGGACGCCGGTGGCGCTGTTCTGCACGTAGTTGCGCAGCCAGTCGGAGCGCAGCAGGCCCTCCTGGACGTCCACGCGGCGCAGCTCGGTGTTGAAGTGCGTGTTGATCCAGTTGATGACGGAGTCGAGGTAGTTCGGGAAGTCCTCGACGATCTTGATGATCTGACCGGCGAGCATCGACCCCAGGAGCGTCACGAATCCGGCGGACACGATGATCACGGCGAGGAAGACCAGGGCCGTGGCCCCTCCCCGACGCATCCCGCGCGAGGCCATCCAGCTCACCGCCGGTTCGATGGCCAGGGCCAGGAAGAACGCGATGAGGATGTTGATCAGCAGCCCGGTGAGCTGGTGAAAGGCCCAGCTGCCCAGCTGGAACGCACCGACGAGCGCCAGCGCGAGCACCATGGCCCGCGGCAGCCAGCGCGGCATGCGGCTGCTCGACCCGGCGGCGCCCTCGCCCGAAGGCTGGATGGGCGGCGTCGTGCCGAACGGGGATCCTTGCTGGGCGAGCTGCCCGGTCTCGTCAGTGCGTGCCACGGAGCAAGTCTCGCCCACGCCACCGACAATCGGCTGCCGTCCTGCGATCTTCGTGACCGGTCAACGCCTCTCCCCCGGAATGTTCATGACGGCGCACACCACACGCCACACGTCCTTGGCCGCCCAGCCGGCATCCAGCGCCTCGTGCACCGTGCGCCCGCCGAGCTCCGACATCACGTGGTCGCGCGCGAAGGTGTCGGCGTATCCCGGACCGAAGTGATCCGTCATCCGCTCCCAGAAGACCGTCAACCGCATGAATTCCGCTCCATACACACCTTGACCTGCACGTTTCCCACCTCTCACGCCCCCGCACGACCGTCAGGGGGATTCCAGGGAGTTCGCCTCCCCGCTGAACCAAGCATCCATGGCGGCGCGACCTCGCCTGCCTGCGTCGGGCATGAAGTACGTGTATGTACGCAGAGTAAAGCCAGGGTCGGCCTGCCCGAGCCGGCGGGCGAGGGAGACGATCGACTCGCCCGCTTCGAGCTGGACGCCGGCGTAGGTGTGGCGCGGGCTCCCAGAGGCGCCTGTTCCATGTGTCGTGGTTCCATGGACGCCGCTGCCGGGTAGCCGGGAAAAGTGGGTGAGTGCGCGGAGCCCAGTCGACGCGCTGCCGGTCGTTCTGAGGTTCGTGGGGGCTCTCCCACGGGAGGTTCCACCGCGACCGGCTGCCAGCGCTTCGCGTGCTGCTTGATGGCGGCCAGGACGCCGGGTGCCGCATCGACGGCGGAGACCAGCAGGCCGCCCGAGAAGGCGGCGGTCGTGGCGCTGGTGGACCAGCCGGTGTCGGCGGTGATCCGGGCGTTGAGGACGGGGAAGGCGTAGTAGACGATGCCCCAGCTGGTGATCTGGGTGACGCAGAGGGCGGGCAGGGCAGCACGGGGCCGCGACCGGTCCCCCGTTCCGGTCGCGGCCCCGCGGGCGTCAAGGTCGGGCACGGGGTCAGCAGCCGCCGGAGATGGCCGGGGCGCCGACGCCGATCTGGAGGGTGGCCGGGGCAGCGCAGCAGCCGCCGCCTACGCCGGCCTGGGCCGCCTCCGGCTCGTCGAACAGGCCCGCGCCGCCGCAGACGCCGGTCTCGGGCAAGGTCAGCTCGACGCGCTCGGCGGCCTCCTGGTCCCCGGCGAGTGCGGCGGCGATGGAGCGGGTCTGCTCGTAGCCGGTCATGGCGAGGAAGGTCGGGGCGCGGCCGTAGGACTTCATGCCGACCAGGTAGACGTCCTTCTCCGGGTGGGAGAGCTCGTTGACGCCGTGGGGGTAGACCGTGCCGCACGAGTGCGCGTTCGGGTCGATGAGCGGCGCGAGTGCGGTCGGCGCCTGGAGGCGCTCATCCAGGCCGAGGCGGAGCTCGGACAGGAAGGACAGGTCGGGGCGGAAGCCGGTCAGGACAATGACCTCGTCGACCTCCTCCAAGCGATGGCCATCCTCGGCGACCAGGACCAACTGGCCCCCGCTCCTCTCAACTGCGGCCGTGCGGAAGCCGGTGACGGCGGAGGCATAGCCGTCCTCGACGGCGGCCTTGGCGCGCAGGCCGAGGGCGCCGCGGGCGGGGAGCTCGTCGGCCTCGCCGCCGCCGTACGTCGAACCCGTGATCCCGCGGCGCAGGATCCACACTGCGTGCGTGCCGTCCTCCTCCTTCGCCAGGTCGGCGAGGTAGGCCAGCGCGGTGAAGGCGGAGTCGCCGGAGCCGACGACTGCGGTGCGCTTGCCCGCGTACCGGGCACGGACGGCGGGGTCCTTGAGGTCAGGGACGCGGTAGGAGATGCGGTCGCCGGCCGCCTTCTCGCCGAGTGCGGGCAGGCCGTTGCCGCCGAGCGGGCTGGGGGTGGACCAGGAGCCGGAGGCGTCGATGACGGCGCGGGCGGTGATCCGCTCCTCGCGTCCCTCGGTCGTTTCGATGTGGATGGTGAAGGGCTGCTCGTCGCGACCGGCGTCGACGATGCGGTCGCGTCCAGCCCGGGCGACACCGGTCACCGTGACGCCGTAGCGGACCTTGTCACCGAGGACGTCGGCGAGCGGCTGCAGGTACTGCTCCGCCCAGTCGCCGCCGGTCGGATAGGTCGCCCCATCGGGGCGCACCCAGCCGGTGGGGGCGAGGAGCTTCTCAGCGGCGGGTGCGGTGACCTCGGCCCAGGGTGAGAACAGCCGCACGTGCGCCCACCCGCGTACGGCGGTGCCCGCACTCGGGCCGGCTTCCAGGACCAGCGGTTCGATGCCGCGCTCGACGAGATGGGCGGCGGCGGCCAGGCCAACGGGGCCGGCCCCGATGACCACGACGGGCAGCTGGTCGGTGGTGGGCGCGTTCACGACGATTCCCCTTTGCTTCGACATTCGTCGATCTCTTGCGCAGCCAGCATGGCAGCTGATTCGATGTGCGTCAACATAGACATTCATCGAATTGGAAGATCGATTGTGAAGCACGTCGACGTTGCCGTGATCGGGGGCGGCAGTTTCGCGGGCCGCCCGATGCCGCTGAGGGGGCGGAAGCCGGGCCGGTCCAATAGCCGTGGCCGAGCAGATGCGGCCACCCGCGCAGCGAGGAGCGCCGTCTGGTGACCGGCCCCGACGGCGCCAGCCCGCTGGTCGTTCTTTACCTTCACCATCACGGCCGACGCGGATGCCATCCGCCTGGACATCGCGGTGGACCCGGTGCACCAGCCGGTGCTGGACGCACTCACCGAGCGGGCGGCCGGCCTGGCCGGGCTCGGAGAACAGCGGTGAACGCCGGCCTGCGCAGCGGTCAGGTCGCCGAGGCTGCCGGGGTGAACATCCAGACCCTGCGCTATTACGAGCGGCGCGGCCTGCTCACCGATCCCGAGCACAGCTCCGGCGGTCACCGCCTGTACGGGGAAGAGGCGGTGACGGTGCTGCGCGTGATCAAGGCCGCCCAGCGCCTCGGCTTCACCCTGGAGGAAGTGGCCGAACTGCTGGACGCCAGCCGCCACCGGCACGGCAGACCGGTCCCCGGCCTCCAGCAGCGGGCGCAGGCCAAACTCGCCGAGGTGGACGTGAAGATCGCCGACCTGACCACCATCCGCGCCACGCTCGCCGCCGCCCTCGAAGCCGGATGCGACGACCTGACCACCTGCTCCGCAAGCCCCTGCTGCCCGATCCCCTTAACCAGCCTCGCCGAGGAGAGACGCCATGCCGGCCCCTGCTGCTGACCCACACACCGCACCCCGAAGGCGCTGGCGGGCCTCGCCGGACTGGCCTGCCTGGCTTGCTGCCTGCTACCCGCCCTGATCACCGCGGGCGTGTTGGGCGCCGGGGCGTCCGCCGTGGTGGGCTGGCTGCCGGGTACCGCCCTGGCCCTGGTCGCACTCGCCGCAGCGGCCTGGTGGTCCTCACAGCGCCGTGCTGCCGGCTGCTCCTGCACGTCGGCGGCCACGCCCGGCCCGGAGTGCGGCTGCGGACCCCAGCGGATCAGCGGTCCGGACGGTCGGTGACGTCCCGTCCGTGACCGTCGCTCGTTCCGTTGCCCTGTTCGTCGTCGCCGCCCTGTTCGAGATCGGCGGGGCCTGGCTGGTCTGGCGGGGCATCCACGAGCACAAAGGCTGGATCTGGATCGGCGCAGGCGTGATCGCCCTCGGCCTCTACGGCGTGGTGGCGACCTGGCAGAACGACGACAGCTTCGGCCGCATCCTCGCCGCCTACGGCGGCATCTTCGTCTCAGGCTCCATCGCCTGGGGGGTGATCGCCGACGGCTACCGGCCGGATCGCTACGACGTCGGCGGCGCTCTGGTCTGCCTCGCCGGGATGGCCGTGATCATGTACGCACCCCGCAGCAGCTGACGCACAAGTCGCCGCGCTACCCCCGCGTCACAGGCCGAAGGCGCCGCCCTCGACGAGGATCAGCACGCCCAGAGCGATCAGGACCAGCGGGAACAGGATGTGGCCCCACCGGCTGAGCGCCTTCGCGATGACCGGACGGGTGGCGAAGAAACGACCCGCGAAGCACCACACGGCCACCAGAACCAGGAAGACGACGGCGTACACGCTCATTCCACCGACCCCTGCCGTGGCGAACACGGGCACGTAGACGCCGATGTTGTCACCGCCGTTCGCGAAGGTGACCGCCGCGACCTCCAGAGCCCTCGGTGCGCCCTCGGTCACCTCCTGCTCGTCGTCCTCGTTGCCGCGGCTCTGCCACGCGTGCCAGGCCGCCTTGAGTCCGAGCCCGAGGGGCAGCAGGCCGAGGTAAGGGATGGCCTCCTCGGGCAGGAAGGTCGCACCGAACGCCGCGGCCACGGCGACGGCGAGGATGGCGGCGAAACCGAGGTACTGGCCGAGCACGATCCGGCGAGCCGCTCCGTGGTGCCCGGCAGCCTGGGCGAAGAACAGGGACAGGATCAGGATGTCGTCGATGTTGGTGACGGCGAACAGACCGATCGCCTGCCCGACGATGCCCAGGTTCACCGGTGGGACGACCTCTCGCTCGGCTGCCCGTCGACAGAACCCGGCACGCTCGCCTGGAACGGCGCACCGGGACCACCGGCCGATGATTGCCGCCGGGTTCGGGGTGACGCGGCGGCTCGTCCCGCGTTCGTCGTTCTACCCCGCGAGCAGCGCGGCGATCTCGCTTGCTGCGTCACGGGCCGGCCGCCCGGCCCCGATGAGGGTGGCGGAGGCGGGGCCGGTCCAGTCGCCGTAGCCGAGCAGGTGCAGGCGCGGCTCATCCACCGCCCGCGTGCCGGCGGTATCGATGTGACCGTGTCGGCCGCGGAGTTGGAGCGGGGCGAGGTGCGACAGGGCGGGGCGGAACCCGGTGCACCAGATGATCACGTCGGCTTCGGCGCGGGTGCCGTCCGCCCATTCGACGCCGCCGGGGACGAGGCGGGTGAACATCGGCGTGGCCTTGAGCAGGCCGCGGTCACGGGCTTCCCTGACGGGTGGTACGGCGACGATGTCGCCCAGCAAGGCGACGCCGCCGTTGTCGGTACGTCCCTCGTCGAGGGCCTGGCGGCGAGCGGAGGCCACGTCGAACAGCACCCTGCCGTCGATGTCGTCGGCCAGGAAGCGGGGTGGGCGCTGGGTAACCCAGGTCAGCTGGGTGTCGTGGGCCAGGTCGGCGGCGATCTGCGCCCCGGAGTTGCCTCCGCCGACCACGATCACGCGCCGGCCCGCGAAGTCCTGTGGGCGCCGGTAGTCCACGGTGTGCAGCTGCCTGCCGCCGAAGGCCCCACGACCTGGGACGGCGGGGAGGAAGGGGCGCCACCAGGTGCCGGTCGCACTGATCACGGCGCGGGCGTGCCAGGTGCCGGAATCGGTTTCCACCCGCAGGAGTTGGCCGTCCCGGTGTACAGCGAGCACGCGCACGGGCCGCTGCACATCCAGCTCGTACCGCTTCTCGTAGTCACGCAGGTACGTCACCACGTGCGCCGCGTCCGGGTACTCCTCGCCCGGCTGCGGCGGCATGAGCCACCCGGGGAGTGAGGAGTAGGCCGCCGGAGAGAACAGGTGCAGGGAATCCCAGGTGTGCTGCCAGGCGCCGCCGGGGTCGGTCCGGGCGTCGAGAACGACGAACTCCAGGCCCCGGCGGCGCAGGTGGTAACCGGCGGCGAGCCCAGCCTGGCCGCCGCCGATCACCACCACCTGTGTCGTCCGCGTCATGCGGCGGGCTGCTCCGCGTCCGCTCGACCAGGAACGAAGATCAGCGCCACGAGCGCCAGCCCGACCACCGTGCCGACGAGCTGCATGCCGATGAAGCCCGCGACCGAGCCGGGCGCGATGCCCGCGAAGGTGTCAGTGAAGGCGCGGCCGATCGTCACCGCCGGGTTCGCGAACGACGTGGACGAGGTGAACCAGTACGCGGCGCCGATGTAGGAGGCGACCGCCACCGGGGCGAAGCGCAGGCGGTCGGTGCGGGCCAGGCCGAAGATCAGCAGGATCAGTCCGGCCGTCGCGACAACCTCACCGAGGAGCAGATGTCCCGCTGAGCGATCGTGTGTCGACCACTTCACCAGCGGCTCGCCGAACATCGCATCGGCAAGGACGGCACCGGCAATCGCACCTACGATCTGCGCGGGGACATAGACGGCCGCCTCACGAAGCGTGACACCGGCTCCGTCCCGCCGGGCGGTCCACCACTCCGCCAGCGTGACCGCCGGGTTGAAGTGCGCGCCGGAGACCGGGCCGAGCAAGGTGATCAGCACACCCAGGCCGAAGACCGTGGCCGTCGAGTTGGCCAGCAGCTGCAACCCGACGTCCTTGGTGAGCTCCGTGGCCTGGATGCCGGAGCCGACCACCACCGCCACCAGGGCGGCGGTACCGACCAGTTCGGCGGCGGCCCGGGCGAACAGCGGGGCGCGGGGCGGAGTGGCCCCCGGGGCGGGCTGAGGAGAGGCGGCGGCTATGGCTGACTCCGCAGCGGTCTCGTGCGTGGCGGTCAACAAAGACTCCTTGGTGCAGTCGCCAGGCGGTGGCGAGGTATCAGGGGCAGGACCGCTTGTTGTCGGCAGCGGAACGGGCAGCCTCGGCCAGATCAGCGAACTGGCCCGCGATCGAGGCGATGACGTCCGCGCGCAGCTTGTAGTACGTGTACCGGCCGCACGGCTCCGTCTCCACGACCCCGGCCTCGCGCAGCACTCTCAGGTGGTTGGAGAGGTTGGTCTGCCGGGCACCGGTCTCCTCCACCAGGTGGGTGGTGCACAGCATCTCTTTGGCGAGCAGGGTCACGATCTGGAGCCTGAGC
>NZ_LLZG01000025.1 GCF_001509475.1 Streptomyces regalis
CTCCCGGCCCGTCCCCGAGGAGCCCCATGGGATCCCGCCCCGCCCTCGCCTTGCTGGACATCCTGCGCGACGAGGGCGTGGACCGCGTCTTCGGCAACCCGGGAACCACCGAACTGCCCTTCCTGGCCGCGCTGTCGCAGACCGACGACGCCCCCGAATACGTCCTCGGCGTCCACGAAGGCGCCGTGGTCTCCATGGCCGACGGATACGCCCGCGGCACCGGCCGCCCCGCGTTCGTGAGCCTGCACATCGCCGCCGGCCTCGCCAACGGCCTGATCGGCCTGCTCAACGCCCGCCGCTCCCGCACCCCCCTCGTGGTGACGGCCGGCCAGCAGGACCGCCGTCACCTCCAGCAGGACCCGATGCTCTCGGGCGACCTGACGGGCCTCGCGGCCCCCGCGGTGAAGGCGGTGTACGACATTCAGCACGCCCGCGACCTCCCGCTCGCCCTGCGCCGCGCCTTCGCGCTCGCCGTACGGCCGCCCGCAGGGCCCGTGTTCCTCTCCGTCCCCATGGATCTCCTCGGCGAGGACACCGAGATCGAGGTCCCGGCCCGCACCCCCACACCCGCACCGGGACCGGCCCCGGGCCTGGAACGCGCCGCACTCCTGCTGGGCGACGCCACCCGCCCCGCGATCGTCGCGGGCGACGGCGTGGGCCGCGAGGACGCCCTCGGCGCGCTCATACGCACCGCGGAGGCCTGTGGCGCCACCGTCCACCACCAACCGATGGCCGACTGCCTGAACTTCCCGACCACGCACCCCCTCCACGCCGGGATGCTGCCTCCGCGCCACGACGCCGTCCGCGCCGCGCTCGCCGCGTACGACACGGTGCTGATCGTCGGCGCGCACGCCTTCACCCCGCACCACTACACGCCCGGCCCCGCCCTGCCGCCCGGCCTCACGGTCGTACAACTCGACTCCGACCCGGACGAGATCGGCCGCAACTTCCCCGCCGACACCGGACTCGTCGGCGCCCTCGCCCCCTCCCTGCACCGCCTCGCCGAACTGCTCCGCGACCGCGTCCCCGACCACACCGCCAAGTCCCGCATCCTGCGCGCGGGCGAACGGCACGCCGCCGAGCGCGACCGCGCCGAGTCAGCGGCCCGTGCCGCCTACTCCCGGGCCCCGCTCGCCCCCTGGGCCGCCGCCCACGCCGTGGCCCGTGGCCTGCCGCCCGACGCCGTGGTCGTCGAAGAGGCCATCACCGTCGGCCTGTTGTTACGCCGCATCGTCCGCCTCGACCGCCCCGGCAGCTACACCCACACCGTCGGCGGCGGCCTCGGCTGGGGCATCGGTGCCGCCGTCGGCCGCGCGCTCGCCGAACCCGGCCGGCCGGTGGTCGCCGTCCTGGGCGACGGCTGCACGCTGTTCGGCCTGCAAGGCCTGTGGAGCGCCGCCCGGCAGACCGCCCCCGTCCTGTTCGTGGTCATGAACAACGGTGCCTACCGCACCCTCCAGGACACCTACGAGTCGATGGGCGGCCAGGGCGTCTGCCCGGGCACCGACCTCGGCCGACTGGACTTCACCCAGGCCGCGGGCTTCTTCGGCGTCGACGCGGTACGGGCACAGAGCGCGACCCACCTGCGCGAACTGGTCGCCGGGGCAGGCAAGTTGACCCGCCCGCTCCTGGTCGACGTACCACTGCGCCCATGACGGTGACGACGACCTACGTGCCCGCGTCGTCGACATCGCCCAACCACTCGCGCAGCTCCTCCCGGAGCGACCGCTGAAAGGTCGTCAACAAGGCCTGCACCACCAGGGGTTGCATGTGCGCTGAGAGCGACTTCACGTCCTGTGCCGCGCGCTCGGACACCTCACCGCGGAAGAGCTGCGACAGTTCGTGCGCGGCGGCGCGTGAGTGCTCGATGAGGACCTTGCGCGCGGCGAGTATCGCTTCCTGCGACAGGGGTACGTCCAGCAGCCCGACCCCCAGCCGCAGCAGTCCGAGGTCTGCGCGGTAGTCGGCGTCGTCGCCAGATCCGGCGGCGTCACCGGCCTCGACCACCCCCATCGCGGCCAGCCGCTCCACGTCGTCGTCGCCGAGCGCCCGCCCGGCCCGCCGCTCCAGCTCCGCCCGCGTCACCGTCTCCACCGCCTCCGGCGACCAGGAGGCCACGACGGCCCGGTGAATGGCGAGGTCATGGGCGTCCAGATCGGGTGGCAGCTGCTGCAGATACCGCTCGATGGCCGCCAGCGTCATGCCCTGCTGCTGCAACTCCTCGATGAGCGCCAGCCGGGCCAGATGCTCGCGCCCGTAATGCCCCACTCTGCGCGGACCGATCACCGGAGGCGGCAGCAGCCCCTTGGTGCCGTAGAACCGCACCGTGCGGACCGTCACACCCGCCCGCGCGGCCAGCTCGTCGATCGTGAGGGTCGGCCCCTCGGTGGTGTCGGTCGTCATGTGCAGCAGTATCGCTGTCTCACCAGTGCTGTGACACCTCCCGCGACCCATGCGGCGGTGCGGGACGCCCGTGTGAGATGTAACGCTCTGTGACGCACGCCACCGCGTGAGCCGCGGCCCCTGGGGGAAGGTGACCCCTTGGTCTGCGCCTTTACCGAGGGCACAGGCCATACGTACGTCCGGACACCCGAGCGCGACCCGCTCGAGCGCACCAGAGAGTGGTACCCCCGTGAGCAAGGACGCCGTGAACACGGCAGTGGCCGTACGCCGTACCGACGCGGCCTCGATGCCCGCGGACGCGGGCGACGCCGGTTACAGCAAGGACCTCAAGGCCCGCCACGTCAACATGATCGCCATCGGCGGGGCCATCGGCACCGGCCTCTTCCTCGGCGCCGGCGGCCGCCTCCACAACGCGGGCCCGGCGCTGGCGATCGCCTACCTGGTCTGCGGCATCTTCGCCTTCTTCGTCGTCCGTGCCCTGGGCGAGCTGGTGCTCTACCGCCCCTCGTCCGGCTCCTTCGTGTCGTACGCGCGCGAGTTCCTCGGCGAGAAGGGCGCCTATGTCGCCGGCTGGATGTACTTCCTGAACTGGTCGACGACCGGCATCGCCGACATCACCGCCATCGCGCTCTACACGCACTACTGGAGCCTGTTCACCGACATCCCGCAGTGGGCGCTCGCCCTGGCCGCCCTCGCGGTGGTCCTGGCGGTGAACCTGATCTCGGTGAAGATCTTCGGCGAGATGGAGTTCTGGTTCGCGATCATCAAGGTCGCCACGCTGGTCGCCTTCATGTTCGTCGGCATCTTCCTGCTGGCCACCCAGCACAAGGTCGGCGGCCAGACCCCCGGCCTGGATGTGATCACCGACAACGGCGGCGTCTTCCCGCACGGCCTGATGCCCGTCGTCCTGGTCATGCAGGGCGTGATCTTCGCGTACGCCGCCCTCGAGCTGGTCGGCGTCGCCGCGGGCGAGACCGCCGAGCCGGAGAAGGTCGTCCCGCGCGCGGTGAACTCGATCATGTGGCGCGTCGGCCTCTTCTACGTCGGCTCGGTCGTCCTCCTGGCCCTCCTCCTCCCCGGCTCGGTCTACTCGGCCGACGAGAGCCCCTTCGTCACGGTCCTGTCGAAGATCGGCGTCGAGGGCGCGGGCGACGTGATGAACCTGGTGGTCCTGACGGCGGCGATGTCGTCGCTGAACTCGGGCCTGTACTCGACGGGCCGCATCCTCCGCTCGATGGCGATGGCGGGTTCGGCGCCCAAGTTCACGGCCCGTATGAACCGCAGCCAGGTCCCCTACGGCGGCATCCTGCTCACCTGCGCGGTGTGCGTGCTCGGCGTCGGCCTGAACTACCTCATGCCCGGCCAGGCCTTCGAGATCGTGCTGAACGTCGCCTCCCTCGGCATCATCTCGACCTGGGTGATCATCATGATCTGCCACCTGATCTTCGTCCGCCGCGCCAAGGCGGGCCTGCTCGCCCGGCCTGGCTTCCGCCTCCCCGGCAGCCCGGTCACCGAGATCGTGACGATCGCCTTCCTCCTCTCCGTACTCGCCCTGATGTGGAACGACCCCGAGGTCGGCCGCAAGACCCTCCTCCTCATCCCGGTGATCGCGCTGATGCTGGTCGGCGGCTGGTTCGCGATCCGGCGCCGGGTCGCGAAGGCGGAGGACCGGGAGCTGACCGAGCTCACGAAGTAATCGGGGGCCGTTGTCAGTGGCGGCCTCTACGGTGGCGTCATGTCGGAGATCACTTACATCCGGGGTGACGCCACCGTTCCGTCGGTGAAGGGCGTCAGGCTGATCGCCCATGTCTGCAACGACAGCGGGGGATGGGGGAAGGGCTTCGTCCTGGCCGTGTCACGCCGCTGGCCGGAGCCGGAGGCGGCTTACCGGGCCTGGCACCGCGACCGCGCGTCGAACGACTTCGGGCTGGGTGCCGCCCAGTTCGTGCAGGTCGAGCGGTATGTGTGGGTGGCCAACCTGATCGGGCAGCGGGGGATACTCCCCCACGCTCGGCTTCGCTCGCGCGGGGGGACCCCCATCGGCAGCAAGGGCGTCCCGGTCCGGTACGAGGCGATCGAAGCGGCGCTGGGAAGGCTGGCCGACAAGGCGACCGAACTCGGCGCGTCCGTGCACATGCCGCGGATAGGGTGCGGGTTGGCCGGGGGCAAGTGGTCCCGCGTCGAGCCGTTGATCGCCGATCGGCTGGTGCTGAGGGGCATCGCCGTCACCGTCTACGACCATGGGGAGGGCGCGAGTTGAGCCGCGACATCGACGTGCTCGTGTTGGGCGGCGCCGGGGTGGACACCATCGTGTACGTCCCCGAGCTGCCGCTCCCGTACGCCGACAGCTACATGATCGACAGTGGGATCCGTCCCCGCGCCGGTCAGACCGGGGACTTCGTGGCCGCCGGGCTGAGCAGCCTCGGCCTGCGCACCCACCACGTCGACTTCCTCGGCGACGACCCCGAGGGCGACCTCGTCCGTGCCCTGCACCGCGAGCACGGCATCGCCCTGACCGCGATCCCGCAGCCCGCCGGCACCAAGCGCGCGGTCAACCTGGTCGGGCCGGACGGACGGCGGCTGTCCCTGTACGACACCAGCAGGGCACACGCGGACGACCGGTTCCCCGAGGACACGCTGCGGACCCTCGCCGCGGCCGGCCGGCACGCGCATGTGTCGATCACCCACCCCTGCACCCATGCCCTGCCCGTCCTCCGCGAGGCCGGCGTCACGCTCTCCACCGACCTCCACAACTGGGACGGCGAGAACCCGTACCACGAGCCGTTCGCGTACGCGGCCGACGTGGTGTTCCTCTCCGCGGCCGCCCTGACCGACCCGGAGCGCACCATGCGCCGTATCGCCGAGCGGGGGAGGGCCGAGGTGGTCGTCGCCACCGCCGGAGCAGACGGCGCGTACCTCCTGACCGACGGCGTGATCACACACGTTCCCGCGGTGGCCCCACCGGCGCCGGTGGTGGACTCCAACGGCGCCGGCGACGCGTTCGCGGCCGCCTTCCTCTTCGGCCGGCTGACCGGCGAGCCACCGCACCGCTGTGCTCTGTACGGCGCGGTGGCCGGCGCCCACGCCTGCACGGTGCCGTCGACGGAGACGGACGCGATAGGCCGGGACGAACTCCTCGAGCGTGCGGCCTCGTTCGAGGCCCTGAAGTCCCCCAAGGCGTCCTAGGCGTCCTAGGACGTCAGTGGCCGCCCTCGTGCCCGTGGTCGTGCACGCCGTTCGTAGCCGCGATCTTCTTCCAGGATTTCGGCTGCACCGAGCCCTTGGCCGACCTGGCGATGGACGCACTGTGCGCCGCCGGAGCGGCCGGCTTCGACGGCTGGAACAGCCATGTGTCGAAGAGCGCCGCCAGCGGCTTCCCGGACACCTCCTCGGCATACCGCTGGAAGTCGGCCACCGAAGCGTTGCCGTAGGCGTACTTCTGCGTCCAGCCCTTGAGAATGGCGAAGAACGCGTCGTCACCGCTCTCGTTGCGCAGCGCCTGCAGAGTGAGCGCGCCCCGGTCGTAGACCGCGATGTGGAACTGGTTCTCCGGCCCGGGGTCACCGGGCCGCACCTTCCAGAAGGCATCACCGGCCGCACGCGAGGCGTACACGTAGTCGGCGATCTCCTGCGCCGTCCCCTCACCCTCGTGCTCCGACCACAGCCACTGCGCGTACCGGGCGAAGCCCTCGTTGATCCAGATGTCCTTCCAGTCCTTGACGGACACCAGGTCGCCGTACCACTGATGGGCGAGCTCATGGACGACGACGGAGGTGTTCGACCCGTTCGCGAAGTTCGCCGGGCTGTAGAACGGCCGGGTCTGCGTCTCCAACGCGTACCCCGTGTCGGTGTTCGGCACATACCCGCCGAGCGCGTTGTAGGGGTACGGCCCGAAGTACTCGCTCAGCCAATCGGCGATCTCCCCGGTCCGCTCGATGCTCGCCCGCGCCGCGCCGTAGCGGTCGCCCAGGTCCTTGCTGTAGGCGTTGATGACGGGAATACCGCTCTCGCTGGTTCCCGTGGTCACGTCGAACTTGCCGACCGCGAGCGTGGCGAGATACGTCGCCTGAGGTTTGTTCGAGCGCCAGTTGTAGCGGGTCCAGCCCATCCGTGAACTCGTCGACTGCAGCGTGCCGTTGGAGATGGCCTGCGTGCCGTCGGGGACGAGCACCGAGACGTCGTACGTCGCCTTGTCGAGCGGGTGGTCGTTGCTCGGGAACCACCACCAGGCGGCCTCGGGTTCGTTCGCCCCGACACCGCCGTCCGGGGTGCGGTGCCAACTGGTGAAGCCGTACGCCTTCTTCGATGACGGCACACCGCGGTAGCGCACGACGACCGTGACGGCCGTGCCCTTGGCCAGCGGGCTCTTCGGCGTGACCTCCAGTTCGTGTTCGCCCGAGGTCGCGAACGACGCCTTCACGCCGTTGACCCGGACCTCGCTGACGTCCAGCAGGAAGTCCAGATTGAAGCGGGACAGATCCTGCGTGGTCTTCGCCAGCAGGGTCGCCGTCCCCTCCAACTCGTCCGTGGCCGGCTGGTACTTCAGCCGGAGGTCGTAGTGGGAGACGTCATATCCGCCGTTGCCGTAGGCCGGGTAGTAGGGGTCGCCGATGCCCGGAGCGCCGAGGGAGTTACTCGCGGCCGAAGCCGGGATCGCCAGCATCAAACAGGCGGCTGCGAGTGCGCCCGGCGCCATGATTCTGCGGTGCACGAAAGCTCCAAGTCGTAGGGGCCCGAAGTCTGTCCGGAGCCTATTCACCACCTGTGCCCCCGGTGTGTCCATGACCACTGCTGTCACACGATCGCCATTCGGCCGACCTGAGCCGACCCGCCCCAGGAACGTTTATCGGCCACTCAGGACCTCATGGGACCTAATGCACCATCAGTCTCCCTCTTCTGCACGGGAGTTGACCGATGTAACGTCCGCGCATGCCGATACGCATGCGCTTCACGACCTGGAGAATGCTCGCGACAGTGGCCACGGCTGCCCTGATGGCCACGTTCCTGACGCCCGCGACGGCGCACGCCGCCGTGCGGGAGAGCAGACCCGTCTACTCGTACGAGAACGCCATCCGCGAGGCCGTATGGGTGGACACCGGACTGGATTACGACCGCGACGGAAAGACCGACCGAGTCGCCGTCGACATCGTCCGGCCCCGCGAAACCGCCCAGCAGGGCCGCAAGATCCCCGTCATCATGGACGCCAGCCCGTATTACTCGTGCTGCGGGCGCGGCAACGAGAGCCAGAAGAAGACGTACGACGCCAACGGGAACGTCGTACAGATGCCCTTGTTCTACGACAACTACTTCGTGCCCCGCGGCTACGCCTTCGTCGGCGTCGACCTCGCCGGCACCAACCGCTCCGACGGCTGCGTGGACGTCGGCGGCCGCTCCGACATCCTCTCCGCGAAGGCCGTCGTCGACTGGCTGAACGGGCGCGCGAAGGCGTACACGAGCCGCACCGGCACCACCAAGGCCAAGGCGACGTGGACCAACGGCCGCACCGGCATGATCGGCAAGAGCTGGGACGGCACCATAGCCAACGGCGTCGCCGCCACCGGGGTCGAGGGACTGAAGACCATCGTCCCGATCAGCGGCATCTCCTCCTGGTACGACTACTACTTCCAGCAGGGCGCCCCGCTGTACGACTCCGGCCCCCACGGGCTGTCCAACTACGTCGACAGCCCCGACGCCCGCGCCAAATGCCAGGCCGTCCAGCAGATGCTCGTCGACGGGGCCCCGCGCACCGGTGACTGGACGCCGCTGTGGACCGAGCGCGACTACGTGAAGGACGCCCGCAAGGTCAAGGCGAGCGTCTTCCTCATCCACGGCATGCAGGACCTCAACGTCCGTATGAAGCACGTCGGTCAGTGGTGGGACGCGCTCGCGAAGAACGGCGTCGAGCGCAAGATCTGGCTCTCCCAGACCGGTCACGTCGACCCGTTCGACTTCCGCCGCGCGGAGTGGGTCGACACCCTGCACCGCTGGTTCGACCACGAACTCCTCGGCTACGACAACGGCATCGACCGCGAACCGATGGCCGACATCGAGCGCCACCCCGACCAGTGGGTCACCTCCAAGGCCTGGCCGCCACGCGGCACCGACACCACCACCCTGCGCCCCGCCAAGGGCAGCCAGGCCGGCGTCGGCACCCTCGGCCTACGCAAGGGCAACGGCACCGAGACCGTCACCGACGACCCGCAGCACAGCGAGACCGACTGGGCCGCGCACATCGACCAGCCCACCCCCGACAAGGCCGGCTTCGTGACCAAGCCGCTCACCCGCGACCTGCGCCTGGCCGGCTCCTCCGAGGTCACCGTCACCGCGACCCCGACCACCTCGACGGCCCACCTCTCCGCCGTCCTGGTCGATCTCGGCCCCGACACCATCCGCGACTACTCGACGAGCGGCGAGGGCATCGCCACGCTCACCGACCGCACCTGCTGGGGCGTGAGCACCACCGGCGACAGCGCCTGCTTCAAGGGGACCAAGGCCAAGACCGCCGACGTCGACTACACGGTCGTCAGCCGCGGCTGGGCCGACCTGGGGAACTACGCCTCCGACCTGAAGGGCGTTCCGCTGACGCCGGGCAAGCCTTACACCATCACCCTCGACCTGGCGGCCACCGACCACGTGGTCCCGGCGGGCCACCGCCTCGCCCTGATCATCGCGGGCACGGACAAGGACCTGATCGATCCTCCGTCGACCACGCCGACCCTCACCCTCGACCTCTCCCGTACCAAGGCCCGCGTCCCGCTGGTCGGCGGCGCCCCCGCGTTCGCCCGCGCCGCGACGGGCTCCGTGTCCGCAACTCCCGACACCACGCCGCTCGACGGCGTGACCGCACCCCGCACCACCCACCGCATCCCGGAGGGAGGCCAGTGACCCGCATCCGAACCGTCATCCTCGTCGCGGCGGCCCTCGCCGCATCCCTCGTCGCCGTACCGGCCCACGCCGCCGACTCCCCGCCCCGCACCGGCTTCGAGCAGTCGAACGGCGCCAGATGGACCGGGCAATCCGAGGAGCAGGACTTCCTCGCGGCCGTCGACAAGGCGAGCGACCGGGTCTCCGTCGGCCGCATCGGTACGACGAAACAGGGTCGCCCGCTCGACCTGGTCCGCATCGGCGCCGGCCCCACCCCGAACAAGGTGCTGCTCATCTGCAGCCAGCACGGCGACGAACCCTCCGGCCGCGAGGCCTGCCTGTCCACCGTGCGCGACCTGGCGTACGCCAAGGACCGGCAGACCCGGCGCTTCCTGGAGCGCACCACCCTGCTGGTCGTGCCCACCGCCAACCCCGACGGCCGGGCCGCCGACACCCGGGGCAACAGCGACGGCCTGGACATCAACCGCGACCACCTCGCACTCCGGACCGCCGAGGGCCGCGCCATGGCCGCGGTCATCCGCGACCAGCGCCCCGACGTCGTCTACGACCTGCACGAGTACGGCGCCACACCCCCGTACTACGACAAGGACCTGTTCGACCTGTGGCCCCGCAATCTCAACACGGACACGCACGTCCACGACGAGGCACAGGCCCTGTCCCAGTCGTACGTACGCCCCGCCGCGACGAGCGCCGGCTACTCGACCGGCACGTACGGCATCTGGACCGACCCGGTCACCGGCGATCCGATCCGGCAGGTCGCCGGTGACGGCCAGGAACGCATCCTGCGGAACATGTCCGGCGTCAAGCACTCGGTGGGCCTGCTCATCGAGAGCCGCGTCGATCCCCTCACCGATGAGGAGAAGGCCGACGAGGCGCTGAACAACCGGCGCCGGGTGACTTCCCAACTCGCCGCGCTGGACGGCCTGTTCGAGTTCACCGATGCCCGTCGCGGCCGGATCGAGGTGGCGACCGGCACGGCCCGGCTCGCCGGCTACGCCGATGCCGGACCGGTCCTCCTCGGCGGTGGCGACAACGACCCGCCCGAACCCGCCGAGGTGATCCAGGACCCGCCCTGCGGATACCGGCTCACCACCGACCAGTACACGCAGGTCAAGGACGAACTGGCCCTGCACGGAGTGAAGTCGAGGGCGACCGCCACGGGTGCCCTGGTCCCGCTCCGCCAGTCCCTGCGCGCCCTCGTCCCGCTGCTCCTCGACGAGCGTGCCCCGTATCACCTCACGGCCGGTGAGCCCGACATCGACTGCTGAAACGGCTGAGATCGACGGGATCTGTGGTAGGTCCTGGGAGACGACGTGGAACCGGCGTATCCACCGTTCACCGGGGAAGGTGCCGCAGATGACTGAGGATCTGAAGAGAAGGGGTGGCCGGGAAGGTCATCCGGACGTTTCCGGCCGCCCCAGTACGGACCGAGTGGTGTTCGGCGTCACCGCCGCCATCACCGTGGCCTTCGTGATCTGGGGCTGGGCCGCCACGGACTCGCTGGAGAGCGTGTCCACGAAGATGCTCGGCGGCCTGATCCACAACGGCGGCTGGGCCTTCATGCTCGCCGCCTCGTGCTTCGTGGTGTTCGCGCTGTGGCTCGCGATCAGCCGCTACGGCCGCATCCACCTGGGCGCCGAGGGCGAGGAACCCGAGTTCAAGACGGTGTCCTGGGTCGCGATGATGTTCAGCGCCGGCATGGGCATCGGCCTGATGTTCTACGGCGTGAGCGAGCCGCTCTCGCACTACACGGCCCCGCCTCCGGGCACGGACCCCGCCGGCTCCGGCGAACGCATGGAGACGGCGATGGCCACCACCCTCTTCCACTGGTCGCTGCACCCCTGGGCGATCTACGCGGTGGTCGGACTCGGCATCGCCTACAGCACCTTCCGCAAACGCCGACGCCAGACCATAAGCGCGGTCTTCACTCCGCTGATCGGGGAGAAGCACGCAGGCGGCACCGCGGGCCGGGTGATCGACATCCTCGCGATCATCGCCACCGTCTTCGGCTCCGCGGCCTCACTGGGCCTGGGTGCCCTCCAGATCGGCTCCGGATTCCAGGAACTGGACTGGATGGACGACGTCAGCACCGGCCTGCTCGTCTCGATCATCGCCGTGCTGACCCTGGCCTTCGTGCTCTCGGCCGTCTCCGGCATCGAGCGGGGCATCCAGTGGCTGTCCAACACCAACATGGTGCTGGCCCTGATCCTCGCGGTCTTCGTGTTCATCGCGGGCCCCACGATCATCGTGCTCGACCTGCTGCCCACCTCGATCTTCGCCTATCTCGGCGACCTGCCCCAGCTCGCCGGCCGCACCGAGGCCAGCGGCGGCGAGGGCGTCGCGGACTGGCTCGGCAGCTGGACCGTCTTCTACTGGGCCTGGTGGATCTCCTGGACGCCCTTCGTCGGCATGTTCATCGCCCGCATCAGCCGCGGCCGCACCATCCGGCAGTTCGTCGGCGGCGTCATACTCGTGCCCAGCACCGTCAGCCTCGTCTGGTTCGCGATCTTCGGCGGTACGGCGATGCAGCTGAAGGAGGGCGGCGCGCTCGGCGGCGAGGACACCCCCGAGGGTCAACTCTTCGGCGTTCTGCAGGAGTTCCCCATCGCCACCGTCACCAGCCTGCTCGTGATGATCCTGGTCGGCATCTTCTTCGTCTCGGGCGCCGACGCCGCCTCCATCGTGATGGGCACGCTCTCCCAGAAGGGCGCCCTCGAACCCGGCCGCTTCGTCGTCGTGTTCTGGGGCGTGGTCACCGGAGCCGTCGCCGCCATCATGCTGCTCGTCGGCAGCGGCCAGGGTGACGCGCTCACCGGCCTGCAGAACCTCACGATCCTGGCCGCCGCGCCCTTCGTCCTCGTGATGATCGGCATGTGCGTCGCCCTTATGCGCGATCTGCGCCGGGACCCGGTCATCGTGCGCGGCGAGATGGGCTCCGAGGCCGTCGAGCTCGCCGTGATCGAGGGCCACAAGAGGTACGACGGCGAGTTCGAGATCAAGGTCGGGCCGGGCCCCGGCACCGACGCGGAAGGCGACCCGCTGGGCCACGACCACAGCTGAACGGTGCGCACTCAGGAGGAGGCGAGCCCGGCCGCCTCCTCCGCGCACCCCCAAGCCACGGTCACACCCGCCCCGCCGTGCCCGTAGTTGTGCACCAAGACCCGCCCGCCCGGCAGCGGTTCACGCTCCAGCCGTACGGCGTCCCGCACCGGCCGCAGCCCCACCCGGTGCCCCAGCACCCGCGCCCCCGCGATCTCCGGCCGCAGCGCCGCACACCGCCGTACGATCGCCTCGGCCACCGCCGGATCAGGCTCCGCCGACCAGACGTCGTCCTCCGCCGTGCCGCCCAGCAGCAGCCGGCCCGGCTGCGGGAAGAAGTAGGCCATCTCCCCGGCGGCGTTCGTGGAGCCGAGCCAGGTCCGGATGCCGGGGTTCTCCACCACGACCAACTGCCCGCGCACGGGACGCACGGACGGGTCCGGTACGAGCTCATGAGCGCCCAGCCCGGTGCAGTTGACCACGACCGGCGCGTCGACCTCGGTGAAGTCCGACACCGTACGCTCCTCGACCGCTCCGCCCGCCTTGAGGAACCGCTCCCGCAGCCACGGGAGATGAATCGACATGTCGATGAGTGGCAACCGGGCCCAGATCGCGGACCCGGAATACTCCTCGGCCGTCGACGCCCTGAGCCCCGGCAAGCGGGCGGAGGCCCACGCCTCGGCCTCGTCCAGGTCCGTCTCGCCCATTACCCCCTCGACCATGCGTACGCCGGTCGGCTCGCTCCGCGCCGCCAGCTCCTCGTACACATCCAGGGAGCGCAGGGCCCATGCCCGCGCGAGCACGAGCGGTTCGATCCGGTACGGCCACCAAAGCGCCCCCGCAACAGCCGAGGTGGTTCCCTCGACGGGGTCCCGCGTCCAGACCCGCACGCGTACGCCGCGTTCGGCCAGGACCAGGGCCGTGGTCAGCCCGATGACACCGCCGCCGACGACCACGACATCGTCCGCCTGTTCGCTCCCCATGCCGGGACGTTAGCGGAATATGTCATGCCGCGCTCATATCGGTCCCGTCCTGGGGATACTCACAGCATGTCTGCCGAGTACGCGACCTTCGGCCTGGCACCGGCGATGCGTGCCGGTGGCGTCCTCGCCAACGGTGACTACCAGGTGCACCGGGATTTCGTGGACTTCATCGTCGACGGGCGCCCGCTGCTGTTCCAGCTCTCCGACCTCGACGCCGTCTCCCCGCTCGCCTCCGACGTCCCGCCCGCCATCTTCACCGCCCAGGTCCGCAGCCTGCTCCTGGAGGCGGAGGCTCCGCTTCCCGGCGGCCGGTACGTCATCTACGGCTGCCCGGACTGCGAGGACCTCGCCTGCGGCGCCGTCACCGCACTCATCGACAAGGACGGCGACGACTACATCTGGCGGGACTTCGCCTGGCAGACGGACGAACACGCCGACCTGGAGCTCAACGGCTACCACGGCATCGGGCCCTTCCGCTTCCAGGGTGCCGAGTACCGGACGGCGCTCGGCTCCCTGCTCGACGGCGACTCCGAGGCGCCGCGCCGCCGGGTTCTCCTCATCGGCGCCCGCGTCGCGCTCCTGGCCAAGCTCGCCGCCGCCCTGCGCACCATCGGCATCGGTGCCGACATCACCCATGACGTGGGCGGCGTCCCCGCCGACGAACTGCGCGCCTACGGCGCCGTCGCCTTCGGACGGGCGATCGGACAGGAGCAGCGCGCCGCCGTACGCCGCACCTTCGCGGATGCCGGCGTCGACGTGGCGTACGTCGACGGTCTCGCGCCGATCGTGCCGTTGCTGGTCGCGCAGATCGAACACGCCCTGGACCGCAGCCCTGCCGAACAGCGCCGCCTGACCCGCCTGGTGGCCGCCGACGGCGAGGCGGGCGTCGAGGTCACCTCACCCTGCCGGGTCCGCCTCACCGCGTACCGCCTCGACCGGCTGTACCGCACCCACGTCCATGAGGTCTTCGACGGCATCCTGGAAGCCGGCCGGCATCGCATCGCGCTGGACGCGAAGGCGGTGAAGGGGGAGTCGTTCCTGGTGGCGCGGACGTCGGGGAGTGTGCTGGTGGAGGCGGTCGCGCTCCGCTAGGTGGCGCGATGAGGTGGGTGCCGCTTTATGCCGTCGGTTGTCTGCGGATTCGTTGTGGCTGGTCGCGCCCACGCGGCGGAGCCGCATATCGATACAGCCCCGCGCCCCTTTAGGGGCGTTGCCCCCCGGCGATCTTGTGCGCCGGGAAACGCTGACGCGTCGAGGCGGCCTGGCCATTAGGATCGCTCCCTGTGACCGCCACCCTCGTTGCCAAGAATCTTGCCGCCGGCCACGGCGACCGCTCCCTGTTCAGTGGGCTCGACCTCGTCGTGGCGCCCGGAGACGTGATCGGCCTGGTCGGGGCCAATGGGGCGGGCAAGTCCACGTTGCTCAGGCTGCTCGCCGGGCTGACCGCGCCGGAGGAGGGTGAGCTGCGGCTGTCGCCGCCGACCGCGACCGTCGGTCACCTCCCGCAGGAGCCGGAGCGGCGCCCGGGCGAGACCGTGCGGGAGTTCCTGGCCCGGCGCACCGGAGTCGCCGAGGCGCAGTGGGCGATGGACGAGGCGACGCAGGCCCTGGTCGACGAGGCACCGGGCGCGGACGACGCGTACGCGACGAGCCTGGAGCGCTGGCTGGGACTGGGCGGCGCCGACCTCGACGAGCGGGCCGAGGAGGTCGCAGACTCGCTGGGCCTGGCGGTGGACCTGGACCAGCCGATGACGTCCCTGTCGGGCGGCCAGGCCGCGCGCGCCGGACTGGCCTCGCTGCTGCTGTCGCGCTACGACATCTTCCTCCTCGACGAGCCGACGAACGACCTCGACCTCGACGGCCTGGAGCGCCTGGAACGCTTCGTCGGCGGCCTGCGCGCCGGGACGGTGGTCGTCAGCCACGACCGAGAGTTCCTCACCCGCACGGTCACCAAGGTCCTCGAACTCGACCTCGCCCAGCGGCAGATCAACCTCTACGGCGGCGGCTACGAGGCCTACCTGGAGGAGCGCGAGGTGGCCCGCCGGCACGCCCGCGACGACTACGAGGAGTACGCCGACAAGAAGTCCGCCCTCCAGGACCGGGCACAGATGCAGCGCTCCTGGATGGACAAGGGCGTCAAGAACGCCCGGCGTAAGGCGAGTAACGACAACGACAAGATCGGCCGCAAGTTCCGCAGCGAGGCCAGCGAGAAGCAGGCCGCGAAGGCCCGCCAGACCCAGCGCATGATCGAGCGCCTGGACGTCGTGGAGGAGCCGCGCAAGGAGTGGGAACTGCGTATGGAGATCGCCTCGGCCCCGCGCTCCGGCGCCGTGGTCGCGACCCTGCGGGACGCCGAGGTACGACGCGGTGACTTCACCCTCGGCCCGGTGTCCCTGCAGATCGACTGGGCCGACCGGGTGGCGGTCACCGGCGCCAACGGCGCGGGCAAGTCGACGCTGCTGGGCGCCCTGCTGGGCCGCATCCCCCTGACCGCGGGACAGGCGACGCTCGGCTCCGGCGTCCTGATCGGCGAGGTCGACCAGGCCCGCAAGCTGTTCCACGGCGACGAGTCCCTGCTGGACGCCTTCTGCGCCGCGGTCCCGGACACCGAACCGGCGGAAGTCCGCACCCTCCTGGCCAAGTTCGGTCTGAAGGCCGACCACGTCCTGCGCTCCGCGGCCACCCTCTCCCCGGGCGAACGCACCCGCGCGGCCCTCGCCCTCCTCCAGGGCAAGGGCGTCAACCTCCTGGTCCTGGACGAGCCGACGAACCACCTCGACCTGCCGGCCATCGAGCAACTCGAATCGGCCCTGGACGCCTACGAGGGCACGCTGCTCCTGGTCACCCACGACCGGCGCATGCTCGACGCGGTCCACGTCACCCGCCGCCTGGAGGTCGCCGACGGCAAGGTGACCGAACGCTAGGGCGTGTGGGGCAGCCCCTGTCCCTTGCCCCAGTCCTCGGTCAGCGCAGCAGCGCGCAGACGAAGTTCTCGTGACGGAGAAGGTCAGCGACCGGCGCCCGTCCGGTGTGGCGGCGATCAGCTGCGTGTAGCCGAGGGTGTTGCCGGTGTGCCCCAGCACCACGCCACAGCGGCTCGTGTACCGGAAGAGGGCGAGGCCCGCGTCGTTGCGCCCCGGCCCGGCGGGCTCGAACGCCGCCCGACGCCCAGACACCGGACATGCTGAGGACCTCGCTGACGTCCTCCGGCGGCGAGGGCGGGCTCACGTCGTAGCCGTGCAGACAGGGCCTCGGCATGCGGGTAGCAGACGCTCGTACCGAGCGCCGGTCGCCGCTTCCGCCATCAGGGCGACGGCGATGTTGTCGGAGTTGGAGTACTGGTACCGGGAGCCGGGCCGGAACCGCAGAGGCTGGTCGGCGACGTAGTCGAGCAGTCGGCGGGAGTCGAAGCGGTGCCGGGGGTCGGCGCTGAGGGTGGCCACGGACGCCGGGGCCTGCGCGCCGGCGTGGCGTCACGGAGCCCCAGGCCCGCGGCAGACGGGGCAGCCGCTCGCGCAGGGTGTCGTCGAGACGCAGATAGCGGCGGTCGACGAGGGACAGCGCCACCGCGCCGCTGAACGCCTTCGCCGCACTGGCGATCGGCATGTGGTCGTGCGGGTCGGGCCTTCGGCCGGTCTCCAGGTCCGCGACACCGGCCCGGACGACCCGGCTGCGCCTGCCGTCGCGGAGGACGGCGATGACTCCGGGCGGGCCGCGTGGCGGCTTCCGCCGCTGCCGGGGACAGCAGGGCCAGGCAGGCGGCGAAGACGGAGACCGCCCCGAGATGGGGCCCGAACGGGGTACGGCGGCGGGGCGGGGTCGGCATCGGCACTCCTGAGCGGCGGCGGCACGCGGATCGGGCGTCCAGCTTCGCCCGCCCGGAGCCGGGCAGCCGTCCGTGCTACTGCAACACCGGTGCTGCGGCACGTTGCGCAGTCCAGCCGCCCGCTCCGTCATGCCGTAGATCGAGCCGGCGCACGCCCTCCGCCGACTCGGCGGTGACAGACAGCCGCTAGGGACGAACCGGCCCGGAGCCTCCGTGTCCCACCGGAGAGTCCGGGCCCGTGTCGTGGATCAGCGCTTGCCCTGCTTCTTGTCGACCAGACCCGCCCGGCGCAGCGCGTCGGCCATCGCGCTGTTGGCCGGCGGCGGCGCCTGACGCGAGCCGCCGCCACCCCCGCCGCCGCGCCCCTGCCGCTGCTGCGGCGGCCGACCGCCCCGCTGCCGACGCTCGCCGCCGCCCCCGCCCTGCTGCCCCTGCGGGGCCGTCTCGTCGTCGAGGCGCAGGGTCAGGGAGATCCGCTTGCGCGGGATGTCGACGTCGAGGACCTTGACCTTGACGATGTCACCGGGCTTCACCACGTCACGGGGGTCCTTGACGAACGTCTTCGACAGCGCGGAGACGTGCGCCAGACCGTCCTGGTGGACACCGACGTCGATGAACGCCCCGAAGGCCGCCACGTTTGTCACGACGCCTTCCAGGACCATCCCGGACGCCAGGTCGGAGATCTTCTCGACGCCCTCCTTGAAGGTGGCCGTCTTGAAGGCGGGCCGCGGGTCGCGCCCGGGCTTCTCCAGCTCCTTGAGGATGTCCGTCACGGTCGGCAGACCGAAGGTCTCGTCCACGAAGTCGTTCGGCTTCAGCGACCGCAGCACGCCCGTGTTGCCGATGAGCGAGGCCACCTCCTGGCCGGAGGTCTTCACCATGCGCCGGACCACCGGGTACGCCTCGGGGTGCACGCTGGAGGAGTCCAGCGGGTCGTCGCCGCCGCGGATGCGCAGGAAGCCCGCGCACTGCTCGTACGCCTTCGGGCCCAGCCGCGCCACGCCCTTCAGCTGGGTGCGCGACTTGAAGGGGCCGTTGGCGTCCCGGTGCGCCACGATGTTCTCCGCCAGCCCGGAGGTGATGCCGGAGACCCGGGCGAGCAGCGGGGCCGACGCCGTGTTGACGTCCACGCCCACGCCGTTCACACAGTCCTCCACCACCACGTCCAGCGAGCGCGACAGCTTCACCTCGGACAGGTCGTGCTGGTACTGCCCGACGCCGATCGACTTCGGGTCGATCTTCACCAGCTCGGCCAGCGGGTCCTGCAGACGGCGGGCGATCGACACCGCGCCGCGCAGCGACACGTCCATGTCGGGCAGCTCCTGCGAGGCGAACGCCGAGGCCGAGTACACCGAGGCGCCCGCCTCGGACACCATCACCTTGGTGAGCTTCAACTCGGGGTGCTTGGTGATGAGTTCACCGGCGAGCTTGTCGGTCTCGCGGGACGCCGTGCCGTTGCCGATCGCGACCAGTTCGACCGCGTGCTCCTTGGCCAGCCGGGCCAGCTTGGCGATCGCCTCGTCCCACTTGTTCGCCGGGACGTGCGGGTAGATGACGTCCGTCGCGACGACCTTGCCGGTGGCGTCGACCACCGCGACCTTCACGCCCGTACGGAAGCCCGGGTCCAGGCCCAGCGTCGAGCGCGTACCGGCGGGAGCAGCGAGCAGCAGATCCCGCAGGTTCGCTGCGAAGACGCCCACCGCCTCGTCCTCGGCGGCCGTGCGCAGGCGCAGCCGCAGGTCGATGCCGAGGTGGACGAGGATCCGGGTGCGCCAGGCCCAACGGACCGTGTCCTTGAGCCACTTGTCGGCGGGACGGCCGCGGTCGGCGATCGCGAACTTGGCGGCGACGATCCCCTCGTACGACGAAGGACCGTCCGTGGGCTCCTCCGGCTCCAGGACGAGATCGAGGACCTCCTCCTTCTCGCCGCGCAGCATCGCCAGGATGCGGTGCGAGGGCAGCTCGGTGAACGGTTCCGCGAAGTCGAAGTAGTCGGCGAACTTCGCGCCCGCCTCCTCCTTGCCGTCGCGCACCTTGGCCGAAAGCCGCCCGCGCACCCACATGCGCTCACGCAGCTCGCCGATCAGGTCGGCGTCCTCCGAGAACCGCTCGGTGAGGATCGCCCGGGCCCCGTCGAGTGCGGCCTGCGGATCGGCCACGCCCTTGTCGGCGTCGACGAAGGCGGCGGCAGCGGCCGTCGGGTCGACGGTCGGGTCACTGAGCAGCCCCTCCGCGAGCGGCTCCAGTCCGGCCTCACGCGCGATCTGTGCCTTGGTCCTGCGCTTGGGCTTGTACGGCAGATAGATGTCCTCGAGCCGCGCCTTGGTCTCGGCGCCGCGGATCTGGGCCTCCAGCTCCGCGGTCAGCTTGCCCTGCTCGCGCACCGAGTCGAGGATCGCCGTCCGCCGCTCCTCCAGCTCCCGCAGATAGCGCAGCCGCTCCTCGATCGTGCGCAGCTGCGCGTCGTCGAGCATCTCGGTCGCTTCCTTGCGGTAGCGGGCGATGAAGGGCACCGTCGAACCGCCGTCGAGCAGCTCCACGGCAGCTTTCACCTGCCGCTCCCGTACGCCGAGCTCCGCGGCGATCCTGCCTTCGATGGACCCTACGAGGGGTGTCGTCACGATCCCGTTCCCGCCTTCTGACTGAGGTTGCGCGGCAATTGTGGCAGGTGGCACCGACAACCGGGGATCAGGGCGGAAACCCGGCCGGTCGTGGCGGGGCGGATTCAGACCCTGCGGCTTCGTGTACTGCCCGACGCCCCGCCGAAGAGCCGGGCCAGCGCCCGGAACGGCAGCGTCACGACGGTGGCGATCGCACCACCGATCTGCCGCAACACGTCTGCGATTGCACGGAACACTTGATTCCCCTTTCTGTCCGGCCATGACGGCCGGTTGGGGACCGGGTACCTCGGCGCGGGTCCGCCATGCAGCGCGGACCCGATCAAGGGGGCCGTCCGTGCCTGTGCCTCCCGGGAGCTTCAGCCCTTGCCGAGCAGATCCGCCGGGAACGCCCCCGCTGCCACCGCGGCCCGCGCGAACCTCGCACCGAGTTCCGTCAGCCGTGCGACATCCTCCGCGCCGAGATGCTCGTACGGCGCCCGGTCCAGGCGGTCCGTCTCGGACTCGATCTCCTCGCGCAGGGCGACGCCCTCCGGCGTGAGGTCGCCCGAGTCCTCCAGCAGACCTCGCGCGCGCAGTCGGCCGGAGGCCGCGTCCCAGTCCTCCTGGGTCCAGCCACGGCTGGAGAACACCCACTTCGGCGCCATGCCCTTGCCGGTCGCGGTGTGCGTCACCACCGCCTCCAGACCGTCGAGCCCCGCGGACATCAGCACGCCGAGATGCCCGTCACCCCGGTGCTCGCGCAGCAGCGTGGTGGCGTGGAAGTAGGCCAGGTGCGGCTCCTCGGGGACCGGCAGGTCCGCGTGCGCCGAGTACAGCGGGCGTGCACTGCGAGAACAGGCCTCGGTCGCCCGCAGCGCGAGCCGCGAGGCCTCCGCCATCTCCGCGGACGCCACCGCCTCCTCGCCCAGCAGTCGCCGCAGCGCCGCGTCGACCGCACGCGCGCGTGCCGCCAGCACGTCCTCGGGTGAGGCGATCGCCCAGACCGCGGGTACGTGCCTGGCCACCAGCTCGTGCTTGTAGTTGTAGAACGTCGCCGTCACCGCGCCCGCACCGACCGGACCCAGCGCGGCGGCCCGTACCGCGAAGTTGACGGCCCTGGGGTGGGTGATCCCGAGGGCGGCCAGTTCCTTGCCCAGCTCGGGGGCGAAGTAGGACGTCGCGTGCAGGGAGTTGAGCATGTTGTGGCAGCGGCGACCGGCGCGGGGTTCGAGGGCGGCAGTAGTCATGGCCGGAGATTACCAACCGCTTGGTACGTCCTCTGCCCGGGTGCGTGGAGCATGGCAGAAAAGGTGGGGGGCACGTCATTGCGGCCGTTCTCGGGGTGCCGAAGAATCGAGCACATGGCGCAGCGAACCGTTCTCCTCGTCCTGTTCGACGGTGTGCAGAGCCTCGATGTCACCGGCCCGCTGGAGGTCTTCGTGGGGGCCGAGCAGCACACCCCGGGCACGTACCGCATCCGTACGGCCTCGCTGGACGGCGCCCCCGTGCGCACCTCCAGCGGCCTGACCGTCGTACCCGATGAATCGCTCGCGGACAGCGACGAGCTGCACACCCTGCTGGTCCCGGGCGGCCAGGGCACCCGGCGTCCGGACACGCAGCTCACCGATTGGCTGCGCGAGCACGGACCGCGGGTGGAGCGGCTGGTCTCGGTGTGCACCGGCGCGATCCGGCTCGCCCAGGCGGGCCTCCTGGACGGCCGCCGCGCCACCACCCACTGGGCGTACTGCGACAAGCTCGCCCGCGACCACCCGGCCGTCGAGGTCGACCCCGACCCGATCTACGTGCGCGACGGACACGTCTCGACGTCCGCCGGCGTCACCGCGGGCATCGACCTCGCCCTCGCCCTGGTGGAGGAGGACCTCGGCCGGGACGCGGCCCTCGCCATCGCCCGGCACCTGGTCGTCTTCCTCCGGCGGCCGGGGAACCAGGCCCAGTTCAGCGCCCAGCTAGCGGCCCAGACCGCCCGGCGCGAACCCCTGCGCGAGGTCCAGCAGTGGATCAGCGAGCATCCCGGCGAGGACCTGTCGGTGGAGGCGCTGGCCGCCCGCGCCCGCCTCTCGCCCCGCCACTTCGCCCGCGCCTTCCAGACCGAGACCGGCATGACCCCGGGCCGCTACGTCGACCGCGTCCGCCTCGAACACGCCCGCCGGCTCCTGGAGGACACCGCCGACGGCATCGAGGAGATCTCCCGCACCAGCGGCTACGGCACCCCGGAGGCGATGCGCCGCGCCTTCGTCAGGACCCTCGGCGCGGCCCCCTCCGAGTACCGCCGCCGCTTCCATCCGACCTCAACGCACTGAAGGGCCCACCATGCAGTTCGCGATCGTCCTCTACGACCGCTTCACCGCCCTCGACGCCGTCGGGCCGTACGAGACCCTCGGCCGGCTGCCGGACTGCGAGCTCGTCTTCGTCGCCGAGGAGAGGGGCCCCGTCCGCAGCGACAGCGGGAATCTCGCGCTGATCGCCGACAAGACCCTGGCCGAGGTGCCGAACCCCGACGTCGTGGTCGTCCCCGGCGGCCCCGGACAGACCCCGCAGATGGAGAACAAGGCTCTCCTGGACTGGATCCGCGCCGCCGACGCCACCAGCACCTGGACGACGTCCGTGTGCACCGGCTCCCTGCTGCTCGCCGCCGCGGGCCTCCTCGAAGGGCGTCGTGCGACCTCGCACTGGCTGGCCCTCGACGAGCTGCGGAAGTTCGGCGTCGAGCCGACGGGGGAGCGGGTGGTGACCGACGGCAAGTACGTCACGGCGGCCGGCGTCTCCTCCGGCATCGACATGGGGCTCGCCCTGCTCGGCCACCTCGCGGGGGACTTCGTCGCCCAGGCCGTACAGCTGGGGATCGAGTACGACCCGCAGCCGCCCTACGACGCCGGAGCCCCGCACAAGGCGCCCGCGGACGTCGTCGAGATGCTCCGGTCGATGAGCCGGTTCATCCTCGGCCAGGAACCGACCACGTGAACCGCGGCTGACGGCGCTCCAGGAACGCGGCGACCCCCTCTGCGGCGTCGCCGCTGCCGCGCGCCTGCTCGCTCCAGTGCGCGTCCCGGTCCGTGCGCCCGTCGGCGAACTCCTTCGCCGCGGCCTGTGTCAGCTGCGAGCGCGATGCCAGGATCCGGGTGAACTCCGCGACCCGCTTGCCGAGTTCGCCCTCCGGCAGCACCTCGTCCACCAGTCCCGTACGCAGCGCACGCTCCGCGTCGATCAACTCGCCGGAGAACAACAGGTACTTGGTGGTCGCCGGCCCCACCAGCGACACCAACCGCCGGGTGGAGGACGCCGCATACACGATCCCGAGCTTCGCCGGCGTCACCCCGAACAGCGACCCCTCCTCGGCGAACCGCAGATCACAGGCCGCCGCCAGCTGCGAACCGCCCCCCACACAGTGCCCCTGGATCGCCGCCAGCGTCGGCTTAGGGAAGGCGGCCAGCGCCTCCTCGGCGGCCACGGCCAGCCCCTGCGCCTCCTGAGGGGACCCTTGAAGCGTCGAGATGTCGGCGCCCGCGCAGAACGTCCCGCCCTCACCGGTCAGCACCAGCGCCCGTACGGCCGGATCGGCGGCCAGCGTGCCGAGCAGCGGCGGCAGCGCCCGCCACATCGCGGCCGTCATCGCGTTGCGCTTGGCCGGATGGTGGATGACGACGGTGGCGACCGAGTCGGCGACGCTGTGCAGCAGCTGGGGCTCCATGGCCCGGATGCTATCCGCCCGCACCGAACGGCCGATCAAGAAGGGTGCCCGCCAAACCCGTACAACCCGAATAGTTCGCCAAGGCGGCACGAGCGGGACAGGAGCGGTCCCACATCTGACGGTGTCATACGCCAACGATCAGAAACGCTCGATACCTGCTGACTTGTGTTCAGCTCTACGGTCCGGACCTGCGCGTTACCAACACTCGACGTGTGGTGACAATCGAGCGCGAGGGTGGCGACCGGACGATGGAGAACCACGGGCGCGGGTCCGGCCCACGCCCAGCAGGCGGCGCGGACGAGCCCTTCGGTCAGCGGCCGCCGAATCCACTGCCGTACGAGGGCGTCTGGCGGTTCACCGCTCCCGCCGTCGACGCCTCCGTCCCGCAGGCGCGGCACGCCGTACGGGACCTGCTGTACCGCCAGGGTGTGCCGGTTTCGGACGACCTGGTCCAGGGACTGCTGCTGATCGTCTCGGAGCTGGTCACCAACGCCGTGCGGCACGCGGCGCTGCTGTCGCCGATGCTCGCCGTGGAGGTCGCCGTCGGCGCCGAGTGGCTGCGGGTGTCCGTCGAGGACAACCACCCGTACCGCCCGACCGCCCTGGAGGCGGACCACGGCCGGACCGGCGGCCGCGGCCTGCTCCTGGTGCGCGAGGTCACGCGGGAGGCGGGTGGCGTGTGCGACGTCGAGCACACGGCGAGCGGCGGCAAGGTGATCTGGGCCGCCGTCCCGCTCAAACCCGTGCGCGTGCCCTAGTTCCCGTAGCCGTAGTTCCCGTCACCAGTCGGCCGACGGGCCCGTCAGCTCTCTGATCGCGGGGCGGGCCGCGTCGAGCACCGTCATGAACCAGGACGAGAAGGGGTCCTTCGCGTGGCGCTCCGCCAGCTCCGCGGAGGTCACGAAGGCGGTCGCGCCGACCTCCTCCGGGTCCGGCCGCAGCGGGGACTGCACCATGCCGACGAAGAGGTGGTTGTACTCCTGCTCCACCAGGCCCGAGTCCGGGTCCGGATGGTTGTAGCGGACCGTGCCCGCCTCCGCGAGCAGCGACGGGGAGACACCGAGTTCCTCATGCGTCCGCCGTGCCGCCGCCGCGAAGGGCGCCTCGCCGGGGTAGGGGTGGCCGCAGCAGGTGTTGGACCAGACGCCGGGGGAGTGGTACTTGCCGAGCGCCCGCTGCTGGAGCAGCAGCCGGCCGTGCTCGTCGAAGAGGAACACGGAGAAGGCGCGGTGCAGTTGCCCCGGCGGCTGATGGGCGGCGAGCTTCTCCGCGGTGCCGATCGTCACACCGTTCTCGTCGACCAGTTCCAGCAAAATCGCGTCTGCGGCGCCGTTCGACGGACTGTGCGTCGCGGTCGCAGGTGTGATCGGCATACCCATCCTTCGCATCGGTCTTGCGCCCCAAGTGTGCCGTACGAATCCGGCACTCCCGGCAGTTGATCGTGCCCGGCGCGGCGGGCACGGAACCGTCGGCGGGGGCGCTGTGGGCATGAGGACGCAACCGACCACCGGATCGCTGCATTCCGTCCGTACTGGCGTTTTATCGGACCGTACGGTTGTTTCAGTTGTTTCAGTGACAGAGCCGGGCCTCGTGCTCCGCGTGCCCGACCGGCTCCAGCTGGAAGGTGCAGTGTTCCACGTCGAAGTGGTCGCCGAGGCAGCCCTGGAGCTCGTGCAGCATCTTCTCGTGGCCGATCGCGTTCAGGACGTCGGAGCGCACCACCACGTGAGCCGACAACACCGGCATGCCGGACGTGATGGTCCAGGCATGCAGATCGTGGACGTCCTCGACGCCGTCCAGAGCGAGTATGTGGGCCCGCACCTGAGCCATGTCGACGCCCTTGGGGGCCGACTCCAGCAGGACGTCGAGGGTCTCGCGCAGCAGCTTGAAGGTGCGCGGCACGATCATCAGGCCGATGACCAGCGAGGCGATCGGGTCGGCGGCCTGCCAGCCGGTGGCCAGGATCACCGTCGCCGAGATCAGCACCGCCAGCGAGCCGAGCGCGTCCGCGGCCACCTCCAGGAAGGCGCCGCGCACGTTCAGGCTCTCCTTCTGGCCCCGCATCAGCAGCGTCAGCGAGATCATGTTGGCGACCAGGCCGATCGCACCGAACACGATCATCAGGCCGCCCTCGGTGTCCGCGGGCGTGAAGAACCGCTGGATCGCCTCGTACAGGACGTAGCCGCCGACGCCGAGGAGGAGCAGGCAGTTGGCGAGGGCGGCGAGGATCTCCGCGCGGGCGTAGCCGAAGGTGCGCGTCGTGCTCGGCGGGCGGTTCGCGAAGTGGATGGCGAGCAGGGCCATGCCCAGGCCGAGTGCGTCCGTAGCCATGTGCGCCGCGTCCGCGATCAGGGCGAGCGAGTCGGCGGCCACACCGCCGACGATCTCGACCACCATGACGCCGAGCGTGATCGACAGCGCGACGCGCAGTCTTCCGCGATACGCGGCCGCCGCTGTGCCGGTCGTGGGCGCGTGCGAGTGCGCGTGTCCGTGATCGTGCCCAGCCCCCATGAGAAAGCCGCCCTTCTGTGGTCCGTACGACGATCGGAACTTCCGTGCGGGATCACAGTGAACTACGGGCGGGGGGTATCCGGCAACGCGGCACTGAACACCGTTGTCATGTGCCCTGACCTGCGGAAACGATCCGCAGGTCAGGGCCCTGCATGATCAGTTGCTCGACCGGCCGCCGTGGTGCAGCAGCCACCCCTGCCACGCCGACTCGACCATCTCGCGTACCCCGCGCCGAGCTGTCCAGCCCAGTTCCTCGGCGGCCAGTGCGGCCGAGGCGACCGCGCGCGGGACGTCCCCGGGGCGTCGGGCCTCGACGACGGCGGGGCGGCGGTCGCCGGTGACCTCGCCGATGACGGTGATCAGTTCGCGGACGGAGACACCCTCGCCGCGACCGATGTTGACCGTCAGATCGCCGCTCGCGTCCGCCGCGGTGATCCGCCGGGCCGCCGCCAGGTGCGCCTCGGCGAGGTCGGCGACATGGATGTAGTCGCGGATGCAGGTGCCGTCGGGCGTCGGATAGTCGTCGCCGAAGATCCGCGGGGCCTCGTCACGGGTGAGCCGGTCGAAGACCATGGGGACGATGTTGAAGACGCCGGTGTCCGCCAGCTCGGGTGCGGCGGCGCCCGCGACGTTGAAATAGCGCAGGCACACGGTCGCGATGCCGTGCGCCCGGCCCGTGGCCCGCACCAGCCACTCACCGGCGAGCTTGGTCTCGCCGTACGGGTTCACCGGTGCGCACCCGGTGTCCTCCGTGATGAGATCCACATCGGGGTTGCCGTAGACGGCGGCGGACGACGAGAACACGAACCGCTTGATCCCCGCCTCGGCGGCCGCCTCCAGGAGCGTGGCGAGACCGCCCACGTTCTCCCGGTAGTAGCGCGTCGGCTGCGCCACGGACTCACCGACCTGCTTGCGCGCGGCGAGATGCACCACACCCGTCACCGCGTGCTCGGCCAGCACCCGTTTCAGCAGGTCACCGTCGAGCGAAGAGCCCTCGACGAGCGTGACGTCCGACGGGAGCCGCGCGGGAAACCCGGCCGAGAGATCGTCCAGTACGATGACCTGCTCCCCGGCGTCGGTCATGGCCCGCGCCACATGTGCTCCGATGTAGCCGGCTCCGCCTGTGATCAGCCATGTCATGGTCGCCCACCCTATGCCGAGGCACCGGCGCGGCACACAATGTCCTCGATGCCCCGGTCTGCGGGCGCGAGTTTGTGGGCGGGCCCCGAAATCCCTGATGATGATCGCGGCAGAGTTCTGGGCAAACCACGTTGATCGCTTCGCCAAACGGCCGGTGAACGTTGGCTTCCAATCATCCGATAGCCTCTGCCGACACGCCGCCCGGCCGCCACCGCCAACGGGCGCTGCCACCCACGTACATGCCCGGCACGGACATGCCGGCACCCAGGGAGTGAGTTTCGGTTGTCGACCGCCATCCTCACCGGTCAGCCGGTCCCCGGATCGTCGATCGAGGGCGATCTGCGGTCCCTCGGCTACGACGTGCGGGTCGCCGCCGACCTCGCCGACGCCGAGACGCTCCTCGCCCAGGTGCCCGGTGACCAGCGGGTCGCCGTGGTCGACGCCCGCTTCGTCGGCCACCTGCACGCGCTGCGCCTCGGCATGACCGACCCCCGCTTCCCGCTGGCCGCGATCCCGGGTGCCGTGACGGCCCAGCCGGCCGGCCGCCAGGCCCTGACCCGCGCCATGGCCCGCGAGAACTCCGCGGGCGGCGGCACGGTGGATGGGGGTGCCCCCGCGCGAGCGAAGCCGAGCGTGGGGGACGTCGACAGCCTCGCCGACCGCATCGTCACCGCCCTCGACGACGACGGCACCGACGTCCACCACCCCGAGCTCGGCAGCCTGGTCGCCGCCGTCCCGGCCGACCCGCAGGCCCGCAACGAGGCACGGCAGGCCGTCGCCGGCGTCGACGACGAGGCGGTACGTCTGAAGTCGGCCGTGAAGTCCCGCGACGGCTTCTTCACCACCTTCTTCATCAGCCCGTACTCCCGCTACATCGCCCGCTGGTGCGCCCGCCGGGGCCTGACCCCCAACCAGGTCACCACCGCCTCCCTGCTCACCGCGCTCATCGCGGCGGGCTGCGCGGCCACCGGCACCCGCGGCGGCTTCGTCGCGGCCGGCCTCCTGCTGATCTTCTCGTTCGTGCTGGACTGCACCGACGGCCAGCTCGCCCGCTACTCCCTGCAGTACTCCACGCTCGGCGCCTGGCTCGACGCGACCTTCGACCGGGCCAAGGAGTACGCCTACTACGCAGGCCTCGCGCTGGGAGCCGCGCGGGGCGGCGACGACATCTGGGCGCTGGCGCTGGGCGCGATGGTCCTGCAAACCTGTCGGCACGTCGTCGACTTCTCCTTCAACGAGGCCAATCACGACGCCACCGCCAACACCAGCCCCACGGCCGCCCTCTCCGACAAGCTCGACAGCGTCGGCTGGACGGTGTGGGTGCGCCGGATGATCGTGCTGCCGATCGGCGAGCGCTGGGCGATGATCGCGGTGCTGACGGCGGTCACCACTCCGCGGATCACCTTCTACGCGCTGCTCATCGGCTGCGCCTTCGCCGCGACGTACACCACGGCGGGCCGCATGCTGCGCTCGCTGACCCGTAAGGCCCGGCGGACCGACCGGGCCGCGCAGGCGCTGGCCGACCTCGCGGACTCGGGGCCGCTCGCGCAAGGCCTCGCCAAGGCCTTCAAGAACCCCGCGCGACGGCTGCCCCGCTTCGCCGTCCCGGCTGTCGCCCTCCTCGGCGGCGCCGCGGTCGTCGCCGCGGCCGCGCTGACCGACTTCGGCGGACCGTGGCCGATCGTCGCCGCGCTCGTGTACGTCGTGACCGCGGGGCTCGCCGTCGCCCGGCCCCTCAAGGGCGCCCTGGACTGGCTGGTTCCGCCGTTCTTCCGGGCGGCCGAATACGGCACCGTGCTCGCCCTCGCGGTCAAAGCCGGGGTGAACGGAGCCCTTCCTGCGGCTTTCGGCCTGGTGGCGGCTGTCGCCTACCATCACTACGACACGGTGTACCGCATCCGCGGCAACGCCGGGGCGTCCCCGGCCTGGCTGGTGCGCGTCATCGGAGGGCACGAAGGGCGGACGCTGCTCGTCACCGTCCTGGCCGCCGCGCTCACCGCCTCGCAGTTCAAGGTCGCGCTCACGGCCCTGGCCGTGGCCGTGGCTCTGGTGGTGCTCGTCGAGAGCATCCGCTTCTGGGTGTCCTCCGGGGCGCCCGCCGTACACGATGAAGGAGAACCCGCATGATCGGCCTCGTGCTGGCGGCCGGCGCCGGACGGCGTCTGCGCCCCTACACCGACAGCCTTCCCAAGGCTCTGGTGCCGGTGGGGCCCGCGGGCATAGAGGGCGAACCCACGGTTCTCGATCTCACCCTGGGCAACTTCGCCGAGATCGGGCTGACCGAGGTCGCGATCATCGTCGGCTACCGCAAGGAGGCCGTCTACGCGCGCAAGGAAGCCCTTGAGCAGAAGTACGGCCTGAAGCTCACCCTCATCGACAACGACAAGGCCGAGGAGTGGAACAACGCCTACTCCCTGTGGTGCGGCCGTGACGCCCTCAAGGACGGCGTGATCCTCGCCAACGGCGACACCGTGCACCCGGTCTCCGTCGAGAAGACGCTGCTCGCCGCACGCGGCGACGGCAAGAAGATCATCCTCGCCCTGGACACGGTCAAGCACCTGGCCGACGAGGAGATGAAGGTCGTCGTCGACCCCGAGAAGGGCATGACGAAGATCACCAAGCTGATGGACCCCGCCGAGGCCACCGGCGAGTACATCGGCGTCACCCTCATCGAGGGCGACGCCGCCCCCGAGCTGGCCGACGCCCTGAAGACCGTGTGGGAGACCGACCCGCAGCAGTTCTACGAGCATGGCTACCAGGAGCTCGTGAACCGCGGCTTCCGGATCGACGTGGCGCCGATCGGCGACGTCAAGTGGGTGGAGATCGACAATCACGACGATCTCGCCCGCGGACGGGAGATCGCGTGCCAGTACTGACCCGGCTGATTCCCTCGCCGGTCGTCGTGGATATCCGCCCGGGTGCCCTCGACGACCTGGGCGGTGTGCTCGCCGACGAACGCATCTCGCACTCCGGCAAGCTGGCCGTCGCGGTCAGCAACGGTTCCGGCGCCCGGCTCAAGGAGCGGCTCGCTCCCGCGCTGCCCGGCGCCAGCTGGTACGAGGTGGGCGGCGGCACCCTCGACGACGCGGTCCGGCTGGCGAGCGACATAAAGGCCGGCCACTACGACGCGGTCGTCGGGCTCGGCGGCGGCAAGATCATCGACTGCGCCAAGTTCGCCGCGGCGCGCGTGGGCCTGCCCCTGGTCGCCGTACCGACGAACCTCGCGCACGACGGCCTGTGCTCGCCGGTCGCCACCCTCGACAACGACGCGGGCCGCGGCTCCTACGGGGTGCCGAACCCGATCGCGGTCGTCATCGACCTCGACGTCATCCACGAGGCCCCGGCCCGCTTCGTGCGTGCCGGCATCGGCGACGCGATCTCCAACATCTCCGCGATCGCGGACTGGGAGCTCGCCCACCGCGTCAACGGCGAGAAGATCGACGGCCTCGCCGCCGCGATCGCCCGTCAGGCGGGCGAGGCGGTACTCCGGCATCCCGGCGGCATAGGAGACACCGAGTTCCTCCAGGTGCTCGCCGAAGCGCTGGTGCTCAGCGGTATCGCCATGTCGGTGTCGGGCGACTCCCGTCCGTCCTCCGGCGCGTGCCACGAGATCAACCACGCCTTCGACCTGCTGTTCCCCAGACGCGCGGCCGCCCACGGCGAGCAGTGCGGTCTGGGCGCGGCCTTCGCGATGTACCTGCGCGGAGCCCACGAGGAGTCGGCCTACATGGCCGAGGTACTGCGTCGGCACGGGCTCCCGGTGCTGCCGGAGGAGATCGGCTTCACGGACGAGGAGTTCGTCCGCGTCGTCGAGTTCGCCCCGCAGACCCGGCCCGGCCGCTACACGATCCTCGAACACCTCGACCTGACCACCGACCAGATCAAGGACATCTACGCCGACTATGTCAAGGCCATCGGTAGCTGAACTCCGCCCCGTCGTTCACCCCGCGGGGGTGAAGGACAGGCGCAGCGGTGAGCACTGGATGGGACGCCTCTACATGCGCGAGGTGTCCCTGCGGGTCGACCGCTACCTGGTGAACACCAGGGTCACGCCCAACCAGCTCACGTACCTGATGACCGTCTGTGGTGTCCTCGCGGCCCCGGCACTGCTGGTGCCGGGGATCCCGGGGGCGGTGCTCGGCGTGGTCATGGTCCAGCTCTACCTGTTGCTGGACTGCGTCGACGGCGAGATCGCCCGCTGGAGGAAGCAGTACTCGCTCGGCGGGGTCTACATGGACCGCGTCGGCGCCTACCTGACCGACGCGGCGGTACTGGTCGGCTTCGGCCTGCGCGCCGCCGACCTGTGGGGCAGCGGCCGTATCGACTGGCTGTGGGCGTTCCTCGGCACGCTGGCCGCGCTCGGCGCGATCCTGATCAAGGCGGAGACCGACCTCGTCGGTGTCGCCCGGCACCAGAACGGGCTGGCGCCGGTCAAGGAGGCCGCCTCCGAGATGCGCTCCTCCGGCATGGCGCTGGCCCGCAAGGCGGCCGCCGCGCTCAAGTTCCACCGTCTGGTCCTCGGCATCGAGGCGTCCCTGCTGATCCTGGTCCTGGCGGTCCTCGACCAGGTCCGCGGCGACCTGTTCTTCTCCCGCCTCGGCGTCGCGGTGCTGGCCGGCATCGCGCTGTTGCAGACCCTGCTGCACCTCGTGTCCATCCTCGCCTCGAGCAGGCTGAAGTGAGCGGCATGAAGGTCGGCGCGGTGATCATCACCATGGGCAACCGCCCCGACGAGCTCCGTGCCCTGCTCGACTCGATCGCCAAGCAGGACGGCGACCCGGTCCAGGTCGTCGTGGTCGGCAACGGCTCCCCGGTGCCCGACGTCCCCGAAGGCGTCCGCACGATCGAGCTGCCCGAGAACCTCGGCATCCCCGGCGGCCGCAACGTCGGCATCGAGGCCTTCGGCCCCAGCGGGCGCGATGTCGACGTACTGTTGTTCCTCGACGACGACGGCCTCCTCGCCCACCACGACACCGCCGAACTGTGCCGCCAGGCCTTCGAGGCCGACCCGAAGCTCGGCATCGTCAGCTTCCGCATCGCCGACCCGGACACCGGCGTCACCCAGCGCCGCCACGTCCCCCGGCTGCGTGCCTCCGACCCGCTGCGCTCCTCCCGGGTCACGACCTTCCTCGGCGGCGCCAACGCCGTCCGCACCCAGGTCTTCGCCGAGGTCGGCGGGCTGCCGGACGAGTTCTTCTACGCCCATGAGGAAACCGACCTGGCGTGGCGGGCCCTCGACGCGGGCTGGATGATCGACTACCGGTCCGACATGGTGCTGTACCACCCGACGACCGCGCCCTCCCGGCACGCGGTCTACCACCGCATGGTCGCCCGCAACCGCGTCTGGCTCGCCCGCCGCAACCTCCCCGCCCCCCTCGTCCCGGTCTATCTGGGCGTCTGGATGCTGCTCACCCTCCTGCGCCGTCCTTCCCGGCCTGCCCTCAAGGCATGGTTCGGTGGATTCAGGGAAGGCTGGACCACCCCGTGCGGTCCCCGCAGGCCCATGAAGTGGCGTACGGTGTGGCGGCTGACTCGACTGGGCCGACCTCCCGTCATCTGACAAGCTCGACCCTTAGAGCCACCGGGCCGTATCCGGGCTGTACCCGAGTCCGAGGGTTCATGCCAGGCCCGCACAGGCTGCGCATCTCGAAGACGAAAGTTTCAACTGGTGAGTGAGACAACGCACGACGGCGGTGTCGCGGTGAGCGCGCCTCCGTCGCCCGACGAGGGCCTCACGGCGGCACAGCTCGCCGCCAAGTACGGGCTGTCCGTGAGCGGTGCCCGCCCTTCGCTGTTCGAGTACGTCCGCCAGCTCTGGGACCGGCGGCACTTCATCCTCGCGTTCTCGCGGGCGAAGCTGACCGCCCAGTACAGCCAGGCGAAGCTCGGACAGCTCTGGCAGGTGGCCACGCCCCTGCTGAACGCGGCGGTGTACTTCTTCATCTTCGGCCTCATCCTCAAGGCAGACCGCGGCATGGACCGCGAGGTGTACATCCCGTTCCTCGTCACCGGCGTGTTCGTGTTCACCTTCACCCAGAGCTCGGTGATGGCGGGCGTGCGCGCGATCTCCGGCAACCTCGGCCTGGTCCGCGCACTGCACTTCCCGCGCGCCTCGCTGCCGATCTCCTTCGCGCTCCAGCAGCTCCAGCAGCTGCTGTTCTCGATGATCGTGCTGTTCGTGGTGGCCGTCGGCTTCGGCAGCTACCCGCGCCTGTCCTGGCTGCTGATCGTGCCGGCGCTGGTGCTGCAGTTCCTCTTCAACACCGGCCTTGCGATGATCATGGCCCGTGCGGGCGCCAAGACCCCGGACCTGGCCCAGCTCATGCCGTTCGTGATGCGTACGTGGATGTACGCGTCCGGCGTGATGTTCTCCATCCCGATCATGCTGAAGGACCGGCCGGAGTGGATCGCGACCGTCCTGCAGTGGAACCCGGCCGCGATCTACATGGACCTGATGCGCTTCGCCCTCATCGACGGCTACGGCTCCGAGAACCTCCCCGACCACGTCTGGGCTGCCGCGCTCGGCTGGGCCCTGCTGTTCGCCGTCGGCGGCTTCGTGTACTTCTGGAAGGCGGAGGAGAGGTACGGCCGTGGCTGAGCACAGGACGGATGCCCACATCCCCACCGTCATCGCGGACGAGCTGCACATCGTCTACCGCGTCAATGGCGCCAAGACCGGCAAGGGCAGCGCCACCGCCGCCCTCAGCCGCATCATGAAGCGCGGCGAGGAGCGCGGCGTACGCAAGGTGCACGCCGTCCGCGGCGTCTCCTTCGTCGCCTACCGCGGCGAGGCCATCGGCCTGATCGGCTCCAACGGCTCCGGCAAGTCCACCCTGCTGCGCGCCATCGCCGGCCTGCTCCCGCCCGAGAAGGGCAAGGTCTACACCGACGGCCAGCCCTCGCTGCTGGGCGTGAACGCGGCCCTGATGAACGACCTGACCGGCGAGCGCAACGTCATATTGGGCGGGCTCGCCATGGGCATGACCCGCGAGCAGATCAAGGAGCGCTACCAGGAGATCGTCGACTTCTCCGGCATCAACGAGAAGGGCGACTTCATCACCCTGCCGATGCGCACCTACTCCTCCGGCATGGCTGCCCGGCTGCGCTTCTCCATCGCCGCCGCCAAGGACCACGACGTCCTCATGATCGACGAGGCGCTGGCCACCGGCGACCGCAAGTTCCAGAAGCGCTCAGAGGAACGCATCCGCGAGCTGCGCAAGGAAGCCGGCACCGTGTTTCTGGTCAGTCACAACAACAAGTCGATCCGCGACACCTGCAACCGCGTCCTGTGGCTGGAACGCGGCGAGCTGCGGATGGACGGCCCCACGGACGAGGTCCTCAAGGAGTACGAGAAGTTCACGGGCAAGTAGTCCACCCGGACATGGGCCGTACGGCCCAGCACGCTTCCCAGGGCCCCGCCGGAACTGCCCCGGCGGGGCCCCGCTTCTGCAAAGGAAACGTCAACTCCGGCCGACCGTAGGAATCTTGACGACAATCGGTGTGTTGTTGTGATGTGCAGGACACCCGCACGGGTCGCGCCCCGTTGTACAACGTAAGCTGTACCGGTACCGAAACGCGGCAAGTGGGGCGATAAGGCGCGACACCCCTCTCCCTGGGCTGCGGCGCGGACGGCCGGGCGGCGTGTCCGAAATAGTGTGCATTGGGTCTGCGGTGTAGAACGGGAGATGTGACGGCAATGGCTACGGAAACTCCCCAGCTCCACGCAGCATGTGCCGTCCCCGCGCCGGGCAGCCCGCGGTGACGGGACCAAGCGCGCGCACAGGTGATCCGGAGCGCGGCACCCTCGACAAGGCCGCCGCGGAGAACTTCCCCGTGGCGCCGTTCTTCCTGCCCAGAGCCTGGCGCACCGACCTCATGGCCGTCTACGGCTTCGCCCGCCTGGTCGACGACATCGGCGACGGCGATCTCGCTCCGGGCGGCGCCGACGCCCGTCTGCTCGGCGTGTCGTCCGAGGGTGCCGACGACCCTCTCGTCCTCCTCGACGCCTTCGAGGCCGATCTGCGCCGTGTCTTCGACGGCACCCCGCGCCACCCCTTGCTGCGTCGTCTGCAGCCGACCGTCCGCCGCCGCTCGCTGACCCCCGAGCCCTTCCTCGGCCTGATCGCCGCCAACCGCCAGGACCAGCTCGTGAGGCGGTACGAGACCTACGACGATCTTCTTGCCTACTGCGAACTGTCCGCCAACCCGGTCGGCCGTCTCGTCCTCGCCATCACCGGCACCGAGACCCCCGAGCGGATCCGCCGCTCCGACGCGGTGTGCACGGCGCTGCAGATCGTCGAACACCTTCAGGACGTCGCCGAGGATCTCGGTCGTGACCGGATCTATCTGCCGGCGGACGACATGAAGCGTTTTCACGTCGAGGAAACCGATCTCGCGGTAAAAACAGCAGGCGCATCGGTGCGCGCACTGGTTGCATACGAAGCGGAACGTGCCCAGAACCTCCTGAATGAAGGCACCCCCCTGGTGGGTAGCGTCCACGGCAGGCTCAAGCTGCTGCTCGCGGGTTTCGTGGCGGGGGGAAGGGCGGCGATCCGTGCGATCGCCGCCGCCGAATACGACGTACTTCCCGGCCCGCCCAAGGCCAGCAAGCTCCAGCTGCTGCGTGAGGCGGGCGTGACTCTGCGAGGAGAGGGGTGATCCGGACCGTGGAGTCAGAACCACACGCGTCCGCACCGGTACTCGCCGCCTACAGCTACTGCGAGGCCGTCACCGGACAGCAGGCCCGTAACTTCGCCTACGGCATCAGGCTGCTGCCGACGCCCAAGCGCCGCGCGATGTCGGCGCTCTACGCGTTCTCGCGCCGCGTCGACGACATCGGCGACGGTGCGCTGACCACCGAGGTCAAGATCGCCAGGCTCGAGGACACCCGGGAGCTGCTGACCCGGATCCGCGACCGGGCGGTCGACGAGGACGAGGTCGACCCCGTGGCCGTCGCCCTCGCGCACGCCGCCGACACCTTCCCGATCCCGCTCGGCGGCCTGGACGAGCTCATCGACGGCGTCCTGATGGACGTGCGCGGCGAGACCTACGAGACCTGGGACGACCTCAAGGTCTACTGCCGCTGCGTCGCGGGCGCCATCGGTCGCCTCTCGCTCGGTGTGTTCGGCACGGAACCCGGGGCGCGCGGCGCCGAGCGCGCGTCGGAGTACGCCGACACGCTCGGGCTCGCGCTGCAGCTCACCAATATCCTGCGCGACGTCCGCGAGGACGCCGTAGGGGGGCGCACCTATCTGCCCTCCGACGACCTCGCCAAGTTCGGCTGCTCGGTCGGCTTCAGCGGGCCGAACCCGCCGGAGGGCTCCGACTTCGCGGGCCTCGTGCACTTCGAAGTGCGTCGGGCCCGCGCCCTTTTCGCCGAGGGCTACCGGCTGCTCCCCATGCTGGACCGGCGCAGCGGTGCCTGTGTCGCCGCCATGGCCGGCATCTACCGCCGCCTCCTCGACCGCATCGAGCGCGACCCCGAGGCCGTGCTGCGCGGCCGGGTCTCCCTGCCGGGGCGCGAGAAGGCGTACGTCGCCGTGCGTGGCCTGAGCGGTCTGGACGCCCGGCATGTGACCCGTCGTACCGTCAGGAGGCGGGCCTGATGGACATTCCGGTCCAAGGTGATGCCACCGGCGAAAAGCGGCGGGCAACCCTCCGCGCCCGGGTCGCGTCCCTGACTGAGACGACCGGCCGTGCAGCGTTCAAGCACCGGCTCGGCGGTCGCGCACGGGAGGGTGCACGATGACCGACGGCATGGGGTCCGAAGGGTCACTCGCGGACATCCCGGGACGCTCCGGGAGAGACGCCGTCGTGATCGGCGGCGGGCTCGCCGGCATCACCGCCGCGCTCGCTCTCGCCGACGCCGGAGTGCGCGTCACCCTGATCGAGGGCAGGCCGAGACTGGGTGGCCTGGCCTTCTCCTTCCAGCGCGGCGAACTCACCGTCGACAACGGCCAGCACGTCTACCTGCGCTGCTGCACCGCCTACCGCTGGTTCCTCGACCGTATCGAGGGGACGGCGCTGGCGCCGCTGCAGGATCGTCTCGACGTGCCCGTACTCGACATCGCGCGGCCCGAGGGGCGGCGGCTCGGCAGGCTGCGGCGCGACGAACTGCCCGTACCCCTGCACCTGGGCCGGAGTCTGGCGACGTATCCGCATCTGTCGCTCGCCGAGCGGGCCAAGGTCGGCCGGGCCGCGCTCGCGCTCAAGGGGCTCGACCTCGCCGATCCGAGCCTGGACGCCCAGGACTTCGGCAGCTGGCTGGCCGCGCACGGTCAGTCGGCGCGTGCCGTCGAGGCCCTGTGGGACCTGGTCGGGGTCGCCACCCTCAACGCGGTCGCGGGCGACGCCTCGCTGGGGCTCGCCGCGATGGTGTTCAAGACCGGTCTGCTGTCCGACCCGGGCGCGGCCGACATCGGCTGGGCGCACGTCCCGCTGGGCGAACTGCATGACCGGCTGGCCCGCAAGGCGCTCGACTCCGCGGGCGTCCGTACCGAGGTCCGTACACGCGTCACCTCCATCTCCCCTGAAGAGAACGGACGTTGGAGCGTTCAGGTTCCCGGCGAGACGCTTCAGGCGGACACGGTCGTGCTCGCCGTGGCCCAGCGCGAGGCGTACGACCTGCTGCCCGACGGTGCCCTCGACGCCCCCGAACAGCTGCTGGAGATCGGTACCGCGCCGATCCTCAACGTCCATGTGGTGTACGACCGGAAAGTGCTCAGCCGGCCGTTCTTCGCGGCCCTCGGCACGCCCGTGCAGTGGGTGTTCGACCGGACCGACGCGTCCGGGCTGCGGGACGGGCAGTACCTCGCCCTGTCCCAGTCGGCCGCGCAGGACGAGATCGATGAGCCGGTCGCCGCACTGCGCGAGCGGTATCTGCCCGAGCTGGAGCGGCTGTTGCCCAGGGCGCGCGATGCACAGGTGAAGGACTTCTTCGTGACCCGGGAGCGCACCGCGACGTTCGCTCCCACCCCTGGCGTCGGGCGGCTGCGGCCCGGCGCCCGTACCAAAGTCCCCGGCCTCTACCTGGCCGGAGCGTGGACCGCCACAGGGTGGCCCGCGACCATGGAGAGTGCGGTCCGCAGTGGCGTGAGTGCGGCCGGTGCCGCGCTGAGCGCCCTGGGCCGGCCCCGCCCCGGTCACCTCTTCGACGTAGAGGAGGCGGCGTGATGCTGAACCAGCACACGGCGGCAGGCCCCCGCACCCCCGGTACCGCAACAAGAGGAGAGACCGTGCCCACTGTGCCCCCGGCCGAGAAGGCCGCTCGAGAGACCGCGGTGGACGTGACCGCGCTCCTGGAGCGCGGGAGGACCCTGGCCACACCGGTACTGCGGGCGGCGATCGACCGCCTGGCCCCTCCCATGGACACCGTTTCCGCCTACCACTTCGGCTGGATCGACGCCGACGGCAACCCCACGGCCGGCGACGGCGGCAAGGCCGTACGCCCCGCCCTCGCGGTGCTCTCCGCCGAGGTCACCGGCGCCGCGCCCGAGGTCGGCATCCCCGGCGCCGTCGCCGTCGAACTCGTCCACAACTTCTCGCTGCTGCACGACGACCTGATGGACGGCGACGAACAGCGCCGCCACCGCGACACCGTCTGGAAGGTGCACGGCCCCGCCCAGGCCATCCTCGTCGGCGACGCCCTGTTCGCCCTGGCCAACGAGGTCCTGCTGGAACTCGGCACCGTCGAGGCAGGCCGCGCCGCCCGCCGCCTGACCACCGCCACCCGCGCCCTGATCGACGGCCAGGCGCAGGACATCTCCTACGAGCACCGCGACCGCGTCAGTGTCGAGGAGTGCCTGGAGATGGAGGGCAACAAGACCGGCGCCCTGCTCGCCTGCGCCAGCTCCATCGGCGCCGTGCTCGGCGGCGCGGACGACCGTACGGCCGACACCCTGGAGAAGTACGGCTACCACCTGGGCCTCGCCTTCCAGGCCGTCGACGACCTCCTCGGCATCTGGGGCGACCCGGTCTCCACCGGCAAGCAGACCTGGAGCGACCTGCGCCAGCGCAAGAAGTCCCTGCCGGTCGTGGCCGCGCTCGCGGCAGGCGGGTCCGCCTCCGAGCGGCTCGGCGAGATCCTCGCCGCCGACGCCAAGAGCAGCGACTTCGCGAACTTCTCCGAGGAGGAGTTCGCGGCCCGCGCCGCCCTCATCGAGGAGGCGGGCGGCCGCGAGTGGACCGCCGAAGAGGCGCGCCGTCAGCACGCCATCGCCGTCGAGGCCCTCGACGCCGTCGACATGCCCGACCGGGTGCGGGCTCAGTTCACGGCGCTCGCCGACTTCGTCGTCGTACGGAAGAGATGATCACCACCGGGCGAAAAGAGATGATCAGTATCGGTCGAATAGCCCTCGCGTAGTCGCCGGCCGGTGCCGCTGGAAGAAGCGCACCGGCCGACGGCGGACCCACAGCAGACGCACTACTTGGAGCACTGCACGAAGGGGAAGCCATGACAGCGACGACCGACGGAAGCGCCGGGGCGGTCCCGCCCCGGGCAGCCGCGGCCAGCGACACCGAGAACCCCGTGGCGGCCGGGGTGCACGAAGCCGCCGTACGCGCGACCCAGCGCGCCACCGACTTCCTGCTGGCGAAGCAGGACGCCCAGGGCTGGTGGAAGGGCGACCTCGAGACGAACGTCACCATGGACGCCGAGGACCTGCTGCTCCGTCAGTTCCTGGGCATCCGCGACGAGCCGACCACCCACGCCGCCGCCCTCTTCATCCGCGGCGAGCAGCGCGAGGACGGCACCTGGGGCACCTTCTACGGCGCGCCGGGCGAACTCTCCGCCACCGTCGAGGCGTACGTCGCCCTCCGCCTGGCCGGCGACGCGCCGGACGCACCGCACATGGCCAAGGCCTCCGCCTGGATCCGCGAGCAGGGCGGCATCGCCGCCGCCCGGGTCTTCACCCGGATCTGGCTGGCCCTGTTCGGCTGGTGGAAGTGGGAGGACCTGCCCGAACTCCCGCCGGAACTCATCTACTTCCCCAAGTGGTTCCCGCTCAACATCTACGACTTCGGGTGCTGGGCCCGGCAGACCATCGTCCCGCTGACGATCGTCTCCGCGAAGCGTCCGGTACGGCCCGCGCCCTTCGCGCTCGACGAACTGCACACCGACCCGGCCCATCCCAACCCGCCCAAGCCCCTTGCGCCGACGGCCAGTTGGGACGGTGCCTTCCAGCGGCTCGACAAGGCGCTGCACCAGCTGCGCAAGGTCGCCCCGCGCAGGCTGCGCAAGGCCGCCATGAACAGTGCCGCGCGCTGGATCATCGAGCGACAGGAGAACGACGGTTGCTGGGGCGGCATCCAGCCCCCGGCGGTGTACTCGGTCATCGCCCTGCACCTGCTCGGCTACGACCTCGAACACCCCGTCATGCGCGAGGGGTTGGCGTCGCTGGACCGTTTCGCCGTCTGGCGCGAGGACGGGGCCCGGATGATCGAGGCCTGCCAGTCGCCCGTCTGGGACACCTGCCTGGCGACCATCGCGCTCGTGGACGCGGGGGTGCCGGCCGACCATCCGCAGCTCGTCAAGGCCGCGGACTGGATGCTCGGCGAGGAGATCGTCCGGCCCGGCGACTGGGCGGTCAGGCGGCCCCAACTGCCGCCCGGCGGCTGGGCGTTCGAGTTCCACAACGACAACTATCCCGACATCGACGACACCGCCGAGGTGGTGCTCGCGCTGCGCCGGGTCAAGCACCACGACCCGGAGCGGGTGGAGAAGGCGATCGGGCGCGGGGTGCGCTGGAACCTCGGGATGCAGTCGAAGAACGGGGCGTGGGGCGCCTTCGACGTCGACAACACCAGCCCGTTCCCCAACCGGCTGCCGTTCTGCGACTTCGGCGAGGTCATCGACCCCCCGTCGGCGGACGTCACCGCGCACGTCGTCGAGATGCTCGCCGTCGAGGGCCTCGCCCACGACCCGCGCACCCGGCGCGGCATCCAGTGGCTGCTCGCCGAACAGGAGCCGGACGGCTCGTGGTTCGGGCGCTGGGGCGTCAACTACGTCTACGGCACCGGGTCGGTCGTGCCCGCCCTGGTGGCGGCCGGGTTCCCGGCCTCGCACCCGGCGATCCGCCGGGCCGTGACCTGGCTGGAGTCCGTGCAGAACGACGACGGCGGCTGGGGCGAGGACCTGCGCTCCTACAAGTACGTCAAGGAGTGGAGCGGCAAGGGCGCCTCGACAGCCTCGCAGACGGCGTGGGCGCTGATGGCCCTGCTGTCCGCGGGGGAGAAGGACTCCAAGGCCGTCGAGCGCGGCATCGAGTGGCTCGCGGCCACCCAGCGGGAGGACGGCTCCTGGGACGAGCCCTACTTCACCGGTACCGGATTCCCCTGGGACTTCTCCATCAACTACCACCTCTACCGGCAGGTGTTTCCGCTCACGGCGCTCGGCCGGTACGTGCACGGAGAGCCCTTCGCCGACAAGCCCCACACGACCGGGGCGCCCGGGAAGTCGCTCACCGAGGCCAAGGGGGGCTGATGAGCCCGCAGCCCGCCGCGGCCCCGCTGCTGATCGCCTGCGCGCTCGGCATCGAGCAGTTCGCCCTGCGCACCAGCGACCGCGGCGGCGCCGGCGGGCCGGTCACCGTCCTGCGGACCGGCATGGGGCCCCGGGCGGCCGAGCGCTCCGTCACCCGGGTCCTGGCCGACCCGGCCCTCAGCGGGGCCGCCGTGCTCGCCACGGGGTTCTGCGCGGGGCTCGCTCCCGGGATGCATCCCGGCGATCTGGTCGTCGCCGAGGAGACCCGGGATCCGGGCGGAACCATTCCGTGCGTCGGGACCGACCTACTCGTCAAAGAGCTCACGCGCGCCGTTCCCGGCCGCACCGTCCACACCGGACCGCTCACCGGCTCCGATCACGTCGTCCGTGGTCAGGAACGGTCCGATCTGCTTGCGACCGGCGCAATCGCGGTCGACATGGAGTCGGCGGTCACGCTCCTGAGCGCCGTCCGCGCGGGCGAGCGCCCGGTTGCGGCCGTCCGGGTGGTCGTGGACGCTCCAGAACATGAACTCGTCCGGATCGGCACGTTGCGCGGTGGAATATCGGCTTTCCGTGTCCTTCGTTCCGTTCTCCCTGCTTTCTTCGAATGGCACCGTTCTTTGCTGCTCCCCAGGAGGTGAGCCAGATGGCCATGCCGCTGCGTCAGTCCATCAAGGTCGCTACATACTTGGCCGAACAGAAGCTCCGCAGGCGGGACAAGTTTCCGCTGATCGTCGAGCTGGAACCACTCTTCGCCTGCAACCTCAAGTGCGAGGGCTGCGGCAAGATCCAGCACCCGGCCGGAGTACTCAAGCAGCGCATGCCGGTCGCGCAGGCGGTGGGAGCGGTGCTCGAATCCGGTGCGCCGATGGTGTCCATCGCCGGCGGTGAGCCGTTGATGCACCCTCAGATCGACGAGATCGTGCGGCAGCTGGTGGCCAAGCGGAAATACGTGTTCCTGTGCACCAACGCCATGCTGCTGCGCAAGAAGATGGACAAGTTCACGCCCTCGTCGTACTTCGCCTTCGCGGTGCACATCGACGGCCTGCGCGAGCGGCACGACGAGTCCGTGGCGAAGGAGGGTGTGTTCGACGAGGCCGTGGAGGCCATCAAGGAGGCCAAGAGGCGCGGCTTCCGGGTCACCACCAACTCGACCTTCTTCAACACCGACACCCCGCAGACGATCATCGAGGTCCTCAACTTCCTCAACGACGACCTCAAGGTCGACGAGATGATGATCTCGCCCGCCTACGCCTACGAGAAGGCCCCCGACCAGGAGCACTTCCTGGGCGTGGAGCAGACCCGCGAGCTGTTCAAGAAGGCCTTCGCGGGCGGCAACCGCAGGAAGTGGCGGCTCAACCACTCGCCGCTGTTCCTCGACTTCCTCGAGGGCAAGGTCGACTTCCCGTGCACCGCCTGGGCGATCCCGAACTACTCGCTCTTCGGCTGGCAGCGCCCCTGCTACCTGATGAGCGACGGGTACGTCCCGACGTACCGCGAACTCATCGAGGAGACCGACTGGGACAAGTACGGCCGGGGCAAGGACCCGCGTTGCGCCAACTGCATGGCGCACTGCGGCTACGAGCCCACCGCCGTCCTCGCCACCATGGGCTCGCTCAAGGAGTCGCTGCGCGCCATGCGCGAGACGGTCTCCGGGAACCGGGAGTGACACCATGACCGCCATCTCCTTGGGCGTCCCCGAGGTACCCCTCCGGCCGATCGCCGAGCGGCGTGTGTCGCGACAGATCCAGGTCGGCCCGGTGGCGGTCGGGGGCGGTGCCCCCGTGTCGGTGCAGTCGATGACGACGACCCGTACGTCCGACATCGGCGCCACCTTGCAGCAGATCGCCGAGCTGACGGCGTCGGGCTGCCAGATCGTGCGCGTGGCCTGCCCGACGCAGGACGACGCGGACGCCCTCGCGACGATTGCCCGCAAGTCGCAGATCCCGGTGATCGCGGACATCCACTTCCAGCCCAAGTACGTGTTCGCCGCGATCGAGGCCGGCTGTGCGGCCGTACGGGTCAATCCCGGCAACATCAAGCAGTTCGACGACAAGGTCAAGGAGATCGCGCGGGCCGCCAAGGACCACGGCACGCCGATCCGTATCGGCGTCAATGCCGGGTCGCTCGACAGGCGGCTGCTGCAGAAGTACGGCAAGGCGACGCCCGAGGCCCTGGTCGAGTCGGCGCTGTGGGAGGCGTCGCTCTTCGAGGAGCACGACTTCCGGGACATCAAGATCTCGGTCAAGCACAACGACCCTGTGGTGATGGTCAACGCCTACCAGCTGCTGGCCGAGCAGTGCGACTACCCGCTGCACCTCGGGGTGACCGAGGCCGGGCCTGCCTTTCAGGGCACGATCAAGTCGGCCGTCGCCTTCGGCGCGCTGCTGTCGCGGGGCATCGGCGACACCATCCGGGTGTCCCTGAGCGCTCCGCCCGCCGAGGAGGTCAAGGTCGGCATCCAGATCCTTCAGTCGCTGGGGCTGAGGCAGCGGCGCCTGGAGATCGTCTCCTGCCCGTCGTGCGGGCGTGCGCAGGTCGACGTGTACAAGCTGGCCGACGAGGTCACGGCCGGCCTGGAAGGCATGGAAGTGCCGTTGCGGGTAGCCGTCATGGGCTGTGTGGTCAACGGCCCCGGCGAGGCACGGGAGGCGGATCTGGGGGTCGCCTCCGGCAACGGCAAGGGGCAGATCTTCGTGAAGGGCGAGGTCATCAAGACCGTCCCCGAGTCGAAGATCGTCGAGACCCTGATCGACGAGGCGATGAAGATCGCCGAGCAGATGGAGCAGGAGGGGGCCGCATCGGGCGCCCCCACCGTCACGGGGAATCCAGAAGTGACTGTGAGTTGAAGCAAGGCACGGACCGAGAGGGGGCCCGAGCGTGACGATTCTGGAGAGCATCCGGGGACCACGTGACCTGAAGGCGCTGTCCGAGGCGGAACTCGGTGATCTGTCCCATGAAATCAGGGAGTTCCTGGTGCACGCGGTCGCCAGGACCGGCGGACATCTCGGGCCCAATCTGGGAGTGGTGGAACTCTCCATCGCGCTCCACCGGGTCTTCGAGTCACCGGTCGACCGCATCGTCTGGGACACCGGCCACCAGAGCTACGTACACAAGCTTTTGACGGGCCGTCAGGACTTCTCCAAGCTGCGCGGCAAGGGCGGTCTGTCCGGCTATCCCTCGCGCGAGGAGTCCGAGCACGACATCGTCGAGAACAGCCACGCCTCCACCGCGCTCGGCTGGGCCGACGGGCTCGCCAAGGCCCGTCAGGTACAGGGGGAGAAGGGCCACGTCGTCGCGGTGATCGGCGACGGCGCGCTGACCGGCGGCATGGCCTGGGAGGCGCTGAACAACATCGCGGCCGCCAAGGACCGGCCGCTGATCATCGTCGTCAACGACAACGAGCGGTCATACGCGCCGACCATCGGGGGCCTCGCCAACCACCTGGCCACCCTGCGCACCACCGACAGCTACGAGAAGGTCCTGGCCTGGGGGAAGGACGTACTGCTGCGGACCCCGCTCGTGGGCAACACGATCTACGAGTCCCTGCACGGCGCGAAGAAGGGCTTCAAGGACGCCTTCGCCCCGCAGGGCATGTTCGAGGACCTGGGACTGAAGTACGTCGGCCCGATCGACGGGCACGACATCGGGGCCGTCGAGTCCGCGCTCAGGCGTGCGAAACGCTTCCACGGGCCCGTGCTCGTCCACTGCCTCACGGAGAAGGGGCGCGGCTATGAACCCGCCCTCGCCCACGAGGAGGACCACTTCCACACCGTCGGCGTGATGGACCCGCTGACCTGCGAGCCGCTCGCACCGTCCAACGGGCCTTCCTGGACCTCGGTGTTCGGGGACGAGATCGTGCGGATCGGCGAGGAGCGCGAGGACGTCGTGGCGATCACGGCCGCCATGCTGCATCCCGTCGGGCTCGGCAAGTTCGCGGAGCGGTTCCCGGACCGGGTGTGGGACGTCGGGATCGCCGAGCAGCACGCGGCCGTGTCGGCGGCGGGGCTCGCCACGGGTGGGCTGCACCCGGTCGTCGCCGTGTACGCGACGTTCCTGAACCGCGCTTTCGACCAGCTCCTGATGGACGTCGCGCTGCACCGCTGCGGGGTGACGTTCGTGCTGGACCGGGCCGGCGTCACCGGTGCCGACGGGCCCTCCCACAACGGCATGTGGGACATGTCGATCCTCCAGGTCGTGCCCGGCCTCAGGATCGCCGCGCCGCGCGACGCCGACCAGCTGCGGGCGCAGCTGCGGGAGGCCGTGGCCGTCGACGACGCGCCGACGCTCGTGCGGTTCCCGAAGGAGTCGGTCGGACCGTCGATCCCGGCGATCGACCGGGTGGGCGGTCTGGACGTGCTGCATCGGGACGCCGGCGAGCCGGATGTCCTGCTCGTCGCCGTCGGAGTGATGGCCCCGGTGTGCCTCCAGGCGGCCGAGCTGCTGCAGGCCCGCGGCATCAACTGCACCGTCGTGGACCCGCGTTGGGTCAAGCCGGTCGACCCCGCGCTCCCGCCCCTCGCCGCACAGCACCGGTTGGCGGCCGTCGTCGAGGACAACAGCCGCTCGGCCGGGGTCGGCGCCGCTGTGGCGCTGGCACTGAGTGACGCCGATGTCGACGTACCCGTACGACGGTTCGGTATCCCGGAGCAGTTTCTCGCGCACGCCAAGCGGGGCGAGCTGCTCGCCGACATCGGGCTCACGCCCGTCGAGATCGCCGGACGGATCAGCGCGAGCCTGGCCCTCAAGGAGGCCGAGGACAGCCTGGTCGCCGGCTCGGAGCGGGGCGACGACGGCAGTCAGGACGGTCGTGCCGTCGTGCCGGCCAAGGGGAAACCCGTGCCGGTCAAGGGGAAAGCCGTGTCAGTCAAGGAGAAAGCCGAATGACCACGGAGTTCGACCTCGGCAGACTCCTGTCCGAGCGCGGAGCCGAGCGCTACGAGCTGCACACCCGGTACCTCAACCACCAGCTCCCGCGCATGCTGCACACCATCGGCTTCGACAAGGTCTACGAGCGGGCCGAGGGCGCCTACTTCTGGGACGCGGACGGCGAGGACTACCTGGACATGCTCGCCGGGTTCGGGGTGATGGGCCTGGGGCGCCACCACCCCGTCGTCCGCAAGGCGCTGCACGACGTCCTGGACGCCCGGCTCGCCGACCTCACCCGCTTCGACTGCCAGCCGCTGCCCGGGCTGCTGGCCGAGAAGCTGCTCGCGCACAGCCCGCACCTGGACCGGGTGTTCTTCGGCAACAGCGGTACGGAGGCGGTGGAGACCGCGCTGAAGTTCGCGCGGTTCGTCACCGGGAAGCCGCGGATCCTGTACTGCGACCACGCCTTCCACGGGCTGACCACCGGCTCCCTGTCCGTCAACGGCGAGTCCGGCTTCCGGGACGGCTTCGCCCCGCTGCTGCCCGACACGGCCGTACCGCTCGGCGATCTCGACGCCCTGGCACGGGAGTTGAAGAAGGGTGACGTCGCCGCCCTGATCGTCGAGCCGATCCAGGGCAAGGGCGTGCACGAGGCTCCGCCCGGCTATCTGCGGGCCGCCCAGGAGCTGCTGCACCAGCACAAGGCGCTGCTCATCGCCGACGAGGTGCAGACGGGCCTCGGTCGTACCGGCGACTTCTACGCCTACCAGCACGAGGACGGTGTCGAGCCGGACCTGGTGTGCGTGGCCAAGGCGCTCTCCGGCGGGTATGTGCCCGTGGGCGCCACCCTCGGCAAGGACTGGATCTTCAAGAAGGTCTACTCGTCCATGGACCGTGTGCTGGTCCACTCGGCGAGCTTCGGGTCCAACGCGCAGGCCATGGCCGCCGGGCTCGCCGTGCTGTCCGTCATGGAGAACGAGCAGATCGTCGCGGGTGCGCGCACGACCGGGGAGCTGCTGAAGTCCCGGCTCGCGGCGCTGATCGACAAGTACGAGCTGCTCGCTGACGTCCGTGGCCGGGGCCTGATGATCGGCATCGAGTTCGGCAGGCCCAACTCGCTGAAACTGCGGGGCCGTTGGACGATGCTGCAGGCCGCGCGCAAGGGCCTGTTCGCGCAGATGGTCGTCGTGCCGTTGCTACGACGGCACCGGATCCTCACCCAGGTCTCCGGGGATCACCTGGAGGTGATCAAGCTGATTCCGCCACTGATCATCGGCGAGCGGGAGGTGGACCGGTTCGTCGACGCCTTCACCGATGTGATGGACGATGCGCACAGTGGGGGCGGGCTGATGTGGGACTTCGGCAAGACGTTGATCAAGCAGGCGGTGGCCAACCGCTAGGTGCCTTGCCCCTTCGGCGGGCTTTTGCCTCTGAGGCAAGAAGTTTGCCTCAGAGGCAAGCCTCCGGCTGAATAGAGGGCATGAGCCCACCTCGCTCTCCCGAGAACGAGCCGTCGGCCGGGCCGGACGAAACCCTGCCCGCCGTCGCGCCCCAGCTCCGCGCACTGCGCCGCCGCGCCTCCCTCACCCTGGAGGCCGCGGCCCGCTCCGCCGGGCTGTCGCCGGCCCACTGACACGGTTGGGGTGTGTCGATCCGTGACCTGCCTGATACGCTCTGTGCATCGTCGGGGGCGACAACCAAGTCCCCAACGCCCCGAGTGAGTCACGGACTTGCTCCGGCGGCCGGGAGGGTCGCCGTCGGACAGGCTTGACCTGTCAAACTCTCCGGAGCGATCCAGGGGAGAGTCTCCCAGGCTCGCCCGGGAGAGAACTCCAAAGTACGACCGTCTCCGAACCGAATGAGACAGCCGCCGCTCGGGACGCGGCTTGCAGGCCCTGCCGCGTCCGCGTCCCGTACGGCGCCCCTGAGGGACACCACACACCGGCTCGCGCCCGGCGACAGCGCACACTTCGACTCGCTGACCCCGCACCGCATCGCCGCCCAGGACCAGGGCGGGGTCGAGCTGCTCTTTGTCCACACCCTGCTGCAGAGCCCCACGGCCACGCTGTGCCTGGGCCCCACCACCCCTGGAGAGATGCCATGAGCAACATCGAGGAAAAGTTCCCGCGCGCCCTGTGGGTACGGCTCATCATCTACATCGCCGTCGGACACCTCTTCGCGGCCTTCATCTATCTGCTGTTCGAGGTGGGAGCCCAGCAGTAGTAGTCGGCCCGTGCGGGCGCCCGGGGTCAGTCGAGCAGCCGCTCCCGCAGGCGCTCCCGGATCTCCGGGGTGACCCGCAGGGCCTGCTCCAGATAGGTGTCGACGCCGCCCCACGTCTCCTCGATCGTCTCGAAGGCAGCCGTCAGATACTCCGCGCGCGCGTCGAAGAGCGGGTTGAGCAGCTCCATGACCTCGGGGGAGTAGGCCGACGCGGAGCTGCTGCTGCGGTGCACCTTGTAGCGACGGTGCTTGGCGTTGGACTCCAGGTAGTCGGTGAGGATCGCCTCACGTTCGACGCCGAGGGCGAGCAGCGTCACGGCGATGGACAGGCCGGCGCGGTCCTTGCCTGCCGCGCAGTGCATCAGGGCGGGGACGCTGTCCTCCGCGAGCGCGTGCAGCACCTGGGAGTGCTCGGCGGTGCGCTCCTTGATGATCGTGCGGTAGGAGGTGATCATCCGGCCCGCGGCCTTGCCGTCCGAAAGGATCTCCCGGAGCTGGTCGAGGTTGCCGTCCCGGACCATCTTCCAGAACTCGGCGCCGTCCGCGGGATCGGACAGCGGCAGGTTCACATTGCGCACGCCCGGCAGCTCGACGTCCGGCCCTTCGAGCGTCTGGTCGGCCGCGTTGCGGAAGTCGAAGATCGTGTGCAGCCCCAGGGAGTCCAGGAAAGCGGCGTCCTCCTCGGTCGCGTGCGCGAGGTGGCCGCTGCGGAACAGCACTCCGTGCCGCACCCGCCGTCCGTCCACGGTCGGCAGTCCGCCCACATCCCGGAAATTGCGGACTCCGGCCAGTTCGGGCTCGGTCGACGGGATCTGCTGCGTCACGGGGGCTCCTCCCAGTCGTCCCCGCCGACGCGGCTCGGCGGTGCGGCCGACGGGGTGCGTTCTCGACGATACGACATGCCTTCCTGGGCCAATGAGTTGTCCACAGGCGTTGCATCGAGGCCCTACGTCGCTTGATGATGTTGGTACTTGATCGCGCTTGTTCGTCTCTGTGAGGGCTTGATGCTGGAGATCTCCGACAACGGCCGTACGTGGCTCCTGACCGGGCCGACCAGCAGTTACGCCATCCATCTGACCGACGGCGAGGAGCTCCTGCACCTCCACTGGGGGCCACGGATCGCCCTCGCCGACGCCGAGGCCCTCGCCGTACGCCCGCTGCCGGAGTACTGGCCCTTCGAGTCCCCGCTCGACGGACACGAGGAGTACCCGGTCGAGGGCGGCCCCCGCTTCGTACGGCCCGCCCTGTCCGTGCGCACCGACGAGCGGCGCGGCACCGAGTGGAGTTTCGAGCGGTACGAGACCGAGGATGACGAGCTGCGCTTGCGCTTTGGTGACGGCGGGCTGCACATCACCCTGCACTACCGGATGCGCGACGACGTCGTGGAGCGCTGGGTGACCCTGGACAATCAGGGGGCCGCTCTGGAGCTGCTGCGCGCCGACTCGGCCACCTGGACGCTGCCCGACCGGGAGGACTGGCGGCTGTCCCAGCTGCACGGCCGCTGGGGCGCCGAGTCCCGGCTCGCGCGGTCCCCTCTCACTCACGGTGAGAAGGTCATCGGCAGCCGGCGCGGGCACACCGGCCACCAGCACCTGCCCTGGGTCGCGCTCGACACGGACGCCACCGAGGAGCACGGCGAGGTCTACGGCTGCGCCCTCGGCTGGTCCGGGTCCTGGCGCATCGCCGTGGCCCAACTCCCGGACGCGCGCGTGCAGGTCACCGGCGGGGCCGGGTACGACGACTCGGGGCTGCTGCGGCTGGCGGCGGGGGAGTCCTTCACGACGCCCGTGTTCGCCGGGCTGTGGAGCGACGGCGGCTTCGGCGGGGCGAGCCGGGCCTGGCACGCGTACCAGCGCGCGTACGTGATCCCGGACGCCGACCGGGACCGGCCGGTGCTGTTCAACTCCTGGGAGGCGACGGAGTTCGACATCTCCGAGGAGCAGCAGAGCGTGCTCGCGCGGCGGGCGGCGGCCATCGGGGTCGAGTTGTTCGTGGTCGACGACGGCTGGTTCGGGACGCGCACCAGCGACCGTGCCGGGCTCGGCGACTGGACGCCCAACCCCGACCGCTTCCCGTCGGGCCTCAAGCCGCTCGCCGAGTACGTGCACGCGCTCGGCATGCAGTTCGGCATCTGGGTCGAACCCGAAATGGTCAATCCGGACAGCGAGCTGTACCGCGCCCACCCCGACTGGGTACAGCACCAAACGGGACGAAAGCGGACGGAATTTCGCAATCAGCTCGTACTGAACCTCGCGCGCGACGACGTCCAGGAGTACCTCTGGGAGCGGCTCGACGGGCTCCTCTCCAGCGCTCCGATCGACTATGTGAAGTGGGACTTCAACCGCTGCTTCACCGACGCCGGCTGGCCCGGTGAGCCGTACCCGCAGCGCCTGTGGGTCGACCACGTGCACGCCCTGTACGGCCTGCTGGACCGGCTGCGGGCCGCTCACCCGGGCGTCGCCTTCGAGTCCTGCTCGGGCGGCGGCGGACGGATCGACCTCGGCGTGCTGAGCCGGACGGACCAGGTGTGGACCTCGGACAACACCGACCCCCTCGACCGGCTCGCCATCCAGCACGGCTTCAGCCAGATCCACCCGGCCAGGGTCATGGCCGCCTGGGTCACCGACAGCCCGAACGCCATGCTCAACCACCGTGCCAGCTCACTGCGCTTTCGGTTCGTGAGCGCCATGGCGGGAGTGCTCGGCGTCGGCGGCGACCTCAGCCTGTGGAGCGAGGACGAGCTCGCCGAGGCCCGGAAATGGGTGACCCTCTACAGGGACATCCGGCCCATGGTGCAGCGCGGTGACCTCTACCGGCTGCGGCCCCCGGGCGGCGGGCTGAGTGCGGTGCAGTACGTGCTCGGCGACGAGACGGTCGTCCTCGCCTGGCTCCAGGCCCAGAGCTACGGCGAGCCCCTCCCGGCGCTGCGGCTGCGCGCCCTCGACCCGACAGCATCGTACGAATGCCTTGAAACGGGCGAAATTCATAGAGGTGCTGTACTGGTGCATCACGGACTGCGTACCGGTTTGCGTGGCGACCTTGATGCGACGGTTATCCGACTGCGTCGCATCTAGGGGTTCTGTCCGAATTGGCGCCTTCATTCCAACTCGCTCCGGAGGAAAGGGAGCTGGAGCGGTACCACGTGAGGAGCGTCATATTCGTGACCGTGCGTCGCCCGTCATGTTCACGTAATGTACGTGCTTTTCAAGGGGTTTTGAGTCGGGCGACGCACCGATAATCCACGGACAGTGACCGAGAATTCCCACAAGGGATCAACAGGAACGCATTCGGACGGAACCTGTCACTTGTTCCCTTGCGTCTTCCTCGCTTACGTTCGCCACCAATCCGGACGGACGCCCAATCCTGCCGCCGCCCGGAACCCGCGCAAACTCACCCGACCACGGCAGGAGCGGGGGACCCACAGGTACAACCGCCTGTTCCGGTCTCCGGAACGGCTAGGGGTAAAGCTGCGTTTCGGCGCGGCCGGGCATCTCCAGCCCGCACCCGACAGCTCACCTCGCAGGCGCCGGAGAGGAATTCGCCATGCCCGCGAAGGGTAAGCACCGCCGTCCGAAGTCCCCCCGCTTCACCCGCTCCATCGCCGTCGCCGGAACCGGCGGCGCCGCTCTCGCTCTCCCGCTCATAGGGGCCACCGGCGCCCACGCCGCTCCCTCGCAGTCCGTTTCGGAAAAGGTCGTTCAGTCCCTTCCGGCCGCTGGGAACAAGGCGGTTCAGAAGAAGGCCGCCGAGAAGAAGTCGGGCGTGCGGACCTATTCGGTGAAGGTTGGCGATTACCTCTCGAAGATCGCTGACGAGCAGAACGTCAGCGGTGGCTGGAAGAAGCTCTACGCCGACAACCGCGAGGCCGTCGGCGCGGACCCGTCGCTGATCCACCCCGGTCTGAAGCTCGCGCTCGGCAAGAAGGCCACGGCGAGCGCCCCCAAGTCCTCGTCGCCTTCTTCCTCTTCCTCCTCTCCGGCGCCTTCCAAGGACTCGTCCGCTTCGAAGTCCTCCACGGAGTCCTCCGCGGCGAAGAAGACGACCACGGCCGCCCAGAGCGCTGAGACCACCAGCACCGCCAATGGCTTCTCCGCCCCCGTCGCCGGTGCCGCCGTCAGCACCGCCTACAAGGTGGCGGGCAGCATGTGGTCCAGCGGCTACCACACCGGCGTCGACTTCGTCACCCCGACCGGCACCGCACTCAAGGCCGTGGGCGCGGGCACCGTCGTCTCCGCGGGCTGGGGCGGCGCCTATGGCAACCAGGTCGTCATCCAGCTCGCCGACGGCTACTACGCCCAGTACGCCCACCTGTCGTCGCTCTCCGTCTCGGCCGGCCAGAGCGTGACCGCCGGCCAGCAGATCGGCCTCTCCGGCGCGACCGGCAACGTGACCGGACCGCACCTGCACTTCGAGATCCGCACCACGCCGGACTACGGCTCGGACATGGACCCGGTCGGCTACCTCCGCTCGAAGGGCATCCCGGTCGGCTGACGACCGCCTCCCTCAGAACCACCTGCCTGACACGCAATCGAAGGCCGGACCCCGATCCCCGGGTCCGGCCTTCGGTGTTTGCGGCTTTGCTCGTTCATGATCGCTCCATAGCGGTCTTGTGGCAGGGGCGCTCAGGGGGTCGACAGTGAGGGGAGGGTGAGGACACAGTGATCTCCGTCATGGTGCAAGCGCTTTCTGCGGCTCATGGAGGTTCCCGTGTCCGGCGTCGGCAGACGTACGCCCCTGGCGGTGGCTCTGATGGCTGCATTGGCTCTGATGGCTGCGGTGGCTGTGGAGGTGCTCCTCGGTGTCCCGCAGCCCGCTTCCGCGTCCGGTGATCCGAACGCCGTACGCCCCGATGACAGGCGCCTCGCCTACGAGGGGCACTGGGGCCGGACCGCCGAGGCGGCCACCACCGTCAACTCGGGCTCTCGGCTGCGCTTCCGGTTCACCGGCGACAGCGTCCACGCCCTCTTCGACGTCGCCTCGATCACCGTGCCCGCGCAGATCTACGAGTCGGTCGACGGCGGGCCGAAGCGCCTGCACGCAGTCGACCGGAGCGATCTGGAGATCACGGCGGACGGCCGGGGGCCCCACTCGCTCGAGATCTCCGTCAAGGACGTCTTCTCCCGGGCCAACCGGTGGACTCCGCCCCTGCAGACGGGCGTCGTCCTGACCGGACTCCGGCTCGACGACGGAGGGCACCTGCTCCATCAACCCGCCCGCAGCGCCCGTAAGTTGGCCTTCTACGGCGACTCCATCACGCAAGGCGTCATGGCTCTGTGCGAGGCGAACACCTCCGACTGCGCCGACGGTACGGAGGCCTACCCCACGCTGGTCGCCGACGCCCTGCGCGCCTCGCTCACCCAGGTCGGCTTCGGTCGCCAGGGTGTGATCCAGACCGGCAACGGGGGAGTGCCGGCGGCGCCGGACGCGTACGGCTGGAACCACGCGGGCTCCCGGGCCGAGTCCGACCGCCGGGCCGACGTGATCGTGGTGAACCAGGGCACCAACGACGCGGCCTACGGCTCCGACGAGTTCCGGGGCGCCTACCGCGTTTACCTCGACCAGCTGCGGGCCGCCGCGCCGCACGCCCGCATCCTCGCGCTGCGCCCGTTCAACGGGGCACATGCCGACGACATCACGGCCGTGGTCGGTGAACTCGCCGATCCCCGCATCGAGTTCGTCGACACGACCGACTGGCTCTCGTCGGCGGCCGGGGACTTCAACGGCACCGTTCACCCCAGCACCCACGGCCATCGCAAGGTGGCCGACCGACTGATCGCCCTTCTCGAAAAGGGGCTCTAGTGCATCCCGACCGACGCCGAAGAACCGGCGCCGTCGCCGCGGCGGCCCTGCCGGCCGGTCTGCTCTGCGCGCCCGCCGGGCACTCCGCCGAGGAGCCGCGCCGGGTCGTGGAGAACCTCGACCACACCCACGTCGAGAAGTGGAACCCGGCCACCGAGACCAGCGCGAGGCTCTTCGAACCGTCGAGTGTCGTGTCGGGCGCCCGCAACGCGACCCCGTTCTACGGCGACATCGTCGGCGACTGGCGCGAGGAGATCCTTGCCGAGACCGGCGACCACACCGCACTGCGCCTCTACACCACCACCGAGCCCACGAGGACACGCCTCTACACCCTCGCCCAGAACCCGAGTACCGCCTCGGCTGGACCCGTGCGGGGCTACCTGCAGTCGACGTACACGGACTACCACCTCGGCACCGAGACCCGTCGCGTGCCGAAGCCCTCGATCACTCTCCCGGAAGGAGCCGTCTCCCATGACGACCACGCGTAGAGCATTCGGAGCCCTGGCCGCCGGCGCCGCCCTTGCCGCCCTCGCCCCGGCGGGGACGGCGAGCGCCACGCCCCGCCACCGCCGCCTCATCGCCCACGACGACTTCCGTCACGGCCTGGGGCAATGGGCAGTGGAACTCGAGAAGGGCGGCACCGTCACCGCCTCCCGCGGGATCCTCGAAGTCGACGTGCCCGCCGGTGCGACGGTCTGGTTCAAGAAGCGGCTGGACGGGCCGTACGTCATCGAATACGCGGCCACGCCCATATCGGCAGGCGGCGTCAACGACCGCGTCTCCGATCTGAACAACTTCTGGAACGCGACCGACGTCCGCTCCCCGGACGACATCTTCGCCACCGCGCGCGGCGGGGCACTGGCGGAGTACGACTACCTCAAGACGTACTACGTCGGCTACGGCGCCAACACGAACACCACGACGCGGCTGCGCCGCTACGTCGGCCAGGCCGGGGTTCGCCCGCTGCTCTACGACTACACGGAGCCGCTGCTCGTGGCGAACGAGCCGCACCGGGTCCGGATCGTCTCCGACGGCTCGACCGTGCGATGGTGGAACAACGGGCGGCTCGTCTTCGACCACACCGACCCGGAGCCGTACACCAGCGGGCACTTCGCCTTCCGGACCACCTGGAGCCACTTCCGGATCAGCGACTTTCGGGTATGGCGGTTGAGCCCCAAACGCCCCTGATCAGAGGCTTATTCCAGGTTTGGCCAACACTTTACAAGTGGCTTATCTCACCGACCGTCAACCCCTCCTTACGGTCGCGTAGGTCACATTCGAAGGTGAATCATGTGCCGATGTGGCAAGCGATTCGAAGAGTGACAGCAGATCAGTGATCGGGTCGTACGTTGCGGTGGGGGACAGCTTCACCGAGGGCGTCGGCGACCCCGGCCCCGACGGGGCGTTCGTCGGCTGGGCCGACCGGTTCGCGGTATTGCTCGCGGACCGGCGGCCCGAGGGCGACTTCAATTACACAAACCTCGCCGTACGCGGCAAACTGCTCGACCAGATCGTCGAGGACCAGCTTCCGAAGGCCGTCGAACTGGCCCCGGACCTGGTCTCGTTCTGTGCGGGCGGCAACGACATCCTCCGACCCGGATCCGACCCCGACGAGGTGGCCGAGCGCTTCGAGCGGGCGATCGTCCGGCTCACCTCCGCCGTCGGCACCGTCATGGTGACAACCGGCTTCGACACCCGTGGCGTGCCCGTGCTGAAGCATCTGCGCGGCAAGATCGCCACGTACAACGGTCATGTGCGGGCCATCGCCGACCGGTACGGCTGTCCGGTGCTCGACCTGTGGTCCCTGAAGACCGTTCAGGACCGCCGGGCCTGGGACGACGACCGGCTGCACCTGTCTCCCGAGGGGCACACGCGCGTGGCGCTGCGCGCGGGCCAGGTCCTCGGCCTGGAAGTGCCGGCCGACCCGGACCAGCCCTGGCCGCCGCTCCCGGCCCGCGGCACCCTGGAGATCCGCCGGGACGACGTCCACTGGGCGCGCGAGTACCTGGTGCCGTGGATCGGGCGGCGCCTGCGCGGCGAGTCCTCGGGCGACCACGTGACGGCCAAGGGCGCGCTGTCCCCCGACGACATCAAGATGCGGATCGAATCGGTGGCTTGAGGCAGGCGCCCGGGCGGTGTGGGCCGCGCCCTGTTCGAAGGGCGCGGCCCACACGGCTGTCGTGGCCGTCGCGAACCGACCGCTCGGCGAGCGACGACCTCACCGCGCCGACGCCGTCAACGCCCCCCGCTCCAGCCCCAGTTCCCGGGCGAGCGCCTCGTCCACCCACTCCTGGGCACGCGCGCGTGACACCGCGCCCGGGTACGACGTCAGCTGCACGGCGAGCCCGTCGAGGAGGGCCGTGAGACGCAGGGCCGTTCCGGTGGGGTCGGGGCAGCGGAACTCGTCCGCGGCCACGCCCTGAGCGATGACCTCGGTGATGGCGGCCTTCCACTGCCGGTCGAGGTCCCGTGTGACCTTCTGCAACGCGGGCTCGCGCAGCGCCGCCGCCCAGCCCTCGATCCACAGCCGCCAGCCCTTGGCCTGGCCGGTCGGCGCGTACCAGCGCACTGCCGCCCGCAGCCGTCGCAGCGCCGTCGTACGACGGCCGAGGAGCCTGCGCAGACGGGCCAGGTCGCCCTCCGCCGCGTGCGCGAACGCGGCCGCGACCAGCTTCTCCTTCGTGGCGAAGTGATAGAGCACCAGGGCGTTGCTCACCCCGAGCGCCGAAGCCACGTCGGCGATCCTGACCGCGGACACGCCCCGCGCCTCTATCTGCTCGACGGCGGCCCGCAGCAACTCCTCGCGCCGCTCCGCCACGCTCAACCGCACTCTTGCCACGCGGTCACCCTAAAGCCTCGTCATGAGCCGTTCCTGTGGTCACGGTCGGGTGACCGTTCCTGAGGGCGTCACCGGTGTCGGCCGAAACGTTCGACGATCACCGGCAGCCGGTCGGCCGCGATGGCGTGCGCGGCGGCCCGTGGTGTCGTCCCGTCGGCCTCGGCGCGAGCCAGTGTGCGGTCGGTGAGGGCGCGCATCGAGCGTTGTGTGTGAGCGAACGCCTCGTCCGCATCAGGGCCGATGTCGCCGAACAACGTCCACCACCACCAGGCGTTCGTGGCCGAGTTGACCACGACGTCCGGCAGCACCGTGACACCCCGCGCGGCCAGCAGTTCCTCCGCCTTGGGCCGTACGGGCATGTTGGCCGCCTCAGCGATCCAGCGGGCGGTGATCCGCCCCTGGTTCGTGGCGTCGATCACGTACGAGACGGCTGCCGGCACCAGCACCTCCGCCTCGACCGCCAGCCAGGCGTCGCCCGGCAGTTCACGGTCGCCTGGACGCAGCGCTGCGCGGTCGACGGTGCCGTACGCGTCCCGTGCCGCCAGCAGACTCTCGATGTCGAGGCCCGCCGGGTTGGCGATGGTGCCCTTGATGTCGGCGACGGCCACGACCGTGAGCCCCGCGCGCGTGAGGAAGCGCGCCGTGGCCCCGCCCATGGTTCCGAGACCCTGTACAGCGACGCGCGTCCTCCAGTACGGCACACCGGCCCGATCCAGCGCCGTGAGCACCGACTCGGCGACCCCGCAGCCGCCGACCAGCTCGTCGAGCCCGATGCCGTCCACCTCGACCGCGAACGCGTCCGCGAGCCGACGACGGGCACCTGCCTCGTCGTCGAGCAGCGGATACACGGCCTGGATGGACGAGACGAGCCCGACCTCGGCGGACGCCCGGTCCACCACGTCCTGGGTGAGACCGAGGTCCTCGCCGGTGGTCCAGAAACTCTCGATGTACGGCCGCATGGTCCGCAGGTAGCGCACCAGGAGCCCGTACGCCTCCGGATCACGGGGATCACAGTCGATGCCGCCCTTGGCGCCGCCCAGGGGGACGTACCGCGCCTCGGGGTCGTAGTGCAGGGCCTCCTTCATGCTCATGCCGAGGGCGAGCCCGGTGACCTCGTCCAGCGTGCAGCCCGGCCGCATCCGCAGCCCGCCGCTGGACACGCCGCGCACCAGCCGGTCGACGACCAGGAAGCCCTGGCGGCCGGTGACGTGGTCGGTCCAGGTGAGCGACAGCAGGGGGGTGGTCATGGGGTCTCCGGGGGAGGGGGTGAGGGCGGCCGCGTGCCGCGCGCGGCTACTGAACGATGAGTCAGTATCGAAGTGCGGGCGGGGACATGTCAACGTTCGGAATGGATCGGGGGCCGTACGGGGTTGTCGGAGGGGCTGACCATAATGGACTTTCTCACCGACTCCATCTGGAGGTACCGTGGCCGGTTTCCGTTTCCCGAGCTCCGGGCTCCGTGCCCTGCGGCCCGAGGCCTTCGGCGTGGACCCGAGCGGTGAGCGCATGGCGCGCATCCGCAGATCCCCGCACTTCCGGGACGGGGTGTTCCAGAACCCCGGAGGCGCCGCCCGGACCAGACCCTCGGGCTCGATGACGGAGTTCGCGAAGGTCTTCTTCGACAAGGACACCCGTCCCCGCCGTGCCCCGAAGGGCACCGTGCCGGTGCACCCCACCACCTACGCCGACCTGGCCAAGCCGCCCGCCGGCGGGCTCCGCCTGACCTGGATGGGGCACTCGAGCGTCCTCGCGGAGATCGACGGCCACCGGGTGCTCTTCGACCCCGTGTGGGGCGAGCGCTGCTCCCCCTTCCCCTTCGCCGGGCCCAAGCGGCTGCATCCGGTGCCCCTGCCGCTCGCCGCGCTCGGCCCGGTCGACGTCGTCGTCATCTCGCACGACCACTACGACCACCTCGACCTGCCCACGATCAAGGCACTGGCCGGCACGGACACGCTCTTCGCCGTTCCGCTCGGCGTAGGCGCCCACCTCGAACACTGGGGTGTGTCCGCCCACCGGCTGCGCGAGCTGGACTGGCACGAGACGACCAAGGTCGGCGGACTCACCCTGACCGCCACCCCGGCCCGCCACTTCTGCGGCCGCGGACTGCGCAACACACAGCACACACTCTGGGCGTCCTGGGTCGTCGCCTCGGACGAGCACCGGATCTTCCACAGCGGTGACACCGGCTACTTCGACGGCTTCAAGGACATCGGTGCCGACCACGGCCCGTTCGACGCCACGATGATCCAGCTCGGCGCCTACTCGGACTTCTGGCCCGACATCCACATGACGCCGGACGAGGCCGTCCGGGCCCACCTCGACCTTCAGGGCGACGATCCGACTGTGGGCGTCATGCTGCCGATCCACTGGGGCACCTTCAACCTGGCGACGCATCCGTGGGCGGAGCCGGGGGAGTGGACGATGCGGGCCACGCACAAGGCCGGAGTCACGATGGCGGCCCCGCGCTGCGGTGAGCCCTTCGAACCTGACTCGGTGCCGCCCGTGACTCCGTGGTGGCGTGAGGCGGCAGAGGCGCCCGCCGAGGGCTGGTCGGCGTGGCCGCCGGTCGCTTCGGGTCCGGACGGCGCAGTCGTCGCCTAGAGCGGTCTTCACCTCGCGGGTGGCTGCTGAGACCGGCCCTGACGCGGTGGCGGTGGAACGTACGGCCGGACCGGGGCGGGTAGCCCGACCGGGGCGGCTGAACGTGTGAGGCCGGTGGGCGGCTGAGCGGGGGCGGTACCTGTGCGCGGTGGGGCGTGTGCGCGGGTGTCCGGGCGGGTCCGGGAGGAGATGCGCGTCCGGGGAGGGACCCGCGTCCGGGGGCAGAGCCCAGGGCGAGGTATGCCTCCGGGGGTGCCTCCATGTCTTTGGTCAAGTGGGGAGGGGCTTGCGCGGAAAATGCCCAGCCCTGGGCGACGTGAAGGTGGGCCCACCAGGAGTGCGAGTCCCGGGCGGGGTGATCAGGGCAGGTCTTCGTCCGGGTGCAGGTATGTGTCGTTCTCGGCGTAGTGGATGACTGCCTCGCATGCCTGTTGCGGGGAAGGAATGGCCCCGTCATGGTGCGCACGCCAGGTCTCCAGGACATCGCGGATCAGGGCGGTTTCCAGGAGGTAGGTGCGGCCCTCTGCGTCTGGTCGGCTGGTGCCTTCCCGGTTGGGGACAGCCGTCGCTTCGCTCTGCGCAGTCCAGGGCTCGCTGGCGAAGACGGTCAGACCGTCATCCCTCTCGGTCAGTTGGCTGATCAGTTCTGCAAGTGTCACGGGTACTCCGGCTCGGCTCATCGGCTGACTGTAGGGGAGAACAGTCATGCCGGGCCGGGAGGCCAGCGGCCCTCTTGCCGGACTGCGAAGAAGATGACGGGGGAGGCAGGTGGGCGCGGGTTTCGTGCGGGCATGCCCCTTCCTGTCGGGGCGAAGTTTTGCCGAGTGCGCGTCGGGGCCGGTTTTTGCCTGACGCAGAGCGAAACCGTGGGCGCGGTCATAGGCTCCGAGCGCCCCTGCGGGGCGGTTCGCGCGGGGCGCGTGGGAGTGCTTCTGTGCGCCCGCAGAACAGTGTGCGCCGATACGGGCGGTGACGTTCTGGGGGTCGAAGGGCTTGGGGTGCGGGGCGCTGAAACGTCCCGGCCGGGGCCGTCAGGGGCGAGGGAACGGCGGGTCGCCGAGGGGCGGGGCGTATGAAGCGCCCCGCCCCTCGACTTTTCTTCGTGACCACTTCTGACCAGGTCTGATCGCCCAGTTGCTCCTTGTGGGCGAACGGCGGAGCGGGTTATCGGTCTGTCGTACGAGACCTCATACCAGAGCGGGACGCTGCCTGTCGGACTTTGTCAACTGCCCACCGCACATGATGCGGAGGCGACTACTGTCAGTGTCCGTCGGGCGACACTGAGCCGAATTTCGTCGGCTCTGTCGACCGACATCGCGATGGCGCATGCCCGGGGCCGCGCAGACCCGCGCCTACACCCCAGGCCCCGACCGACGGACCAGTACGAGGACCCTGATGTCTCAACTCCGCGCCCCGGCCGCACGCGCAGACCGCCGTGAGGGCGGGCGGCACGGGCGCCCGTCCGCCCGCACCGCACCCGCGCTGCCCGAGACCCATATACGGCCCCAACTGCTGCGTCTGGCCGTGCTGCCACCCATCGCGGTGGCTCTCAGCGCCTGCGCGGCCGTGCTGTTCGTCGTGCGCACCACCGGAGCACGGCCGAGCCTCACCCTGTGGGGCGTGCTCGCCGGCGCGGTCTCGGTGACCCTCGCGGGCATCCTGATCGCCGCAGTGGCCGCCAACCGCACCGCCAAGTCCGTGAGCGACCGCATCGGCGCCCTGCGGCGCAGCAGCGCGCGCGGCGAGGCCGATCTGCGAACCGTCGTCGAAACACTGCGGCGCGGCGACGGGCCGCCGAAGCGCAAGGCGCGCAGCGGTCCGCCGGAGGACGCCGACGACTTCGAACTGCTCGCCGCCGACCTCGCCCGCGCCCACGACGGGGCCGTCACCGCCGTCGTCCAGGCCTCCCAGCTCTCCAGCCAGGCGGGCAGCGAACAGAAGCTCGAGGTCTTCGTCAACCTCGCCCGGCGTCTTCAGTCGCTCGTGCACCGCGAGATCTCGATCCTCGACGAGCTGGAAAACGAGATCGAGGACCCCGACCTGCTCAAGGGCCTCTTCCACGTCGACCACCTTGCCACCCGCATTCGCCGCCACGCCGAGAACCTCGCCGTGCTCGGCGGCGCCGTCTCCCGTCGGCAGTGGAGCAACCCCGTCTCCATGACCGAGGTGCTGCGCTCGGCCATCGCCGAGGTCGAGCAGTACTCCAGGGTCAAGCTCGTGCCGCCGATCGACGGCACCCTGCGCGGGCACGCCGTCGCCGACGTCATCCACCTGCTGGCCGAACTCGTCGAGAACGCCACGGTGTTCTCCGCCCCGCACACTCAAGTGCTGCTCCGGGCCAACCTCGTGACCTCGGGGCTCGCCGTGGAGGTCGAGGACCGTGGCCTCGGCATGCCCGTCGGCGAGCAGAACCGCATGAACGCCCTGCTCGCCGACCCCGACCAGGTCAACGTCGCCAGCCTGCTGGCAGACGGGCGCATCGGGCTGTTCGTGGTGTCACAGCTCGCCAAGCGGCACGGCATCCATGTGCGCCTGCAGACCAATATCTACGGCGGTGTCCAGGCCGTTCTCGTGGTGCCGCAGGCGTTGTTGGGGACGGAATCGGAGGGCCGGTCAGGCGCGGCGCGGTCGCAGGAGCAGGAACCGTCGCCGACTCCGCGGCATGAGGCGACGAGAACGTCCGTACCGCCGTACTCCCCGGCGCAGACCCGTCCGCAGCAGGCGTCGGTGCCGGTGCCGCCCCAGCAGCAGCGGCAGCCCGTGTCGGCCGCATCGGAGGGCGGGCAGCGGGGTGGGCAGCATGGCGAGCTGCGGGGTGCGGGCGAGGCGGCACCGGGGACGCCGGGTCGGCAGGAGCCGCAGACCGGCGGAAGGGGTGGCGGCGCGGCGCCCGGCGCGAACGGCAGCGGACCGGCACCGCTGCCCGTACGCGGCGCCCACGAGGGGCGTGCCAACCCGGCGGAGGCCGTGCCCGGCATCAGGCCCGACGAACGCCGGCGCCTCGAGGAGAACAACGTCACACCGCCGACCCCGCGCAACAACACCGTCCGCGGAACCATGGGCAAGCCCCAACTGCCCCGTCGCCGGGCCCAGGAACACATCGTCCCCCAACTCCGCGACGGCCCCGCCCCGCGCCAGGAATCCGAGTACCTCGCCGGGCACGACCCCGGGTTGATGGCGGCCTTCCAACGGGGGGTCGGGCTTGCGGAGACGCAGCAGCACATGGAGTCGGCGCATATGGATGCGGCACTCGTGGAGACCGGGCATGTGGGGGCCGGGTACATGGATGCCGGGCACGTGGAGGCCGGCTGGATGGATGCCAGGCACGTGGGGGCCGGACATATGGATGCCGGGCACATGGGTGGCAGGCATATGGATGCCGAGCACATGGCCGACGGGTCCGCGGAGTTGGGGCGCGGGGAATCCGGACGCGGGGAGCCGGGCCACGGGGGCGGGCACACAGATGCGCTGCATACGGACGCAGGACACATGGATGCGCGGCACATGGGCGCCGGCCACATGGACGCGCCGCACACGGCGTCAGGCCGCTCGGCGTCAGACCGCACGGTGTCGGGCCACACGACGTCTGGCCACATGATCTCCGGCCACGTGGTCCCGGGGCACATGGGCGCGGGCCACATGGACTCGGCACACACGCCCAGCGCGCAGCCGACCACATCCGCATCCGCAGCCGCCTACACGCGCTCGCCACACACGACCTCTGACCTGAGGTCGCCCGACCCCGAGCCGACGCGCCCGGAGCCCACGTCCCCTGAGCCCACTCGCCTGGACTCCGTGCGTCCCGCGTCGATCCGTCTGGAGCCGACGAGCCTCGACACAGGCCACCCGCAGCCCACACGCCTGCACCCGACCTCCCTGGACGCACTCCACACCGACGTGACCCCCCGGCCGCCCATGGACGTATCGCCCATGGACCCGACCCACATAACTGAGACGTACCCCGGGTCCGCGCCCGGCACCGACCACACCACCCGGCACGACGGGAGCGCACCAGCCGGATGACCACGTCCCTGACCAGCTCGAAGTCCGCCTGGAAGACCACCCCCACCCCCAGCGCTCCCGCAGACCTTCGTACCTCAAGGAGTCGATCCATCATGGCGAGCGAAGCGCCGACCGCCCATGTGTCCGATCTCGACTGGCTGATGAGCGGCCTCGTACAGCGCGTACCGCACACCAGCAGTGCGGTACTCCTCTCCTGCGACGGGCTCGTGAAGTCGGTTCACGGCCTCGACCCGGACAGCGCCGACCACATGGCCGCCCTGGCCTCAGGCCTGTACTCCCTAGGCCGCAGCGCCGGGGTCCGCTTCGGTGACGGCGGGGACGTGCGGCAGGTCGTCGTCGAACTCGACTCGACCCTGCTCTTCGTGACCACGGCCGGTTCCGGCACCTGTCTCGCCGTGCTGGCCGGTCGTGAGGCCGACGCGGCGGTGCTGGGCTACGAGATGGCGATGCTGGTCAAGAGCGTCCGCCCCTATCTGGTGACCGCACCCCGCCAGCACTCCGTCGAACCGCCGGCGATGAGGCCTTGAACGTGACGGCGGCCGGCGACGGGCCCTGGCTCGACGACGCGGCCGGACGGCTGGTGCGGCCTTTCACGGTCAGCAACGGCCGTACCCGGCCCACCGTCGCGCTCGACCTCATGTCGCAGGTGATGGCCACCGGGGCGACCCCCCTCGGCTACCTGGGCCCCGAGCACGAACAGGCGCTCGACCTGTGCCGCGCCCCCGTCTCGGTCGCCGAGGTCGCCGCCCACCTGAAGCTGCCGGCGGTGGTCACCAAGGTGCTGCTGTCGGACCTCGTCGACGGCGGGGCGCTCACCACCAAGCCCCCCGAGTTCCACCACAACCCGACAGACCGGGCTCTTCTGGAGGCAGTGCTCGATGGACTACGACGACAGCTCTGACCCGTTCCCCACCGCACTGAAGATCTTGGTGGCGGGAGGGTTCGGGGTCGGCAAGACGACTTTCGTTGGCGCGGTGAGCGAGATCGCGCCGCTCAGCACGGAGGAACTGCTCACCACGGTCAGCGCCGCGACCGACAGCCTGGAGGGGGTCGAGAACAAGGTCGAGACGACGGTCGCCATGGACTTCGGCCGCATCACGCTCGATCCGGAACACGTCCTGTATCTGTTCGGCACGCCCGGACAGGAACGCTTCTGGTTCATGTGGGACGAGCTCTCGGAGGGCGCGCTCGGCGCGGTCATCCTCGCAGACACCCGGCGACTGGAGGACTGCTTCGCAGCCGTCGACTTCTTCGAACAGCGGGGCCTCGGATTCATCGTCGCGATCAACGAGTTCGACGGCGCCTACCGGTACGACGCCGAGGAGGTCCGCGCCGCCATCGACCTCGACCCGGAGATCCCCGTCGTCCGCTGCGACGCCCGGATCTCCAGCTCCGGTGTCCAGACCCTGCTGACCCTCGTACGGCACCTCATCGCCCATACGCCGGCACACGCGCCGAGCCACGGCGCCCACATGTGACACCCGCACACCCCAGGACGGAGCCGCATATGACCTACGCCCACAGCGACGGAATCCGCCCATGAGCTACGGCCCACCCCGCCCGATCGCTCGCCTACTGCTCACCCCCGAGGACAAGGAGGCCCCTGCCCGCGCACAACGACTGCTGATACTGGGCCTGGGAGAGCACGCGGACCCGGCCCTCGACGTCTTCGCGGACCATCTCGCCGCACTCACCGGGGCGCCGTACGCGATGGTCAACTTCATCGGCGAGGACGTGCAGTTCTTCGCCGGCCTGCATGTGCGGCACGCCGTGAGCCTTGCGCGAGCCGATGACACCAAGCCGCAGCTGGGCCGCCATATGGAGCGCGACCATGGGTTCTGCCCCCATGTGGTCGTCCGACACAAGGCGCTGGTCCTGGAGGACGTTCGCGACTATCCGCGGTTCGCGGGGAACCCGATCGTCGACGAGTTCGGTATCCGCTCCTACCTGGGCGCCCCGCTGATCGACTCCACCGGGATGGCGCTGGGCACGGTGTGCGTCGCCGACGTGGAGCCGCGGCCGTGGGGGAAGGCCGGGTTGGAGACGATCAAGGCGTCGGCGGCGGAGCTGGTGGTACGGCTGGAGCGCCGGGCGGCGGACGGACTGCCGTTGTAGGCATCGAGTGCCTTGCTGGACAAGGGAATTGACCGCTCGTACCCCTTCGGCGGTGACGGCCGGGTTCGGGGCGACCGAGTCGTGGCGTACGGGAGGCGGCGTACGGGAAGTGCCGCCGTCGGCTCCGGAGCTGATCGCGTACCTCGAGGGTGGACAGCGAGCGCGAGGGAGTGCTCGCGGAGGGCGTGAAGGGGAGGGCGTGAAGGAAAGCTGTGGCGCCGCTTAAGAAATCCTCGATGGACCGGGGCCCCGTGGTGCGGCAGATTGCTACGCGATTCCACCCCTCTCCCCGGTTGCGGGTTCCCTCGGCATGCCCGCGGCCCGCAGCCGGGACTCACCCTCAGGAGCCGTAGCGTTGAAGGCGCTGGTCAAGGAGAAGGCGGAGCCCGGGCTCTGGCTCGCGGACGTTCCGGAACCCGCCGTGGGACCCGGCGACGTACTGATCAAGGTGCTGCGCACCGGGATCTGCGGCACCGATCTGCACATACGGTCCTGGGACGGCTGGGCCCAGCAGGCGATCCGCACCCCGCTCGTGGTCGGGCACGAGTTCGTCGGCGAGGTCGTGGGGACCGGCCGTGACGTCGCGGACATCGCCGTGGGTGACCGAGTGAGCGGCGAGGGCCATCTCGTCTGCGGCAAGTGCCGCAACTGCCTCGCCGGACGGCGCCACGTGTGCCGGGCCACCATCGGCCTCGGCGTCGGCCGCGACGGTGCCTTCGCCGAGTACGTCGCCCTGCCTGCCGCCAACGTCTGGGTGCACCGCGTGCCCGTCGACCTGGACATCGCCGCGATCTTCGACCCGTTCGGCAACGCCGTGCACACCGCGCTGTCGTTCCCGCTGGTCGGCGAGGACGTCCTGATCACGGGCGCCGGTCCGATCGGCCTGATGGCGGCGGCCGTGGCCCGGCACGCGGGTGCGCGCAACGTCGTGATCACCGACGTGAGCGAGGAACGGCTGGAGCTGGCGCGCAAGATCGGCGTGAGCCTTGCGCTGAACGTGTCGGAGTCGAGCATCGCCGACGGACAGCGCGAACTCGGCCTGCGCGAGGGCTTCGACATCGGCCTGGAGATGTCCGGCCGCGCCGAGGCCATGCGCGACATGATCGCCAACATGACGCACGGCGGCCGTATCGCCATGCTCGGCCTGCCCGCGCAGGAGTTCCCGGTCGACTGGGCCCGGATCGTCACCTCGATGATCACCATCAAGGGCATCTACGGCCGCGAGATGTTCGAGACCTGGTACGCGATGTCCGTCCTGCTGGAGGGCGGCCTCGACCTCGCCCCCGTGATCACCGGCCGGTACGGCTACCGCGACTTCGAGGCGGCGTTCGCCGACGCGGCGAGCGGCCGCGGCGGCAAGGTCATCCTCGACTGGACCGCGTAACTCACCGCGTAACTCCCCTCCACCGCAAGCACCTTCAGGAGCTTTCCGATGTTCGACTCCGTGCGCGACGACCTGCGCGCCACCCTCGACGAGATCCGCGCCGCCGGCCTGCACAAGCCCGAGCGCGTGATCGGCACCCCGCAGTCCGCGACCGTCGGCGTCACCGCGGGCGGCCGCCCCGGCGAGGTCCTCAACTTCTGTGCCAACAACTACCTCGGCCTCGCCGACCACCCCGAGGTGATCGCCGCCGCCCACGAGGCGCTGGATCGCTGGGGCTACGGCATGGCCTCGGTCCGCTTCATCTGCGGCACGCAGGAGGTGCACAAGGAGCTGGAGGCGCGGCTGTCCGCCTTCCTCGGCCAGGAGGACACGATCCTGTACTCCTCCTGCTTCGACGCCAACGGCGGCGTGTTCGAGACGCTGCTCGGCCCCGAGGACGCGGTGATCTCCGACGCGCTGAACCACGCGTCGATCATCGACGGCATCCGCCTGTCCAAGGCCCGCCGCTTCCGCTACGCCAACCGTGACCTGGCCGATCTGGAAAGCCAGTTGAAGGAGGCACAGTCCGCGAGGCGCCGGCTGATCGTCACCGACGGCGTCTTCTCCATGGACGGCTATGTGGCCCCGCTGCGCGAGATCTGCGACCTCGCCGACCGCTACGACGCCATGGTCATGGTCGACGACTCGCACGCCGTCGGCTTCGTCGGCCCCGGCGGCCGCGGCACGCCCGAGCTGCACGGCGTCATGGACCGCGTCGACATCATCACCGGCACCCTCGGCAAGGCACTCGGCGGCGCGTCCGGCGGCTACGTGGCGGCCCGCGCCGAGATCGTCGCCCTGCTGCGCCAGCGCTCGCGGCCGTACCTCTTCTCCAACACGCTGGCCCCGGTGATCGCGGCGGCCTCGCTCAAGGTTCTCGACCTGCTGGAGTCGGCGGACGACCTGCGCGTGCGGCTGAACGAGAACACCGCGCTGTTCCGCCGCCGGATGACCGAGGAGGGCTTCGAGATCCTCCCCGGCGAGCACGCCATCGCGCCCGTGATGATCGGCGACGCGGCCAAGGCGGGCCGGCTGGCGGAGCTGCTGCTGGAGCGGGGCGTGTACGTGATCGGCTTCTCGTACCCGGTCGTGCCACAGGGCCAGGCCCGCATCCGTGTCCAGCTGTCCGCCGCGCACTCGACGGACGACGTCAACCGTGCCGTCGACGCCTTCATCGCGGCCCGGGCGGAACTGGAAGCCTGACGTCCGGCCGGCCCGGACATATTGCGATAATCGATCTCATGATCGAAGCGCGGCGGCTCCACATCCTCCGTGCGGTGGCCGACCACCGTACGGTCACGGCGGCTGCCGCCGCGCTGTATCTGACCCCGTCGGCGGTCTCCCAGCAGCTCACGGCTCTGGAACAGGAGACGGGCCACCGCCTGGTGGAGCGCGGCGCCAAGGGCGTACGGCTGACCCCGGCCGGCGAGATCCTGCTCAGCCACACCAACGCGGTCCTCGCCCAGCTGGAGCGGGCGGAAGCCGAGCTCGCGGCGTACAGCTCGGGCGCGGCCGGCACGGTCACCGTCGCCTCCTTCGCGACCGGCATCGCCCAGGTCGTCGCGCCGGCGGTGGCCCGCCTCGCCAGGACAGCCCCCGGCATCCGCATCCGCGTCCAGGACGCCGAGGGCGACGCCAGCCTGCCGATGCTGCTGGACCGGCAGGTCGACATCGCGGTGGCCGTCGAGTACCGGGGGGCGCCGCCAGCCGACGACCCGCGCCTGGCCCACGTACCGCTGTACGCCGAGCCCTTCGACGCGGTCGTCCCGGTGAGCCACCGCTTGGCCGATGCGGCCGAGGTCCCGCTGGCCGAGCTGGCCAAGGACCCGTGGATCGGCCCGTACCCCGGCAACCCCTGCCATGACGTGGTCGTCCTGGCCTGCGAGAACGCCGGCTTCCAGCCCCGCCTCGAACACTCCTCGGACGACTTCCGCGCTGTCGTCGCCCTCGCCTCGGCCGACGCGGGAGTGGCGCTCGTACCGCGCTCGGCGCTGCGCGGCATGGACCTCACGGGCGTCGTCGTACGACCCGTGGACGGGGTCGCGCCCACGCGCCGGGTCTTCGCGGCCGTACGGCGAGGTGCCGAGGAGCATCCGTTGATCCGGCCGGTGCTGGAGGCGCTCGGGGAGGCGGCGGGGGAGTGAGCCTGCCGTAACGCCGCTGTTTCATATGTGGGATAGCGTCCCGGATATGAAACAGAAGGCAGGTGATGGTGCAGCCCCGGACACGGTCGACACCCGCCTCGGCGCCCGCCTGGCCGAGTTGCGGGCCGAGCACGGCTGGTCCCTCGGCGAGTTGGCGGAACGCACCGGTATCAGCCGCTCGACCCTGTCGCGGGCCGAGCGCGCGGAGATCAGCCCCACCGCCTCGCTGCTGAACCGGCTGTGCCACGTCTACGGCCGGACCATGTCCCAACTGCTCAGCGAGGTCGAGTCCGAGCCCGCGCTGTTGGTGAGGGCGGCCGAGCAGCCGGTGTGGGAGGACCGTGCCTCCGGCTTCGTACGGCGGTCGGTGTCGCCGCCGCACGCCGGGCTGCGCGCCGAACTCGTCGAGGGACGGCTCACCGCGGGCGCCGACATCGCGTACGACCGGCCGCCCGTACCGGGGTTGGAGCAGCACATCTGGGTGCTGGAAGGGGAGCTCGACGTGACGGTTCAGGAAGTCGAGCACCGTCTCGGTGCCGGGGACTGTCTGCGGATGCGGGTGTGGGGGCCGACGCGGTTCCGGTGCCCGGGGCCCGGAGCGGTGCGGTATGCGCTGGCGGTGGTGCTGCCGTGATCGTGACGCGACTGGGCGAAGAGCAACTGCTGGACCGGATGGAGGAGTTGGTCGACCTGCTGGTGGACACCGTGGAGAGCGGTGCCTCCGTCGGCTTCCTCGCGCCCTTGGACCCTACGGCGGCCATGGCCTGGTGGAAGGAGCGCGCGGCCGGCGTCGGCGCCGGGCGGCTGGCCGTGTGGGTGGCGCAGGAGGGCGGGCGAACCGTTGGCACCGTCAGCCTCGACTTCCCCGACAAGCCGAACAGTCGCCACCGGGCCGAGCTGGTCAAGCTGATGGTGCACCGCGATGCGCGGGGACAGGGCCTCGGCCGCACACTCCTCACCACCGCGGAAGAGGCGGCGATCGGCGCGGGAGTCACCCTCCTCCACCTGGACACCGAGACCGACAGCCTCGCCGAGCGCCTGTACGACTCGGCCGGCTGGACCCGCGCCGGGGTGATCCCCGACTACGCGGCGAGCCCGGCCGGAGTTCTGCGGCCCACGACGATCTATTACAAGTACCTGTGACCGGTCGCCCGATTGTCGGTGCCGCCTGGAACACTCGCCGTTGGAGCTGGGCAGGGGGCGCCGGAGCCGAGTTGGGCCGATGAATACGTCTACCGGGGCACCTCTCACCAGGTGATTGTCAGTGCCGGCGGCTACCGTGCCTCTCATGCCGGATGCCGAAGACGTACGCCGTATCGCCCTGTCTCTGCCGGACACGACGGAGAAGATCGCCTGGAGCATGCCCACGTTCCGGGTCGCGGGCAAGATGTTCGCCACGCTGCCCGAGGACGAGACCTCCCTCGCGGTGCGCTGCCCCAAGGAGGAGCGCAACGAACTCGTCCTGGCCGAGCCGGAGAAGTTCTGGATCGCCGACCACGAGGCGCAGTTCGCCTGGGTGCGGGCCCGGCTCGCCGCGATCGAGGACGAGGACGAACTGCGCGACATCCTGGCCGACTCCTGGCGCCAGGCCGCACCGTCGCGCCTGCTGGACGCCTACCCCGAGTTGGGACTGCCGACGGGGAAATGATCCTCCGCCCCGGACGCCCCGGATCTCCCGGACGCCGCGGATCTCCCGGATGCCCGGATAAAGGAGTGCGCGACCACCGACCCGAGTGCGGTATTGTTTCCATGCGCGTTCGGCCAGGGGAAACCCCAGGTCAGACGGCACCGGGACGTGGCGCAGCTTGGTAGCGCACTTGACTGGGGGTCAAGGGGTCGCAGGTTCAAATCCTGTCGTCCCGACCAGCTTTGATGCAGGTCGGAAGCCGTTCTCTCGTTTGCGGGAGGGCGGCTTTTCGCGTTCCTGGAGGGCTGGTGGTCGCACTGTGGTCGCAGGCCGGATCTGGGGAAAACTCGCGGTGGCGGAGAAGCCGGGCGGGGCGGGGGAGCGGTGCCGGTTGAGGGCTTCGCGGAGCCGCTGGATGTGGTCGCGTGGTGATCGCAGCCTGCTCAGCCGGGCCTGCCGGTCGGCATTCTGCTCGGCCCGCGTGAGCGTCTGCTCGATGGTGTCGACGGCTTCGCGGGCAGCTTGCCGGGTGAGGTGGCTGTAGATGTTGGCTGTGGTCGACAGGGTGGAGTGGCGCAGGGTCTTGGAGACCACGGTGAGGGGGACGCCGGCGGTGATGGTGAGGGTGGCGGCCAGGTGGCGCAGGTCGTGAACGGTCACCGGGGGGACGTCGGCTTCGTCGGACAGTTGTCGGAGCCGGTCGAGGACGGAGTGCGGCCGCAGCGGTCGATCATCGGTCGCTACTTCTACACCTTCCCTACGCTGCGTCTGCCGCGAGAGGATAGGGAACTCGGTGTCTCCTGCACCGACGCGGACAACGGCGTCACGACGACCGAGTACGACCGCTTCGACCGGCCGGTGAAGGTCTCCGACTCGTCCCCGTCGACGGTGACGTACACCTACGATCACGAGTCCGAGCCGCGCGGCCCGGCCGCCTCGATGACCGACTCGGTTGCCGGCAGCTTCACCGCGCAGTACGACGTCGACGGCACGGTCGTGAAGGAGACCCTCCCGGGCGGCTACACCATGACCCGGACCGGAGGGAAGGCCGGTCTGCCCCACCAGAAGACGTACACCCGGGACTCCGACGGCGCGGTCCTGTTGTCCGACACCATCACGGAGAACATCCACGAGGAGTGGACGACACACTCCGGCGGGGCCCGCGTGGGCGAGTCGCAGGAGCACACCTTCGACGCGATCGGACGGCTCACCAGGGTCGAGGACACGTACGACAACGTGCGCACCACCCGGACGTACACCTTCGACGAGCGCACCAACCGCACCGGGCTGAGCACGGCGGTGGCGGACAACGGCGCCGACTGCACCACCGGCGGCGCCACATCGGTCACCACACCCACGACAGCGCCAACCGCCTCATGGCCTGCGGCTACGCGTACGACGCGTTCGGCCGTACGACCGCGATGCCCGGCGGGAGGACGGTTGCGTACTACACCAACGACCTCGTCCGGCAGCAGACGGTGGGCGACTCCCGCCAGACCTGGATGCTGGACTCGGCGGGCCGCTTCCGCGGCTGGACGACCGAGTCCAATGCCTCGGGCACCTGGACGCAGACGGGCTCGCGGACCAACCACTACGGCGACGTCTCCGACAGCCCACGGTGGATCACGGACCAGTCGGGTGGCGTTGCCCGTATAGTGGCCGGCCTCGCCGGTGGCCTGTCGGCGACTACGGGGGCATCGGGCGCCGTGATCCTCCAACTCACCAACCTGCACGGGGACGTCAACCTGCTGCTGCCGCTCGACACGTCGGTCGCGCCGACCGCGCTGAGTGCCGACGAGTACGGCAACCGGCGCGTCGGGACCGAGGCCGTCCGGTACGGGTGGCTCGGTGCTGAGCAACGTTCGGCGGAGACGGCGACCGGCGCCCTGCTGATGGGTGTTCGCCTGTACAACCCGGAGACCGGCCGTTTCCTGTCGACGGACCCGGCCTTCGGCGGCAGCCGCAACGCCTACGAGTACGCCGGGGCCAACCCGGTCAACCACCTTGACCTGGACGGCCGCTGGTACAAGAAGCGGACCTGGTACTACTCGTGGGGCAGGCTGACCGGTGAGTACTGGTCGCCGAGCTCGTGGTGGAGCGGCTCGTCGAGGATCCGTGTCACGGCCACCCTGAGTAAGCGTTGGACAGGGCGGATCGCGGACTACGGCTGGTACCTCTACATCATCACCGGTGCGATCGGCTTCTTCGAGGGGTGATCTTCCTCCCCGCCGCGCCGGCGATCGCGGCCGTCACGGTTGCGATCGAGGTCATCCTGGGCACGATCCAGCTCCTCGCCACGAACGCCCGTAACCGGGGCCAATGCCTGACGATTCGGGGCGGGGCACGCGTCAAACACCGGATTCCCCAGCTACCCCTGGGGCACGTACGCCTACCCGTGGCGGGGCCGATGCTGCGGTTTCCCGCCGATCAACAAGGAACGAGAAAGGGCGAGATGAGAAGAAAAGCGGCGTCCCTGCTGCTCATTGCCACCGCGGCCACCGTGGCGGTCATCGCGACGGCGATGACCCTCCTGGAGGGCGCACAGGCGGGCGCACCGGGCTTCTGGATCGCCACCGGCGCGGCGCTGCTGGCCTGGGGCGTCGAGCGGCGAGCCGGCTGACCCGCCGCATCCGGCATTGACGGAGATCGTGGCCAGGGGCGGGTGCTCGAACGCCCGCCCCTGGCCGTGTCACCTCGGCCCGGCAGCCGGACCGAGCGAGAAGCCCTCGGGGACGGACGCCATCCGGCCCCGAGGGCTGGGCACGGCGTTGGTGCTGTGGTTCAGTCGCCGTCGAGATGCTTGATTTTCTCGAACGGGTAGGCCCCACGATCACGACGGCCATCCCGTAGAGCGCGAAGACCGCCAGCCCCCAGATGGAGACCGACTTACCGCCGCCGCTCAGGATGACGCTGCCGATCGGCACGAGCGGCGCCACGCTGAGCACCGCAGCGCCGGTGCACCAGAAGGCCACCAGCGCTCCCGGGGCGGCCTCACTTGCAAGATCCACCTCGCCGGTGAAGGCGGACGCCGCCCGCTGGCCTTGCTGATCACGCCGGGCCAGTGGGGCGACGCCCCGCAACTCATCCCCGTAATGGAACACATCCGAGTTGCCCGTCTCGATGGCGGGCGTCCGCGCACCCGGCCGGGCCATCTCGGCGGCGACAAGGCGTATTCCTCCCGCCGCAACCGCCGCTACCTGCGACGACGCCAGATCAAGCACACTATCCCCGAACTCAGGAACCAGCGGGCCAACCGCCAGCGCCGGGGCAGCGAGGGCGGCCGGCCCACCGGCTTCGACAAGACGATCTACAAGAGGAGGAACGAAGTTGAGCGAACGACCAATGCCCTCAAGAACTTCCGGGCTGTGGCCACGAGGTTCGACAAGCGTGCCTACGTCTTCCACGGCACCGTCACCGTCGCTTCGATCAGACTCTGGCTCCGCTTGTGACCAGCCGAAGGGGCCTAGACGCCGGTCCGTCCGTCGACGAGCTCTCGCACGATGTCGAGATGCCCGTTGTGTCGGGAGATCTCTTCGATGAGGTGGAGGATCACCCAGCGGAGGTCCACGTGGCGGCCGTCGCTGATGGGTCGCTCGGCCCTTGAGTTCAAGTCGTGGCCGGACAGCAGGCGACGGTAGCGGTCGCTCTGCTCCTCATATTCGGCCAGAAGCTGGGCCAACGGGATGTCGACAGCTGTCCGCATCTCGGGGTCGGGGTCGTCGTCACTCGCCTGCGTGAGCGGACCCGCTGGTTCCTCCCCCAGGAACATCACTTGGACCCAGTGATACTCGACCCACCGCAGATGGCTGATCAACCCGCACAGGGTCATCAGCGGTGAGTTCGGGAGCGGGGCCCTGCGGGCGTCTTGTGCGGACACGCCCTCGCACTTGGCTCGCGCCGTGTCACGGGCGTAGTCCAGGAACGTGATCAGCTGCGTGCGCTCGTCCCAGGTGGGAGGCGTATCGGTTCGTTGAGTCATCGCGGGGAGTTTCCCGCAGGTCGGACGGGCGGTCGAGTGATTAATGAGCGGGACCCCGTCGAGAACTGCCTCATCCGCCTTGGGCACGCCGGCCCGGCAAGATCCGCCGGACAGGCCCTGGCAATGGTTGCTGTCGGGAGCGATCGGCCAGTCAGTCCTGGGCGGAGGCTGCGGCGGCACTCTCCTCGCCCTTGCGCTGAGCCCGCTTGCCATACATGGCCGTCCAGGCGGCGAGAGCGCCGAACACGCCGTAGACCAGGATCGGGCTCAGGATCACCATCGTGTCGGTGCTCAGCGTGTACGCCAGCCCGATCCGGACCATGGCCTCCAGGCAATAGGCCACACCCCAGACCGCCGTCATCGTCGCCATGGTCTTCCGGAAGCCCTCGAACTGCCACAGGCTGTTCCACCATGCAATGCTCCCGGCGGAGCCGTCGGTGGCGAACTTGCGGCCGAAATAGAACATCAGCGGGCGCGGCGCCAGCAGCGTCGCCAGACACAGCACGCCGAACAGTCCAGTGACACCCGAGTCCTTGACCAGCAGAGCGCGCGCCGAGTGCCCGCCGACGAACGGCACCACTGCCGTGATCGTGAGGAATACCAGGGTGACGACGGCGAATTCGTCGAGGCGGCGCCGCCACAGCAGGTGCACGGCGTTGTCGAGCACGGGCCAGACACCGCTCGCCAGCAGCGCGGCGAACTCACTCCAGCCGTGATCACGGAGCGCGTTGTACGTGATGATCGGAGCGACGACATTCAAGGCGATGGTGACGACCCAGCCGCCGACGGCGGCGCTCTTGGACCGGGCGGGCGGCATCAAGCGTCCATCGGTCTGCGCTGCCTGCGCGTGCGATGCGTTTCGAGTGACCTGCGTGGCGTCCTGAATGGGCACGGTCCCCCTGAAAGTGCCTGGTGAATACGGTACGAAGAACGTAGGGCAGGCGCGTAGAGCGAGTACAGGGCCCACATGCCAAATGATCACCATTTCTGGACGGAGCGCTCGATTCCGAGAGCGATCACATGTGCTGTGCGCAGTCAACGGCTGTCACCCCATCGTCTGGCCCTCCGGGACCTGCCGCTCACCGCACACCAGCGGGTCGTCTCGACGAGGAAGAAGGGCCGATTGCTCACCACATACCGACACCCCACTGCTCACTACACCCGGATTCCAGCGTTCCCGACTGCGCCCGGCCGGACGGTTTGTACGGGCATCGCCGGGCGAGCGGAGGGAGAATTGAGAGGGCATCCCGGCGCGCTGAAGGCGGTGGGAACCATGGCGCTGCCGTTGGTTGTGGGCGTCGATGGCTCGGAGCCCAACCTCCACGCCGTCGACTGGGCCGTGGACGAGGCGGCCCGTCACGGTCTCCCGCTGCGGATCGTGCACGCCTCGCTGTGGGAGCGGTACGAGGGTGCGGCCCTGGCGGACACTCCCGGCGCCGTGTCGGATGTGGTGACCGAGCACGACCTCGCCGAGAGTGTCGTGGCGCGAGCGGCCCAGCGTGCCCGGCAGCACGCGCCAGAGCTGGAGATCAGTACCGGCGTGGTGCCGGAGGATCCCGTGGCGGCCCTGCTGGGCGAGGCGCGTCTCGCCGATGCCGTCGTGACCGGGGTACGAGGCAGGGGCCCGATCAGGGAACTCCTGCTCGGCTCGGTCAGCCTCTCCCTCGCGGCCCGGGCCCCCTGTCCGGTCGTCGTCGTGCGCGGCCGGGTGGAGAACAGACATGCCACCAACGGCCGCATAGTTCTGGGAGTCGGCGGTGCCACAGCTCCGGCCGCAGTCCGGTATGCCCTCCGGGAGGGCGCGGTGCGCGGGTGCGAGGTCGAGGCCGTACGGGCCTGGCGTCGCCCGGCGCACAGGACTGCACCGCATCCGCTGCTGACCGGGGAGCCCGCCCATGGCCGAGGAGGACCACGCCGCGGCTCTGCTCGACGAGGCATTGGACGGCGTTGCCAAGGAGTACCCCGGCGTGATCGTCCGCCCGGACTCAGCAGGCCCGCTCCTCATCTCGACGCGGCCCCCTGGCACTTCGGGCTCCCGCCCGGCGTGTGGGCCAAGCGGTACGTCATCATGCTCACCGTCCAGTAGCCGTGATCCCCACCCCGCCGGAGCCGACCGGCGCGCCCTGGCTGTTGGGTCCCGGCCGTGGCCGGGTCCCTTCAGCCTTGCGGTGATTACTGCCCGGGACCCGGCGTCCGGGCGTGAGGTACGGAGTGCCGGGCGGGGTCAGTCGTGATGCCGGTGCCGGGGGTGATGATCTCGCCCTCGATGACGCGGGGAGCCGCCTCTTCCGCCTGCTGAGTGGCCGCGGCCTGTTCCTCCTTCATTGCCTTGGCCTCGGCCTTGAGGATGCGAGCCGACTTGCCGGCGGAGCGGGCGAGGTCGGGGAGGCGCTTGGCGCCGAGGATGACTATGACGACGATGAGGAGGATCGCGAGTTCGCTCAGTCCGAACATGCGGGTTCTGCCTTCTGGTTGGCCCGGGCCGGGTACGGCGCGAGCGTAAACGGGGAGTCGGGGTGGCGACGGTGGCGTCTCGGGCTCTGGTGGGCTGCCCCTGAGGCGGCAGGCGCCGGGTGCGCAGAGCGGCGAGCGACCGGACTTGTACCCGGGGGTCGGCCGGTGGCTACAGGTGGGGCGCGATGGAGGGCAGCAGGTCCTGGAAGGTGCGGCCGGTGGCGGGCTCGCCGATGGCCTTCATCTGCCAGGTGCCGCCGGTGCGGTGGACCTTGGCCATGATCTGGGCGGTGTGGTGGCCGCCGCCGGTGAGGGTGTAGCGGGCGAGTTCGGCTCCGGTGGTCTCGTCGACCAGGCGGCAGAAGGCGTTCTGTACCTCGGTGAAGGTCTGGCCGGTGAAGGAGTTGACGGTGAAGACGATCTGGTCGACGTGGGCGGGAACGCGGGCCAGGTCGACGAGGATGCTCTCGTCGTCGCCTCCGGCACCGGCCCCGCCGGTGAGGTTGTCCCCGGTGTGCCGGATGGAGCCGTCGTCGCTGGTCAGGTGCTGGAAGAAGACGACGTCCGCGATCTGTCCCGAGGCGAACAGTACGGCGGAGGCGTCCAGGTCGATCTCGCGTGGGCCGGTGAGCTTGGCGAGGAGGCCTTTGCGGGGTGCGGCCTCCCAGCCCAGGTCCATGCGGACGGCAGTCAGGGCGCTGCCGTCGGATTTGCTGAGGCTGATCTGCTGGCCCTTGCTCAAGTTGACCGACATCAGGGGTGCTTCTCCTTCGGGTGTGCGGGCGTCGGATGCGGCGGCGCTGTGGGGTGCGGGCTAATGAGTGTGCGAGGAGGCGCCGTTGGGGTCGGCGGGCGGGGCGCCGGGGGGCGGCTGCTCGGGCGGCGCGGGGCCCAGGAGCGGATCCTGCCGGATGTACTGACGCAGGTGGGGCAGCATGCCGCGGTCCAGCAGGGCCTGCTGCCAGTTCAGGCGTGTCTGCTCCAGCCGGTCGGCGTGCGGCGCGCCGCCGCGTCGGCGTATCGCGGTGTGCAGCAGCGCGGCGAGGGCGATGAGCGTGCCGGCCGCCGCGACGAGCGCGAGTACCCAGCCGGCGGTGACGAGCGAGCCGGGCAGCGTGCCCTGTACATCGGCCAGTTGGAGCAGGTAGCCCAGGACGAGCAGGACCGCGGCGGACGTGGCGGACACGGGCGGCGTGAGCACCATGAGGGCGGGCAGCAGGGTGCCGTCGGCGGCTGGGCGGCGCGGGCTGCGCCGGGCGGCCGTGCGCACGGCGACGTACTCCTGGTATTCGTCCGAGGCCGCCGCCGTGATCTCGTCGGCGGCCTTGAGCGCCGTGGTGCGCAGGCGGTTGGCGGCCTGGCCGGTGGGGTCGGCGTTCAGTGCACTGCGGATGTCAGGGGTGCTCAGCGCCAGGTGCAGCACCGCTTGGAAGTCTGCTCGGTCCTCCGGGTGCAGGCGGGGCGGGCCGGTCACGTGGTCTCGCTCTCCTGACGGGACGGGACGGAAGGGCGGTGCGTCGGCATCGACGGACAGCCGCCCTGCGGAAGGTGGCCGCCGGGCCTGCTCCTCAGCGGCGGGCCCGACGGCGTGGCCCGTGCGAATTCAGACGTTGACGCCGAAGTCCGAGGCGATCCCGGCCAGGCCGGAGGCGTAGCCCTGGCCGACGGCGCGGAACTTCCACTCCGCGCCGCCCCGGTACAGCTCGCCGAAGACCATCGCGGTCTCGGTGGAGGCGTCCTCGGACAGGTCGTAGCGGGCGAGTTCGGCGCCGCCGGCCTGGTTGACGACGCGGATGAAGGCGTTGCGGACTTGGCCGAAGCTCTGCCCACGGCCCTCGGCGTCGTGGATGGACACCGGGAACACGATCTTGTCGACCTCGGCGGGCACGGCCGCGAGATTGACCTTGACGACCTCGTCGTCGCCCTCGCCCTCGCCGGTGAGGTTGTCGCCGGTGTGCTCGACCGAACCGTCCGGGCTGGTGAGGTTGTTGTAGAAGACGAAGTGCCGGTCGGACAGGACCTTGCCGGACGCGTCGCACAGGAGGGCGGAGGCGTCGAGGTCGTAGTCGGTGCCGGTGGTGGTGCGCACGTCCCAGCCCAGGCCGACCAGGACGGCGGTCAGGCCCGGTGCCTCCTTGCTGAGCGAGACGTTGCCGCCCTTGGACAGGGAAACTCCCACTGCGAACTCCTCCTTGGCATGTGTGGTCAAGGCCCGCGGCACGGACCCGGACCAACAATCTACACACCTGTAGAAGATGTTGAAGGGTGGCACGCGGGCGGGTGGTCCGATGCGGTCACTTCGAAGGGGTCGTTCAGTCCCGGGAGTTACCGAACAGGAGGCGGAAGATGATCAGCAGCACAAGTGCACCCGCGATCGCCGAGCCCCAGGTCGCGGCGTCGAAGAACTCCCGCTGGACCGGCCGGTCGAGGAATTCCGCCGAGAGCCAGCCGCCTACGAAGGCTCCGGCGATGCCGATGACGGTCGTGCCGATGCAGCCGCCCGGGTCGCGTCCGGGCAGGATCGCCTTGGCGATCGCTCCTGCGAGAAGTCCCAGTGCCAGCCATGCGATGACACCCATGTCTTCCGTGCCCCTTCCGGCGATCCTTGCCTGTGGTGGACGTGTCCGGGCAGCTTATCTTCTACACTTTTGTAGATGCTGTGGTGGTGGGCTGGAGAGACTCGTCGCGCGGCACGGAGGCGTCCTGGGCGTCTATACGATGTCCCGTCGGGAAGCAAGCGGCAGCTGAAGGGAGACAGGGCGTGGCAGAACACCGGCAGCGTCCCCGGCGGCGGGGGCAGGGTGAGCTGGAGGCGCAGGTTCTGTCGGCGCTCCGTGAAGCGGACGGCCCCGTGACCGCCGGCTGGGTGCAGGACCGGCTCGGCGGGGACCTCGCCTATACGACCGTGATCACGATCCTGACCCGGCTGCTGGCCAAAGGTGCGGTCACCCGGGAGCGCGCGGGCCGGTCCTTCTCCTGGACGCCCGCCTCCGATCAGGCGGGCCTGGCCGCCCGGAAGATGCGCAAAATGCTGGATGCCGAGAGCGACCGGGAAGCGGTTCTGGCCAGTTTCGTGACGGGCCTTGGCCCGGATGACGAGCGGCTGCTGCGCGAACTGCTGGGTCAGTCCCGGAGCGAAGGGGAAGACTGACACCTCATGGGGGTCTTCGTCTTTCTGCCACTGGTGCTGCCCTTAACGGCATGGCCGATCGCACGCCTGGCCGAGCAGCATCTGCATCCGCGGACCGCCACCAGGCTGTTGACCGGCGTGGCCGGGGTGATGGCGACGTGCAGCACCGTGTGCCTGGGCTTGGTGATGGTGGTGGGTACCGCCCAGCTGCCCGGCAACCCGCTGCCCGACGGCTGGTCCGATCCGGAGGTACGCGCGGCGGTCCCGTACGACGAGGTCGCGGGCAAGGCGGCGATCCCCGCGCTGTGCGCGGTGCTCGTGGCCTGCGGCCGGACGCTGTGGCGGCACGGCCGGGTCCGCCGCCGCGCCCACCGGGCGCTGGCCGGGCTGCCGGGTACGGAGGTGGCGGTGCTGCCCGACGAGGTGCCGTACGCGTACGCGCTGCCGGGAGGCCGCCGGAACCGGGTGGTGGTGACCACGGCCCTGCTGGACTGCCTCGAACCGGCCGAGCGCCGGGCGCTGTTCGCCCATGAGCGGGCGCACCTGGCCGCCCGGCATCACCGGTTCCTGCTCGCCGTCCAACTGGCCGCGCGTGCCAACCCGTTCCTGCGCCCGTTGCGGACGGCCGTGTCGTACACGGCGGAACGGTGGGCGGACGAGGAGGCGGCGCAGGCGGTCGGCAGCCGCAGGACGGTGGCGCGCGCGATCGGCAAGGCGGCGCTGGTCGCCCGGGGTACTCCGGTGGCCACGCTGGCGGGCCTCGCCGCGCCGGGGCCGGTACCACGCCGGGTGACGGCCCTGCTCGGCCCGGCTCCCCTCGTACGCAGCTGGCCTTCGGTGTTCACCGCCGTGGGCCTGGCGGCGTGGGGCGCGGCCGCGGGGGCGGCCGTCTCCGCGATGTCGTCCGCGAACTCCGCGGTGACCATGTTCTTCATCCTGTACGCCGCCACGCCCCTGTGAACCAAGGGCGCCGGATCAGGCGTTGTCCACCAGGATGGCCAGTCCGGCGATGAGCCCCACGAAGGCCAGGGTCGCGAGCAGGCAGACGATGAGCACCAGCCAGCCGGTCAGGATGCCGGCCAAGGCGAGCCCGCGGCCTTCGTCGTCGAGGCGGCGGCCTCGGAACCGGCCAATGTGCCCGATAGGGATGGCGATCAGTGCGCACAGCGCAGCCAGGGCGACGAAGATGCCGGGGTTGATCCAGGCGATGCCTGTTGCGAAGTTCCCGAGGAACGCTGCGCCGCCGAGCGCGCAGAGCGCGCTGACTTTGGCCGCCCGGTTCCGGCCGGCCCACGTCCGCGCCGGTTGTCCGATTGCCGGGCGCGTGCCCTCGCTACTGCTCACGTGTGTCCTCCTCGGTTGGTCGTGCCCTCGGGCGTGCCTGGAGACATGCGCTCAGGCGTTCTCGGTTGCGGATGCGGTGAGATGCACCTGCCTTCCGCTCGTATATCTACATGTATGTAGAGTTCCGCCGTTCGGTGCGCACGGGCACCGAACGCTCATGAGTGGTTGACCGGTCGGGTGCGGCCAGGGTGTGAAGGGGGCGCCGGTGGGTGGTACGGGCAGGCGGCGGCGCGCTCCGGCCGACGGCAGGTCGACGAGTGCGGAGCGGCTGACGCGGCGCGGCCGGATCCTGGCGTGGACCGCCGGGGGCTTCGCGGCGCTGATCCTCGGTGTCGCCGGGGTCGGCGCGTGTATATACAGGGACCTGGACGGCAACATTCAGGGCGCCGACGTGGACAACAAGCTCGGCGATGACCGGCCCGTCAACCTCAGCCCGGGCTCGAAGAACATCCTCGTGGTCGGCTCCGACAGCCGCGACGGCGACAACGGCAAGTACGGCAAAGGCCTGACCACCATGCAGTCGGACACGCTGATGCTGCTGCACGTCCCGGCGAACCGGGAGTGGGCGACGGTGGTGTCGTTCCCGGACGGCCGGGTCAGACGTCCTGGGTTCCGGCGTAGGCCGGGCGAGTGCGGTGGCCTCGATCGCGGCCGCGTAGCCATCGGCCGCGCTCTGGCTCAGATATGGCGAGACACGCAGCAGAATCCGGCCGTTGAGGTAGGCGTACTCGGAGTGGAGCGGGGACCAGGCTGCGGAGGCGCGCAGCCGCTCGGCACGGGTGCGGGCGGCGTCGGCGTCACGGAACACCTCGATCGCACCGCCGAGCTGGACACTGCCGGGGTCCGCCACGGCGACCGCGCCGCCGTCGATCCGGTCGTCCTCGAAGGTCACCTTGCTGCGGTAGAGGATCGCGTTCTCCACGGGGAGCCCGCCGCGCTCCACCAGGCGGAACACGGCTTCGGCCTCATTGGTGACGCCCGTGGTGCCTGCGTACCCGTCCTTGCGGTGCCCCGCGCTGAACGGCAGCGGGATCGACTCCTGCGGAAGGGCCGACAGCACGATACTGACCAGCATCCCGGCGCTGGCCAGGACCGCGGCGGTGCGAACGTGCCGCAGTGAACTGCGCGTGCGGGGCGGCCCGGCGTCCATGGTCACCACTCCAGCTGTCACCCGGGGACAGTGTGCCGGGCGACGCCCGTCGGCCCTGCCCGGCACAGACGCCCCGCAGTCGGTCAGAGATCGAACTCGTGCGGCGGCAGCTCCAGGATGTGGCACGCCTCCCGTACGACAGCCTGCTCGGTCTTGTCGAAGTCACCGTCGGCGCCGCCGATGACGATGCCGATCTGGATCACGGCGCGCGCCTCGGCGGGCTTCTTCTTCGCCTTGGCGACCTCCTGCAGCACGCTCACCTTGCCGAAGTCGAAGTCGGTGGTGAGCTTGTTGAGGTTGTCCTCGAAGCGCCGCTGCAGGTCTGTGGCGTCGAAGTTCTGCAGCACCTCGTTGGTGGCGATCAGCTGGGCCACACGTCGGCGCTCGGAAGGATCGATCGTGCCGTCGGCGGCGGCGACGAGCGCGCACATCGCCATGCTGGCGTCCCGGAAAGCGCCGCTCTTGAGGTCGTTCTTCTTCGCCACGAGCTGCGTCTGCATCGTCGACGCGGACTCCTTGATGCGGTCCCACAGGGCCATGAGAACTCCATACGGTCGGTCAAGGGCCCGGTCCGCCCTGACGGCGGCCCGTTGCCCCTTCGATATCTACAGCAACGTAGAAACTAGCTGTTGGCTGGATAAGTTCCGGCTACTTCCGGGAGGTTCAACTGGGAGGTTCATCAGGAAGGCGGGAGCCGTCCATCTGCTGGTTCCTGCGACGGTGATCCTGGGGGAGGAACCCGCGCCTTCGTCCGGCGTGAGATCCACAATCCGCGGGGAAAGGCGGTTGAAGCCGGGCCGCAACCGGCTGCTGTACATCGGTGCCGATTGGAGCCTGCCCCGGTCAGCTGCTGCTGCGGTGGTACGGCCACTCGCTCGCCCCAACGCGTCTTGTCATGTTCGTGCGTGACCGGATCTGTGTGGCAGCGTCCCAGCGCCGTCGGCTGTCGCCCGCCAGGGCCGACGACTTCCAGGCTCTCGCCGAGGTCCTCCTCCTCGGCCAGGCCCGCATCGATGGAGGGGCGGGCCAGCCGCGCGGGTTCGCCACCTTCCGGCTCCGCTTCGCCGACGGTTCCTGGCTGGAGCCGGCCGACTGGGCGAGCCGGGGGACGCCGGTCACTTCCTGCGTAGTCAGCAGCTGACCGGCGGATCGGCTCGCCCAGGACCCGTCAGCCTTCCTCTTCCTCCTCCTCGCCCTCGAAGAAGTCACCGACCTCGTCGACCACTTCGGCCGCGACCATCCCGCCGACGACCCCGACCGCGAGACCGGCCGCCCCCGCAGCGATGGCCGTGCCCATACCGGGGCCGGAACGGTGGCCGTCATGGTGGTGGTGATCGTCGTGGCCGAAGTGGCCGCCGTGGCCGTGGCCGTGCGCGTACGGGTCGCCGTGCCCGTAGGGGGCGTGCGAGCCGTGAGAGGCCCGGTGCTCGACCAGCTGCCGGATCCAGCCGTCGACGATGCTGTTCCAGTCCTGGTGCTCGACTCCGTCGTGGGAGACGGTGAAGCGGGTCAGCGCGTCGTGGCCGGAGGAGAAGAAGCCGCCGCGCTTGTCGGCCTCCAGGACGACCTCCATGCCGCCCGGGTTGGCCAGGAAGGTCACCTCGATCTCGTTGACCTGGTGCGCGTACTGCGGCGCCGGGGTCAGCTCGATCTCCTGGTAGAAGGGCAGCTGCTGGCCGGTGCCGCCGATGCGGCCGTACTCCAGGTCCGCGGACTTGAAGCCGAACCCGAGCTGGCCGAGCGCTTCGAGGATCGCCTCCTGCAGGGGCAGTGGGCCGATGTTCAGCTGGTCCAGGTCGCCCTTGTCCTTCGCGCCGGCCACCGCCAGCTCGGTGCGGACCCCGAGGACGATGCCCAGGCCCTGCCCGTACAGCTCGCTGATCGGGGTCTCCCAGGGCAGCATCACGGTGAACGGGACGCTGTGCTGCTGACCCGCGCCGAGCCGGAAGCCGCCGCCGACGGTGAACCGGTCGAAGGTGACAACGCCCTCGCTCTCGCCCTCGTCGTGCTCGGCCTCGACCCGGGCCACCAGCTCCAGGGTGATGTGCTCGATGTCGAAGTCGGCGTCCCCGCCCTTGAGGTGGACCTGGCCGGTCAACGCGCCGCCAGGGCGGGCGGCTCCCGGGTCGAGAACCGTGTCGACCGTGGGTCCGCCCACGCCGAGCGATCCGAGCAGTCGTTTGAACACCATCGTGGCGTCCACTCCTTTAACGTGCGTGTGTTTCTTTCAGGTGCGGTGCCGCGCACCGGGGCGGGTGCACGGCACCACGGCTGTGCGCGGGGAGGGTTACTTGGCCGCGTCGAGCGCGGCGAGGGCCTGCGCCCAGCGGACGTACTTCAACTCGGCCAGATCGGTTATGGTCTTGACCCCGAACGCCTCCTGAAGCAGCTCGCCGTCACGGTCGGAGACCCCCTTGAGCGCCCCGACCGGGGCGGCCAGGATCTCGGGCAGGCTCTTGTCCGCCCACGCCTTGTCGAGCACCTTGTCCAGGTCGATCGAAGCCATGCGTGTCCTCTCCCGGGTGCGTGTGAGGCCCGGTCTTGTCGTGGGCCTTCTACAAACGAGTAGAAGCATAGGGCTGTTGAGGGCGGGGAAGGGCACGGTCCGCGCGGGCGTGCCGGGAAAGGCCGAAAACGGGTTCTTGCGCTGGTCGGGGGCCTGTGTCCGGAGAGCGGGGCGTACTCCTGTCGTCGTACGCGTTCCGGGCGTAGGTGCAGGCTCACATTTCGCGCGTCCCTGCTGTCCGTGACCATGGCCCTCGTCCGGCCCCTGGAACAAAGAAGTGAGACGAACAGCCGTGCGCCCGAACCCGTCGTGAACCCGCTGTCGGTAGGAGGTCTGCGGCGGCTTCCAGGCGGAGGGGGCCTTCGTGAACTACCGGGACTGGCGCAGGTTCCGACTGCTGATCCCTGGTCCGTGCACAACAGCGCCAGCGCTGGCCAAGCCTCGGCTTCGGTCTAGGTCTGCTCGGTGGACTGCTCGGCGGCCTCGCGTTCGCCGGCGCTGACCAACCCTGTCTCGTAGGCGACGATGACGGCCTGGACACGGTCACGGAGTCCGAGCTTGGCGAGGATGCGGGCGACGTGCGTCTTGACGGTAGTTTCGGCCAGGTGGAGGCGGGTGGCGAGTTCGGCGTTGCTCAGTCCTCGGGCCAGCAGGCCGAGGACCTCCAGTTCGCGCGGGGTGAGCGAGGCGAGGTCGCGGTGGAGGGCGGCGGTGTCGCTGCCGCGCTGGGTGAACCTCTGTACCAGGCGGCGGGTGATGGCGGGCGCGAGGAGAGCGTCGCCGGTACGGACCGTGCGGACGGCCGCGGTCAGTTGCTCGGGGGTGACGTCCTTGAGGAGGAAGCCGCTGGCCCCGGCGGACAGTGCCGCGTAGACGTACCGGTCGAGGTCGAAGGTGGTCAGGATGATGACGCGGGGTGCGTCGGGGGCGCCGGTGAGGATGCGACGGGTGGCCTCCAGGCCGTCCATCTCGGGCATCCGGATGTCCATCAGGACCACGTCGGGACGGGTGCGGCGGACCGCTTCGACCGCTTCGACTCCGTTGGTCGCCTCGGCGACGACGTCGATGCCGTCGGCGCCCAGGATCATCCGGAATCCGGTGCGGACCAGGGTCTGGTCGTCGGCCAGGAGCACACTCGGCGGCTGCTCGGTCACGGTGCCTCCAGGGGGATCAGCGCTTCGACACGGTAGCCGCCGGTCAGGCGTCGACCGGTGTTCAGGGTTCCGTCGTAGACGGCGAGGCGCTCGCGCAGGCCGATCAGGCCCCGGCCGCTTCCGGTGGCCGCGCCCACACCCGGGCGTCCACCAGTGTCGGTGACTTCCACCCGGAGCCGGTCCGGGCCGTATTCGACGGTCACGGCGGCGGTGGCGCCGGAGGCGTGCTTCACGGTGTTGGTCAGGGCTTCCTGGACCACGCGGTAGGCGGCGAGTTCGAGGCCGGGTGAGAGGGGACGGGGCGGGCCGGTCACGGTCAGATCGACGGGCAGTCCGGTGTCCCGGACCCGTCCGACGAGCGTGTCCAGCTGGTCCAGGCCGGGTTGCGGGGCCAGCTCCGCCGCCGTGTCGGCCAGGTCTGCACCTTCGTTCGTCCCCTGGCCCTCGTCGGCCATGGTGAGCAGTCCCATGACGTGGCGCAGCTCGGTCATGGCCGCCCGCCCTCCCGCCTCGACGGCGAGCAGCGCCTCGCCGGCCTGCTCGGGGGAAGTCTTCATGATCTTGCGGGCGGCGCCCGCCTGAATGACCATCACGCTGACGTTGTGCGTGACGACGTCGTGCAGTTCGCGGGCGATCCTGGCCCGCTCGTGCTCGACGGCCCGGCGCAGCGCCTCGGCCTGTTCGCGTTCCAGGGCGGAGAGCCGGATACGGCCTTCGTCGGTTCTGAGTTTCCAGGTACGCAGGCCGACGGCGGCCACGGCCATCGGTACCAGGATCAGCAAGGCGATGTATTGGTTGGGGACGATTGGTGTCACCGAGTTCCCCGAGATGCCGACCAGGACGACCGACACCGGCAGCGCCGCCAGGGTCGCCACCCGGTACGGGCTGTACACGGCGGCGCTGTAGACGGCGATGACGAACGCGTAGAAGGTCAGCCGCAGGACGCTCTGCGGCGTCGCCAGTGTCGCGGCCGTCACGACGCACAGCACGGCGAGCGGGTAGCGGCGGCGCAGCGCCAGGGCACCCGAGGCGATGACCGCGAGGGTGACCATGAAGGCCAGGCCACCGGGGCCGGACGGGCGCTCCATGACGTGCTCCACGCCGGGTGCGATCTCACGCACCACGACGATGCCGACGTTGTCGATGCCGTAGTAGACGGTGGCGATTCCGAGTACCAGTGCCACCAGCGCGTCGAACTGCCAGGCACGCCGGGTGGGCCGCAGCGGTGGACCGCTCGGAAGCCTGGCGTCGCGGACCGTCCGGCGGGCGGCTGCCCGCATCCGCTCCGGTGTCGTACGTGCGTCCATCACCGGTTCATTGTCGCGGTCGCGCGGACCCGCCGAGTCCGTCCCGGTGGTCATTCCCACCGCACCGGATACATCGCCCGCCTACATCGCAGGGATGACGTTCCCGGGGATCGTCCCGGCGCGGTACGGCAATGGGTCCGGGCGGGCGACGCGTGCGGGCCGGGTCCGCTCCTAGCGTTCACGCAGCCAACTGCCCGAATCCGAGGAGCCTTTCATGATTACGCCGGTGATCGAACTGCGCGAGGTGAGCCGCCGCTACGACGACGGCCCGCCCGCTCTGCACGAGGCGTCGCTGACCGTGCGGCCCGGCGAGGCCGTCGCGGTCCTCGGCCCTTCCGGCAGCGGCAAGTCCACGCTGCTCAATCTGATCGCGGGCCTGGACCGGCCCGATACGGGGACCGTCACCGTGGACGGGGTGCGGGTGGACCGGCTGGGCGAAGCCGGATCGGCGTTGTACCGGCGGTCGAAGATCGGCATGGTCTTCCAGTTCTTCAACCTGCTCGACGATCTGACCGTCGCCGAGAACGTCGTCCTGCCCGCGCGGCTCGCGGGTATGGCACGTGGCGAGGCTGACCGCCGGGCGGCGGAACTCCTGGAACTGCTGGGCATCGACCGACATGCCCGCGCCTACCCGGGGCGGCTGTCCGGCGGCGAGCGGCAACGCGTCGCGGTGGCCCGGGCGTTGATGAACCGGCCGGCGCTGCTCCTGGCCGACGAGCCGACCGGGGCCCTGGACACGGCCGCCGGACAGGACGTCAGCGAGCTCCTCACCGGTCTCAATGCCGAGGGACAGACCATCGTCGTGGTCACCCACGACCTGGCTCTGGCCCGGTCCTGCACGAACCGTACGGTCCGCATCGCCGACGGCCGGATCACCGAAGACGTCCGGTCGCAGGCCGTCGGGTCGCAGGTCACCGCCTCGGAGGCCGTCCGATGAGCGCGCTCGGCAAGGTGGTGCGCTCGGGGGTGGGGCGACGCCGGGTGCAGACACTGGTGATCGGGCTCGCCACGATGATGGCGGTGGCCGCCTCCGTCCTCGGCGGATCGCTGCTCGTGGTCTCCGGCGCGCCCTTCGACGACGCCTTCGCCAGGCAGCACGGAGCGCATCTGTCCATGCAGTTCGACGCGGGCAAGGTGAGTGCCGGGCAGTTGTCGAAGTCCAAGGACGCCGAAGGGGTGAGCAGTGCGGCCGGGCCGTTCCGTACGGCGACGGTCACCCCGCGGTCGGACGGGGCGGGCCCCGGGTGGCCGATGACCGTGGTCGGCCGGGGCGACCCCGGCCGGGACGTGGACGAGGTGGCACTGCTCGACGGGCGGTGGCCCGCGCGTTCCGGCGAGATCGTGCTGTCCGCCGACTCCTCGCTCATCCCGACCATGGGCATGCAGATCGCCTTCCCCGATCTGTCCAGCGGTCCGACACTGACGGTGGTCGGTGTGGCCCGCTCGGTCACACAGACCGCCGACGCCTGGGTGGTTCCGTCCCAGATGCCGGCGCTCACCGCGCCCGGCAGCGGCGGCTACCAGATGCTCTACCGCTTCACCGACGCGGGCACCACCGCGCAGATCACCGCGGGCGGCAGGGCCGTGACCAAATCCCTGCCGCCGGGAACGGCCGTCGGCGAACAGTCATGGCTCACCGTCAAGAAGACCGCCGAGCGCGACACCGCCGTCTACGTCCCCTTCCTCATCGCGTTCGGGGCCCTGGGCCTGGTCATGTCGGTGCTCATCGTCGGCAACGTCGTCGCGTCGGCCGTCGGCACGGGAACGCGCCGCATCGGCATCCTCAAGGCCGTCGGCTTCACCCCGGCCCAGGTCGTGCGGGCCTACGTGGGCCAGGCGCTGATCCCGGCCGCCGTCGGCACGGCCCTCGGTGTCCTCGCCGGCCATCTGCTCGCCGTCCCCGTACTGGCCGAGACCGGAGAGGTCTACGGCACCTCGTCCCTGGCCGTCGCCCCCTGGGTCGACCTGGCGGTGATCGCCGGGGTGCTCGGCCTGGTCGCGGTGACCGCGTGGGCGAGTGCCTGGCGGGCCGGGCGGCTGCGTACGGTCGATGCGCTCGCCGTCGGGCGTACCGCTGCGGCGCGGCGCGGCCGGTGGGCGGCCCGCCTGGCCGGACGGCTGCCGTTGCCACAGCCGGTCGCCCTGGGCCTGGCCCGGCCCTTCGCACGGCCCGCCCGCGCGCTGGCCATGGGCACGGCGATCCTGTTCGGTGCCGTCGCCGTCACGTTCACCGTGGGGATGAGCGCCTCGCTCGGCCAGGTGATGAAGGCCAGGGCCCACGACGCCGCCGATGCCGTCGTGCCCGCGCCCTTGCCGGACTTCGGACCCCAGGGCCCCGGATCCGGCCCCGAGAAGCAGCCCAAGGCCGATCCCGCTGCAGTCGCCGCGGCCATCGAGGCCGCCGCGGGAACCGGGAAGTACTACAGCGCCGCGACGGTACGGGCGACCGTGTCCGGCCTGACCGGCACCGTCAACGTGATCGCCTTCACCGGCGACGCCTCCTGGGGCGGCTACACGATGGTCTCGGGCCGCTGGATCGACAGGCCCGGCGAGGCCGTGGTCCCGACCCCCTTCCTGGCCGCCACCGGCACCCGCATCGGCGACACCGTCACCCTGAACGGCCTGGCCGAGCCGGTCACGGTCCGGATCGTCGGCGAGGTCCTCGACCCCCGCAACGACGGCATGCAGGTCTTCACCGACGCCACGACCCTCACGGCCGCACATCCCGACCTGACGGAGACGAGCCATCACATCGCGGTCACGTCAGGCACCGACGTGACCGGCTACGTCGACGCACTGAACAAGGACCTGGCACCACTGGGGGTCACCGCCCGGGCCGGCGGGCTCGACGCCGGCGGCGACATGGTCGTCACGCTCAACGCGCTGTCCGCGATCCTCACGCTGATGCTCGTCGCCGTCGCCGCCCTCGGCGTGCTGAACGGCGTGCTGCTCGACACCCGCGAGCGCGTCCGGGAGATCGGGGTCCACAAAGCGCTCGGCATGACCCCCCGGCAGACCATCGCGATGGTCCTCACCTCGGTCGTCGTCACCGGACTGGTCGCAGGCACCCTGGGCGTGCCGCTCGGCACGGCCCTGCACGGCTGGGTCATCCCCGCGATGGGCGACAGCGTGGGGCTCCGCCTCCCCGGTTCCGTCATCGCCGTCTACCACGCAGCCGAACTGCTCCCGCTCGCACTCGGCGGCCTGCTCATCGCCACCCTGGGCGCGCTCCCGCCCGCCGGATGGGCAGCCAGGACCCGAACCGCCACGGCCCTGCGCACCGAATAGAAGGTCACGTTCAGAGCCCGTGCCTCCGACCCCCACCACAACGAGCGGTGGGGGCCGGCTGGCTGGTTCCCTCCAATTGGCGCGGGACGCGGGAGCTCCGGAGCTCTTTCCGCTCCGGGATGTGGTTGTGGAGCGTGCCGCCGGAGACGCCGAGGATCTTGGCGATGGTGGTGACGCTGTTGGCCAGGTTGGGCAGCATGTCGCGGGCCGCGCGGATGAGGTCCTCGTTGACGACGGTGGGGCGCCCTCCCGTACGGCCGCGGGCGCGGGCGGCGGCCAGGCCCTCGTGGGTGCCGGTGACGATGAGCTCGCGGATGAACTCCGCCAGAGCCGCAAAGGACGTGCAAGATCAGGCGCCCGCCCGGGCCTTGAGCGTACGGCTGTGGCCGCCTCGCTCCCGCTGCTCCTCGACGCTGCGGGCGGCCCGGCCTGTCAGCGGGGGAGGATTCCCAATGAGGTTGTCAAGCAGTGGACGTGACGCCAGGTGATGGCTTCACGCTGCCGCGGCAACAGCAACGGGTGGGCTGGCTTCGAATGTGCGACCGTCGCGGATGAGGGCCCAGAGCACGTTCAGGCGCCGGCGTGCGAGTGCCAGGACGGCCTGGGTGTGCCGCTTGCCTTCTGCTCGCTTGCGTTCGTAGAACCGCCTGGATTCCGGGCAGCATCGGGCGGCGACGTGCGCGGCGAGGTAGAAGACGCGCAGCAGGCGGCGGCTGTAGCGGCGGGGCCTGCGCAGGACATCCGCAACACTGGGAGAGGCCTGTGGCACATGCTTCTCGACCGGCGCGGACGAGGTCGCCGAGGAGATCCGCGGGCGCCTGAGCGGCGCCTGCTGGGAACCGACGCCGACGACGAGTCGTACGAGCGGCGCACGTTAGACAGCGACTCCAGTGACGGAATCCACGGCTACGTGCACACGGAGCTGTGCGTCGACCGGTCTCAACTCCCGGCGCCTGTGCCACCGCAGGGCTTCCGCCCGTAGAAGGGCCCGGGATCTCCTGCGGAACATCATTGGATCCGCGCCCCGAATCGCCGCCAACCGCAGCAGGCGGCACTTCTTGAGCCGCCGACTGGTGCCGGAGACCGGAGTGCCCGGTGCCGGGCGGTGCACGACCCCGCTCCGCCCCGTCAGCACCAACTCGCCGCCGAGGCGGAGCGGCCCCGCAAGACCTCCGCGCCAATGTCGTAACGGGAGAAATGACGACGGGCTACATCGAGTCCGGAACCTCGTAGCCACGGGTTCGCCATCCATCCCATGGGGTGGGCGCGGGCATCAGGCGGCCGCCGAGGCGGAAGACACACGCCGCCTCGGGGGCCGTCTGCTGGCACTGGGTTCTGTCCGGCGGATCATGTAACCGCCGCGCGTTGATGCGCCTCTGGCCGTACGATCGGGCCAAGGCCGAGACGGTGAGAGTGTCTCGAACGTGTTGATGAGGGTGGGAAGTTGGGGTCGAACATCGCCCGCATGTACAGCGAGGGCCTGTACCAGCAGTACAAGTATCTTGCTACCTGGCTACCGAACACCAATGTGAAGCTCGGCGACATCGGGCTTCTTAAAGGTGCCCTGTGGGCCAGATCGGGCGAGATCCCGCCCAGCGCAAGCAAGCTGACCGTGCGCCAGGGGGCTCGCATTCCATCGCTGGAATGGCAGAACACGAACAAGTTCGTCATGGAGACCAAGGCGGCCGGTGAGCTCGCTCCAGGCTTTACAGCCTTGGCCATGATGGATGGGGGCATCGCCTACCGGTTCGACAAGGCCGGAGCCATCATCTTCCGGGCCGAGGACATCGTGGCGGAAGAGGTCGCTGACACCGCTCGTATCCGACGCTGGATGTTGAACGAGCACCGCGCCGGCCGTCTCGACCCGGGCAGTGTGGCGGTGACGCGAGTGCTGCGAGCCAAATCCTTCATCGTGCTGATCACCAACTCGGACGGCGCGCGGGTGGAGATGCGGACTGCGGCCACGGTCGGTCCTGCGAGCAACACGGCAGCGGCAGTGAGGGGCAGGCTGGAGATCGCGCGGGCGACCGGCATGTTCGTGCACCTGGTGGTGGAGAACGGGGTACCCCTCTTCGGCGGGCTGCGTCTGCGTAAGTCTCTCTTGAGGAAACCGCGCGTGGACGATGTTCTGCTCGACGCGGACGTCGACGACGCCACGGCCCAGGTCGCCACAGAGGGACTGCACGACGACGACCCCTTCGAGTTGATCGGCCTCGCCTGAGTGGAAGGAGGTGCGGATAAGCCCGACACGCAACAGCTGGTCTTCCTACCGCTGGGCCAAGAACTCATCAGTGACATCGTCGTCTCATCCACCGACATGCACAGGATGCAGCCGATCGGCCTGAGGTTTCGCGCCTTCAACGACCACATCCCGCTACTGATCCTCCCATCCACCGAGAGTCGGATGGCGATGGTTCCCGACGGTTTCGAGACCGCGGACTTCTTCCTGGACGCGGATCGCGCGCGCCGGCTCAACATCGCGGCGGTTGTCGTCGGCAGCCCGGGGCGGAGCAGTGTCACCCTCCTGATTCCCCGCATCGATTCGGGCTGCACGCGCACCCCGACCTCGTGATGGATCGCGGGCACAGCGGAGAGCCCGTGCTGTTGGAATTCCCGAACACCATGGCTGTCAGCACCGGCGATGGCTGGCAACCGACCGCCTCGATCACCGAGCAGCGCATCCGCCTTCGGAAGGGCGAATCGCTGAACCTCGCCTGCCGCGGCGATGCGCGCGTGTACGCCCTCGATCTGAGTCCCACGCACCAGGACTGCGAGCTGGCACTGCGGCGGGAACCGCGCACAGGCGCGGTGCAGTTACTGGCCGGCGAGATGGATAAGGGATCCCACCACTTCGTCCTCAGCGCCGAACCAATCCTGGGTGAGCGGCTGCTGCACGGTGCCGAGACGCACTCGTACGCGGAGTCACCCTTCGCGTACGTGATCTACCCGCCGCTCGGCCCTGGAAATCTCCACTGGATCTCGTGCTTGCTGCAACCCACGTCGGTGCCTCTCAACTTCACCGCCCAGGTCCCCAACCGATACCCCGTCCCTTACCTGGGGTTCGCCACGGACGAGGGGCTCTGGGTCCTGGGTGGCAATCAGCCCGAGGGCGAGCGGCGTGAGCTCGCAGTCTGCCTGATCGGGCGGCCGACAGCCAAGCAGGTCCGATCACTGGTCGATGCCCAGGTCTACCGACGGATTTACGTCGTCACCGACGACAAAAGGCTGCTGGTGAAGTGGGCGAGACACCTCGGTGTGCGGTCTCCGGTTGGGCGGGGCGCCGCGGAGCTCCCCGCAGCGCAGATCGGCGGCACGAGCGTGCGTTTCCTTCGCACCGAGTGGACGGCCAGCAGCCTGGAGGACGTCAACATGCGGATCCTGCGCAACGAGTTGGCCGAGTCGCCCTACAACGACGCTTATCGCGAGGCTTGGGAGCACATCGTCGGCGAGCGTCTTCCCCCTGTCCCCGTCGTCCCAGACCCGCGCGTGGGGTCCATCTGCGTCCTGATCAATCTGCTGAGAGGCCGCGTGCCGGATACGACAGCAGAGGCCCTCGACGCCACCCCCGCGGACCTGTCTTCTGATGATCTGTGGCTCACGCCCTGGGCAGCGTCCGATCCGCTCAGTGTCGAACAGTTGGCCGAAGAGCTCATCGTGCGCAGTACCGGTGAGTACCTCGCCATGCAGCATCTCAAGAATCTCGGGATCACTTTCCCGCACCAGGACAGTGGCGCGAGCATCCCGGAGGACCAATACCCCGAGTTGGCTGCCATCGTCGACGCCTGGCTGTGCGCCACGCCTAAAACGGTGGACGGTCACCGTGCTCGTCTGCGGGAGGGCCTGCTGCGCATTGGCGCATCCGCACGATCCATCGCCGCCCTCTTCGCCGACCGCGTTCACCGGATGCCGCCCGAGGTCCGGCACCGTGCCGGGGTTGGGATGGCCAACCCCTTCGTCATCCCTCTGATCGAGAACGAAACACCTTGGTACCAGCTCTCGCTCGATCTCGCTCATTGGACCCTGTACGCGGCCTGCGCTTCCCGCAAGAAGGCGGGTGTCATCGCCCCCGCTCCCGTGGACGGTGCGATGGTCGCCAACATCAAGCAGGCCATCCGAAACCTGCGGTACGACTACCATGTTCGGGAACCCGAGCTGCGCAGTGCGGATATCGTCGACCACCGACGGGCAGTGGGCCGTCTACTGCAGGAGGCTGTCGGCTCCGGCGTGCTGGAAGCTCTCGACCGCGTCGGCGCCGATCGGGTGGTGGCGTTCTCGGACGTCGGTCTCGAGTACCTGCCTTTCCGGGACAGCGTGCTGGGCATGGAGTTCCCGATCTCTCGCCTGCCCGTCTCCTGGCCGGCGATGTGGACCGGCGGCAACGCAGTCAGTTCGGCGACTAGAGGTCAATCGCTGGTACGAGGCGGGTCAATGACCCGCGGGTCCAAGGCGGTCATCCTGGTGGCCGACACTCAGACGGATCGGCAGACGGAGTGGAGTCAGGAGATTGCGAGCCACGCTCGTGACCGCCTCCGATGGGTGGGCCTCATCGCCGAGATGCCCTCAACCAAAACAGCCACCGTGAAAGGCCTATTGGAAGCCTGTATGCCAGCGGCCGTGGTGCTGTTCTTCGGACACGCAACCGCCTCGGGCGATCAGGCCCTCCTCCGCCTGGACGAAGAAAAGGCGATCACAGCGGCGGACGTACTGGAGCACGACTGGAAGGGCAAGCTCATCGTCCTGGTCGGCTGTGAAACGGCCGTGCAGGATTCCGAGGAACGAGACATCGCCTCCGCCTTTTTGAAGCGCGGAGCCAGAGCGGTGATCGGCACTTCCTCGAAGGTGTCGGTCAAGGTCGCCGACTACCTCTTCACCCAGCTGTTCGATCTGCTGATCGACGGGATGCCGATCGACTACGCCTTCTTCCTCGCACGCCGCCGTTCCGCGGCCTTCGAAACTCTACGCACCACGATGTCGAGCGATGAGGCTGCCGACCGAATCGCCGACGCCGTCGCCCGCAAAGCTGAGGCAGGCCCCTTCGTCTCCTTCATGGACGCGCTCGGGCTGTGCTGGTCGGACATGGAACACGACAGCGTGTACGCCCCCACTTTCAGTCTCCTCGGGGGTAGCGGTGAAACACTCGCCTAGGGATTTGCCGATGGGTTGCCAGGGCACGGCTGGAGCCGGGCTTACCGAGCGGTTGAGATAGAGGGTGCCCGACCGTGGGCAGCCCGCGTACCGGCTTCGGCCCGGTTGAGCCCGAGCTGCGGCATCCCTTCATGCCCGTCAGCTAATTGATGCGTACGGCGCGGCGAAAGTCCTTGAAGGCACTGGTCGGAGAGGGGTTCCGCTCTTCATGGGCCCACGGTGTGGTGGTCGCGACCCAGTCGCGATCACCGGGGAGGTCCCTGCCGTGGCGCCGATTCTGTTCACCGCTGTGCTGTTGCTGCCGTTCCTCACGGCCGTCGGCCCGTTCGCGCTGTGGGAAGCGCGCGATTGCGTAAGTCCTGGACGCGGTCGGCACCGCCGCGTCGTACGTGGGCGTCACGCGGCCCGGGGAGGCCGTCGATGACCGCGCGCCGCGCCCTGGGCGCCACCTCCTGTGTCGTCTGGCGTTGGACCAGCTGCACTCCCAACGCCCCAGCTCAAGCTCGTGCCGCCCTGCGCTGTGCCCTCGACCAGCTTGGCTTCGACGGCGAGGTGATCAGCGACGCGGTCCTGGCCGTCTCCGAGTTCGTCACCAACGCCACCGAGCACGCGGTGGGGTCGTACGAGATGCGCCTGCGACGCACCGCGGCCGAGGTCATCTGCGAGGTCGGGGACCACGATCCGCGCATCCCGGAGATCCCTACATTTCCAGCCACGGCACCGTATGCCCCGGCCGAGGGGAACCGCGCGGTAGTGCCGTGACGCGGGCGAAGGCATTGATGAGTTCGTGCCGCTAGGGCCAGGTCGCGGCGATCCGCAGGCGAAGGCGGCGGTCGCCGCGAGTCATGCGGGCGGCCGCGTGCAGCAGCCGGTGGGCAACTTCTTACGTTCGGCGGTGGCCAACTCTCCTTCCAGTAGCAGGGTCTGGGGCCAGGCGAGCAGGTGGGTGGCGGCCAGGGACAGCTCCAGCCACGCTTGGTTGAGGGGGAAATGGCGGGATGGGAAGCGGCCCGAGCCGGTGGTCTTTCGGCAGCGGATGCGGTCCTCGACCTGTGTGTGCGCTGGCGGACGTCCAGGTGTTGCAGCGAGGCTTCGCCGTAGGGGATATAGGGGATATCGGTCATGAATACCTGGTGTTGCATGCCCTCGTCGAGGTCGATACGGACCGTTGGGCGCCGGGGCGCGGGCGCTCGCGGCGGACGATGATCCGGGTGTCGTCGGGGTCACCGTGGCAAGTGAAACGCGCAGGCTGGGCGCGGTGGACCCGAAGACCCGGAACCGGATCATGGTCGGCGCGCTTGTGTTGATGTTCGTTTCGCCCTGGCTGCCGCGGTCGGCAGGTGAACGGTGCGCGGCCCGCTCACCCGGTCCCGAAGACGCCGTCCGGATCGAGGCGGCGGCGCAGTTCCGCCAGTCGGGCGTGGGTGCGGTCGCCGTACGCCTCGGGCAGCCGGGACCGGTCGTCCCGGTCGAGGAAGTTGACGTACACCCCCTCCCCGTACGGTGCGAGGGCGGCCACGAAGTCCCGCGCCCAGGCCCGCTCGGGCGCACCGAGGGACTCCTGCTGCCGGGGGAGCCAGACCGCGTTGACGTTGAGGTGATGGGGCACGGCCCGGTGGGCGAAGGCGGTGGCCGCCGGGTCGGCCTCGGCGACCGCCCCGCCGAGGTGGAAGAGGATCGCGTAGCTGCGCGAGGAACGGGCCCGGGCGGCGTGGTCGGTCATCGTGTCGATCACCGGGTCGCTCAGCTCCCGCAGGCCGGTCGACTTCCAGTAGTAGTGCCAGCCGGCCGGGACGACCGCATCCGTCATCGACTGCAGCCCGGCGTACGGGCGCCTGCGGACCAGGTCCAGCAGGGGGCGGCCGATGCTGCGCAGCGGGGCCAGCAGCCGCTCCGCCGCATCGCCCTCGGCCAGGGCGAGCATGGTGATCATGCACACGGGGCGGCGGTGCAGCTCGACCGGCAGGAAGGGGGCGGCGGGCGCGCGGCGCAGCGTCACCACGGTGGCCACCTCGGGCGGTGCGGAGGCGACGTGGTCCCGGTAGCGGCGCAGCACGGCAGGGGCGTCTTCGAGCGGCCACAGGACCGGCCCGGCGAGCACCTCCGGACCCACCGGGTGAAGCCGGTACGTGAAGGAGGTGACCGCTCCGAGCCCGCTCCCGCCGCCCCGCAGCCCCCAGAACAGCTCCGGCTCCTCATGCTCGTCGGCGGTCAGGAGTCGTCCGTCGGCGGTGATGAGCTCGGCCCGGGTCAGGTTGTCCACCGTCAGACCGTGGCGGCGCATCAGCCAGCCCAGGCCGCCACCCAGCGTGAGCCCCGAGAGCCCGGTGTGGGAGACCACCCCTCCGGTGACCGCGAGCCCGAACGCCTGCGTAGCGGCGTCGAGTTCACCCCAGAGCGTGCCGGGCCCTGCGGTCGCCGTGCGCCGGGCCGGGTCGACGCTCACGCTCTTCATCGGGCCGAGGTCGACGACCAGCCCGTCGTCGCACAGCGCGTTTCCCGCCACCCCGTGCCCGCCGCCCCGTACGGTGACGGCCAGTCCCCGCTCCCCGGCGAACCGTACGGCGGCGGCCGCGTCGGAGGGGGACAGACAGCGGGCCAGGTAGCGCGGGCGGCGGTCGACGGCACCGTTCCACATGGCACGTACGTCGTCGTAGTCGGCGTCGCGCGGGGTGACCAGGCGGCCGCTGAAACCGGGGACGGCCGGGGAGTGGGTCCGGGTGTGCGGCACCGTGCGCCAGGGCGCGTCGCGGTGCGCGTCCGAGCCGGGACGCACCGCTTCCGGGGGCGGCGGCTGCGGACCGCCTGGTGCGCGGCGGTGTTCGGCACGGTGGCGGGCCCGGGTCTGCGGGTAGGAGTTCCAAGTCGGCAGCGCCCGGCACAGGTCGCGCGGGCCCTGCACCCGGATCGCACCGGACTTGAGCGCCGTGGACCACTCGAGGAGGCCGAGGTGCCAGCCCGCGAACGCCAGCGGGTCGGTGACGGTGACCACCAGGTCGTCACCGAAGCCGGGGTCGAACCCGCAGACCTCACCCCGGCCCTGTTCGAGGAGCAGCCACACGCGCGCCGGGACGCCCGGGGACCCGGAGCCGTCGGCCGAGAACTCGAACCGCACCACCACCCGCCGCTCGGGCAGCAGCTCGCGGCGCAGCGACGACTGACACCAGGACCACACCACCAGGTCCGGATCGGCGTCCTCGGCGGTGACGTCCATCCAGCGCTCCGCCCAGTCGCCGAGCGCCTGGAGCACTGGCCACAGCTCCCGGCCCGCCGGGGTGGGCAGGTAGTACGAGCCGCGCCCGTCCGGCTTGGGGCGGACCGCGACGACCCCGGCGTGCTCCAGCTCCCGCAACCGCCGGACCAGCAGCGCGCGTGACAGGCCGGGGGCACCGGCCGCGATCTCGTTGAAGGTACGGCAGCCCAGCAGCACGTTGCGCAGAATGATCGGGGTCCAGCGCTCGGCGATGAGCCCGGAACCTCGCGCGATGGGGCAGAACTGGCCGTAACTCCGCACGTCACCAGTGTCGGTCCGGGCAGGAGGAACGACCAGTTCTGTTTTTGAACCGCCGGGGTTCACGGACTGTCCTTGTCCGCTCCTGCCGCCTGGTCGACTCTCGAAGAGTGAACCGACCGCAGCGATCAGCCCTCCGGGATTGAGCGGTACTCGGTATTCAGGGAGAGGAGCGGACGCCATGACCTCACGGATCGAGGCTCCCTGGGAGAAGTCCACGACCGCCGAGAACTACGAGCGGCACCTCGTCCCCCTGCTCTTCGAGCCCTGGGCACAGACGCTGGTCGAACTCGTCGGCCCACGACCGGGTGAGCGGGTGCTCGACCTGGCCTGCGGAACCGGTGTCGTGGCCCGCAAGGCAGCCGCCCTGGTGGCGCCGACGGGCAGCGTGACGGGCATCGACCTGAACCCGGACATGCTGCGGCTGGCCCGCCGGCACGCCCCGGCGAACGGTACGCCGATCACCTGGAAGCAGGCCGACGCGCTGGACACCGGACTGCCGGCCGGCGCCTTCGACGTCGCGTTCTGCCAGCAGGGACTGCAGTTCTTCCCCGACCGGCTGACGGCCCTGCGCGAACTGCACCGGGTGATGGCCCCGGGCGGCCGGGTTGCGCTGAGCGTCTGGTGCGACGACCGGTCGCCGGGATTCCACCCCTTCGAGTCCGCTTTCGCGGAGACGCTCACCTCACCCGGTCCGGCGGTACGGTTCCTGCACGCGATCTTCGACCTGGCCGACCCGGCGGAACTCCACCGCCTGCTCACTGAGGCGGGGTTCCGGAACGTGCGGGTGACCCGGGCCACCCGCACGGTCCGCTGCAGCTCCGCCCATGCCTGGGTCGAGGCGTTTCTGGGCGCGGCACCGCTCCCGGAGATCCCCGAGCCCGAGCGGGAGACCGTCGCCTCGAAGGTCATGGGGAGGCTGACGCCGTGCGCCGCGAACGGGCTGGCGTTCCCGGTGGCGGCGAATGTGGCGTCGGCGGAGCGGTGAAGAGGCCCCCGGGTTACCAGGCGAACGCCTCCGGAGACGGCCCTGGGCCGGGGAAGATCTTGTCGAGGGAAGTGAGGAGCTCGTACGACAGCGCCAGTTCGGCTCGCATCGCGGACTGGAGCCTTTCGGCGGTGCGCGGGCCGACGATCGGGCCGGTCACGCCCGGTCATGTGAGCGGCCAGGCCAGGGCGACCTCGCCGGGCTCCAGTCCGCGCTTGTCGAGCAGGTCTCGTACGCCTGGATCTTCGCCCGTACCGCCAGGTCGGCGAGGGAGGCGGCGGCTCGCCCGGAGCCGCGCCGTCCGCCCTCGACCTCCTTCTTGATCTTGATGACGCCGCCGAGCAGCCCGCCGTGCAGCGGCGACCAGGGGATGACGTCGAGCCCGTAGTCCTGCGCGGCCGGGATGACCTCCATCTCGGCGCGGCGCTCGTGGAGGTTGTACAGGCACTGTTCGCTGACGAGGCCGATGGTGCCGCCGTGCCGGGCGGCGATCTCGTTGGCCTGGGCGATCTTGTAGCCGGGGAAGTTGGAGGACCCGATGTAAAGGATCTTCCCCTGCTGGACCAGCACATACAGCGCCATCCTGCCCGGTTTGTGTCCGGTGCCGCGTGGCTGCAGACGGTGCAGCGCGTCGGTGAACGCAGAGACGACGAGTTTGGGGCGGGATCCGGTGATACGAGGTGCATCGCTGGGCGGCCGGGCTGGAGGCACTGCATGCCCGGATCGGACGTAGGGGCACGAAGCAGAAGGTCCGGGAGGGGCCACCATCCCCAGCCCTCTCACTGCTCCAGCTGGAATCGGCTTCTGACCGCCGCAAGCAGCTGGCGGTGGGCGCCCCAATCGGGCTGATTCACGATGGGCACGGTGACGAAGACCTGCGAGCCGGTGACGTCGCAAGCGCTCACCTCCGTGCACCTGCTCTCGGTCTCCTCCGTGGGGTCGATCATGATCCGCGGGGAGCGTCCGCTCTCCAGCCAGGTAGCCTTCCTTCCGGCCGCGACAGACTCCAGAACCTCGGCCCAGCTGCCGAGGTCATGCGCGTTGAGATACAGCTCGACTCGGCCACTGACGCAGGGAGACGCTCTGCTCCTCGTCCGAAAGGCGGATCAGCTCGAGGGGGCTGGAATCGGGCACGTCGGTACTACCTCTTTCTGTGCGATGCGTACTTCTAGACTGCACGGCGGTTATGGCGGTTGGTGACCGCGGTGGCGGTAGTGGCTGAGGCGGGCTCGGTACTGGTGGCGTCGTCGCCAGTGCGACCAGTTCAGGATGTGCTCAGTCTCGTGCCGCACGGTGTGGACGAATTTGCTCAGCAGGCGGCGGATCTCGTTTCAGACTCAGCCGGATCAGGTCGCCTCGGTGCCCCCCCTTTTCGCCGGTGGAGGGCCGGAGGGCGGCCACATGGCCTGGGGGCCATGGCGAGGGTGATGTGCCGGTACCAGGCCGGATAGTGACGGACTTGGTAGTGGTCGAGCCCGGCCTCGTTCTTCGCTGCCTGGAAGGCTTCCTCGAACGACCAGTGTGCGTCTCCGCTTTGTCGCTGGGGTGGCTCAGCCGATGCCGGCCGCGCGAAGGGCGGAACCGCCGGCGAGGGCTGGCTGGTCGTCCTCGATGTCGAGCTCGCGTCGTCGTCCTCGTCGTCCGGGCAAGCCGGCGTACGACCGTGATCCGTATGTGATCAGTGCCCCGTAGTCTCCACCCGACCAGGGGATTCAAGGGATGCGCGACAAGGCGGGGGAAACGCATGACATACCGGCGGGCGGCGATACCAGCACTGATCGGAGGAGTGCTGCTTACGGCGCTTCTGTGGTGGGCGGGGACGAGTGCACACGCACTGCATCTGCCGGGTGCCTCCGGCGCGCTGGGCGGCCGGGCCGCCGCTGAGCTCGAACACTGGCTCACACCCTGGTCGTACGACCCTCCGGCCGCGGTTCGGTACAGCGCCGGGGCGTCGGGCGGGATCGGGGACACGGCCGGGACCGATGGCTCTCGCTACCTCGCGCTGTACGCGACCGCGCTGCAGATCCGGTTCGTTGCGGTCTTCGCGTTCTTCGTGCCCGGGGCGTTGCTTCTGGTCCGAAGGCTGCCGCCGGTGCGGGGCCGGATGCTTGCCGCGCTGCTTGTGGTGTGGGCGTGGGGCCTGGTTGCCGGGACCCTGGCGGTGACTGTCTCGGCACCGTGGCTGATCGCCGCGCAGGGGCACGGCAGTTACCGCTTCCTGCCGCAGCTGGCCAGTGTGATCTCCTCGGGTCGGCAGATCCTGGTGGTGACCGCGTTGGTCGCGGCGGCGGGGACGGTGCTCGCGGCGCGGGTCACCGCCAAGGGTGCCGGTCCGCTGCCGCAGGAGATCGTCCCGGCGCGCGGAGCCCGCCTGGCCGCCACCACCGGGACCGCGGTGATCGCACTGTCCCTGATGGTCCTCTCGTATCAGCCGGTCGCCGCCGCCATCCAGACGGTTTCCCCGGACGGCGGGCTGTTCGCCGAACCGGGCGACCTCCTGCGCCAGTGGCTGCTCCTCGGTGCCTGGGCGGGGCCGGCGGGCGCCCCGCTCGGCGACTGGCTGCTGTACCGGGTGGCCGACATGATGCTGCTCGTGCTGGTGTGGTGGGCCCTGCGGCGGTTGCCCGGACTGCTCACCCGAGCCACTGTCCCGGCGATGGCGGCGGGCGCGGTCTGCGTGACCGTCCTCGGGCTGCTGGTGAGCCAGCTGGTGCGGGTGGCCTTGGACGGATCGGGCGTGCGCTGGGATCTGATGTACCTGTCGGCCAGCATCGGTGGTGGCGTCCCGGCCGCCCTGACCTGGGGGCTGGTTGCGGGAGTTGTGGCTGCGGTGACGCTGCGGGTGGCGGTCGGGCGCGCGGAGAACGCTGATGGCACGGCTTCCGGCCAAGGTCCCGCTCCTCTCTAGCACTGCACGGTTGCTTGCGATTTTGACGCGCGGTGACACAGTGCCTGGTGTGCAGGTGACGTGGTGACCCCGGGTTGTCCCTGCGGGAGGGGAGCCGCTTGGGCGGCCGGCTGTGAGACCCAGCTGAGCGGAAGTTCAGACGGTTGGGCGGAGTCGTTCACCCCTGTTGTAGCCGTCGTCGGAGGGCTTCCTGCTCTGAGGCTGTGGCCTGGGCATATCGGCCGCGATAGCGAGAGAGCGGTCGATGCCATCGCTGCTGCGTACCAGCCCGGCTTGTGAGGCGGGAGTACGTCGACTGGACCCTGGTCGAGGGATTCGACGCGCAGGCGGCCGGTGGGGCAATGCACGCTGATTTCCACGACTTCTTCCCAGAAGCCCCCCACCGAGTACGGCCGGTTGATGCATCACGCTATGTGAGGCATACCTGGGTCTACCCGGTGCTCCCTCGGGCGGCGGAGGAAGGTCGTTCAAGCGGGCGACGCCGCGCCGAGCCCGTCGATGCGACGTTCAGAACATGACCACTGATCTACGGACGAAGGAGCCTCGGCGCACGTGGGGGCGGCAGCCGTGGCGCCGAGTGGACTGGACAGCGCTGCTCTGGGCAATGGTGTACGCCGGATTCGGGCTGGTCTGCGCACTGAACGGGACTCACCTGTTCCACCAGGTCGGCATCCTGGGACCGTCTGCGTCAGGGTGGGCGGTCACGGCAGTGGGGACGCTGGCGGCGCTGACCTGTGCGGCGGTATCCCGATACGGGCTGCGGCCCGCGCTGCGGGCGCTGCTGTGGACGGTGTGCGGCCTGGCCGGGCTCGCCGCGTTCGGCCTGCTCATGGATGTGATCACGCTGATGTTCGGCCAGGGCGTGGACAGTTGGGCCTGCGCTGCGAACCACGCGCTGGCGGCAGCCGGGGCGCTCCTGCTCGCGGTCACCGCCCGCTCCGATCGGCCCCTACTCGTCGCGGCCGCTGTCCCGGCGCGCTCTGCCGCGCCCCGGCTCGTTCAGTTCGCCGCGTGTGCCGGCACGGTTGCCTTCCTCCCGTATGCGGCGATGAAACAGATCTGGGCCTTCGGCGGCACCTTCGCCGGCATATCCGGCGCGGAGATGCGCGCGATCTCCAAGCGCAACGGTGCCTCGGGGATCTGGCTCACCTTGGAGTCCTGGGGCCTGGATGCCACCATGCTGCTGGCCGCACTCGGCGTCTTCCTGCTGTGGGGCCTCGTCCGCCCCTGGGGTCAGGTTTTCCCCCGCTGGACGCCGTTCCTGCACGGTCGTCGCGTCCCACGCCGACTTCCCCTGGCACCGGCCCTGATCGGTGCCGCCACCCTCGCCCCGTACGGTGTGTTCGGCCTCGGCTACGCGACGTTGGCCACGATGGACGTGGTGACGATACGGAGCGGCGATTTCCACTCGCCGCAGGACGCGCTCCTAGTCACTTGGATCGGCATGGCCGCATTCGCGGTGTACGGATGCGCGTTGACGGTGGCGGCTCGCTCGTATTGGGTGCGGACCCGTCACCTACCCGCCGACACTGACTCAGTGTGACCGATGGGGAATCTCAACCCAACTGGCCACCAGCACAGGCCGGCCAAAACCTCCCTGGGCAGAACACCCAGCTCGCTGGCGGTCGGTGGGGCCGACCTTGCCGGGCGAGCGGTTGAAGACGAACTCGCCGGAGTTGGGCACATGCTGGGCAGCCTCGTCGAAGCAGCCCCGGACCATGCTGGAACATGGTTTGACGGGGTCTGGAACTTGGGGGACTACCCCGAGATGAGTGACGCCACCGTCGCGTGGTGGTATTCGGTGTTCAGTTTCGGACCGCCGCTTCTCCTGATCGGCCTGACTGTGCTGTGGCTGGACCGCCGCGGTATGACGCCGCCACTGTTCATCTCGTGGGCCATGGTGGCGTGGGTCGTCGTCGGCTTCGTGGTCGACGGGCCCTCGCCCTCGCGGTGGGGTTTGGAGCGGTAGATCTGCTGGCGTGACGCGCGTGCAACTGACGGACGCAGAATGGGAGTTCATCGGGCCGTACTTGCCGATTGGCAAGTACGGCCCCTCGGCCTGGGTGCGCTTGGGGCCCAGGGCCCCAAGCCCTTCCGGGTGGACTTCGCGCGCGGCGAGCAACTGCTGCTGTACACCGATGGCGTCACCGAGGCGCGCGACGACCGCGGCCGGTTCTACCCGCTCGCCGAGCGCGCGCACTTACTGAAGGATCCGGACGCGCACCACGCCCTGCAGACGCTGCGCGAGGACCTGGTCCAGCATGTCGCCGGTCCGGCCCACGACGACGCAGCGATGCTCCTGCTGCGCTACCACGGTCATGTTGATGGTCATGAACAGGGAAATCTGCCCGTGCTGAGTGAGTGAGCAGGGGCTTCGGCACGATAGAAAGGATGTATGCCGGAGCATGAGACCCGCCTCGAGGCCACGGACGACGTCGATGCGGTCACCCGTGCGGTGCTGACCGCGTCGCGCCTGCTGGTGGCGGTCTCCGCCCGCTCACTGGCCGCGGTGGAGGAACGGGTGACCCTGCCGCAGTTCCGGATGCTGGTCGTGCTGTCCACACGCGGCGCCACCAAACTCGTCGCGCTCGCCGACCTGCTCCAGGTCGCGCCCTCGACGGCGATGCGCATGGTCGACCGGCTGATCGCCGCCGGGCTCGCCGACCGGCAGACCAACCCCGAAAACCGCCGCGAGACCCTGCTCCAGCTCACCGAGGAGGGCCGGCGCACCGTCGAGGACGTCACCGCCCGGCGCCGCTCCGAGATTGCCGCGATCGTCGAACGGCTCACCCCGACGCAGCGGCTGGCGCTCATCGAGGCGCTGACCGCGTTCAACGAGGCAGGGGGAGAGCCGCTGGCCCCGGCGCTGGACGATCAGGAGCTGCACCCGCTGGGCTGGGCAGTGGATGTCGCGGTCGCACCCGACGCCTGACGGTCCGGGGAACGGGTGATATCCAATCGGGGGGCGCGTCTTTTTCTCTCCCACCACGTTTTGCATAATGCAAGCGAATCGTGAAGGCGACGTGGCCTCACTGCTTCATCCCGGCAGCGCGGGCCATGCGTGTGTGTCCGGCACTGGGAAATGCGGATCATCGGTCCGCGCCGCCAGGATGTGAGACGGCAGACGGATGCCGAGCGACTACGGAAGAACGCCGGGAGTGGATACGCACATGCGCCGACCACCCCTACCCCCGCCCGCGCAGGAGCCGCATCTTATGGACCACGTCCGGGCCGTGGTCTGGGGGCCGGCGGAGTTCGTCGGCCTGCCGCCGTGGTGGCTGACCGGGGAAGGGCTCCTCGCCGGAGTGCTCGCGGCGGGCGCCATCGTCGGCACCGCGATCGCCGGTGCCTGGTACGGAGTTCCCGGGATGGCGCACGGCGAAGCCGGCCTGGTGTGTGCCGCCGCGCTCGCTCTCTATCTCAGCGTGGTGCGGGCCGGACGGGCACTGATCGGCATCGTCGCCGTCCTCGGAGTGTGCCTGGCGCTCCAGACGCCCCAGGCGGCTGCGGGCGTGGTCCTGGCGGAGCGGGGACGCGTGGAGTCGGCGATGGTGACATCGGTGGAGGGCGGGGCAGCGGTCGGCTCCGGCCGTGGCCGCTATCTCTGCTCGGTGGCCGACCGGGATGGCGTCCCGCTCAGCGTCCGCATCTGGCGGGGCTGCGGGCAGACCACCCGCCCGGGTGACGCGCTCGCTGTCGTGTACGACCCGAAGGGGCGGGTGCCGCCGCGCGGTGTGGAAGCCGGAGCGTCCTGGATACGGCCCATTCGTGATCTGGGTGGTTGGGCCGCCGCACTCATCGCCGCGTGCGCGGTCGCGATCGTACGCTCCTACCGGCTCTCCCACACCGCGTCCCGTCCGGGTTCTGCCGCACCCTCGGCGTCGGGAGCGGGTGCGTCCGACCGCGACGGGGCCGGCCGCCTGTGATCATCCGGACGTCGGGGTGGGGGGCGGGGAGGCCAAGCCGCCGTAGTAGTTCGGCAGGTCCTGGCGCGGGCTCAGGGCGACGAGCAGAACCGAGGTCGAGCACGGCGACGAGGTCGACCAGGGGGTCTATGTGTCACGCCAGTTCGCGGCCGCCGCAGAAGCTCGACCGAACACCATGGGCAGAGAGCGTGCCCAGGCCATCGCTGCCGGGCTACCGGAAAGCGAGCGCGAACTCGCCCACCATCTGATGCAGTTCGCTGCCTGATCCGGCCTGCAACGGCCGAACGTGAGCGTCCGTGGCGCAAGCCCGGCCCGACGCTCACCCAAGGGCTACTGCGCTGCCGACTCGTCGACCACCCACGACAAGTAAGCCTCAGACCCGCCGGTGATGGGGAGGGTAATCCACTCCGGCACCTCGTAGCTGTGTTCCCCGGCCACCCACGCTTCAAGTTCCGGCAGTCGGTCCGTGGTCGTCTTGTATGAGATGCGCCATTCCGTGGCGGTCTCGATGGCACCCTTCCAGCGGTAGACCGCTGTGAACGGCTGGTCGATGTGGGCGCAAGCCGCCAGTCGGCTCTCAACCGCGCCGTGCGCCAGCGCCTTCGCCTTGTTCTCGTCGTCGATGGTCGTCTGAGCAATCACGATCTCGCTGGCCATGCAATGCCCTCTCCTGGTCGGTGTGCTGCGACCCTACCTAGCCGAATGCGCGCCCTCGAGGCCGTCCGGTTGTATCGGTACCTTGGCGAAGGGGTCGGGCTTTTTCTGCCGTGCGGGGGCGCACGTACACGCGGCGACGAGTGGCGGTGTGCGCACTGCGATCGCCTCCAGCGGTCCGGAGTCGTGCACGAGTACGGGCGCGAGACGCCGACGGATCCTGCGTGCCGAAAGGTCGTGGCCTGCATCCGGTGCGGCCACGAATGCGCGTGGGTCCGGCACGAGAACCGCCTCGTCGCGGTGGACGGCCTCCCGGAGGGGCAGCGGCCGGACTATGCCACGTACTACCGCAGGGCCACGCCCTGTGACTTCGCACAGACCTGCGGCCGGTGCGGCGAGACCGACAGCGACGTCGTCACCGAGCACGACTGGGATTACCCCCATGGTGGGGCGGCAGATGCCGACGATGCGGCGTGCGGTGGGTCGACGACGGGGACTGACCGGCTGTGCCGTCCGTCTCAGATGCGGGCCGGCGGTGAATCGTCTTCCCGGCCCCGTAGGAGACGCGATATCCGCTCCGCTTTCGGCGCACCCGCGCGAGTCATTCCGATGGACGTGAACGTCGCCGCTACCACCGTGGCGGTGGCGGTGAACGCGATCACCAGCCAGACACCCCCGACAGGCGCGTTCGTCTGCGGTCTGGCGAAGTCGCCGGACACCGCGTACACCACGAGCCGGTCTCCTACCTCCGCATCGGCGGGGCATGCCTTCGCCACTGGGATGAAGTCCGACTCCCTGAGGCTCCGCCGCAGTTCCGTACCGTCGAGTCCCTCCAGCGAGCACTCCCACCAGGACCTGGTGACCTTCCCCGTCGGCGCGTTCCTCTCATGCCGGACGACCTTGGTGACGACGGTCTCCTGCGGCTTGCCCCACACATCGAGGATGGCCTGGTCGAGAAACGCCAGCAACCCCACGGCCAGCAGACACTCCGCGATCGCGGCCACCCCTAGGTGCCAAGGATCAAGACGGATGAAACACACGGAGATCAGCGCGAATCCCGCGCCGAGGAGCGACAGCGTCGCCACGACGGCCACCGCCGGATGAGGCCACCACATCGGAACGAGCACCGCCGCGACCACGGCCAGCCCGCAGGTCAGCACCGAAGCAGTGACCCCCAACAGAGCACCGGCCACCCACAACCTTGGTCTTCCGCTCACCGTCACCTCCCCAATGCCCCAGCGTTCCTTGTGCCTTCATTCCCGGCACACGGTCGACTCTCCCACGTCCGACCGAACCGCATGTCACGGCAGCGCAAGGGCCACTCGCCGCTGTGCCGGCACGCCCACGAACGCGCGGTCGTGGCCGGCGACGACCTCCCAGTGATTCCTGGCAATGGCAGGACACCATCCGCGAGCTCAGGCGCAGGGCCGCGAGATCTCACGCCGTGACCAGCCCTGGCGAACCGACTTCTTGACCCACTGGCGGCCTTGGACGTGCCTCCCGGACGTCCCGTCGGCGATGACGCAAGCGACTCCTCCTCCAACTGGGGAGAGCGCTCGGCGACGTTGGCTTGGGGACTGCAGTCGGCGTGCACTGATTGGTAAGCGGTCGGGGCTGGTGAACTCGTCCTCGGGCCCGGTGTCCAGACCAACCGCGTGAAGTTCAAGAGCGAGGGCCGTCGACGGATCATGGTCATCGGCACGCAAGTCGCGGGGGAAGCCACGACCTGGGGCATCGATCCATCGAACGAGTCTGGAACACCGAGGGCCACGACCCCGAACGGCTGCAGAACGCATGCGGGAGAGCAGCCGATGAAACGGCATCCGACGCTTCGCCGCAGATCGGAGAACTGATCCGCCTGATCAAGATGGACATGCATGCCGGGCTGACAGGCTCAGCCCGCAGATCCTCGGCGCCACCGGGCCAGTCACCGCCACAGCCCCCGATCCACGCGAAGGAGCCGCCGGTCACCCCGGTCGCCGGTGCGGCTCCCCGGTCGATCAGGGTCACGGGCGCTCCACAGCGCGCCAGGTGGTACGCCGCGGACGCGCCGACGATCCCGGCGCCGACCACGACGACGGGCATGCCCCGGCCCTCCTCGCCGGTCAGATCACACAGCCCACATGCGCCAGCGCCTGCTTCAGCAGCACCCCGTGCCCGCCCGGCATCTCGCTCTGCACCGCCGGCGACAGGGCCTCCTGCGGGCTGAACCAGACCAGGTCGAGGGCGTCCTGGCGGGGGCGGCAGTCGCCGGTGACCGGGACGACGTAGGCGAGGGAGACCGCGTGCTGGCGCGGGTCGTGGTACGGCGTGATGCCCTGCGTCGGGAAGTACTCCGCGACGGTGAACGGCTGCAGGGAGGTCGGGACGCGGGGGAGCGCCACCGGGCCGAGGTCCTTCTCCAGGTGGCGCAGGAGGGCGTCGCGGACGCGCTCGTGGTGCAGCACGCGGCCGGAGACCAGGGTCCGGCTGACCGTTCCGTCCGGTCCCATGCGCAGTAGGAGGCCGACGCTGGTGACCTCGCCGCTGTCGTCGACGCGCACGGGCACGGCCTCGACGTACAGGATCGGCATGCGGGCGCGTGCCATCTCCAGCTCGTCGGGGGACAGCCAGCCGGGCGTGGTTTCGGTCATGTCAGACATTGCTTGATCATACTTTCCGGGAATTGCGAACGCTCAGTCGCGGTGCTGACGGGATTCGGGGGCGGGAGCAGAGGCAGAGGCGGGAATGGGTTCGGGTGGGGGGAATCCGTAGAGGCGGTGGGCGTTGTCGCCGGCCGCCCACGCCGCGATCCGCAGCGCGTCGGGCAGGCTCAGTTCGTCGGCGTCCACCCGGTCCTGGAGCAGGTCGCCCAGGCCGCGGCGGAACGCCAGTGCGCCGAGCCGGTAGAACTCGGCCAGACCGTATGCGTCGGAGCTGTACAGCAGCTTGCGGAACGGGGTGATCTCCAGGGCCTCCGCCAGGATCGCCCTGGACCGGGCGGGGCCGACATGGTGCAGGGTGAGGCCCACGTCCAGGTACACCTGCTCGAAGACCGCTGCCAGGTAGGCGGCCTGGCGCTGGTACGGCCAGCAGTGCAGGAGCAGGACGGGGATCGTGCCCTTGGTGAGGTGCAGCCAGTCCGTCAGATGGGTGGGGTCCACACGGTGCAGGCGGATGTCGTTGTCGCCGAATCCGGTGTGCAGCTGGAGGGGGAGTCCCAGGTCGACCGCCGTCCACAGCAGGTGCCGTACGAGGACCGGGTCGGTCAGCCGGCCGCCGGCCGCCGACCAGTGCCGGGCCGCCTCGGTGACCTCCGCGGCCGACGGGCGCGCCGGGTCCAGGTCGAAGCCGGTGCGGTAGGCGGCCACCGACTTCACGGCCACCACGCCCGGACGCCGTACGGCTTCCTCGGCGGCCGTGCGGAAGGCGGTGGTGTAGGCGTCCGGCTCGACTCCCTCGGTCATCACTGCTTCGGCGATCGTTTCCAGCCGTACGACCTCGTAGGCGGTCGCGTCGGCGGTGTACGCCAGTTCCGCGGGTGTGGTGATGCGGTGCGGGGTGTAGCCGGTGTCGACGCAGAATGTCCCGGTTCCGGCGGCGGCCAGGAACCGGCGGTTCACCTCGTGCGCGCCGAGCTCCGCACGCCGGGTCAGGTAGGCATCGGCGGGGGCGTGGCGCGGCAGATCGAGCAGGGGTGCGCAGTGGCGGCGTACGGCTACGCCGGCCGGGGTGTCGAAGGGCGAGATGCCGGGCCAGGGCTCGCCCTCGGTGAGCAGCGACTCGAAGCCGTCCCTGTCCAGGCCGGCGGTGACGACCCCGTGGCAGTGATGGTCCACCAGCGGCAGCGCGGCGAGGGCCTCGTGGACCGGGCCTGTGGCGCTCATGTCAGTACTTCCAGCGGTACGTCGCGGCCACCTGGTCGTCGTCCAGCCCGGCGACGGCGGTGAGCTCGCCCTGTCGTACGGCGATCACGGCGTCGGCGAGGACCGGGCCCAGCGCGGCACGCAGCGGCTCGCTCGCGCGGAACTCCTCGACGGCCTCGCCCAGCGAGGTAGGCAGCCTGCGCACGCCCCGGGCCGCCGCCTCCTCCGCGCCCAGATGTGCCGGATCGCCGGTGATCTCCTCCGGCAACCGCGCGCCCGACGTCAGTCCGTCCAGTCCGGCGGCGATCAGGCAGCCGAGGGCGAGGTACGGGTTGGCCGCCAGGTCCACCGGCTTGACCTCGAGGTTGGCCGCCTGGGCACGGTGGCCCGCCGTGCCGGTGACGACGCGCAGACCGGCCTCGCGCGTCTCCCGGCCCCAGGCCGTGAACACCCCGGCCCACTGGGAGGGTTTGAGGCGCAGATAGCTGGCCGGGCTCGGTGCGGTCACCGCCGTGAGGGCGGGGAGGTGGGCGAGGATGCCGGCCGCGAAGGACTCGGCCTCGGGGCGCATGCCGTGGCGGCGGTCACCGCCCGCGTGGAGGTTCACGCCGTCGCGCCACGCGGAGAGGTGGACATGGCCGCCGTTGCCGACGCCCTGCCCGAGGACCGCGGGGGCGAAGGACACCGCGAGCCCGTGACGCTGGGCCACCGCGCGGATCGTCTGCCGTACCAGCACGCTGCGGTCGGCCGCCGCCACCGGGTCGAGCGCGGCCACGGAGAGCTCGAACTGCCCTGCCGCGTACTCGGGATGGAGCTGGTCCACCTCCACGCCCTGCCGCGCGAGCGCCGCCAGCAGATCGGCCGTGCAGTCGCTCAACTCGACCTGGCGGATGGCGCCGTACGCCGGGCCCGTCACCGCCGGCACGAACTCGCCGTCAGCGCCGGGCGGTCGGCCGACGGCCCACTCGATCTCGATGCTCGCCATGAAGGTGATGCCGTGGTGGTCGGTGGCCTCCTGGACCGTCTGGCGCAGGAAGGTACGGCTGCACGCGGGATGCCGCTCGCCCTCCTGGGTGATCCGGTCGACCGGCGCCCACGCCCAGCCGGGCTGCCCGGACAGCTCCGCCAGCTGGTCCAGGTCGGGGTAGAGGCGCAGATCGCCGTCCGGGGAGCCGAGGACGTCGGTGGTGACGATGGAGTCGCCCGCCAGGAAGGTGTCGAACACCGGCGACATCCCGACGCCCCACGCCGCCGCCGAGGCGAGCTTCGCCGTCGGGATCGTCTTCACCCGGCCGATGCCCGCCGTGTCGACGTAGGCCAGGACAATCCCGTGCACGCCCCGCCCGGACAGCTCACCGCTCAGCGCGGTGGCCCGTTCGACGTCACCGGGACGTCCTCCCGGGACGGGGTCGGCAAGGGTGGTCATACGCTCTCCTCGGCGAGCTCGGCCGGTCCGCGCCGGTCCGGGCGGTCCCTGCTGGGCGTCAGGGTTTCACGGCCACCGCGCCGTACTGCGGCACCGGGGCGGGCGAGCCCGGGGCGCGCCACTGCGAGCAGGACACCATGCCCGGCTCCAGCAGCTCCAGCCCGTCGAAGAAGGCGGCGATGTCCGTGCCGCTGCGGGCCGTGATCGGCGGCGTGGCGTTCTCGTTCCAGAACTTCATCGCGGGGATCTGGCCCTCGCCGCCGAGTTCGGAGTCGAAGGTCGGGTGCGTCAGGACCAGGAGGCTGCCGGAGGGGACCGCGGCCAGGACGCGCCGCACGATCTCGCGGGCCTTGTCGTAGTCCAGGACGAAGTTGAGGATACCGAGCATCATCACCGCGACGGGCTCGGTGAAGTCCAGGGTCTGCCCAGCGCGTTCGATGATGGCGTCCGGGTCGTGCACATCGGCGTCGATGTAGGCGGTGACGCCCTCGCGGGTGCCGGTGAGCAGCGTGCGGGCGTGCACGAGGACGATCGGGTCGTTGTCGACGTACACGATCCGCGAGTCGGGCGCGACGAGCTGGGCGATCTCGTGGGTGTTCTCCGCCGTGGGCAGCCCGGTGCCGATGTCCAGGAACTGCCGTACGCCCCGCTCCTCGGCCACGAAGCGCACCGCCCGGCCGAGGAACTCGCGGTCCGCGCGGGCGATGTCCCGGATGATCGGGAACATCCCGGCGACGTGCTCGCCGACCTGCTGGTCGACCTCGTAGTTGTCCTTGCCGCCGATCCAGTAGTTCCACACGCGCGCGTTGTGCGCCACACCGGTGTTCAGCTTCGCCGACCCGCCCGACGGGGTGTGGCCATCACTCACGATTCGTCCTCTCCTCGCACGCACGACCGAAACCGGCCATCGCCGCCATTGTGCCGTTCCGTTGATCACGTTGTCCCGGGAATCGGCAGAGCGGTGAAGGAGGTTGGCGCAGGAGAGGGGGAGTGCCGTGGCCGTCACTCGATCTCGGACGGAGCCGGCTTGGGCGTCCGTCCGGCCAGGACGTCCTTCAGACGCTGGGTGCCCTGCTTGACTGCCTGCTCGACGGAGTCGTGCTCGTCCCCGTCGAGGCCGCCCGCCGTGACGGTGATCGCGTCGTTGCCGACGCGTACGGCGGCGACATCCAGCGTCAGCGTGGCCTCCTCGCCCCCGGTCATGCCCTGCACCGTCACGCGCAGGCCCTCACGGGCGTCGCCCACGTCGGGCAGCTTGGTCTCGATGACCTGGACGGTGCGCTCCTCGCCGTCCTCGGTCATGGTGAACCGGTCGCACTCGTCCGGCAGTTTCGCCATCCAGTCCAAGGAGTCCTGGGGGTCGCTCCGGTCGTAGGAGGCGACCTGGTACAGCAGTCGCGAGTTGTCCTGCGTGAAGCCGCGCAGCGCGTTCGCTCCGGACGGCTTGCCCAGGAGGTCGTCGTCGTAGAGCGAGTCCATGAGCCGCTGGCAGTCGGCGGCGTCCGCCTTGGCGGTGAGGAAGTCGGAGACGTCGACCTTGCCGATGAGCAGGCTGTCGTGCCAGTTCTCGGCCTCCGTGTCCTTGACCTGCGTCCAGTCGTCCTCGATGTCCGCCTCGGTGATCAGCGCGGCGTCCGCGCCGGACTCGGTGAGGGTGGGCGTGGGAGAGGCGGTCGGCTGCTTCCTGGCGACCGGTGAGGCGGTGACGCCCGAGGCCCGTGAGCCGTCCTGGTCGCCGTCGTCCGAGCAGGCGGACGTGGCCAGGAGCGCGCCTGCCGCCAGGGCCGAGGAGAGGACGCGGGCGAGTCGGGACGAACGACGGGTCATCGGGAGTGCCTCCTGAGAACGTGACGTGTGTCCTCAGCGCACCACCGGATCCGACGGCCCACCAGCGGTGCCGGACCGTTCGAGTGAGCCGTCGGGAGTGCCGGCGCCTCAGGCGCCGGGCTGCCCGTACCCGTGCTGCCAGGCCCAGGCGGCGATCTCGACGCGGTTCCTGGCGGACAGTTTGAGCTGGACGCTGGACAGGTGCGTCTTGACCGTGGACAGGGAGACGTACAGCTCGGCGGCGATCTCGGCGTTCGTACGGCCGAGGGCGACCAGCCGGACGACGTCGAGCTCGCGGTCGGTGAGGGGCTCCGTGGGCGGGGCGGGCTTCGCCGGGGCGGCGGCGACGGCCTGCGGGGCGGTGACGTGCTTGAGCAGGCGGACCGTGACCGACGGCGAGACCAGCGAGTCACCGGCCGCGGCGGCGCGGACCGCCTCCGCGAGGAGGGTGGGCCCCGAGTCCTTCAGCAGGAACCCGCACGCGCCGCCGCGCAGCGCCCCGTACACGTACTCGTCGAGGTCGAACGTCGTCACCACGACCACCCGCATCGGGTCCGCCACCTCCGGACCCGCCAGCAGCCGTGTCGCTGCCAGGCCGTCCAGCTTCGGCATCCGGATGTCCAGCAGACACACGTCCGGCCGCTCCCGCCGGGCCAGCGCCACCGCCTCCTCGCCGTCGGCTGCCTCGGCGACCACGGTGATGTCGGGCTGGGCGTCGAGGAAGAAGCGGAAGCCGGTGCGGACCATCTCCTGGTCGTCGGCGATGAGGACGCGGATGGGCGCGCCCGGCGGGGGCGGGAGGGTCATGGCTCCGATCATGCCTTACGGGGTTCACGCAGGGGCCCGCGCCCAGCTGTGTGTAGCCAGGTGTGGGTGGGCCCCTCGGCGGTCAGTGGCTCTCAGTCGGCGGTCTGTGCGGGGTCCGCCGTCACCTTCCGCAGCAGCGGTCGGCTGCCGGAGATCGCGGCGAACATGGCGAGCGCGCCGACGACGACACAGACGACGAGTTCGATCGCCCCGGAAGTGTTGATCGTGGCGCCGGCCGCCTTGTTGAGCTGGTAGGAGCCGTAGGCCCCCATGGCGGTGGTGCCGCCGGCCAGGACGACCAGGGGAATGACGGTTTCCCGCACCCGCGCCCGGTCCAGCACCTTCAGCGGGGTTCCCGCCAGCCGCAGCAGGCCGTAGACGCGGCGTCGGTCGAGGACGTTCGCGGCGGCGGTCAGGCCGGCGGAGGTGGCGGCGACGAGGAAGCTCAGCGCCAGGGTGCCGATGGTCACGGCGTCCAGGCGGTCGAAGGTGGCCTTGTCCGAGCCGCCGGCGTAGTCCTGGCCGTAGGGGAACCGGCCTGCCCCGAGCGGGGTGAGGGCGGTGACGGCCGTGTCCAGCTGCTCCTGGCCGCCCTCGACGTGGGCGATGACGCCGGATCCGCCGCCGAGGAGGTTGTCGTAGGCGTCGGTGGGGCCGGTGGTGACGGTCGCGGTCACGCCCGCCCGGTGCAGCAGGGTGCGCGCCTCGGCGGCGGTGTGCCGGGCTTCAAAGGCGTGGCCCGTGGTCACCGCGACCTGGCCCCGGTACTGGGATGTGTCGGCGCCGAGGAGGCTGACGGCAAAGAACCCGGCGGCGAACCCGGCCAGCACCAGTCCGCTGACGGTGCGCCAGGCGCCGCGCGGGTCGTCGCTGAGCCGACGGCCGGCCAGCAGGGTCGCCGGACGCTTGGCGAACCGGCTCACCAGGCGGCCGAGCCGGTCCACCACCCAGGGGCCGAACAGCCAGAAAGCGCCGTAGAACAGCAGGAGCAGGGCGACGGCCTGCTCCGCCTGCAGGCCCCCGCCGCTGAACATGAAGATGACGGCCAGGGCCGCCGCGAAGAAGGCGAGGCGGATCATGCGGGTGCGCCGGGGGTTGGCCTGCTGGGCGACGCCGAGGGGCGAGGTGGCGACCTGGCGCAGCATCGAGACCGCGCTGACGGTGATGAGGGCGGTGACTGCGGCCACCACCGTCGCCAGCCAGGGCGATCCGACCCACAACGTGTCGACGTACCAGGTGCCCACACCGAACGGCACCTGAGCGAGCGCGGGCAGCGACGCCACGTACGTGAGCGCACCGGTCAGCGCCCCGGCCGCGCCGAGCGCCACCGCTTCCAGGGCGGTCATGGCGATGATCTGGCGCGGGGTCGCGCCGGCCAGCCGCAGGGCGGCGAGCCGCTGCTCGCGCCGGGCCGCGCCGAGGCGTCCGGCAGCTGCCGACAGCACGACGACGGGCATCGCGAGCAGGACGACACCCAGGACGGCGATTCCCTGGTCGCCGGCGGTGAACATACTCGCCGTGTCGCCGCCGAACCCGGAGATCTCCGCGCGCTCCATCTGCGCCATGTCGAACCAGGAGGAGGTGTCCCCGGCGGCCTTCGAGACGGCCGGGTCGGTCGGCGTCCGGCCGACGACGGCGACGAGTTCGTCGGGGGAGGCGAGACCGGCGGTGCCGATCGTGCCGTAGGACTTCACCTTCGGGAAACGGCCGGCGAGTTGGTTCGCGGGCAGCTTGTGCAGCAGCTCGGCCAGGGCGGGGGACACGTACACCTCGCCCTGCTTCGGGAAGGAGCTCAGGCCGGGCGGCGCCGGGGTCTGCTTGCGGCCGGAGAGCTGGGCCAGGGAGACGACCGTGACGGGCTCGTGACGGACGTACGTCGTGGCGAGTGCCTGGACCGCGGTGGCCTGCTTGGCCGGTACGGCGTCCGGGGTGCGCCAGGTGGTGTGGTCGGCGCGGGTGCCGGCGCCGAGGGTGGCGGCGATGATCACCAGCATCACGAACGCGCCGACGGCCGCGGCCCCGGCCGCCAGGAGGTGGCTCTGCAGGCCGCGGCGGCCGGAGGATCTGGTCAGGTGCCAGGTCAGGGGCAGGACGGGGGAACGCATGGAGGGCTCCGGGGGGAAGGCGGGTCAGGCGACCGTGAACTGGCTGTAGTTGCTGATCCGGCCGTCCCGGACCTGGAGGACGCGGTCGCAGTGGGCGGCGACGTCGGCGTCATGAGTGACCATCACCAGGGCGGCGCCCGTGTCCCGGGTCGCGGAGGTCAGGAGCTGGATCACTTCGGTGCTGGTGCGCTGGTCGAGGGCGCCGGTCGGCTCGTCGGCGAAGACCACGTCCGGCTCGACGGCCAGGGCGCGGGCGATGGCGACGCGCTGCGCCTGTCCGCCGGAGAGCTGACCGGGGCGGCGCTGCTCAAGGCCGTCCAGGCCCAGCGGCGCGAACCAGCGGCGGGCGCGGACGACGGCCTGCCTCCGCGCCATGCCCTCCAGCATCAGCGGCAGGGCGACGTTCTCCTCGGCGGGCAGCTCCGGCAGCAGCTGGCCGAACTGGAAGACGAACCCGAACCGCTTGCGGCGCAGCGCGCTCAGCCGGTTCTCGCCCAGGTTGTCGAGGCGCTCGCCGCGCAGCAGCACTTGGCCTCCGTCGGGCCGGATGATCCCGGCGAGGGTGTGCAGCAGGGTCGACTTGCCGGACCCTGACGGGCCCATGATCGCCAGCGAGTCACGCCCGCGGACCTCGACGTCCACACCGGCCAGGGCGGTGGTGGAGCCGTACTTCTTGACGAGGCCGTACCCGGCCAGAACGGTGCTCATGGTGTGTCGTGGCCCTTCTCAGCGCTCGAACTTCCAGGTGACGCTCTTCGCGTCGGCCTTGGTCACACGGACGGGGATACGGACGACCTCGCCGTCGCTCTTCTTGCCGGTGCAGGTGATGGTGGCGCCGGCCACGGCCTTGAGGCCGGTCGGGCAGGTGACGCCGGTGAGCCTGTCGCCGACCCAGGGCAGCGGATGGAACAGGCTCTTGGTGCGGTCCGCGACGATGTTCGCGGCGAGCGCCCGGTGGCCGCCCACCGATGCCGTGCTGAACTCGTCCAGACGGCTGGTCGACTCGGTGCCGGAGAGCAGATACGTACCGAGGCCGCCCAGCGCGACGACGGCGGTGGCGCCGCCGACGACGCCGACGAGGAACCTGCTGCGCTGCATCGCGTACTCCTGATGTCTGTGGTGAGGTTGCGGCTCCACCCTCGCCCCCGCGCCCGGGCGCGCGCCTCGGCCATAAGGTCGGCGTCAGCGGTGGGCCCCTCGGCCGATCGGCCGATCCCGCCGCGTACGGCCTCGCCTACCGTGATCGGCATGAAGTCCGTTTCCCCCCGCGGCTGCGCCCGGGGCTTCGCCGTCGGCATCCTGCTCGCCGCCTGTGTCGTCGACGTCCTCTACGCGGGTTCCGACGGGACGAGCGTCCTGCCGACGGCGAGCCCCGTCTGGTCGGCCCTGGCGGTGCTGCTCGTGGGCCTGGCCGCCGTGCTGTGGCCGGCCGAGCGGCGGCCCGAATGGCTCACACCGCAGGTGCGCACGGCCGTGCCCGCCCTCGCCTCGATCCTCTACTCGGCGGGCTCGCTGCTGACCTTCAAGGCGAACACCTTCGGTCCCGGCGAGGTCCTGATCCTGCTGTGCCTGCTGTTCGTCGCGGTACGGCACTGCCCGCCGCGCTGGGCCTGGGGGTGCGGCGCCCTCGACGTGGGCGCGCTGCTGCTGTTGCCGGTTCGGTATCTCGGGCCGTTGGACGCCGGCGTGCTGGGCTTCATGCTGGCCGGCCTGGGCCTGGTCGGTCTCTTCGCCGGGCTCGCCGTGTACCTGCGCACCATGGACTACCGGCGCACGCTCGCCGTCGGCGAGACCCGGCGCGCCGAGCGCGTGGCCATCGCAGCCGACCTGCACGACTTCGTCGCCCACCATGTGACCGGGATCCTCGTGCAGACGCAGGTGGCCCGCATGATGGCGCAGACCCAGCCACAGGAGCTCGACCCGGTCCTGGCCGGCATCGAACGCGCCGCCACCGAAGCCCTCGCCTCGATGCGCCGCACGGTGGGTGTGCTGCGTGACACCGGGGAGGAGGCCGACCGCCGCCCGGCCGGCGACCTGGCAGGCATCGCCGATCTGACGGCGGGCTTCGCGAGCCCGGTCCAGCAGGTCAGCCTGCGCCGCGACCCCGCGGTGTCCGACGACCTCCCCCACGAGGTGCAGGCCGCGGCCTTCCGGGTCGTGCAGGAGGCGCTGACCAACATCCGCCGCCACGCGGCCGACGCCGCCCACATCGAGGTCCGGCTGCGGGACGACGCGGGCCGCCTGGAGGTGTCGGTCGCGGACGACGGGCGGGGCGGCACCCAACTCCCGGCGGCCGCGCACGGCGGCGGCTTCGGCCTCGTCGGCCTGAAGGAGCGGGTGACCGCACTGGGCGGCGAACTGCACGCCGGGCCGCGGGGCGGCGTGGGCTGGGAGGTGCGGGCGGTGTTTCCGGTGGGGGGTGCTCCGCGGGCAGGGCCGCGATAGTGGGGTGCCGAGTTTTGCCGTCCCTCGTCTGCGGGTTCGTTTGTGGCTGGTCGCGCCCACGTGGCGGAGCCGCATATTGATGCAGTCCCGCGCCCCTTCAGGGCGTTGCCCGACCGCCGTCGACCAGGAGCCCCTGGCGGCGCCACAACCCTCGGTTGTTCAATGGTGCTGCACATTTCCAGGTCGAGTGGCCCGCGAGAGCCAGGGAGGATCCGCCCGTGTCGCCCCTCACCGTGCCGCCTGTCGGCGCGCGCATCCGGCAGACACGCCTGGCGCGCGGGATGAGTCTGCGTGCGCTGGCCAGGGAGGTCGGGGTCTCGGCCAGCCTGATCTCGCAGATCGAGACCGGCAAGAGCCAGCCGTCCGTGAGCACGCTGTACGCAATCACGACCGCCCTCGGCATCTCCGTCGAGTCGCTCTTCGACGCCGGGGAGGCCGCCGCCCTGCCCCCGGTGACGGCGGCACCCGGCACAGTCCTCCACGCCCTCGCCGCCTTCGCCGCCGACCCCGGCCGCCGCATCGGCCCGCTGGTCACGCCGGGCGAGCGGGAGGTGCTGGAGCTGGACTCGGGTGTCGTGTGGGAGCGTCTCGGCCATGTCCCCGGCACCGATGTCGACTTCCTGCAGGTGACCTACCGGCCCGGCGGCGCCTCCTCCAGCTCCGGCGGCCTCATGCGTCACACGGGCACCGAGTACGGCTGTCTGACCTCGGGCGAGCTGATCCTCACCCTCGGTTTCGACGAGTACACGATGCGTCCCGGCGACGCGGTCTGCTTCGAGTCGACGACCCCGCACCGCTACCGCAATGATGGTGACGTACCGGCCGTGGGCGTCTGGTTCGTGTTCAGTGACACTTGACACTCGCCGCAGGCGGTCGTTCACTCCGAAGCGGGGGTGTTCGCCATGGCGATCCGCACATTCGGACCCAACGCCGTCGACTGGGAAGAGCGCGTCGACTTGGACCGGCTGCGCAAGCAGCGGCTGGCCCGTCTCCACGAGACCCTGAACCGCTCCGAGCTGGGCGCCGTGCTCAGCTTCGACTTCGCCAACATCCGCTACATGACGGCCACGCACATCGGCACCTGGGCGATGGACAAGCTGATCCGCTTCGCCCTGCTGGTGCGCGGCGGCGAACCGATCGTCTGGGACTTCGGCTCCGCCGCCCGGCACCACCAGCTCTACAACCCGTGGCTCGACTACAGCGACGGCAAGGAAGACGGCCCGCCCACCGGCGCTCGCGCCGGCATCTCCACACTCCGCGGCGCCTTCCACCCGGACGCGGGCATAGCCCAGGACGTCGCCGCGAAGATCGCCACCGAGCTGCGCGAACACGGGCTGGCCGGCGAGCCGCTCGGCATCGACGTCGCCGAGATGCCGGTCCTCACCGCCCTGCGCGCCGAGGGCATCGACGTCGTCGACGGCCAGCAGGTCTTCCTGGAGGCCCGCCGCATCAAGACCGGCGACGAGATCGCCCTGCTCACCCAGGCTTGCTCGATGGTCGACGCGGCGTACGAGGAGCTGTACGGCTACCTGCGCCCCGGCGTGCGCGAGAACCAGTGCGTCGGAGTCGTCAGCAAGGTGCTGTACGACCTCGGCAGCGAGTACGTCGAGGGTGTCAACGCGATCTCCGGCGAGCGCTGTTCACCCCACCCGCACGTCTACAGCGACCGCCTGATCCGCCCCGGCGACCCCGCCTTCTTCGACATCCTGCACAGCCACCTCGGCTACCGCACCTGCTACTACCGCACCTTCGCCGTCGGCAGCGCCTCCAGCGCCCAGCGCGACGCCTACGTCCGCTGCCGCGCGTACATGGACCAGGCCATCGCCCTCGTCCGACCTGGCGCCACCACCGCCGACATCGTCCAAGTCTGGCCGCGCGCCGAGGAGTTCGGCTTCGCCGACGAGACCGCCGCCTTCGCCCTCCAGTACGGCCACGGCGTCGGCCTGTCGATCTGGGAGAAGCCGATCTTCAGCCGACTGGTCTCCCTCGACCACCCCGAAGTCCTCGAAGAGGGCATGGTGTTCGCCCTGGAGACCTACTGGCCCGCCGCCGACGGCTGGTCCGCCGCCCGCATCGAGGAGGAACTCGTCGTCACCGCCGACGGCTGCGAGGTCATCACCAAGTTCCCGGCGGAGGAACTGCTGGTGGCGGGCCGCAAGTACTGGACGGTGGGCGGCGAGCTCAACACCCGCCGCGAGTCGCAGTCCCACCTGAACACGGGCAGCGCACAAGCCCCTCTCGACACCTCCCGCGGCAACGGGGCACGCTGATGGACCCGGCCGGACTCCTCGCCGCCTACGAGCAGATGGCCGTCATCCGCCGTACGGAGAAGGCCGCCCACGACCTGTTCCTGCAGGGCCTCGTCAAGGGCACCACCTACCTCGCCGCCGGACACGAGGCCATCGCCGTCGGCGCGAGCGCCGCCCTGCGCCCCGACGACTACGTCTTCGCCACCTACCGCGGCCACCACCACGCCATGGCACGCGGCGCCACTCCTGAGGAGTGCCTCGCCGAACTCATGAGCCGGGCAACGGGGTTGTGCAAGGCCAAGGGCGGCTCCATGCATCTGACCAAGGCGTCCACCGGCATGCTCGGCTCCTACGCCATCGTCGGCGCACACCTCCCGATGGCGGCCGGCGCTGCCTGGTCGGCCCGGCTGCGCGGCACCGACCAGATCGCGGTCGCCTTCTTCGGTGACGGCGCCACCAACATCGGCGCCTTCCACGAGGCCCTCAACCTGGCCGCCGTATGGAAGCTGCCCGTGCTGTTCGTCTGCGAGAACAACCTGTACATGGAGTACACGCCGATCGCCGACGTCACGGCGGTACCCCGGCCCGCCGCCGATCGGGCGCCCGCGTACGGCATCCCCGGTGAGCTGGTGGACGGCAACGACGTCGTCGCCGTCCAGGAGGCGGTGGCCCGGCTCGCGAGGCGGGCCCGGGCAGGAGACGGGCCCGCGCTGCTGGAGGCGGAGACCTACCGCCACTTCGGGCACAGCCGCGCCGACCCGGCCACCTACCGTCCGGCCGAGGAGGTCGAACGGTGGCTGAAGCGCGACCCGTTGGACCTGGCGCGCGGGCGGCTCGTCGAGATGGGCGTGGCGGAGGCCGTGGTCAACGAGGCGGACGACCGGGCAACCACCGCCGTACAGAAGGCCGTTGAGGCAGCGAAGGCCGCCCCGCCGCCCGATCCGCGCGAGGCACTGACCGACGTATGGGCCGACGGAGGTGCGGCGTGGCGGACGTGATCACCTACCGGGAGGCGGTCGCCGAGGGCATCGCGCGGGAGATGCGGCGCGATCCGGCCGTCGTGTGCCTGGGTGAGGACATCGGAGAGGCGGGCGGGGTGTTCAAGACGACGGTCGGGCTGCTGAAGGAGTTCGGGCCCGAGCGGGTGTGGGACACGCCCATATCGGAGCAGGCCATAGTGGGGGCCGCCATGGGTGCCGCGATGACCGGGATGCGGCCGGTCGCCGAGATCATGTTCTCCGACTTCCTGGCCTGTTGCTGGGACTACCTCGCCAACGAGATCCCGAAGGTGCGGTACATGACGGGGGGTCAGGTCACCGTGCCGCTCGTCGTGCGCACCGCCAACGGCGGCGGGCTCGGCTTCGGGGCCCAGCACTCCCAGGCCACCGAGAACTGGGCGTTCACGATCCCCGGCCTGAAGATCGCGGCACCGGCGACGCCCGCCGACGTGGTCGGCATGATGGCGGCGGCGATCCGCAGTGACGACCCGGTCGTCTTCTTCGAGCACAAGGGGCTGCTCGCCACCAAGGGCGCGCCTCCGCCGCCGGACCACGTCGTCGAGCTGGGTCGCGCCACCGTCGTCCGCGAGGGCGCCGACGTCACGCTCGTCGCCCTCGCCTCGATGGTGCCGGTCGCGCTGAAAGCCGCCGAGCTCCTGTCCGGCGACGGCATCGAGGCCGAGGTCGTCGACCTGCGCTTCCTCGTGCCGCTGGACGTGAGCACTGTGCTCGCCTCGCTCGGCAGGACCTCGCGGCTCGTCACCGTGGAGGAGAACCCGTACCAGGGCGGCTGGGGCGGCACGCTCGTCTCGGTCGTCGCCGACGAGGGGTTCGGCCTGCTGGACGCGCCGGTCAGGCGGGTGGCGGGGGAGTGCGTGCCCCTTCCGTTCGCCGACGCACTCGAAGAGGAGGTCATCCCCACCGTCGAGAAGGTCGTGGCGGCCGTCCGGGACCTCGCCGCGTACTGAACACCCCATGGGAGGAAGAACGATGACCCATCGGATACTCCTGCGAGCCGGTCACGTGCTGTCGATGGACCCCGACATAGGGGACCTGCCCCAGGGGGACGTCCTCATCGAGGACGGGACGATCGCGGCCGTGGACCGGGAGATCAGCGCAGACGCCGAAGTGCTCGACATGACCGGCCGGATCGTGATCCCCGGCTTCGTGGACACCCACCGCCACACCTGGGAGGCGCCCATCCGCAATGTCGCCCCCGATGCCACCCTGGACGACTACTTCGTCGACATCCTCGACACCTTCGCACCGCTGTACACCCCCGAGGACGTGTACGCCGGCAACCTCGCGGGATCGCTGGAGTGCCTGAACGCCGGCATCACCACCCTCGTCGACTGGTCGCACATCAACAACACGCCCGCACACCCGGACGCCGCGATCCAGGCCCTCACGGAGACCGGCATCCGCGCCCAGTACGCCTACGGCAGCGCCAACACCTCGCTCGCCGACTACTGGTTCGAGAGCAAGATCGCGGTACCGGGCGACGACGTACGGCGGATCCGCAGCACCTACTTCGCCTCCGACGACGGCCTGCTGACCATGGCACTGGCCACCCGCGGCCCCGGGTTCTGCACCGACGACGTCGTCACTGCCGAGTGGGCCCTCGCCCGCGACCTCGACATCCCGATCACCGTGCATGTGGCGATGGGCCGCCTTGCGGGCCGCTTCGGCATGGTCAAGCAGCTCCACGGCCTCGGCCTCCTCGGCTCCGACACCACCTACGTCCACTGCTGCTACTTCCACGAGGACGAGTGGCAGATGGTCGCCGACAGCGGCGGCACGGTCTCGATCGCACCGCAGGTCGAGATGCAGATGGGGCACGGCTGGCCGCCCGTGATGAAGGCCATCGAGTACGGGCTGCGGCCGTCCTTGAGCATCGACGTCGTCACCACCGTGCCCGGCGACATGTTCACCCAGATCCGCGCGGCCTTCGGCGCCGAGCGCGCCCGGGTCAACGCCGACTGCTGGAACGCCAATCTCCCCGTGCCGGACACCATGTTGACGGCACGCCAGATGCTGGAGATCGCCACGGTGAACGGCGCGCACGTCGCGGGCCTCGAGCACCGCACCGGCACCCTGACCCCCGGCAAGCGCGCCGACATCGTCGCCATCGACGCCACCGCGCTCAACGTGGCCCCGGTGCACGACGCGGCGGCCGCGGTGACCCTGTCGGCCGACGTCTCCAACGTCGACACGGTCATCGTCGACGGCGTGATCCGCAAGCGCGACGGGAAGCTCGTGGCCGACGTCGACCGGGCCCGGCGCCTGGTCCAGGAGTCCCGCGACCGGCTCCTCGCAGCGAAGGAGGCGAAAAGCGCGGCATGACCCGACACCTTGTGCGCCGGACCGCCGACGTCCCGGAGCCGCCGTACGACGAACTCGGCTACCGGCGGCGGACCTTGGTCGGCGAGGACGACGGCAGCGTGCACACCGGCTTCGGCCTCTGCGGGATACGGCCCGACGGCCGCGTCCCGGCCCATGTGCACTCGTACGAGGAGAGCTTCCATGTGCTCTACGGGGCCGTGATCCTCGATGTGCCCGAAGGGGCGTACCTACTCGAAGAGGGCGACTACGGCCTCCTCCCGACCGGCGTCCCGCACGCATGGCGCGGCGCCGGCGACATCGCCGGCCGCTGGGCCGACATGCTCGCCCCGGTGCCACGGGCCCGCTACGGATACGACACCCAGGCGGTGCCCGAGCTGCCGGTCAGAGATCCCGTCCGCATCGACGTCCGCGACCCGCGCACCCGGTCCTTCGGCCACTTCGAAACCGCCCAGATGGATCCTGGCAAGCAGTCCCAGGACCTGCTCGCGGTGTCGGCGAGCATGCGGACCGCGCTGCTCGTGTACAGCGGGATCACCGTGAAGATGATGGTCGACAGCGACCTGGGCGCGGTCGCCTCGACGATGTTCATGGTGCAGTACGCCCCCGACGGCGCCGCCGGCACGCACGACCACCCCTTCGAGGAGACGTACCTGATCCTCGAGGGGACCGCGGACGCCACCTTCGACGGAGAGCGGTACCGGCTGGGGCCGGGCGACCTGGCCTGGGCGGGCGCCGGGTGCGTGCACGGGTTCGCCAACGCCGGTCAGGGGCCGCTACGTTGGCTGGAGACACAGGCGCCGCAGCCGCCGTCGCGTCACTCCTACCGGTTCACACGGGACTGGGAGTACCTGAGGGAGGTCCTGGAGTCATGAGCAGTGTTCTCGTCGTGGGCGGTACGTCCGGGATCGGCCTGGAGTTCGCCCGAATGCGGGCCGGACGCGGGGACGAGGTCGTCCTGACCGGCCGTGACGGCCACCGTGCCGACACCATCGCCAAGGAGTTCGGCGCGGGCGGAATCGCCCTCGATCTCGGCCGGCCGGGGGAGATAGCCGCCGCACTGGCCGATGTCGGGCGCGTCGACCACCTGGTCATCGCGGGCGTCTCCCGCGACGACAACAAGGTCACCGAGTACGACATCGACGCCGCCCTGCGGCTCGTCACCCTCAAACTCGTCGGTTACACCGAGGTCGTGCACACCCTGGTGTCCCGGCTGCACGACGACAGCGCGATCGTGCTGTTCGGCGGGCAGGCGAAGGAACGGCCCTACCCGGGCGCGACGACGGTGGCGACGGTCAACGCCGGCATCGGCGGCCTGGTGAACACCCTCGCCGTCGAACTCGCGCCGATCCGGGTGAACGCCGTCCACCCGGGTGTCGTCGGGGACAGCCCCTACTGGCAGGCCAAGCCGGAGAAGGTGCTCGACGTGCTGCGCACCGAGACCCCCACCGGGCGGCTCGCCACCATGGCCGACGTGGTCGACGCCGTGGACTTCCTGCTGCGCAACGAGTCGGTCAACGCGGTTGAACTGAGCGTGGACGGAGGGTGGTTGCTCGGCTGAGCGAGGGCGCGGGGTCGGTGCGGCGAGGATCCGGGGGCGGTGCGGGATCAGCGCTTGAAGCCGACTGCGCCGTACAGCGACACGGGTTCTTCCTTCGCTTCGCTCTCGCCCGCATCTGCTTCGCTCTCGCCTGCGTCGGGCCGCCAGTCCGACAGGGAGACGATCCCCGGTTCCAGCAGCTCAAGTCCCTTGAACAAGCGTCCCATTTCGGCGTGCGAACGCGCCACGAGTGTTACCCCGCTTGCGGTGTAGGCCGCGATGCCCCGCCGGACGTTCTCCGGGTCGAAGTCCGCCGTCATCGCCGACAGCACCAGACAGCTGCCCGGCGCCAGCGCGCCGACCAGTGTGTCCACGAGGCGGTGGGCGCCGTCGTCGTCCGCGATGAAGTGCAGCAGCGCGATCAGGGACAGGGCGACGGGCCGGTCGAAGTCGAGGACGGTGGCGGCCTGTTCGAGGATGCGCTCCGGCTCCCGCGCATCGGCCTGCACATACTCGGTCACGCCCTCCGGAGTGCCGCGCAGCAGGGCCGCTGCGTGTGCGAGCACGATCGGGTCGTTGTCGACGTACACCACCCGTGCGTCCGGGACGACGGACTGGGCGATCTGGTGCAGGTTGGGCTCGGTCGGGATGCCGGAACCGACATCGAGGAACTGGCGGATCCCCGTTTCCCGGACGACCACCCGGGTGGCCCGCTCCATGAACCGGCGGTTGGCACGGGCATGCCGCGGAGCGTCACCCGGCATCGCGGCGATCTGCCGCCCGAGTTCCTCGTCGACGGGGTAGTTGTCCTTGCCGCCGAGGAACCAGTCGTACACCCGGGCCGGATGCGGCCTGCTCGTGTCGATACGTGATACGGCCGGCTCGGTCCCGGTCACGCAGGCCTCCTGTGCTCGCCAACGAAGTGTGCGAGCAGTCTTTCACGATCATGCGGCCCGGCGGAGGCTGTCTTCGGCCACCTCCTTGTCGACGGCCGCACGCACCAACGCGGCGGCGAGCACGGCCGGTTCGGTGTTCCCGGCGAGGTCGGCCAGCCGGTCCGGGTCCTTGGGCAGGCCGAGCCGCTGTGCGCCCGAGAGCGCCTTGCCGTCGACGTAGGGCGCCACTTCAGGCCAGACCCGCTGGGCCTCGCGCAGGAAGATGTCGGCGCCGGCCGGACCCATGCCGGGGAACTCCTGGAGCAGACGGCGCAGTTCGGCGACGTCACCGTCCGCCTCCTTGCGCAGCCGCCGCAGATCGCCGCCCCAACGCTCGGTCAACAGCTCGGCGCCGTCGCCGAGTTGGGTGGCCGTACGCTCGTCGTAGCGCCGGTAGCCGCCCCGGCCCAGCGCGTCCACCCGCTCCTGCCAGTCGGCGTCGGCCATCCGGCGTGGATCGCGCAGCTCCGCCTCGTACAGGGCGCGGGCGGTGTCGAGCGCGATCGAGCCACGGATCCGGGCACTGAGCGGAAGCGCCAGCACCAGCAGCCGGTACAGCGGCTGCGAGGTGTCCTTCAGCGGGATGCCGGCCTCCTCGGCGAAGGTCTGTCCGTGCGCGCGCACGAGTTCCCGTACGACGCGCTTGTCGTCGCTCATGGCTTCAGTGGATCGTGGCCGATCGTCATCAACTGATGCCGACGGCACGTCTGTTCGGGCTCGGGCTCGTTCTCGAGGTCCGCCTCGGCGGTGACGGTGTCCACGACGTCGTACATCGTCTGGATGTCGTCGTCCGTGAGGTCCGTGCGCCGCTTCTGCAGGATCGCGAGGACATGCTGCCCGGTCGGTGTGCCGGCCTGGTCCGGCAGCGGCTCGGTCTCCTCGTCCGCGTCACTGACCCGCAGCCAGGTGGCCAGCTCCTGCGAGGTCATGTTCACCACGCGGTGGAAGTCCTGCCACAGCGCGTCGAGTTCGAGGGCGTCGGTCATGGTGTCCCTCCTTGGCGAGTACGGCTCCGCGCGTACGGTGTACGGCCCTTCGCTACGGTCGTGTCACTCGTCGCGCGGCCAGTTCTCGGCGTCGAACATCCAGCGCTGCTTCTCCAGCTCGCTCGTGATGCCGATCAGCAGGTCCTGCGTCACCGGGTCCGGCTCGGCGGTCGCGTCGATACGTTCGCGCAGCCGCTCTATGGCCGAGGCGAGGGCGTCCACGACCAGCTGCACGACCTCCGTGTCGCGCAGCCAGCCCTCCTTGGGGCCGGGCAGCGTGTAGGCCGCGGCGATGGTCTCCGGCCGGCCGTCGGGCGGCAGGCCGAGCGCCGCGGAGCGTTCGGCGACCGTGTCGGAGAACGAGCGGGCCACCGACACCACTTCGTCGAGCTGCAGATGGATCGAGCGGAACCGCGGCCCCACGATGTTCCAGTGCGCCTGCTTCCCGATCAGCGAGAGGCCGAGAAGATCGACGAGGGTGCTCTGCAGGGCCTCCCCGGCGACCCGGCGAGCCGGTTCGGGAAGCGTGCTCTTGACGACAGTCATACCGAGCTCCTCCTTCTTCTGGCTGTGTCCTGGCCGGTACGGAGCGGTGCGGCGCCGCAATCACTCCAGGCGCTGCGACGGCTCCATGCGGGCGCGGGTGCCCAGGGCAAACTGGTGCAAAACGCAATGTGTCTCAGTGTGCGAACACGCCGTCCAGGAAGCGGATCAGATCCGCGAACACATCCGTCTTGTTCGTCTCGTGGAAGACCTCGTGCCGGGCCCCCGGGTAGACGCGCTCGGTCAGTTCGTCCCCGCGCAGCTCCTCGATGCCGACACGGCTGCCGAGGAGCGGGACCAGACGGTCCTCGTCGCCGTGCAGCCACAGCAGCGGCAGGCGCCCGATGCCGCCGCCCTTGGACACGGTGTCCAGCATCCGGGCGAACGCCTCCACCGTCGGCCGCTTCATCGGGCCGTGCCAGACCAGCGGATCCGCCGCGTACGCCGCACCCACCGCGGGGTCGCGGGAGAGCGCCGCCGGGCTGATCGGGGTGTCGGGGATCTCGTTGAGGGCGAGCAGCCGCCGGGGCAGCGCCCAGTCGCCGATCACGGGCCCGGACAGCACCAGGGCGGCGAGACCGGCGCCGTGGAGCTGCGCGTAGCGGGCCGCGATCAGGCCGCCCATGGAGTGCCCGACCAGGACGACGGGCAGATCCGGATGCGCGGCCCGGGCCAGCTCCGCGACGGCGCGCACGTCGGCGACCACCTCCTCGAAGTCCTCGATCACCACGCGCTCGCCCGCCGACCTCCCGTGACCGACGTGATCCGGCCCGAACACGGCCGCCCCGTGCTCGACGAGGACGTCCGCCACCTCGGCGTACCGGCCGGCGTGCTCCCCGTAGCCGTGGATCACGAGCGCGACGTAGCGGGGCCGAGGGTTCGGCCATTCGCGTACGACGATCGGTCCCCGGCTTCCAGCAAGGACATGCTCGCGGGTGTCGGCCATGTCTCCTCGTCCTCTCCGGCTGCGTCGGTGAAGGTGCCCAGGGATCTTCCCAGGGTGCGGCGGGTCGGTCTATAGTCCAAAACTAGCGGTGCTAATTAAATGCGTGTCGATTCAAACTGCCGGTCAGGAGACCTGTCGTGCGTCCCGTCCACTTCGCGGCCGCCCGCCGCACCCCCCTTGGCAAACTGCGCGGAGCGCTGTCTTCGGTACGGCCCGACGACCTCGCCGCGACCGTGATCCGGGGTCTCGTCGCGGAGGTGCCCGCACTCGACCCGGCGCGTGTCGACGACGTCTACTGGGGCGCCGCCAACCAGGCCGGCGAGGACAACCGCAACGTCGCCCGCATGGCCGCACTGCTGGCCGGCCTGCCGGAGACGGTGCCGGGCGCGACGGTCAACCGGCTGTGCGCGTCCGGCCTGGAGGCGGTGACGACGTCCGCCCGCACCATCGCGGCGGGCGAGGCCGACATCGTCGTCGCCGGCGGTTCCGAGTCCATGAGCCGCGCTCCCTTCGTCCTGCCCCGCCCCGACGAGGCGCTGCCCCACCGCATCGAGACCGCCGACACCCGCCTCGGCTGGCGTCTGGTCAACCCGGCGATGAAGGACCTGCACGGCCTGCTGTCCATGGGGGAGACGGCCGAGGAGGTCGCCGAGCGCTACAGCGTCCCCCGCGAGCGGCAGGACGAGTTCGCGCTGCGCAGCCACCAACGGGCCGCCGAGGCCCGCAAGAACGGCCACTTCGACGACGAACTCCTGCCGGTTCGGCGCCCGGACGGGGTACTGGTCGACAGCGACGAGTGCATCCGCGAGGACACCTCGTACGAGAAGCTCTCCCGGCTGAAGCCGGTCTTCCGGCAGGGCGGCACCGTCACGGCGGGCAACGCCTCACCGATGAACGACGGCGCCGCCGCACTGCTCCTGGTCAGCGAAGAAGCCCTCAACGAACTCGGCCTGGAGTCCCTCGGCCGCTATGTCGCAGGCGCTTCGGCGGGCGTCCACCCCGACGTGATGGGCATCGGCCCCGTCCCCGCCACCCGCAAGGTCCTGGCCCGCGCCGACTGGACGATCGGCGACATCCAGGAGGCCGAGTTCAACGAGGCGTTCGCGGCGCAGGCACTCGCGTGCGTGGACCAGCTCGGCATCGATCCCGACCTGGTCAACCCCAGCGGGGGCGCGATCGCGCTGGGGCATCCGCTGGGCTGCTCGGGCGCACGCATCCTCACGACGCTGCTGCACCGGATGCGGCGGACGGGGGCGCAGCGGGGGCTGGCGACGATGTGTGTGGGAGTGGGGCAGGGGAGTGCAGTGCTGGTGGAGAGGCACTAGCAATCTCCCAACTGGCGAGACGCTCCTTACGGGCATCGGTTAGGTGCGCATAGCATCGGTCTCCGCATGGACACGATGACTCTCTGGCACATCACCGGGTGGGAGTTCGCCGCGCTCGCCTTCGCGGCCCTGCTCGTCGGCTTCTCGAAGACGGCCGTGAGCGGGGCCAATACGGTCAGCCTCGCGATCTTCGCCGCCGTTCTCCCCGCCCGCGCCTCCACCGGCGTGCTGTTGCCGATCCTGATCGCCGGCGACGTGCTCGCCGTCCTCACCTACCGACGGCACGCCCACTGGCCCACCCTGTGGCGGCTGTTCCCGGCGGTCGCGGCCGGGGTCGTCTTCGGCACGGTGTTCCTCATGTGGGCGGACGACGGGATCGTCCGTACGTCGATCGGCGCGATCCTGCTGCTGATGGCAGCCGTGACGGTGTGGCGCCGCCGCACGGCCGAGAAGGAGCAGGAACCGGACTCGGTCACCACCCGCGCCGGCCGGGTCAGGGCCCGCTCGTACGGCGTCCTGGGCGGCTTCACCACCATGGTCGCCAACGCGGGCGGGCCGGTGATGTCGATGTACCTGCTGTCGGCCGGCTTCCGCAAGCTCGGCTTCCTGGGGACGTCCGCCTTCTTCTTCCTGATCGTCAACGTCTCCAAGGTGCCCTTCAGCGCCGGACTCGGCCTGATCGACGGCCCCTCGCTCCTGCTTGACACGGCGCTCGTGGTGTTCGTCGTACCTGGTGCGTTGCTCGGCAAATGGGCTGTGAACCGGATCAACCAGCGGTTGTTCGAGCAACTGGTCATCGCGGCGACGGTCGTGGGCGGCCTCCAGCTACTGCTGCGCTGACTCCCGCAGTTCCGCCAGCAGGCCGGGTAGATCGGCGAAGGAGTCGATCACATGGTCGGGCGTACCGCTCGCGTCCCGGTGGGTCTCCGGCAGGTACTTCCCGGTCTTGACCAGCACGCCCGTAACACCGGCCGACTGTGCCGCGAGCACATCGGACTCGATGTCGTCGCCCACCATCACCGCCTCCTCGGCACCGACCCCCACATGCGCCAGGGCCGCCTCGAAGAACGCGGCCGACGGCTTGCCCGTGATCTCCGCCTCGACCCGCGCGGCCTTCTCCAGACCGACCAGGAACGCGCCCGTGTCCAGCTGCAACCCCTGCTCGGTACGCCAGTACAGGTTCCGGTGCATGGCGACCAGCCGCGCCCCGCGCTGCATATGCCCGAAGGCCCGGTTGAGCGCCGCGTAGTCGAACTCGGGCCCGGCGCCCCCGACGACCACCACGTCCGGAGCGGCGTCGTCCCCCTCGTCCCCGCCGACGACGGTGACTCCGCCCAGGTCTTCCGCGATGTCCCCGCTGTTCAACAGCGCACACCGCGCCCCCGGATAGTGCTCGGCGAGATACGCGGCGGTGACGGCGGGCGCGGTCAGGATGTCCTGCGCGGACACCGGGAACCAGGAGTCCGCCAGCGCCTCGGCGATCGACGCCCGCGTCCGCGACGTCGTGTTCGTGACCAGCGCGACCCCGAGCCCGGCCGCGCGGATCTCCCGCAACGCCTCGACCGCACCGGGCAACGGCTGCCACGACACGGTGAGGACCCCGTCGATGTCAATGAGGACGGCACGTACGGATCCCATGCGACGACGATAGTCATCGCTCGGCTCGGCGCCGCTCAGGGAGCGATCCCGACACCCTCGATCCTGCTCCAGGCCCGCTCCTGAGCCGCCGTCATGGCAGGCCACCGCAGCCCGCCCGGCCGCGCCTCGACCCGCGAGGCGTATGACGAGGGGCGGTACTCGGGGTCGTAGAAGCAACCGGTGCCATAGGTACGGTCGAACGCCGCGCACGAGGCCGCGACGGACCGGACCGTGGGCCTCTCACCCGTCCGCACCCATGTCTCCAGGGCCGCCACGGAGGTGGCGGACTCGGCGTCGCTCAGCACACTGTGCTCGCGCTCCCGTGTGAACGTCTGCACCAGATGCCCGGCCCGGCCGGCCCCGCGCAGCGTGTCCCGGTACGCCGCCTCGTGCTCCACGAACGCCGTCGGGTCGCCGATCGCACGCAGAGTGAGTACCGGCATCGACACCTTGCCCGTGAGATCGCTGTCGTAGGACAGATCGCGTACGGCCGTCGGGTCCGGGGAGAACCGCTCGACGCCGGCGTTGAGCGCCTCGTCGTCATGCGACCCGGAGTACCGAACGCCCCGGTTTCCGAACGGGTTCCGGCCCCCGAGGCGGTGGTGCACGATGTCCCGGAACGTGAAGGTCGCCCACCGCAGATGCGACTGCAGCGTGCGCTCCGGGATCTTCGTGACCGCCAGGATGTCGTCGAGATTGCGCTGCTGCAGCGCGGACCGCTCAGCGGGCGCCGACGCATACCCGGTGCACTCCTGCAGCCGGGCGCGCAGCCCGGCGGTCGTCATGGTCGAGTCGGCGCGCAGCCCTTGCCACAGCGGGTACTGCGGCTCGGTCGGGCGGGGGTGGTTGCGGCAGTAGTACTGGTAGACGACGCGCAGGTCGACCCGGTAGTCGTAGCCACGTGAGCCACCGGCGAGGACGCCGTTGGTGAGCAGCGCCCCGTCGTACGTCCCCTGCCGTCTGCCGTAGGTCTCCACGACCTTCGCGGCGACGTTCCCGCCCCACGACTGGCCGTGCACATACGTCCGCCGCGGCGTGCCGAACTCCTCGACGAACAGTCGGCGCACACTCTCGGTGTCGGCGGCGGCCATCCGCGTCCCGTAGCCGCCCCGGCGGTACGACGAACCCGCCCAGGCGTAGCCCTCCTTCACCATGACCGTCCAGCGGCTCAGATCGTCGAGGCTGCGGGTGGGGTCGGAGTACGTGCCGAGGTCGGGGCCGCCGTGGGCGTGCACGACGAGGGAGCCGTTCCAGTGGGCGGGCACGGCGATCGCGTAGTACGCACCGTTGGCGTCACGGCCGGTGTAGCAGTCGGCCTCACCGGCCAGAGCGGCGGGGCATGCGGCGCGCGCGGGTCCGGCCGTCTCCCCCCGGGCGTTCGAGGCGCCGACGAGGATGCCGACGGCGAGGGCACCGGCCAGCACGGCGGCCAGCGTCGTCCGCCGCCGTTCGGGCGAGGGGACAGTTCTGCGGATCAGTGAGTGCGTTCTCGTCCAGTCCAAGACGCTGCTCCTCGTTCTCGTCGGCGCGTCGTCGAGCCGTGCGCCGCGATGCTAGGGAGCGATGAGGTGAGGGACCACGATCTGATCGTTGTGTTCATAGTGTTCGCCTGAATAGGCGGCGGATAGGCGGCGGATAGGCGGCGGACCCGAGGGGCCGCCCTGCGCACGGCATCTCGTACGCTCCCCCCCATGTCCCCCCGCCACATCCTGATCCTCGGCGGCACCACCGAGGCCCGCGAACTCGCCGCCGCACTCACCGCGCACCCCGGGGTCCGCGTCACCACCTCGCTCGCGGGGCGCGTGTCACGGCCGGGCGCGGTCGCGGGGGACGTACGCATCGGAGGCTTCGGCGGAGCGCAGGGCCTGGCCGACTGGCTGCGCGCCGAGCAGGTCGACACCGTCGTCGACGCCACCCACCCCTTCGCCGAGTCGATCACGGCGAACGCGGTCCGCGCCGCGGCAGCGAGCCGTGTGCCGGCGGTGGTCCTGCGCCGCCCGGGGTGGCGGCCGGGCCCCGAGGACCGTTGGCACGAGGTCGCTTCGCTCGACGAGGCCGCGGCCCTGCTGCCGAGCCTCGCCCACCGTGTGTTCCTGACCACCGGCCGCCTGGGCCTGGCGGCCTTCGCCCACCTGACGGACCTGCACTTCGTCGTACGCTCCGTCGACCCGCCCGAGCCACCGATGCCCCCGCACACCGAAGTGCTCCTGGCCCGCGGCCCGTTCACGGTGGACGACGAGACGGCACTCCTGCGCGATCACCGCATCGACGTACTGGTGACCAAGGCCAGCGGCGGAGAGGCGACCTCGGCCAAACTCACGGCCGCCCGCCAACTCGCTCTCCCGGTCGTGGTCGTACGGCGTCCCCCGCTCCCGGCGGGTGTGAGCGCCGTGCCGGACGTGGCGGGGGTGCTGGAGCGGCTGGGCCTCACCTTGTGACGACCGAGGCGCGGATCCGGGCGATGGCGCGCAGCACCTCGTCGCGGTTCTTGGCGCGCTTGATCCACGCGGGCAGACGTGCGACGTAGGTCATCTTCCGGCCATGCTCGTACCAGGGCGGCCGTTCCCGTAGCGAGGCGGCCACGAACCGTCTGAGCAGGTCCAGGTGCTCGAGGTTGTAGGCCCACACCACTCCGTGCCGGGTCTCGGTCTGCAGCCACAGAACCGGGTTCGCACACCGGCCCCCTGCCCCCGATGAGTTGCGCGTCAGCCCGCAGGACCGGCAGACCAGACGCCGCTGCGGGTACGACGCGCCGTGCGCGTCCGGGGCGACGGCGGGGTGGCGTTCGTAGTGAGCGATCTCCTCACAGCGCTGGCAGCGCACCAGGACCGAGTCGGTGAACTCGTAGATCTCGCTGAGGGGGTCGCGGAAACGGACCGGCGCGGCGGACATGCGGCGAGTATCACGGCGGACCGCCGCACACCGCACCAGGTTTTCAGCGCGGCCCGCTCAGCCTTGTCAGCGCGGTCCGCTCAGCGCGGGCTCCTTCGCCCGGCCGGGCAACCCGGCGCTCAGGTCCTCCACCAGCAGCCGCTTGGCGATCGTGTGGACCGCGGTGCGCAGGTCCGTGCCCGGCGGCCGGCCGATGTCCTCATGCACCCGGCCCTCGAGCCAGGCGCCCCATGCCTCGCCGATGACCTGGGCCTCGCGGGCGCCCGCGTCGGTGTGGGACAGGAGGGAGCCGTCGCGGGTGAGGTAGCCCTCCTCGACCATCCGGTCGAAGACCGGAAGAAGCACTTCCGGAGGCATGTGGCGGCGGGCCGCGATCAGGCCGAACGCTCGCGTGGCCGACCAGGCGTGTCAGCAGCTCGACCTGGATCACCGCCCAGGCGCCGGCCACGTCGAGGCGGGTGTCGGAGTCCGCGATGATCCGGCGGGCGGTGTCGGGCGCCAGACTGCCGATGATCTTCCCGACGGACGCCTCCAGCACCCGCTGGGCGTTGGCGTCGTGCGGCGACGCGAATCCCTCGCCCATGTCGGTCGACCCCATGCGCGCACTGTCGCGCAGCGGCACCTGTTTGAGGAACAGGGCGACCACGAAGCCGAGCGCCGCGACCGGCACCGTCCACAGGAAGACGGTCTGGATCATGTCGGCGTAGGCGTCGATGATCGGGGCGGCGATGGGCGACGGCAGCCGGTGCAGGCCTTCGGGGCTGGTCGCGGCCTGGGTGATGGCGGCTGGATCGAGTCCGCTGCCCGTCCTCGCGGCGGTCGCGACGCGTCGGTGAGGTTCGGTGTCAGCGTGCGTCCAGCACGGGTGGCTGTGAGGCGGCGGGCGGGGCGGTTTCCTCGGCGAGCGTCACGGGGCCACGATCACCGCGGCGGCCCGACGGCGCATGCGGGGACGGTCCGCTCGGGTGCCGCGCGGATGCCCGCTCCCGAGGCGGCCCCTACGCCTCCTTCTCCTGCCCCCTGGGCCTACTGCACCTTCGGCGCTTGTGGTTCCTGTGGTTCGTGCGGTTCCTGTGGTTCCTGCGGCTTCTTCGGATTCCGGCGCAGCAGATACGTGTCCATGATCCAGCCCTTGCGCTCCCGGGCCTCGGCGCGCAGCTGCTCGATGCGGGGCGCGGCCTCGGAGATCGGGCCGGAGGCGAGGATCTCGTCCGGGGTGCCGATGTACGCGCCCCAGTAGATGTCGATGTCCTGGTCGGCGTACTGCCGGAAGACCTGGTGGGCGTCGAGCATCACGACCACGTCGTCCACACCGTCCGGGAAGCCCTCGGCCAGCCGTCGGCCCGTGGTGATCTGCACGGGCCGGGCGACCCGGTTGAGCCCCGTCCGATGCCGGGCGACGAGAGCCGAGACACTGCTGATGCCGGGCACCACGTCGTACTCGAAGTCCACCGCGCCCTTGGCCAGGACCTCCTCCAGGATCCCGAGCGTGCTGTCGTACAGCGCGGGATCACCCCACACCAGGAAGGCGCCGGTCTCGCCCTCGCCCAGCTCCTCGGCGATCAGCCGCTCGTAGATCCCGGCGCGGGCACTGCGCCAGTCCCCGACGGCCGGGGAGTACGCGGCACCCCCCGCCGACCGGTCCCGCTCCGGATCCCGCGCCTCGACGACTCGATACGACCCCTGGGGTATGTGCGCGTCCAGCATGTCCCGGCGCAGCTGCGTGAGGTCGGACTTCACCTCGCCCTTGTCGAGGATGAAGAACACGTCCGTACTCCCCAGCGCCCTGACCGCCTGCAGCGTCAGCTGCTCCGGGTCGCCCGCGCCGATACCGATGACATGAATCTTTCGCACGCCCCGAGTCTGCCGCACGCCACTGACAACGCGGACACCGCGTCCATGCCGGAGGCGGCGGGGGCGGTTTCGTGCCCTGCGCGGTGGGCGGATCCCGGTGAAGGTGCCCGGCTCGTCACGGTGAAACTGTCCGGCTCGTCACTTGCCGGAGGCCCGCGCGTGCCTGCCGCGACGACGTGTCACCGGGGCCGGGAGGCTCGCTCGCGATCCGCCCTCGATCTACGCCCGCGCGTGCCTCACACCCTGAGCGGCAGAGCCGCCCGCGCCGCGTTCCCGCCCCCTCTACGACCGCCCGCTCAGTCTCGGCGCCCACGCCCGCGCGTCCACGGTCTCGTCGCCCTCCTCCACGACCCCCGCCAGCTCCCGCGCCCACGCGACCAGCCCCGCGAGATCCATCCCGTACGGCCGCTGCCTCCCGGCACCCGACGCCCACTCCTCCACAGCCCCGGCCCCGCGCCGCAGCAACCTCGCCCCGCCCGTCACGTTCCCGCGAGCCGAGTGGGTGAGGCCCACCGCGAGCTGGGCCAGCCCCCGCCACAGGGCCCGCTCCTCCTGCGGACCCGTCTTCCAGGCGTCCTCGAAGACCTCGTGCGCATGGAACGGCTTCCCCGCGTCCAGCAGCTGCTGCGCCTCGGCGACACTCTGCTCCGGGGTGCGTACGACGCCCTCGGGCTGGCGGGCGACGCCGTCCGCGCCGTAGGGGAGGGGGCGCCCGAGACCGTCCCGGGGGCGCGCGTTGCGTGCCCGGCCCTCGCTGTCCCGGTCCCGTGCGTCGGTCTGCCGTCCTGACGGTGTGGTGGCCATGCACCGATTGTCCATCGCGCCGCCTAACCTGCGCCGGGCGCCCTTTTCGGCACGGTCCCCGGCGTGGGGTAAAGTTCTGCATGCGTGATCACGCGGTTCACCGCGCGACAGGCACCGGGACGTGGCGCAGCTTGGTAGCGCACTTGACTGGGGGTCAAGGGGTCGCAGGTTCAAATCCTGTGGAGACAGTCGCAGGTCAGGGCCGATTTCGGAGGCATCCGAAACCGGCCCTTGATCATTTTTGGGGATCTGTTGGGGACCAGTGCCCTTGACCCAGGTCAGCGGGTCACGACGATCGGGCTCGGCAGCGAGCGCGGTGTGCGGAGCACGCTGAGGTGTGCGGAGAGCGCCGCCCCGGCGGCCGTGATCTTGTGTACGCCCGGGTGGAGGCAGCGTTGGGTGGTGGTCAGGGATCCGTGGCCGGCGATGCGTCGCAGGACGTGGACCTGCACGCCTGCGTCGGCGAACCAGGTCAGTCCGGTGTGCCGGAGGTCGTGGCGGCGTAGGTGCTCGTAGCCGAGCTTGGTGACCACGTCGTCCCAGTGTGTGGCGTCGCGCGGGACGGCGGTGGAGATGCGTCCGCCGCGCGGGCCGGTGAACAGGCGGGCATCGGGATTCGGGCCGGCGGACAGGACGCGCTGAGCGGCGAGGGGACGGATCTCCTCGACGCTGGGAACCTTGCGGGCTCGCTTGCCCTTGGTGCCCTTGTCGGTCAGCCCGCCGGGCGCGGGTGTGGTCTGGCGCCGTACGGTCCAGATCCACTGGGTGGTGTCGATGTCCCCGACACGGCAGCCTGAGACCTCGCCGATCCGTGCGGCAGTGCACGCGGCGAAGACGACCACGTCTCCCCAGCCGCGGTAGTGGTCGTGGGAGGCTGCAACGAGCGCGTCGGCCAGCGCGATGAGGGTCCCCCAGTCGGGCAGGGCCAGCGCCCGTGGGTCGAGGAGTTCGTCCTCGGCCTGCTTGCAGAGCTTCTGCCAGCAGGTCACCCGGGCGGGGTTGACCTTGGTGAGCGCAGTTCTCCGGCAGCAAGGTCAGCTTCGATGATGCAGTGTTCTCCGGCCGCTGGGTCAACTTCACCAAGACAGTGGTCTCTGGCGGCGACGACAGCTTCGGTCGCGCGCAGTTCTCCGCTGACGCAACCACGTTCGCTCATGCGCAGTTCTCCGGCGGCGGGGTCATGTTCTACGCAACCCAGTTCTCCGGTGGCGACACCAGCTTCCACGAAGCTCAGTTCTCCGGTGGCTCAATCACCTTCGCTCACATGGAGTTCAGCGACGGCCCAGTCGATTTCTCTCGTGCGCAGGGGGACGCTCCTGCCGGTCTGGTGCCAGTCAGCGGGCAGAGTCTTCCAACTGGACTGAGGCTGCCTCAGGTGTGGCTCCCGCCGACGCCTTGACGGGCACCTCTACCCCGCGCTGTGGAACCGGCCTTTGAAAGCGGTCACTTGGAGACCCCACCGCTGGGACCTGCCAGGGGCAAAGTCGAGACCGCGTTGGCCACCTATCTCTGAGAAAAATGGCCAACCACCGTTGAGCGCCCGGCCGCTCACCAGCGGACTTCCAGTCCCGTCTGGCCACCTATCGCCGGAGGTCACACCACTGTGACGCTCAGCGATGGCGCGCGGTCACAGTTGTCCCGTCGCAACCGATCTGGTTCGGAGAGGTGCCTGTGATCTGCGACGACCATGTGAGTTGAGATGGCGAACAGGGGAACTTCTCAGTCGATCTGGCCCTGGAATAGTGGATGCCGGTCGTCGTCCACTCGGTCTGGTCCGAAGTTGCGGGTCTCGATCGGCTTCCTGAGCTGCGCTCTCCAGCCGACTCCGGTGGTTCTCGCCGCCTACGACGCTATCTCGGCACGCGTGCGGGAGCTGGAGTGTGGTCGCACGACCAATACACGCGGCATGTGGCAGGACACGCTTGTGTCAGCGGCAGAGAAGCCGCTTCTTCAGCCCCGCGACGAGGCCCGGCCACCGCCCGAATGTCTCGGGGGCCGCTTCGTCCGGGACCCTGGCCGACCGCTCGCGGCGCTGCAAGCACGTCCGGTTCGCTGTGTCCGTTAGCGTCAGTCCATGTTGCATACGAGATTCACCGATATGTTCGATCTCGCCTCTCCGGTGATGGCGGCCCCCATGGGCCTGCACAGCGGCGGGACACTCGCCGCCGCGGTGTCCGCCGCCGGCGGGCTCGGCTCCTTCGGCGGAACGCATCCCTGGAAAGGGCCGGAATGGATCCGCACGGAGATCGCAACCATCCGCGCCACGACCGACCGGCCGTTCGGAGTCGGCTTCATCACGCCATTCCTCCCCTTCACCGAGCCGCTGTTCGACGCCACGTTGGAGCAGCGACCAGAGGTCGTCGCACTGTCGTTCGTCGACCCCCGGCCGTGGCTCGCCCGGGCCAAGGACGCAGGCGCCCGGGTGATGTGCCAGATCCAGACCTACGACGATGCGGAGATGGCCGTCGCTGCAGGAGCGGACGTCCTCGTCGCACAAGGCACCGAGGCCGGCGGCCATACCGGGACGATGGGGCTGCTGCCGTTCCTGGCCGGGGTCGTAAAGCGGTACCCCGACATTCCCGTACTGGCCGCGGGCGGCATCGCCGACGGCCGAACGCTCGCGGCAGTCCTCACCGCCGGCGCGGACGGAGCCTGGCTGGGCACGGCGTTCCTCGCCACGCCCGAAGCGGTCGAGGTGCACGACATCCACAAGCGCCTGATCATCGAGAGCGACGGCAGCGACACCGTATGGACGCGGGCCTACGACATCGTGTCGGGACTGCCCTGGCCGTCGGCGATCGGCGCACGCATGCGTCGCAACCGATTCACCGATGAGTGGGCGGAGCGGGAAGCAACGCTGCGGGACCGCAAAGAGGAATTCGCACCCCCGGAAGACGTCAACCCCTTCGACTCCCCACCCGACCCCGACACGAGCATGATCCTCTACGGTCAGTCAGCGGCCCTCGTCGATGCCATCCGCCCCGCCGCGGACGTGGTCCGCCAGATCAGTGACGAGGCCGAGACCATCCTGAACTCACGGCCCCGCTCGCTGCTCAGCTGACCGACCCAGCGCCCTGCGTCATTGACTGGGACCTGGCCCCCATCGGGCCGCGCGAACGACCGGGCTGGGACACAAAGGGACTGACCCGCCGGGCTCCGCTGCGGACTCCCCGGCATCTACCGGCGTCTGGGCATGGAGCTTGCGCACAGAAGCCGGGGCGGCGGGCCGGTGCTCGTGGTGATCCAGCAACTGGATCGGGAGGGGTGGGGCCCGGTTGTTGACCGCCTCTCCCGCGAGCGCGAGGTTGTGTCCGTCGACCTGCCTGACTTCGGTGACAGCCCTCCACTTCCGCAGGGGACGACCCCCACGGTTGGGGCGCCGGCCGAAGCAGTCACTGCCTGGCTCCGTGCCGCTGGCCTCGGGCACCTACCGGTGGTGGGGAACTCGCTCGGCGGTGCTGTCGCGATCGAAATGGCCGTGCCGACGCCGTCGGCAGCGCCACGGCACTCTCCCCGGTCGGCCTGTGGACTCGACCGGAAGCTGTCTACACGACCGGCTCGCTTCGGTTGGCGGGCATGTTGGCGCGCGCAGTCGACCGTCGTCGTACTCACCTGGTGGCGGGCAATCCAGTGGGGCGCACGCTCGCGTTCTGGCAACTTGCCGCGCGGCCGTGGGCCATCCCCGTACCCGCCGCCCGCGACGCGCTGCACAACTTGGCTCGCTCGCCGGGATTCGAGGCGACACGGCGGGCGGTCCGCACGTATCGGCTGACGAGCTTCGCCCCAAGGTGCCCGTCACGATCGCGTGGGGCACGCATGACCTGCTGACGCCTCCGCACCAGGCCCGACGAGTGCGCGGCGGCTGCCGCAAGCACATCACGTCAGTCTGAAGGGCTGCGGGCACTCGCCGATGTCCGACGATCCCAAGGCGGTGGCCGATCTCGTGTTGACGGGCAGCGGCTGAATGGACGATCCCTTTGCCCTCGGCCGGTCCGACTGGAAATCTCGACGACTCCCGCCTCCGTGTAGCCCACCCGTGTCACCTGCTTCCCCGGGATGTGCCGGACAGGAGACGCGGTAGCCGGTGCACTCGCAGCAGGCGACATCGCCGTTCTTCCACCAGCGACGTGCGGTCGGCCCAGCTCGCCCCATAGGGGACACGCCGACCAGACCGCGTCGACGCCGTATGCCGGATCCGCCCGTACCCTCGGCGCTGTGACGCTGACAGACGGAACGTACCGACTCGGGCCGTCGACCGGCCGCCTCTTGATCAAGACCGGCCGTGCCGGACTGGGACGCCGCGCGGGCCACGATCTCACGATCGAAGCCACCCGATGGTCCGGCGAGGCCGTAGTGGATGTCGGTGACCCTGACAGGTCCTCGGTGAATGTGACGGTCCAGACGGGCTCGCTGGAGGTCCGGGAAGGAACCGGCGGGCTGAAGGCACTCACCGACGCCGACCGGGCCGAGATCAAACGGACGCTGGAGGGCACGGCCCTGCTGCACACCGCGGAGCACCCCACGATCACCTTCCGTTCCACCCGTATCACGGGTACCCCGCAGTCCTTCGAGATCACCGGTGAGCTCACTATCAAGGGACGCACCCACCCCGTGACGGTGCACGGCAAGGGAAACAACGCCGGGCCATTGCGCGGCTGGGCAACCGTGACGCAGTCCACCTGGGGGATCAAGCCCTACACCGCGTTCCTGGGGGCGCTGCGACTGGCTGACGACATTCGGGTGGAATTCGAGGTGGCCAGGCTCGAGCCGGCGGACGGCCCCGGATCGCCGCCGCGCACGGGTCAGGCGTGAGAGCGGCGCCCGCCGATCACAGCCACCCGGCCTCAAGGCTGCAGGGGGATCCGCCCGTCCTGCTCCTATGGTGGGTACATGGGCACCATCGTTGTCGTGTACGAGCTCGACAATCCGGCGCCCGCGCACCCCTCCCCTGGGATACCGGGCACCCAGGGACAGCACGTCCGCAAGGTGCACGCGGCGCCCACCGCTCCCGGGGAGCCCGCCGCCACGGGGCCGCGAACCCTGTGCGGGAAGGACACCTTCGCCATGGAAGCAGGCCCCTTGACCACCGAGGATGGCGGGACGCCCTGGTACCCCGCGCAGTACGTGTCCGTGGTCTGCCCAGACTGCGACGCAGTGATCGAGACTTGATCGGCGTACTGGCTGCCCCTTGGGGCACGGGGTGCAGGCGCTGCGGACAAGAGATTCCCGATGACGTGGGCGACCAAGCGGTCCAACGGGCCAGGCCGACCACCATGGTGCTGCCCGGCGTCCGCAGTCCGGCCGACGGTTACTGCAGCGAGACCCTCCGCAGTCGCCCTTGCAGCCGCGGCGCGGAGTGACCGAGTGCAGCTGTGCATGCCCCCTGTGTGGCGGACATCCCGGGACACAGGAGGCGAGACACGATGGAGCTGCAGATGCGTTCGAGGAGGAGTACGGCATGGCCGGGTCGGACTGTGGCGGCACCGACAGCGTGGCGAACGGCAAGTCGCGATTCGACGACATCTACAACAGCCCGGACCCCCGCGCATACTTCGGGCGGCTGGCTCCGCTGGAGTACGAGATCCCGCACCATGCCCAGCCAGTCTTCCGGCAGACCGCAGCCGAACGGGCCGCCCTCGACGACGGCCGCCCCCACAGGTCGGCGGTGCTTGACGTGTGCTGCTCGTACGGGATCAACGCCGCGCTGCTCAACCACCACATCACGCTGGCGGAGCTGTACGAGCGGTACACCTCCCCTGCTCGCCAAACGATGTCGACGGCGGAACTGGCGGCTCAGGACAAGGAGTTCTACACCGAGCGCCGCCGACCGGACGCAGTGCCGGTCTTCGGCCTGGACATCGCTGCACCCGCCGTGCACTACGCGCTCGAGGTGGGGCTCCTGGACGCCGCCTTCACCGACGACCTGGAACAGGGCCCACCCAGCCCCAGGCTGCGGCGCGCGCTCGCCGAGGTCGGCCTCATCACGCTGACGGGCGGCGGCAGCTATATCACCGACCGAACGTTCACGGCACTGTTGGACTGCGCCCGGCGGCCGGTATGGGTCAGCGCGTTCGTGCTGCGGACGGTGTCGTACCACCCGGTCGTCCGGGCACTGGTCACGCACGGTCTGTGCACCACCCTCGATATCACCCGTACCTATCCCCAGCGCCGCTTCACGGACGAGCGGGAACGACAGTATGCAATCGCGGCGGTGCGGGCGCTGGGCGGCGATCCTGCCGGGCGCGAGGAGAACGGCCGGTTCCACAGCCTGCGCTACGAGTCCCGACCCAATACGCCGTGACATCCGTGTGTGTCGTGGCTGGGGCCGCCGCAACGGAGGACAAGCGGAAGGCCGCCGCCCTGGCCTGGGGGAACCATGCCGGAGTGGGTCTGGGCTCACCGTGCACAGCCGACATCCAGCACTTCGATCACATCGCCGTGGACGGTGTAGACGAGCCAGCACCACTCGCCGAACGCTGGCCAGCTCCGGGGCCTGGGTCTCTGTGTCCTTGGTGACCGGCCTTGAGCCCAGCATGGACGTCAGCGAATGACGGTCCTCGCCTGTTCAGCCCGGTGCCTGTCCTTCTCCGCCGAGGCGCGGGCGAGAAGACTTTCGGCCTGTGCCGCGGCGTCGGCGGCGTTGCGTTGTCCCATGAGGACGCAGAGTGTGTAGGCGGCGTCGTCGAGCCGACGGTAGCTGAGCGCGCTCACCGGATCTCGCAGCAGAGCGGCCCATGCGGACCGGTAGGTGCGAAGTGCCGCGGCAGCTGTCCTGACGTGGGGCATCAGCATCTTCGTATCGACACCTTCCTGTACGGCGTTTCGGCCGCCACACGGCAGGTGGGAGAGCCGCGCCCAGACGCGGGCCCTGCCGTGCGACGGCCCTGCGGCACACACCGGGCGGGTCAGGACTCGGTGATCTCGATGTGCCGCGGCTTGGTGGCCTGCGCCTTGGGCACGGTGATGGTCAGCACGCCGTCGTGCAGGCCGGCGCTGACCTCCTCGGACCTGACATCGGCGGGCAGGAGGGCCTGGTACTCGAAACGGCCGGTGCGGCGGGTACTGCGGCGCAGGACGCCCTCACGCTCCCGCTCCTTGTACTCCCCCGTGATGCGCAGCTCCCGCTCGCTCATCTCGATGTCGATGTCGTCCCGCTTGACGCCAGGCAGGTCCGCCTCGATCACGTAGGCGTCGTCGGTCTCCCGCATGTCCGCCGCGGGCGACCAGGCCAGTGCGGCGGGAGCGGCGGTGGCGCCTTGCAGCAGCCGGTTCATGCGCTCGAACAGATCCTCGAACTCGGCGGCGATGGGTTCACCCCATCCGAAGCCGGGGAACGACCTCTCCAGCAGGCTGCCGGGCCGGTGTCGTACGGGCAGCGTCATCGCGGTTCACCTCCGCGAGAGTGGGCCATTCGGTCACTCTCCATCGTGCCCATCCCCGCCGAACCGGGCGACTGGGCCGCCGATGATCGCCCGTTCACACCGTTCTCATCAGCGGAAACGCCCAGGCGCACCATGAACGCCGACTCGCTGCGCGCCAGGACATGCTGCAGCTGTGCCCGCAACTTCGTGTACTGCGCGCCTGTGCTGTGTCGCTGTGCTGCCACAGCAGTACCAACGACATGCCCCGGACGAGCGGTGTGCGCCGGGCGGGTGGCAGCCGCGAACCTCGCCACAGGCGCTCCTCTGGCGCCAGGCGATGTGCAGGACTGGAACTTGGGTTGGACACTGAAGTAGAGAGCAGTGGTTGCCGGCGTACGACCAGGACACGATGGCCATGAATCACGGCACGGCACACTCCGCCGACGCGGCGGACGTCGTCTTCACACATTCCGTGTTCGGCGCGCCGTGTTGGGTGAGCCTGACCAGCCGCGACCTCGACGCCATGCAGGACTTCTACGGGTCCGTGCTGGGCTGGCGATGCCGCAAGGCCAGACTGGGCGACCATTTCCGGACCGCGCTGGCGGACGGGGTGCCCGTCGCGGGGATCGCAGCGGTGGCCACCATGTGGCAGATGGCTGCGGCCTGGACACCCTACTTCGCCGTGAAGAACGCGGACGAGGCCGCGGCCCGCACCCAGGAGCGCGGCGGCACCGTGGCAGTCGGGCCGCTCTCCTTCCCTCCCGGACGAGCTGCACTGCTCGCCGACCGCGACGGGGCCACCTTCGGGATATGGCAGGGCAAACTCGTCACCGAGTGGGAGGCGTGGCGGCAGGCGGCACCGACGTTCATCACTCTCCACACCCGTGACGCCTTCGACGCCGCCATCTTCTACGGCGAGATCCTGGACTGGGCCTCGGGACTGCCCGGCTGCTGCGAGGTCGAGTACGCGGGAGGCGAAGTGCTACTGCGCAGCCGAGGAGACATCGTGGCCCGCATCGAGTCGGGCTCGGTGGAGACGCCGCCCGATCCCTCGGTCCGGCCGCACTGGCAGGTTCACTTCGCCGTGGACGATGTGGGCCAGTGCGCCCGGGCCGCGGAGAAGCATGGTGGCAGCGTCCTGGGGGAGGGCGAGCAGGAGGCCGTGCTGCGTGACCCCGACGGCGCCCAGTTCACGCTCACCTCACGCCGGGAACGCTGACGTCCCGCCTGCGAGTTGCTGTACCGGTCTGCGCGTCCGTCCGCCGCCATCAAGCCTGGGGTGTACGAGGTTGGCGAACGCCCGATGGAGCCGAGGGGAGTGTGGGGGTGCCGACAGCGCGTCTCTGGGAGGTCGCCGCCTGCAGCGGGCCGCGTGCCGGATGCGTCCTCGCCCGGACTCATCGGCGTCAGGGCATGATCAGCTGCCGAGGAGGTAGATGATGTCGTCGGCGTGTTCCTCTTCTTCCTCGAGGATCGAATCCATGAGCCACCGGATGGTCGGGTCGGAGTTTCCCAGCCACCGGATGATGTCCTGGTAGGTGGAGATCACGATTGGATCTCCGCCGAGTTGCGAGACCCGTTCCGCGGCCCGTATTGCGTGCTGCATCTCCTCCTTGGCGTGTTCGGTGAACTCGCTGGAGACCTGACTGCGGTCGATGCCGGTCGCCGAACGGCGCCGTCGCCACCCCGACCGGGGCTACGACTTCGACAAGTACCGCCGCCTGCTGTGGAAGCGCGGCATCAAACCCCTGATCGCCCGACGCGGCGTCGCCCACGGCTCCGGACTGGGCAAGGTGCGCTGGGTGGTCGAGCGCGCCTTCGCCTGGCTGCACCAGTTCAAACGGCTCCGCACCCGCTACGAACGACGCGCCGATCTCCACCAGGGCCTGCTCGAACTGGCCTGCAGCCTCATATGCCTCCGCCGCCTCCGAACCTCATTCTGAAACGATCAGTAAATCGGTATCGGTGCCGGCTGCTGCCATGGGTGACCTCCTGGGCACGACGAGTCATCACCGTGACGCGGATCCCGCACCCTGTCAACGGCCGCTCACCGAGCCCGAGTTGAAGCACGGCTCGGCTCCGGACCCTTCGGTGATCTTCGTTCGTTTGAGCGGCGGTCGAGAAGGGGAGCGTGCGGAACGTGGGCCGAGCCGAACGGGTCAGGCTTTGCTCATGTCGCCGCAGAGGGGTTGTCCTGACATTCGGTCCCTGCCTAGGGTCGCCTCGAAGTGCAAGCGCTTTCTGAAGCGGGCTGTCCGCCGGCCGTCCGAGGAGAACTGCATGTCCCCAAGCACCGCCCGCCGTCGCGTCGCCGTGATCGGCACCGGCGCCATCGTCAGCGGCAGCCATCTCCCCGCCCTGAGACACCACGCCGACCGGGTGGAGCTGGTCGCCGCGGTCGACGTGGACCAGGCCCGGCTGGACGCCTTCCGGGAGCTCGCGGGCGAGGACGTCGCCGGGTACACCTCGACGGGCGACATGCTGGACGCCGTACGCCCCGACCTGGTCCTGATCGGTACGCCGCCGTCGCTGCACCGGGAGCAGACGGTCGCCGCGCTCAAGGCGGGCGCCTGGGTGCTGTGCGAGAAGCCGCTGTGTCTGTCGCTCGCCGAGTACGACGACATCGCGGCGGCCGAGGAGGCGTCGGGCGCGTACGCGTCCGTGGTCTTCCAGCACCGGTACGGCTCCGGGGCCGTGCATGCCCGTGAGCTGATCGCCGGCGGTGAGCTGGGGGCCCCGCTGGTCGCGCACTGCCAGACGACCTGGCACCGTGACGCCGCGTACTACGCGGTGCCGTGGCGCGGGCGGTGGGCCACCGAGGGCGGCGGGCCGACGATGGGGCACGGCATCCACCAGTTCGACCTGCTGCTGCATCTGCTCGGCCCGTGGGCGGAGATCCGGGCCATGGCCGCGCGCCTGGTCCACGACACCGAGAGCGAGGACGTCTCGACGGCCCTCGTGCGGTTCGAGAACGGCGCCCTCGCCACCGTCGTCAACAGCGTGCTCTCCCCGCACGAGGTGAGCCGCATCCGTATCGACTGCGCCGACGCGACGGTCGAGCTCACCCACCTGTACGGCCACCGCAACGACGACTGGGTCTACACCCCGGCCCCGCACGTCCCCTCCGAGCGCGCCACCGCCTGGCGCACTCCTTCGGCGGACCTGCCCAGCTCGCACACGGCGCAGCTCGGCGCCCTCCTCGACGCCTACGACAACGGTGTCCGACCGCCCGGCAGCGGCCCCGACGCCCGGGTCACCCTCGACTTCGCGGTAGCCCTCTACAAGGCCGCGTTCACAGGCCGGCCGGTGCTCGCGGGCGAGATCGCGCCCGGTGACCCCTTCTACCCGGCCATGCACGGCGACCACCCCCACTGGGCCCCCAAGGAGCGCGCATGACCATCCGCGTCACCCACGTCCACGGCGACCACATCGCCGTCGAGGCGGCCAACGGCACGGAGATCCTCCGCTACGTCTACCGCCCCGACCCGGAGCCCTTCGAGTCCCGCAAGCCCTACGCCCACCCCGTGCGCACCCTGGCCGGGCACACCGTGACCGGCTACCGGCCCAGCGACCACCGCTGGCACAAGGGCCTGCAGATGACGGCGAGCCATCTGTCCGGGCAGAACTTCTGGGGCGGCAACTGCTATGTGCACGGCGAGGGTTACCTCGCCCTGCCCGAGCGGGTCGGCTCCATGCGGCACGACGGCTTCGCCGACTTCGCGGCCGAGGACGACCGGCTCGCCTTCACCGAGGAGCTCACCTGGGTGGAGAACGGCGGCGAGGAGTGGGCGAGCGAGGTGCGCGGACTGACCGTCCACTCGGTGGACGAGGCGGCCGGTGCCTGGGCCCTGGACTGGTCGATCCGGCTCACCAACCTCCGTGCCGAGCCACTGGCCTTCGGCTCGCCCACCACCGCCGGCCGCGAGATGGCCGGCTACACCGGACTCCAGTGGCGCGGACCCCGGGACTTCACCGGCGGCACCGCCTTCGGCCCCGACCTCGACGGGGGAGCCGGCGCGGACGCGGGCAAGCTGATGGGCACGCAGGGCCCGTGGCTGGCCTTCACCACCGAGCACGACGACATCGACGGGCACTCCACGCTCGTCTTCGCGCACGCGCCCGAGAACCTCGACGGGAACGCCGCGATCCACGAGTCCCACTGGTTCGTACGCTCCGAGCCGATCCCGACGGTGGCGTTCTCCTGGGCGTTCTTCGAGGAGTTCGAGCTGCCGCCGGGCGAGTCCTTCGCCTACCGGTACCGCGTCGTCTTCGCCGACGGCGCCTGGGACCGGGAGCGGGTGGCCGCGCACCTGGAGGGGCTGCCGTGGTGAAGCCGAACCTTCCCCACCCGCTGCCCGGCGCCGTAGGCCTGTCCCACCTCAGCGCCTACGACTGGGAGGCCGCCGACGGTGTGTGCGGTGGCAGCCCGCATCTGCACCTGGTGTGCACGGAGGCGTACGTCGTCACCGGCGGCCGGGGTGCCGTGCAGACGCTGAGCCCCGACGGCTACCGGGACATTCCCCTGGAGCCGGGCTCCATCGCCTGGTTCGTGCCCGGGACCGTGCACCGTATGGTCCAGGGCGGCGACCTGCGCATCACGGTGCTGATGCAGAACAGCGGGCTGCCCGAGGCCGGGGACGCCGTCTTCACCTTCCCGCCCGAGGTGCTCGCCGACCCCGACAAGTACGTGGCGGCTGCGGCGATCCCGCCCGGTACGGGAGCGGAGACGGCGGCTGCAGCACGCCGGCGCAGGGATCTCGCCGTAGAGGGGTATCTCGCCCTGCGCGAGGCGCTCGTCGTCGGTGACAGCGGCCCGTATCTCGAATTCCAGCGCGCCGCCGCCCGCCTCGTGCGTGCGAAGGTGCCGAACTGGCGGGAGTTGTGGCGGGCGGGTGCGCTGGCCACCGTCGAGCGCACGGGCGCCCAGCTCGATGCGCTGGAGGCGGGCGAACCGGCGTATCTCTCCGACGCGACCGCGTACGAGGCCGCCCCCACCAGGCTCGGCGGCTTCGGCATGTGCGGCCGCCGGGACGAGTACAACCTGCCGGGGACGACGCTGCCGTACGGCGGCGAGTAACAGGTCAAGGGGGGCCGAGGGGGGCCAACAGAAGGTTTCGAGGAGAGAAGAGGTGACCTCGGCATGCCCGGACACAGGACAAAGGGGTTCTGCGCGTCGGCCGCCGCACTAGCGCTCTGCGCGATGCTGGCGGGCTGCGGCGGATCCGGGGAGTCGGTCGGCGGCGGCAAGGTCGTGCTGCGCTACACGTGGTGGGGCAACCCCGACCGCGCGGAGCGCACCGAGCAGGCCGTCGCCCTGTTCGAGAAACAGCACCCGAACATCCAGGTGCAGACGTCGTTCTCGGCGTACGAGGCCTACAAGCAGAAGCTCGCCACTCAGGCCGCCGGCGGCGACGCCCCCGACGTGATGCAGCTCGACTACCGGCAGATCGACCAGTACGCCTCCGGCGGCGTCCTGCTCGATCTCGCCAGGCAGAAGGCCGTACTGCGCACCGGTGAGATCGACCCGGGTCTGCTCTCCACCGGCCGGCTGGACGACACGCAGTACGCCATCCCCCAGGGCCGTGGCACGGAGACCGTCGCCTATGACGTCAAGGCGTGGAAGGCATCCGGCGTGCCGCTGCCGGGCAGGAGCTGGACCTGGAGCGCGTGGGCCGACGCCATGCGGGCCCTGGCGAAGAAGACCGGTAAGCCCGGCGCCACCGACCCCGGCCAGAGCGAGGACTGCTTCGAGGTCTGGCTGCGCGGCCAGGGCAAGTCCCTCTACACCGAGGACGGCGGGCTCGGCTTCACCGCCGACGACCTGACCCGCTGGTGGACCTTCACCGACGAACTCCGGCGCGCGGGAGTCGTCTCGCCCGCCGAGCAGACCACCCAGCTCGACGGCTCCGTCGAGAACACCCCGCTCGGGCGCGGCGAGGCCACGGCCGACGCCAACTGGGACGCCCCGGCCAGCGGTTTCCTCGCTCTCATACCGAGCGGCGTCGCGCTCGCACCGATGCCGTCCGGCGAGGACGGCACCCCCGGTCAGTACTTCAAGCCGTCGATGTTCCTGGGCGTCGGAGCCAACACCGGTCATCCGAAGGAGGCCGCACAGCTCGTCGACTTCCTCATCAACGACCAGCAGGCGGCGAAGATCCTCGGCGCCACCCGCGGCATCCCCGTCAACGAGTCCGTCCGCGAGGCGATCGAGCCGCAACTCAAGGACTTCGACCGGACGATCGCCGACTACCAGGCCTTGCTGGAGGGCTCCCTCAAGGACCCGCCGCAGGCCCCGCCCTCGGGCGACAACGCCCTGCAGGCCACCTTCCAGCGCGACTACGACCAGGTGTCCTACGAGCGCATGTCGCCGCGCGAGGCGGCCGAGAACTACGTCACCGAGGCGAAGGCGGAGCTGAGGTCATGACCACCACCGACATCCCCGCGCCCGCCGCCAGGAAACCGGGAACCAGCACAGCCCCGAAGCGTCGCCCCAAGCGTGAAAGCCAGGGCCCCGCCTGGGTGTTCCTGTCCCCGTGGGTGCTCGGCGCGATCGTCCTGACGCTGCTCCCGATGGCCGTGTCGCTGTACCTGTCCTTCACCGACTACGACCTGTTCAACCCGCCGCGCTGGGTGGGCCTGCGCAACTACGTCCAGATGTTCACCGAGGACCCGCGCTACTGGCGATCGGTGCTGACCACGCTGACGTACGTCGTCATCGCCGTGCCCCTGCAACTCGCGCTCGCCCTAGTCGTCGCGCTCGCCCTGAAGTCCATGAAACGCGGCAAGGGCTTCTACCGGTCGGCGTTCTACGCCCCTTCACTGCTGGGCGCCTCCATGTCCATCGCCCTCGTCTGGCGAGCGGTCTTCAATGACGGCGGCACGGTCGACAACCTGCTCGGCACCGGCGGCTGGGTCAACAAGCCCGGCTGGGCGCTGCTCGCCGTGGCACTGCTGACGGTGTGGCAGTTCGGGGCGCCGATGGTCATCTTCCTGGCCGGCCTGCAGCAGATCCCGGGCGAGCTGTACGAGGCTGCGGCGGTCGACGGAGCGGGGAAATTGCGGCAGTTCCTGTCCGTCACGGTGCCGATGCTGTCCCCGGTGCTGTTCTTCAACCTCGTGCTCCAGACCATCCAGGCCTTCCAGGTCTTCACGCCCGCTTTCGCGCTCAGCGCCGGCAAGGGCGGCCCCGCCGACTCGACCCTCGTCTACACCCTCTACCTCTACGACCGCGGCTTCGTCGCCTCCCACATGGGCTACGCCTCCGCCATGGCCTGGGTGCTGCTGCTCGTCATCGGCGGCGTCACGGCGGTGCTGTTCCGCACCTCGCGCTCCTGGGTCTTCTACGCCTCCGAGGGGGAGCGATGACCATCACCACAACTCCGGTTGTCCGTAAGCCGGTTGCCTGGGGCCGGATCGCCCTGCATGTCGGCTCCCTGACCGCACTGCTGGTCATGCTGTACCCGCTGGCCTGGCTGCTGGCGACTTCGCTCAAGCCCGCCGATGAGGTCATCGCGAGCTTCGACCTGCTGCCCAGCCACCTGGAGTGGTCGAACTACTCCACCGCCCTGGACGGCGTGAACGACGTGTCCATCTGGCGACTGCTGTCCAACTCGCTGCTGATCGCGGGCGGCGCGGTCCTCGGCAACGTCATCAGCTGCTCGCTCGCCGCGTACGCCTTCGCACGCCTGCGTTTCCGTTTCCGCGGACCGCTGTTCGCCTTCATGATCGCGACGATCATGCTGCCGCACCACGCGGTGCTGATCCCGCAGTACATCATCTTCAACCAGCTCGGCCTGGTGAACACCTACTGGCCGCTGATCCTGCCGAAGTTCCTCGCCACGGAAGCCTTCTTCGTCTTCCTCATCGTGCAGTTCATGCGCGGACTGCCGCGCGAGCTGGAGGAGGCGGCCCGCATCGACGGCTGCGGCCCCTTCCGCAGCTTCTTCAAGGTGGTGCTGCCGCTCACCCGCCCCGCGCTGATCACGACCGCGATCTTCACCTTCATCTGGACGTGGAACGACTTCTTCACCCAGCTGATCTACCTCTTCGATCCGGACAAGTTCACGCTGACCCTCGCGCTGCGCTCCTTCGTGGACGCCTCCAGCACCTCGGCGTTCGGCCCGATGTTCGCGATGTCCGTGATCGCGCTGCTGCCGATCGTGCTGTTCTTCCTCGCCTTCCAGCGCCTGCTGGTGGAGGGCATGGCCAGCTCCGGACTCAAGGGGTGAGCGGGATGCGTGACGTGTCTTCGCGTGAGCCGGGCGAGGTCTTCGGGCCGCGGATGACCCTGTTCGCCGACATGCTGAGCGTCGGCCTCGCGACAGCGGTGGTGTGCCTGCCCGTGGTGACGGTCCCGGCCGCGCTGTCGACCGCGTGCGCGGTGCTGCGGGGCGCGGGGGAGGGGCAACCGGCCACCGCCGGGCGATATTTCGAGCTGCTACGGCGACGGCTGCGGGCCGGAGATCTCGCGGCAGGCGCCGTCGCCCTCGCGGGCGCGCTGCTGTTCGCCGCCGATCTGGCGCTGGCCGGGGCCGGGCTGCCGGGGGCGCCGCTGTTCGCGGTGGTGGCCGGTGCCATCGGGGCGGCCGCCCTGGTCGTGGGCCTCAGGGCCTGCGCCCGCCCCGCGTCGCTCACCGACTGGCGTGCGGCGGCGCGCGAGGCCGCCCGGGACGCCGTACAGGATGTGGGCGGCAGCGGTCTGGTGCTGCTCGCGGTGGCGACCGCCGCCCTGTGCGCCTGGATGCTGATGCCGCTCGCGTTCCTCGCTCCGGGGCCGCTGGCGCTGGCGGTCACGGCCGTGGACGTCAGGAGGGAGGGGGCGGCTGAGAGCCGGGCGGCTTAGGGCCTGTCCGGCGGATCATGCCGGCGTCGCGGGGCCTGGCACGCCCATCTGCGGCGTTGTCGTCGGTTGCCGACGCTCCGCGTCGGCGCCCTCCTCCGCCTTGCAGCTGGACGCACCAGGCCCCGCTCACCTGCGTTGATGAGGTGCCGTCCCTTGCAGCCAGCCTGATCCGCCGGACAGGCCCTAGCGCGGGTAGTACGGCTTGGGCAGGCGCATGCCGCGGTCGGCCATGATCTGCCTTACCCGATCGGGGTAGTTGGTGATGATGCCGTCGACGCCCAGGTCCATCAGCGCCTCGATCGTGGCCGGGTCGTCGCAGGTCCACGGGACGACCTTCAGGCCGCGTGCGTGGGCCTCGCGGATCATCGTCCGGTCGGGGTAGAAGCGGAAGCCCGGGTCGCCGACCTTGCCGCTCTGCGGGAAGCCGTAGTTGGGGGAGAGGGCCCTGACGCCGGGGACGGTGGCGGCGGCCTTCACGAAGTCGCCGTCGTAGTCGTCGGCGTCGATCCCGCCGAGCCACGGGGAGGCGCCGGGCTTGCCGACCTGGAGGAAGTCGTGGTTGGTGAGCGCGACCAGCGGCCACCTCGGCGCCAGCTTGTGCATCGCCTTCAACGCGCCCCAGTCGAAGGACTGGATGGTGACCTGGCGCTCGATGCCCGAGCGGCGGATCTCCTCGAACACCCGGCGCACGAACAGCTCCCGCGGGGCGGTCTGTTCGGGCGCGCCCGCCTCGACCTTGGTCTCGATGTTGAGCGTCACGCCCTTCGCGCGGTAGCCCTTCACCAGGTTCAGGACGTCCCTGAGTTCGACCATCCGGGCGCCCTTGATCTGCTCCTGATCGGGGAAGCCGGGCAGCCGCTGGTAACCGCAGTCCATCGTCTTGATCTGATCAAGCGTCAGATCTTTGATGTACTTGCCGACATACGGGTACATCGGGTCATCCGGTGTGACCGGTCCGGTGTCCTTGCACTTCTGTACGCTGACCTGCCGGTCGTGCGTGACGACGACCTTCTCGTCCTTGGTGACCTGGGTGTCCAGCTCAAGGGCGGAGACCCCGAGGCGCAGCGCCTTGCCGAAGCCCTCCAGGGTCGACTCGGTCGTCATGCCGATGCCGCCGCGGTGGGCCTGGAGGCCGAAGTGGGTCTTCTGCGGCGGTACGCCGGAGCCGGCGTACGGCGTGGCGTGAGCGGCCGTCGGAGAGGCGAGCAGCGTGGCCAGCGCCAGGCCGGCGAGGGCGTGCCGTGCGGACATCGAAACCTCACTCGTGTCGGATCGTGACCAGTAGAAGCTAGTTCGACCGCGGGCGGGCTCAACTGCCGTGACGTGAGGGCGCCATGAATGCTCGGAGAACGGCTCTCGGCGGCGCCCCGCCGGGTTCATCCGCCGATCTCCTGGCATGTCCAAGAGTTAAGGGGGCATTAGGCCGCATGCGGTGTGAAAGGGCCGTTCGGGTGTCCATCATCTTGTCATGAACCTGCGGCCCGACGGGCGGGCCGCAGCCTCATGGAGGTGTGGAATGCGCCGCGCACTCGTCACCGGTCTTGCCGCTTCAGCCCTCTCCCTCGCGGCCGTCGTCGCCACCGCCCCGGCCGCCGACGCCGCTCCCGCCGACAAGCCCCAGGTACTGGCCAGTTGGACCCAGACCAGCGTGTCCAGCTACAACGCCTGGGTCGCCGCCCGCGCCCATCAGTCCGCCTGGGCCGCGTACGCGTTCGACTGGTCCACGGACTACTGCTCCTCCTCGCCCGACAACCCCTTCGGCTTCCCCTTCGCCACGTCCTGCGCCCGGCACGACTTCGGCTACCGCAACTACAAGGCGCTGGGTGCCTTCGACGCCAACAAGTCCCGCCTCGACAGCGCCTTCTACGAGGACCTCAAGCGCGTGTGCGCCACCTATAGCGGCGGGACGAAGACCGCCTGCAACAGCACGGCGTGGACCTACTACCAGGCCGTGAAGGCGTTCGGCTGAGATACCCGCCGAGAGGCAAAGGGGGGCGCCGCTTGAGCGGTGCCCCCCTCAGGAATCAGCTCCCCGCCCGGAACGACCGCAGGCGCAGCGAGTTGGCGACGACGAAGACCGAGGAGAACGCCATGGCCGCGCCGGCGATCATCGGGTTGAGCAGTCCGGCCGCGGCGAGCGGCAGGGCGGCGACGTTGTAGGCGAAGGCCCAGAACAGGTTCGACCGTATGGTGCCGAGCGTCCGGCGGGCGAGCCGGATGGCGTCGGCGGCGGCGCGCAGGTCGCCGCGCACCAGGGTGAGGTCGCCGGCCTCGATCGCGGCGTCCGTGCCGGTGCCCATTGCCAGACCCAGGTCGGCCTGGGCCAGGGCGGCCGCGTCGTTGACACCGTCGCCGACCATCGCGACCGAACGGCCCTCGCCCTGCAGCCGCTTGACGACCTCGGCCTTGTCCTGCGGCAGCACCTCGGCGATGACGTCCTCGGGTGCGATGCCGACCTCGCGGGCGACGGCGTGGGCGACGGCCTTGTTGTCGCCGGTCAGCAGGATCGGCGTGAGGCCGAGGGTACGCAGCCGACGGATCGCCTCCGGGCTGGTCTCCTTCACCGCGTCGGCGACCTCCAGGACCGCCCGTGCCTCACCGTCCCAGGCGACCGCGATGGCGGTACGACCGGACGCCTCGGCCTCGGACTTGGCCTGTCGGAGCTCCTCCGGCAGCTCCATGGCCCAGTCGGCGAGCAGTCGCTCCCGGCCCACGAGCACCGCGTGGCCGTCCACGACGCCCTGTACCCCGAGGCCGGGCACGTTCGCGAAGTCCTCCGGCGTCGGCAGCGAACCCAGCTTCTCCAGCGCCCCGTCGGCCACGGCACGCGCGATCGGGTGCTCGGAGGAATGCTCCAACGCGCCCGCGAGCCGCAGGACTTCGGCCTCGTCGGTGTCGTCGGTGGTGTGCACGGCCAGCAGGGTCATCCGGCCGGTGGTCACGGTGCCCGTCTTGTCGAGGACGATCGTGTCGACCTTGCGCGTGGACTCCACCACCTCCGGACCCTTGATCAGGATGCCGAGCTGGGCGCCACGACCGGTGCCGACCATCAGTGCGGTCGGCGTGGCCAGGCCCAGGGCGCACGGGCAGGCGATGATCAGTACGGCGACCGCGGCGGTGAAGGCGGCGGCCGGCCCGGCCCCGTTGCCGAGCCAGAAGCCGAGGGTGCCCAGCGCGAGGGCGATCACAATCGGCACGAAGACGGCGGAGATGCGGTCCGCGAGCCGCTGTGCCGCGGCCTTGCCGTTCTGCGCGTCCTCCACCAGCTTGGCCATCCGGGCGAGTTGGGTGTCGGCGCCCACGCGGGTGGCCTCGACGACGAGCCGGCCGCCCGCGTTGATCGTGGCGCCGGTGACCGGGTCGCCCTGGGCCACCTCGACCGGCACGGACTCGCCGGTGAGCATCGAGGCGTCCACCGCGGAGGAGCCCTCGACGACCGTCCCGTCGGTGGCGATCTTCTCGCCGGGACGCACCAGGAACCGGTCGCCGACCTTCAACTCCGTGACGGGGACGGTCTGTTCGGTGCCGTTCGCGCGCAGGACGGTGACGTCCTTGGCGCCCAGCTCCAGCAGGGCCTTCAGGGCCGCGCCCGCCTTGCGCTTGGAGCGGGCTTCGAAGTAGCGGCCGGCCAGGATGAACGCGGTGACGCCGGCCGCCGCCTCCAGGTAGATGTTCCCGGCGCCGTCACTGCGGGAGATCGTCAGCTCGAAGGGGTGCGTCATGCCCGGCTCGCCCGCGGTGCCGAGGAACAGCGCCCACAGCGACCACAGGAACGCGGCCGACGTACCGACCGAGATCAGCGTGTCCATGGTGGCCGCACCGTGCCGCAGATTGGTGAACGCCGCCCGGTGGAAGGGCCAGGCGGCATACGTCACGACGGGCGCGGCCAGGGTGAGCGACAGCCACTGCCAGTACTCGAACTGCAGGGCGGGGATCATGGCCATCGCGATGACGGGGACGGCCAGCGTCACGGCGGTGACCAACCGCTGCCGCAGCGGCCGTAGTCCGTCGTCCTCGTCCCGGCTCTCGGTCGCGTCCCGCACCGGAGGCGCGGGTTCCTCTGCTGTGTACCCGGTCGCCTCGACGGTGGCGATCAGGTCCTGGACGGAGACGTCACTGCCGTAGCTGACCTTCGCCTTCTCGGTGGCGTAGTTGACGGTGGCGTTCACCCCGTCCATGCGGTTCAGCTTCTTCTCGATGCGTGCCGCGCACGAGGCGCAGGTCATGCCGCCGATGGCGAGCTCTACCTCGGTGGTGGGCTGGGACGCGGTGGTGGTCATCGCTGCTCCTGTGCGGGGTGGGCCCGGAGCCCGGGGCGGCCGGGCACGGGCGGTTCGGGGGGCGGGTCAGGCTGCGCGGCCGGTCAGCTCGTAGCCGGCCTCGTCGACGACCTCGGCGATCAGGGCGTCGTCGGGCTCGGTGGCGCTGGTGACGGTGACCTGGCCGCTCGCGAGATCGACACCGACCTCGGTGACGCCGTCCAGCTCGCCGATGACCTTGGTGAGCGTGGCCTTGCAGTGCGCGCAGCTCATGCCCGAGACGGCGTAGGTGGTGGTGGACATGGGTTCCTCCTGCGGAGTCCGGGTTCAGGGCGACCCCGAGCGATCCCCTGATACGGGGCGGGGGTATCCTTGCTGGAGTCCTGTATACCCCTATGGGGTACCGAACGCAAGCGCCGGAGTGGGGTTGACTTCATACCCCCCAGGGGTATGGTGAGCTGCATTGAGAGCCTCGCATGGAGAGCCCGCATGAGAGCTCGTATCGAGAGCCCCGTATCGAAGACCTGACCCGCAGGAGACCACCATGCATGCCGGACTGAAGATCACCGCGTTCGCCGCCGCACTGGCCGCGACCTTCGGCACCGCGTACGGCGTGGGCACGGGCTTCGACCCCGTGGTCGAGGACCCCGCGCCCGCCCGCCACGACAGCCACAGCGAGCCGGCACCGAAAACGGAGGGAGGCGGCGGCCACGGCGGGCACGAGACGAAGCCGGCCGGCGGCCTGCAGATCTCCGAGGACGGCTACACCCTCGACCTGAGGACCCCGAGCGTCACCGCCGGGACCCGCTCCGACCTGAGCTTCGTCATCCGCGACAGCGGCGGCCGAGCCGTCACCGCATACCAGCGCGAGCACGAGAAGGAACTGCACCTCATCGTGGCCTCACACGACCTGGTCACCTACCGCCACCTGCACCCCACCCGCGCCGCCGACGGCACCTGGAGCATCCCCGTCGAGCTGCCCCGCGCGGGCGGTTACCGCGTCTTCGCCGACTTCACCCCGGCCGAGAAGGGCGCCGAGAACCTCACGCTCGGGGCGGATCTCGCGGCCGCAGGCTCCTACGAGCCGCAGAAGCTGCCCGCACCGAATTCCACCGCGAAGATCCACGGCTACGAGGTCCGTCTGGACGGCGGCCTGCTCCCGGGCAAGGAGAGCGAGCTGAAGCTGAAGGTCTCGCGAGACGGCCGCCCCGTCACGAACCTCCAGCCCTACCTCGGCGCCTACGGCCACCTGGTCGCCCTGCGCTCCGGCGACCTCGCGTACCTCCATGTCCACCCCAACGGCGAACCCGGCGACGGCACGACGAAGCCCGGCCCGGAGATCTCGTTCATGGCCACGGCACCGAGCAGCGGCATGTACCGCCTGTTCCTCGACTTCAAGCACCAAGGCGAGGTGCACACGGCGGCGTTCACCGTCCGGGCCGGAGCGGCGACCGCTACCACGGACGCGCCCTCGGACGCGCACTCGGGCGAGGACGAGCCCGGCCACGGACACTGACGTCAGATCCGCCCCACCCGCCGCTGCCTGCGCAGCAGCAGCCCCAGGTACACCCCGCCGACGACCGCGGTCACCACGCCGACCGGCAACTGGGCCGAATCATGGATGCGTTGGGACGCGAAGTCGGCGGTGACCACGAGGAATGCTCCGGTGCAGGTGGCCGCGAGGAGGTTGGGCCCGGGCGCCCGGGTGAGGCGGCGGGCCAGCTGGGGGGCGATGAGAGCCACGAACGGGATCGGGCCGGCCGCGGCGGTGGCCACCGCGCAGGCCGCCGTGGCCAGCACCAGGATCACCAGCCGGGTGCGCTGGACCGGCACCCCGAGCCCGCCCGCCACGTCGTCGCCCATCTCCAGGATCTTCAGCCGGCTCGCGGCGAGCGCCACCAGCGGCAGCACCACGAGCAGGCCCAGGGCGGCCGGGCGGACGTCCTGCCAACCCCGGCCGTTGAGGCTGCCGTTGAGCCACACCATCGCCTGCGCGGCCTGGGTGAACCGGGCCTTGGCCAGGAGATAGGCGTTGACCCCCTGGAGCAGGGCGCTCACCCCGATCCCGACCAGCACCAGCCGGTAGCCGTGAATACCCTGCCGCCACGCCAGCACGTACACGAGCACCGCGGTCGCGAGGCCACCGCCCACCGCCCCGACGGCGATCTGCCCGCCGGTGCCGCCGACGAGCAGGACGATCAGCAGGCCCCCGGTGGCCGAGCCGTAGGTGAAGCCCACGATGTCCGGGCTGCCCAGCGGATTGCGGGTCAGGCTCTGGAAGAGGGCGCCGCTCAGGCCGAGCGCCGCGCCGACCAGGATGCCGGTGATCAGGCGGGGCAGTCTGAGGTCGTTGATCACGAAGTCGGTGCGCGGGCTGCCGTTGCCCAGGAGCGTGCGGACCACGTCCGCCGGGGTGATCGTGTACTCGCCGGTGCCGAGCGCGAGGACGCCGATTGCGGCGGTGGCGGCCGGCACCAGCACGCAGACCGTCATGGCGCGCACGTCCACCCGTAGGGAGAAGCGGTGCGAGCGGCTCCGTACGACATGTGAACGGGTACGCGGACCGGTGCCGGCCGGCGCCTGGGTCGTCATGACGTCACCGCCCTGCGGTAGCGGACCAGGGCGATGAACACCGGTGCGCCGACCACCGCGGTGACCACGCCCGCGTCGAGTTCGTCGGGGCGTACGGCGACCCGGCCGAGGACGTCCGCGAAGAGCAGCAGGGCGGGCGCCAGCAGCATGGACAGCGGCAGTGTCCAGCGCTGGTCGGCGCCGGCGATCATGCGGGCGATGTGCGGGACGGCGAGGCCGACGAAGACCAGCGGCCCGACGGCCGAGGTCGCCGCGCCGCACAGCAGCGTCATGGCCGCGAGGCCGAGGAAGCGGGTCCGGTCCACATGCGCGCCCAGCGCCCGGGCGCCGTCGTCGCCCAGCGCGAGCGCGTTCAGCGGCCGGACCAGTGCCAGTGCGAGCACCAGGCCCACCACGACGAACGGTGTGATCGTCGTCAGGGTCTCGCTGTCGGCCCGGGCGAGCGAACCCACGCTCCAGAACCGCAGTTGGTCCAGGGCCTGGGCGTCGAGCAGCATCAGCGTCTGGCTGATGCCGGTGAACACGGCGGCGACCACCGCACCGCCGAGGGCGAGCCGCTCCGGAGTGGCGCCGCCGCGACCGCCCGAGGCCAGCGAGTACACCAGTAGGCCCGCCACCACCGCGCCCACCATGGCGAACCACACCGACGCCCACAGGCTTGTGATGCCCAGCGCGGTGAGGGACAGCACCACTCCGGTGGCGGCGCCCGCGTTGATGCCGAGCAGTCCCGGATCGGCCAGCGGGTTGCGGGTGAGCGCCTGGATGAGCGCGCCCGCGACGCCGAGCGCGGCGCCGGCCGCGATGCCGGCCAGGGTGCGCGGCACGCGGACGTCCCAGATCACCGAGGCCGCGGTCGACCCGTCGTCGTGCAGCAGCGCGTCGACCACGACGGACGGCGCCAGGGCGCGCGAGCCGACCGCGAGGCTGAGCATGACGGCGGTCAGCAGCAGGAGCAGGGCGCCGAGCACGGCCAGAGTGCGGGTCGAGTTCCGGCGCCTGGGGGACTGCTTGTTCGTCTTGTTCGTCTGTACAAGAGGGGCCGTACCGGCCTCAGTTGCCACCAATGCCCTCCGCGCGGAGGCGATCGGCGATCAGTCGGCCGAGCGCCTTCTTGTCGATCTTGCCTACCGAGGTCCGTGGAAAAGCCTCGACGACCTCCACCCGGTCGGGGAGCTTATACGCGGCGACCCCTCGCTCGGTGAGGAAAGCGGCCAACTCCTGCTGGGCCGGGGCCTGTTCGCGCGGGACGAGGTAGGCGCAGGTACGCTCGCCCATCGTCTCGTCGGGCATGCCGACCACGGCCGCGTCGTGCACGCCGGGGTGGGCGAGGATGTGGTTCTCCAGCTCCTCGGCGGAGATCTTGTCGCCGCCCCGGTTGATCTGGTCCTTGGCCCGGCCTTCGACGACCAGATGCCCGGAGGGCAGGACCCGGACGAGGTCGCCGGTGCGGTAGTAGCCGTCGGTGGTGAAGGCGCGGGAGTTGTGCTCGGGGGCGCGGTAGTAGCCGCGCAGGGTGTAGGGGCCGCGGGTGAGCAACTCGCCGCGCTCGCCGGGTGGTACGTCGTCATCGTCCTCGTCGACCACGCGGAGTTCGTCGGCGGGGGACAGCGGGCGGCCCTGGGTGCCGATGACCAGCTCGGGCGGATCGTCGAGCCAGGTGTAGTTGAGCAGGCCCTCGGCCATGCCGAAGACCTGCTGGAGCGTGCAGCCGAGGGCCGGTTCTACCCGGGCGGCGGGCTCGGCGCCCAGCTTGGATCCGCCGACCTGGAGCAGGCTCAGCGAGGACAGGTCGGCCTCCTCCCACTCCACCGCGTCCAGCCACAGCAGCGCGATCGGCGGGACCACGGCGGTGGCGGTGACCCTCTCGCGCTCGATCAGCGCGAAGGCGTCCTCGGGGCTGGGCGTGGGGGAGAGCACGACGGTGCCGCCCGCCATCAGCGTGCCGAGCAGACCGGGGCAGGCGAGGGCGAAGTTGTGCGCGGTCGGCAGCACCACCAGATAGACGGTGTCGCCGTCGAAGCCGCACACCTCGGCACTCGCGCGGACGTTGTACACGTAGTCGTCGTGGGTGCGCGGGATGAGCTTGGGCTTGCCGGTCGTGCCGCCGGACAGCAGCAGTACGGCCACGTCACCGGGGTCGGCTTCGGGCAGCGGGACCGGGGCGGCGTCGAGGTCGGCGAGCGCGGTGAACTCCGCGGCGTCGCCCGCCACCAGCACATGCTCTACGCCGGGTACCGCCTTGCGCAGGGCCCGGGCGAGTACGCGGTGGTCGAAGCCGTCGTGCAGATCCGGGATCGCGTACGCCATGGCGCCGGACACCTCGGCGACATGCACGATCTCGCTCTCGCGATGCGCGGGCAGGGTGAGCACGGGTATCGCACCCGCCCTCAGCAGCGCGAAGAAGAGCACCACGAAGGCGTCGGTGTTGGGCAGTTGGACGACCACGCGGTCGCCGTCGCCGATGCCGAGCCGCCGCAGCCCCGCGGCCATGCGGTCGGCGCGCAGGTCGAGTTCGGCGTACGTCCACCGGTTGCCGCCGGCGTCCACGAGCGCGGTCCGCCGGGGCGCGCGCTCGGCGCTCTCCCGCAGCAGCCGGTCCAGCGGCCGGCCTTCCCAGTAGCCCTCTGCGCGGTACTTCTCGGCCAACGGCTCCGGCCAGGGCACCCACCCGTCGAGCATGCTCAACTCCCGCCTGCTGTTTAGGAAAGGCTTGCCTAATCATGCATCGGGGTCAAGCCTGGAGGGGTGATCTGGACGGCGCCGCGCCGTGGGGGCTAGGGTCTGTCGTGAATTAGGTTAGGTTAACCTAAGTCCAGGGAGGTAGGTCCTTGCTGCGTTATCGGAGCGCGGAGACGGAACTGCCGGGAGACCCCGTCCAGTTGGCGGCGCAACTGGCGGAGTCGGGCTTGTTCGACCAGTACGTGATCTACGAACAGAACGGCGACCTCTGGTTCGCCGGAGGAGTGCTCGGCGAGATCCAGGTCGACCGCTCCGAAATCCGCCGCCGATGGCTCACCGAAGAGAGCGCAGCCCCCCTCGGGCCGCATCCACTGCGCCAAGTCCACGAGGAACTGGACCGGATGGCCGTAGAGGGCTGGAACGCCTACGGCTGGATGGCGTTCGAGTTCTCTCATCTGCACGCCGACCGCCCCGACCGGGCGGGCGAGGACAACCTGCTCCATCTGCTGGTCCCGCACAGCGAAGTGAGACTCGGTCAGCAAGGCGCCCTGATCCGCAGCGCGGACCAGGAGACGCTGGAGGCGCTGACCGGGTTACTCGAACGCGCCGACGCGCACCGCACCGCCGTACCCCGCCCCATCGACGTGTCGGACACCGGCGGCCGTTACCCCGACATGGTGGCCCAGGCCATCGAGGAGATACGGACGTCCGACCTGCAGAAGGTCATCCTCTCGCGCTCCGTCGACGTGCCCTTCCCGGTCGACTTCGTCGCCACCTACGTCCACGGCCGCTCGCACAACACCCCCGCCCGCTCCTTCCTGTTGAACTTCGGCGGGCGGCGGGTCGCCGGCTTCAGCCCCGAGACCGTCGCCGAGGTCGGCGCGGACGGCGAGGTCGTCACCCAGCCGCTCGCCGGCACCCGTGCACACGGCTTCGGCGAGCAGGAGGACGAGCGCCTGCGCGCCGAACTCCTCGCCGATCCCAAGGAGATCTCCGAACACGTGCTGTCGGTCAAGCTCGCGGAGGAGGAGATGGCCACCGTCTGCCGGCCGGGCACGGTCTCGGTACGCGACCTGCTCAGCGTCCGCCGACGCGGCAGCGTGCAGCACCTCGGCTCCAGCGTGCACGGCCTGCTGGCCGAGTCCGCCACCGCCTGGGACGCCCTGCGGGCGGTGTTCCCCGCCGTGACCGCCTCCGGGATCCCCAAGGCCCCGGCGTACGACTGCATCGCCCGGCTGGAGAAGGAACCGCGCGGCATCTACAGCGGGGCGGTGCTGCGGGCCGGCAGCGACGGAGCCCTCGATGCGGCCCTGGTGCTGCGCAGCATCTTCGAGGAGGACGGCCGCACCTGGCTGCGGGCCGGCGCCGGCATCCTCGCCGGCTCGACCCCGGCCCGGGAGCTGGAGGAGACCTGCGAGAAGCTCCGCAGCGTCGCGCCGTACGTCGTCCCCGCACAGGGTCAGGGGCGCGCGTGAAGCTGGGAGAAGTGGTCGTCGACGTAGCGCCGTTGCGCGCCGGCAAGGACTTCAGGCTGGTGTTCGCCACCCAGGCGATCTCCATGGTCGGCACGCACCTCACCTCGGTGGCGGCCAGCCTGCAGATCTACACGCTGACCGGATCGTCGGTCCAAGTGGGCCTGATGAGCCTGGTGCTGGGCCTGTCGCTGCTGGTCGGTCTGGTCACGGGCGGCCTGCTCGCCGACCGGGCCGACCGGCGCAAGGTCATGCTCGTCACCCGGGCCGTGACCGCGGTGGTGATCGCGGGCCTCGCGGTGAACGCGGCGCTGCCCGACCCGCAGGTGTGGTTCGTCTTCGTGGCGGCCGTACTGGCGGGCTTCACCGCCGGGTTGGGCGGTCCGGCCCTCATGGCCGCCACGCCCGCCCTGGTGGCGCCCGGGCAGCTGGCCGCGGCGGGCGCGCTGACCACCCTGACCGCCCAACTGGGCGGCATGGTCGGCCCGTCCCTCGCGGGCGTGATCGCGGCGGGGCCCGGCGTCGCCTGGTGCTTCGCGATCGACGCGGCCATATACGTCGTAGGACTCGCGCTGCTCGCCCCGCTGCCGAAGCTCGCCCCCGAGGGGCCGGCCGAGGCGCAGCATCCGCTGAAGGCGATGGGGGAGGGGCTGCGCTTCCTGCGCGGCAACCAGGTCGTGGCCGGACTGCTGCTGATCGACGTGTGCGCGGTGGTTTTCGCGATGCCGTACGCACTCTTTCCCGAACTCGGCACCGAGCACTTCGGCGGCGGCCCGTCCACTGTCGGCCTGCTCTACACCGCCCCCGCGGTCGGCTCCTTCTTCGGCGCGCTGACCAGCGGCTGGACCGGCCGGGTGCACCACACCGGCCGGGCGCTGATCGGCGCGGTCGCGGTGTGGGGCGTGGCGATCACCTGCTTCGGGCTCAGTCCCAATCTGGGGCTCGCGCTGGTCTTCCTGGCCTTGGCCGGCCTCGGCGACACCGCCTCGGAGATCCTGCGCCGGGCCCTGCTCCAGCACTACACGCCGGACCGGCTCCAGGGCCGGGTCGGCAGCCTGTGGCTCGCCCAGGCCACCGCAGGACCCTCCGTCGGCAACGTCGAGGCCGGTCTGGTGGCCAAGGCGCTCGGCTCGTCGAGCGGGGCCGTGGTGCTCGGGGGAGTGGTCTGTCTGGCGGGCCTGGGGGCCCTGGCCCTCGCGATGCCGGGACTGCGCAAGGCCACGCTCAGCCGGCCACCGGACGCCGACGGGGACGAGCGGGCGGCGCCCGCCGAGGCCTCTCCGGCAGCCGACTGACGGGCCCACTGGCACAGCCTCGTACGACAGGGCGGAGAACCATGCCGAGCGCGCGGATCAACGGAATCCGGCTCCACTACGAGGACACCGGCGACGGCGAGCCGGTGGTCCTGGTGATGGGCCAGGGCGCCGGAGGACGGGCTTGGCACCTCCACCAGGTACCGGCCCTGGTGGACGCCGGCTACCGGGTCGTCACCTTCCACAACCGGGGCATCCCGCCGACGGACGAGTGCCCGGAAGGCTTCACCGTCGACGACCTCGTGGCCGACACGGCGGGCCTGGCCGAGCACCTCGGCCTCGCGCCGTGCCGGTTCGTCGGCGTCTCCATGGGGGCGTATGTCGTCCAGGAGCTGATGCTGGCCAGGCCCCAACTGGTCCGTCAGGGCGTGCTGATGGCCACCCGGGGCCGCACGGACGCCCTGCGCGCCGCGATGGCCGAGGCCGAACGTGCCCTGTACGACAGCGGATTGGAGCTGCCGCCCGCCTACGCCGCCTGGATCAGGGCCCTGCAGAACCTGTCGCCGGCCACTCTGGACGACGACCGGCAGATCCAGGACTGGCTGGTGCTGTTCGAGTTCTCCCCGCTGCCCCAAGGGCCGGGCGTGCGGGCCCAGTTGGACCTCCAGGTCCCGGAGGGCCGACTGGACGCCTACCGGGCCGTCGACGCACCCTGCCTGGTCGTCGGCTTCGCGGACGACGTCATCCTGCCGCCGCACCTGGGGCGCGAGGTCGCCGACGCCATCCTCGGTGCCGTCTACCAGGAGATCAAAGGGTGCGGCCACTACGGCTATCTGGAGCGGCCGGACGAGGTGAACCGGGTGCTTGTCGAGTTCTTCCGCGACCGGACCTCCCTGCCCGGTTCTTCCCTGCCGGGTTCTTCCCCACCCGACGATGTTGATTTAGGTTAGCCTCACCTAAGTAGTCTCCTCAGGGGGTCATGGTGCACCGCACCTTGCTGCACGGCAAGATCCACCGAGCCACCGTCACCCAGGCAGATCTGCACTACGTGGGATCCCTGACGATCGACCAGGACCTCATGGAAGCCGCCGACATCGTCGAGGGCGAAGCGGTCCAGGTCGTCGACATCGACAACGGCACCCGACTCACCACCTACGCCATCACCGGCGAACGCGGTAGCGGCGTCATCGGCGTCAACGGCGCCGCCGCCCATCTCGTCCACCCCGGCCACCTGGTGATCATCATGTCCTTCGCCGCGCTCGACGAGTCCGAACGCGCCACCCACCGGCCGAGGGTCGTTCACGTCGACAAGGCCAACCGGATCGTCGCGCTCGGCGCCGACCCCGCCGAACCGGTACCCGGCGCGGCCGACCAGTTCACCGGAGCCTTCACCCACCCCGCGCCACGCCAGGCCGGCGAGCAGGAGAGGAACTGAGCCATGGCCAACCCCTTCGACGACGCCGACGGTGTCTTTCGCGTCCTGGTCAACGACGAAGGCCAGTACTCCTTGTGGCCGGACTTCGCGGCCGTACCCGAGGGCTGGACCTCCGTGCACGGCCCCGACGACCGGGCCGCCTGCCTGGAGTACGTCGAGCGGCACTGGACGGACATGCGCCCGCGCAGCCTGGCCGACGCCATGCGTGGGGCCGAGGGCTGATGGCCGGCCGCCCGGCAGTGGAGGACGTCCTCCCCCTGTCACCCATGCAGGAGGGGATGGTCTTCCACGCGCTGTACGACGAGGGCGCACGGGACGTCTACACCGGGCAGCTGGTCATCCGGCTCGAAGGGCCCGTGGACGGACCGCGGATGAGCCTGGCCGTCACGGCGCTGCTCACCCGGCACGCCAATCTGCGGGCCGCCTTCCGTACCTCGCGGTCGGGGCGTCCGGTCCAGGTGGTGCGCAGCGCGGTCACCGTCCCCTGGCAGATCACCGACCTGAGCCCACTGCCTCCCCAGGAGCGTGAGCAGGCCTTCGACCGGCTGCTCGAGGAGGACCGCGACGAGCGGTTCGACCTGTCCCGTCCGCCGCTGCTGAGGTTCCGGCTCGTGACGTTCGGGGAGGGGCAGCACCGGCTGCTGATCTCCTCGCACCACCTGCTCTGGGACGGCTGGTCCGCCCCCGTGCTGGTGCGTGAGCTCTTCCAGCTGTACACCTCGGGCGGAGACCCCGCGGCCCTGCCCCGCGTGCGGCCCTACCGCGACTACCTGGCGTGGCTGTCCCGCCAGGACCGCGAGGCCGCGCGAAAGGCATGGAAGGCCGCCCTGCACGGACTCGACGAACCGTCACTCATCGCGCCCGACGCGCGGGACCGGCCCGTCGAGCAGCCCGAACGGCTGGTCCTGGAGCTCTCCCAGGAGGAGACCTCGGCCCTGGCGGGCGCCGCCCGCACCCACGGGGTGACCGTCAGCACCGTACTCCAGGGCCTGTGGGCCGTCCTGCTCGGCAGGCTGACCGGCCGCACGGACGTCGTCCTGGGGGCCACTGTCTCCGGCCGCGACGCCGACGTCCCCGGCATCGAGACGATGGTCGGCCTCTTCATCAACACCCTGCCCGTACGGGTGCGGTTGAGGCCCGAGGAGCCGCTCGCCGGCCTGCTGACCCGGCTCCAGACCGAGCAGGCCGCGCTCCTCGACCACCGGCATCTCGGCCTCGCGGAGATCCAGCGCGCCGCCGGGCACACCGCCCTCTTCGACACCTTGCTGGTCTTCGAGAGCTATCCCATCGACGACGACGGCATCGCTCGCGCCTTCGGCCCCGACGGTCCCCGCATGACGGGAGTCTCGGTCCAGGACGCCACTCACTATCCGTTGGCGCTGACCGCCCTGCCGGGCGACCAGCTGACGCTGACGTTCAGCCATCAACCGACCGTGCTGGATCGCGGGACGGTCGAACGTACCGCCTCCCGACTCCGGCATCTGCTGGCGGAGTTCACGCAGGACCCCACCCGTCCCGTAGCCCGCCTCTCCACGGACGAGCCCCCCGCACAGAACGACACCGCCCGCCCCCTGCCGCACCCCGCGGTCCGCGCCCTGTACGAGGACCAGGCGGCCCGCACCCCCGACGCCCCCGCCGTCCTCCACGGCGACACCACCCTGACCTTCGCCGAACTCGACGCCCGTGCCGACCGATTGGCCGCGGCCCTGTCCGCCCGGGGCGCAGGACCGGAGTCCGTGGTCGCCGTCGCCCTGCCCCGCAGCCCCGACCTGGTCACCGCGCTCCTCGCGGTACTGAAGGCCGGAGCCGCCGTCCTGCCGATCGACCCGGGCTACCCGCCCGACCGGATCGCCCTGATGCTCGACGACGCCGGGCCCCGACTGGTGATCTGCGATCCGCCGACGTCACAACTGCTCGGCATCCAAAGGGAGTTGGTCTGTCCGCCGGACGCGAAGGCAGCCGTACGGGAGCGACCGCCCCTGTCTCCCGAACACCCCGCGTACGTCATCTTCACCTCGGGCTCCACCGGCCGCCCCAAGGGCGTGATCGGAACCCAGCGGGCCCTGGCCAACCGCCTCGACTGGGGCCGGGAGCTGGGAGGACGTCGTGCTGGGGACGGCTCACCCGGCGTCCGCGTCTCCAAGAGCCCGTTGAGCTTCATCGACGGCCTCACCGAACTGCTCGGCGCCCTCGTAGCGGGCGACGCGGTGGCGCTCGCCGACGACGAGGCGACCGGCGACCCGAGGGCCCTCGCCGCCCTGGCCGACCGCCACCGGGCCACCCTTCTCACGGCGGTCCCCAGCCTCTACACCACCCTCACCGAATCCGCCCCGCCGGATGCCTTCTCCTCCGTCCGCACCTGGGTCTCCAGCGGCGAAACCCTCCCCGGCGCACTGGCCGACGCGATCACCCGGCGCTGGCCACAGGCACGTCTGGTCAACCTCTACGGCTGCTCCGAGGCGGCCGGCGACAGCCTGATCCACGTCCACGACGGCGGCGAGGGCGCGGTGCCCCTGGGCCGGCCGATCGCCAACACCCGCGTCCACGTCCTCGACCCGTTCCTGCGACCGGCACCGGTCGGCGCGGTCGGCGAGCTGTACCTGGCCGGAGACGGACTCGCGCGGGGCTACCTCAACCAACCCGGCCGCACCGCCGAACGTTTCGTCGCCGACCCCTTCGGCCCACCCGGCAGCCGTCTGTACCGCACCGGCGACCTCGCGAGGCTGCGGCCCGACGGCACGGTGGAGTTCCTCGGCCGCGCCGACGACCAGGTGAAGATCCGGGGCTTCCGGGTCGAGCCCGGCGAGATCGAGGCGGCGACACGAGCGTTGCCGGGTGTCGGCCGGGCTGCGGTCGTGGCCAGGGAGGACGGCTCGGCACCGCGACGCCTGGTCGCCTACGTCGTGGCAGACCGAGGGGCGACCGGGGCGACCGGGGTGACCGGGGCGACCCTCGACCCCCTCACCCTGCGCCGAGCCCTCGCCGAGCGACTGCCCGGTCACCTCGTCCCGTCCGCCGTGGTGGTCCTGGAGCAACTGCCGCTCACCCCCAGCGGCAAGCTCGACCGACGCGCCCTGCCCGCCCCCGACTTCACGGAGACGTCCACCTACGAACCACCCCGCACCGAACCGGAGAAGGTGCTGTGCGGGCTGTTCACCGAAGTGCTCGGGCTGGAACGGGCCGGCGTCCACGACGACTTCTTCGAACGCGGTGGCGACAGCATCATCTCGGTCCGGCTGGCCGACCGGGCCCGCAGAGCCGGGCTCGCCCTGTCCCCTCGGGACGTGTTCACCCACCGCACCCCGGCCGGGCTCGCCCGGGCCCTGCTCGACGAAACCGGCCCCGCGCCCGAGGAGTTCACTCCGAACGGCGCCCCGCTCGTGTCACTCAGCCAGTCGCAGCTCGACAACGTCAAGGCGAGGTGGAGGACTCGATGAGCAAGACACCCGGGGACGACGGTTCCCTGGTCGAGGACATTCTGCCGCTGTCCCCGCTCCAGCAGGGCCTGCTGTTCCACGCCCTGTTCGACGAGGGCGCCCAGGACGTCTACACCATGCAGTCCCTGGTGGAGATCGAGGGCCCCCTGCGCCCCGCCCTCCTGCGCACCGCCGCTGAGGAACTCTTCGCCCGCCACGCCAACCTGCGCAGCGCCTTCCTGCACGAGGACCTGGACGAACCGGTGCAGGTGGTGCTCAAGCAGGTCCCCGTGAACTGGGCCGAGGCGGACGCCACGGGGGAGGACGACGTGGCCCGGCTGGTCACCGAGGACGCCACCGCCCGCTTCGACCTCACGGACCCGCCCCTGCTGCGCCTGACGCTGGTTCGCCGCTCCACCGACCGCTGGCTACTGATCCTCACCAACCACCACCTCCTGCTGGACGGCTGGTCCATCCCCCTCTTGGTCCGGGAACTCCTCCAGCTCTACGCCGCCCAGCTCGCCCCCGGCACCACCGCCCCCCTGCCCGCTGTACGCCCGTACCGCGACTTCCTGGCCTGGCTCGCCTCCCGGGACCGGGAAGCCTCCGCCGACGCCTGGCGCAACGCACTGGCCGGGGTTGCGCCGACGGTGCTGTCGCCCTCGACCGCCGGGCTGGTCCCGGTGCCGCCCGAGCTGCACACGCTGCGACTGACCGAGGAACTGACCGGCCGGGTGCAGGAGTTCGCGAGGCGCCGGGGCGTCACCGTCAACACGGTCGTGCAGGGACTGTGGGCCTTGCTCCTGGCACGGCTGACCGGCCGGGACGACGTGGTCTTCGGGGCGACCGTGGCGGGACGGCCCGCCGAACTCGCCGGTGTGGAATCCATGATCGGCCTGTTCATCAACACGGTGCCGGTCCGGGTGACCGTACCGCCGGGGGAGCGGGCCGGTGCCTTCCTGCGCCGCCTTCAGGACGAGCAGTCGAGGCTGATGGACCATCTGCACCTGGGCCTCACCGAGATCCAGCGCCTCGCCGGGGCGGGCGATCTCTTCGACACCCTGCTGGTCTTCGAGAACTACCCGATCGACGACGCCGCGGTGGCCGAGGCCGAGGCGTCCGCCGGCCTGCGGATCCTCGAGGTCAAGGGCTCGGGCGCCACGCACTATCCGCTGACCCTGGCCGTACTCGCCGAGCAACGCCTGGGTGTCGTCTTCGAGTTCCGCCCCGACTGCTACGACCGCGCGGCCGTGGAGAGGCTGGCCGTACGCTTCGAGCGACTGGTGACGGCCGTACTGACCGACCCGGACGCCCCCCTGGCCGCACTGGACGCCCTCGCGCCCGACGAGCGGACCGCGCTGCTGACGGGCGGGGTCGGGGAGCGGCTGCCGGTGCCGTACCGGACGATGCCGGAGGTGTTCGAGGCGCAGGCGGCTCGTACGCCGGATGCGGTGGCGGTGGTGGGGGACGGACAGAGTCTGACGTTCGCGCAACTGAACAGCGCAGCGAACCAACTGGCGTGGTGGCTGGTCGAGTTGGGAGCGGGCCCGGAGCGGCTCGTAGCGTTCGCGCTGCCTCCGACCCCGGACACGATGACAGCACTCCTGGCGATCCAGAAGACGGGCGCGGCCTATCTACCACTGGACCCAGCGTGGCCAGAAGAACGCATCGCGGGCATGCTGGAGGACGCACGCCCGGTGGCGCTTGTTACCACGACGGCTGCAACGCCCTTCAAGGGGCGCGGGGCTGTGACATGTGCGGCTCCGCCGCGTGGGCACGACCAGCCACAATCAACCCGCAGCCACCATCCGGCACTGCCACCCGACCGCTTCGTGTTCCTGGACGCCCTCGATACCCGTCAACGCCTCGCGCACACACGCGCCTCCAACCTCACAGACGCAGACCGCCACCAACCCCTCCTCCCCGAACACCCCGCCTACGTCATCTACACCTCCGGCTCCACCGGCCGCCCCAAAGCCGTGGTCATCCCCCACCGAGCCATCGTCAACCTCTTCGCCGCCCACCACACAGCCCTGCACAAACCCGCGGCCGCGGCCGTCGGCGGACGCCCGCTGAGGATCGGACACGCCTGGCCCATCGCCTTCGACGCCTCCTGGCAGCCCATGCTGTGGATGTTCGCCGGACACGAACTGCACTTGGTGCCCGAGGAGGTCCGCCGGGACCCCGCCGCCCTGCGCGACTTCCTCGCCCGGAACGGCGTCGAGTTCATCGAGCTCTCCCCGTCCCTGCTCGGCGAGCTCGTCGCCCAGGGCGGCGACTGGCAGGCCCAGCTCAAGGTGATCGGCGTCGGCGGCGAGGCCGTACCGCCTGACCTGTGGCGCACCCTGCGCGAGACGGACGGGCTGGCCGCGCACAACCTGTACGGGCCCACCGAATGTACCGTCGACTCGGCGGACTGCGACCTCGCCCTCAGCGAGTGGCCCGCGATCGGCCGCCCCGTGGCGGGCGGCACCCTCTACATCCTGGACGGACACCTCAACCCCGTCCCCGTCGGCGTCGAGGGCGAGTTGTACGTGGCGGGCGCGGGCCTGGCCCGGGGCTACCTCGGTCAACCGGCCGCCACCGCGGGCCGCTTCGTCGCCGACCCCTTCTCCGACAGCTCCGGCGCGCGCATGTACCGTACCGGCGACATCGCCCGCTGGACCGAGGGCGGCCTGGTGGAATGCCTGGGCCGGGTCGACGACCAGGTCAAGGTCAGGGGCTACCGGATCGAACCCGGCGAGATCGAGGCGGTGCTGCTGGAGCACGAGCTGGTCGAGCGGGCGGCGGTCGTCGTCCGCGAGGACACGCCCTCCGTACGGCGCCTGGTCGCCTACGTCATCCTGGCCGCGCCACTCTCCTTGTCACCGTCCGTGCCGCCGGCCGAGGAGACGGCCGAGCTGCTGCGCCGGGCCGTGGCGGCCGTCCTGCCCGACTACATGGTGCCGTCGGCCTTCGTCCCGGTGTCCAGCTTCCCGCTCACCCTCAACGGCAAGCTGGACACCGCCGCCCTCCCGGCGCCCTCCCGGTCCGCGGGCCCGGCCGCGCAGCCGCCCCGGAATCCGGTCGAGGAGCGGCTCGCCACGCTGTTCGCCGAGGTGCTCGGGCTGGACACGGTCGGCGTGCACGACAGCTTCTTCGCGCTCGGCGGCGACAGCATCGTGTCCATGCGGCTGGTCAGCCAGGCGCGGGCGGCGGGGCTCGCGATCTCGCCGCGTGACGTGTTCGAGCGGCCGACGATCGCGGAACTCGCCGAACGGGCCGCCACCGCCGGGCGTGCGGGCACCGCCGACCGCAACCAACAGCGGCTCCGCCGCGGGCGGGCGGCCGACTCCGACGCGGGAACCGGCGACATACCGCTCACCCCCATGCTGACCTGGCTCACCGAGCAGGGCGGACCCTTCCGCGGACTCAGCCAGGCGCGGTTCCTCCGTACGCCGGCCGACATGGACCTCGACGGGCTGCACCGCACCGTCCAGGCCGTCCTGGACCGGCACGACCTGCTGCGCTCCACCTTGACGCGGGCCGAGGACGGCGCGTGGCGCTTCCACGCCGCGCCGGTGGGCACGGTCCGCGCCGCCGACTGCGTACGGCGCATCGACGCCGAGGGGCTGGACCATACGGCGATCGGCACGCTGGTGCCGGAGGCCTTCGACGAGCTCGTGGCCGAGCTCGATCCGGCGTCCGGCGCGGTGGCGCGGTTCCTGTGGTTCGACGCCGGCAGCGGTCGCGAGGGGCGGCTGCTGGTCGTGCTGCACCACCTCGTCAGCGATGCCGCGTCCTGGGGCGTCCTGGTCGCCGACCTGGCCGCCGCCCGGGAGGGCAGGGAGCTGTCGCCGGCAGGCACGTCCTTCCGTGAGTGGGCGCAGGCGCTGCAGGACCTGGCCCCGGACCGGGCGGCGGAACTCGCCTTCTGGAAGGGAGTGTTGGAGCGACCGGAACCACCCCTGGGAGCCGGACCGCTGGATCCCGCCCGGGACACCAGGGAGACGATCCGCAGGCACTGGACCACGCTGGGCCCGGACATCACCGCACCTCTGACCACCGCTTCCGTCCAGGAGGTGCTGCTGACCGCGCTGGCCCAGGCCGTACGGTCCTGGCGCAGCGCCCCCGATCCCTCCGTACTGATCGCGCTGGAGGGGCACGGCCGCGAGGAGCACCTCCTCCCCGGTGCCGACCTGTCCAGCACCCTCGGCTGGTTCACCACCGTCTTCCCGGTCCGGCTGGATCCCGGCGCCCCGCCCGGAGCGGACCAGGTACGGCGGATCCGCGACCAGCTGGCAGCCCTGCCCGACAAGGGGATCGGCTACGGCCTGCTGCGCCACCTCAACCCGGAAACAGCCGCGCAACTCTCCCAACTGCCCGAGCCACAGATCCAGTTCAACTACCTCGGCCGGATGACGATGGGCGAGCGGCGCGAGACCGCCGCGTTCACCAGCGCACCCGAGACCGGGGCCATGGGCAGTGGCGCCGACCCCGGGATGCCGGCCCCGTACGCCCTCGTCGTCGATGCGGTGATCACCGGAACCGAGCTCTCGGTGTGCTGGCAGTGGCCGGAACGGATCTTCGCCGAGACCGAGATCCAACGGCTGTCCGCGCTCTGGACCACGTCCCTCGAACTGCTCCTGAAAGGCGGAGACCAGTGACGGAGACCCCCACCGCCGACCTCGCCGCCCGCAAGCGAGAACTGCTGCGCCGCCGGCTGGAGAGCGCCGGTCTGGCCGACGCCGACGCGCGCTCCGAGCGGATCCCGCGGCGGCCGGCGGACACGCCCCGGCTGCCGCTGTCGTACGCCCAGTCCCGGATGTGGCTGCTCCAGCAGCTCGACCCGGCCAGCCCCGCCTACAACGTCTGCCTCGCCATCCGCCTGCGCGGCCCCCTCGACCCGGCCGCCCTGCGCACGGCCCTGCAGGGTCTGATCGACCGGCACGAGGTGCTGCGCACCCGCTACCCGGCCGCCGGGGACGGCAGCCCGGAGCAACTGGTGGACGCCGAGGCGGAGGTGGAGTTCGACGCGGTCGACCTGCGCGGGCTGCCGGAGCAGGAGCGGGAGAGCAGGGCGACGGAACTGGCCCGGACCGCCTCGGCGACGCCCTTCGACCTCGCCTCCGACCACCCGCTGCGTACGCTGCTGATCCATCGCGCGGAGCAGGACCACACCCTCGTCCTGACGGTGCACCACATAGCCTGGGACGGGGGGACATTCAACGCGCTCTCCCGGGACCTGAGCGCCCTCTACCGGGCGGCGGCCACCGGTGAGCCTTCGCCTCTCGAACAACTCCCGCTCCAATACGGCGACTTCGCGCTCTGGCAGCGCACCACCTGGACCGACGAGCGACTCGCCGGCCACCTCGACCACTGGCGCACCATCCTGGTCCCCCCGCCC
>NZ_LLZG01000026.1 GCF_001509475.1 Streptomyces regalis
CCCCACGCCCCCCTCCCGACTCACCGTGCCCTCACCTCGCGACCACCTCGTCATCACCCCTGTCACAGCGCAAACCCGAGTTTTCGCCAACTCTCCATCGACTGACCGAATCACGACGCCGATACGCCCCCTTGTTCGAGTGCTGTGTCTGACCTCACGATCGTCCCCTCGGACACAGGCGTGGCGGGCACGGCCTGCGGTCGGTGTCGGCGCCCGGCGCGCGGCGGGGGCGCACGGCGACAGGGCGACCAACCAGGCATTCCGCAACTACCGGCCAGTACCCCTGGTATGGCGCAATCCGCTCGGCCCGGAACTTTGCCCTGCCACCATCAACACCCATCGAAATCCCAGGCGTCCGGAATGCGGCGGGGGGCTGGCCATGGGGCTGCTCGGCAATGAGCTGGCGTTCGCGCACACTCTGACTCCCCAGGAGCGCGAGAGCGTGATGGCTCTCGGCAACCGGAAGCGCTACCCGGCCGACGCCCATCTCCTCACCGAGGGCGACCGGACCAGTCACGTCGTGATCATTCTTCAGGGGTGGGTGACCGTATCCGTGGCGACGGACCGTGGGGCCACCCGGCTGATACTCGGCCTGCGCGGCCCGGGTGAACTGCTCGGTGAGATGGCCGCGTTGGATCCGCATCCCCGCAGCGCCACCGTGCGTGCACTGGGCCCCATAGAGGCCCAGGTCATATCCGGGGATGCGTTTCGTCGTTTTCTGGCTCTGCATACCCGGGTCAGCGGTCTGGTGATACGTCAGCTCACCTTCCGGCTCCGCAGCGCCGACCAGGAACGGTCCGCGCTCGCCTCGCTCACCGTGCTGCAGCGCCTGGCCAGCCGGCTCACCGAACTGTCGGGAGCCGAGCCCTCCGGCCCCTACACCCCGTCCGCAGCGGGCCCCTCGAGCGGCCCCGCCACCTCCGGCCCCGCCGTCTCCGGCCGGGTCGTCCAGCTGGCCCAGGACGAACTGGCCGCCACGATAGGCGCCACCCGCGAAGCCGTCGCCAAGGCGCTACGGCTGCTGCGCACCCAGAACATCGTGCGCACCGGCAACCGGATGGTCGAGATCCTCGACCCCGCGCTGCTCGCCCTCCTCGCGGACGGTCATCAGGAGTAAACCCACGCCCCGCCGTGTGTAAACGGCTACAGACGCCTCACGTCCCGGGCCTGACTCTGAGGGGACGGACCACCTCCGCGGACCACGTCCCCGGCAGGACGAACCACCTCTTCGGCAAGCGCAAAGAACATGCAGGGGGCATGGGTGAACCACGACGCTCTGGAACTCACCGAAGCACACTACGAGTTGGTGATCAGCGTCGACGCCAGACGTTCCGGCGGGTACGACGACGTCGACAAGACGCGCATGCGCGCCCGGATCTACCGGGTGGTCGAGACGGCCTTCAGCCACGCCAAGGTGGCCCGGGACGCCGTCCACATGGAGGACCGCGGCGACGGTGTGCTGCTGTCGGTGCCGGGCCGGATCGCGGTGAGCCGGCTGCTCGGGCTGTGGCTGATAGAGGTGCACGAGAAGCTGCGGGACGAGAACCGTGACCTGGCCGTCCCCCTCGGGCTGCGCATCGGCATGCACGTCGGCCCGGTCCGGCACGACGAGCGGGGCATCAGCGGACGCGCCGTCGACCTGGCCTGCCGGCTGGCCGACTCCCCCGTCGCCCGGCAGCTCCTCGACGCCGAGAAGGCCGACCTCGTGCTGGTGACCTCCCAGTCCCTGTACGAGGACGTGGTCAGCGGCGGCGGCAAGTTCATCGAGCCCGCGCACTACTCCTCGGCCCGGCTGGAGCTCAAGGAGGGCGAGGTCACCGCCTGGTTCCACCTGCCGGGGCGGCCCGCTCCGGCGATCCCCGTGACGCCGTCGGCCTTTACGGAGGCCGTGGCCGAAGCCGCGGACATCACCGCCGACTTCGCCGGCATCCGGCCGAGGTCTCGGTTCACGGCCGGCCCCGATCAGCAGCCCGCCTCCTCCGGCTTCGACGACGAATCGGGCGACGACGAGTTCGACGACAACGACGAGTTCGAGGTCGTCGGCGACAAGATGGCCGGCCATCGGCCCGCTCGCCTGCGGATTCATTACGACGTCACCGGCGACATGTCCCAGAACCACCACAACGAATACCAGGGGGACGTGCACATCGGCCGGAAGACCGACGGCGGCACCGAGAAGGGGAGGGGCTGAGCCGAGTGAGCGACGACGAGCAGGCGGGCGGCGCGGCCGTCGACGCCCCCGAGCGGCCCGGCGGGGGACGGTCGTCCGACGACGACAAGAAGGCCGGGGACGGCAGGAAAGACGACAGGAAGCAGGACCGGGGCGAGCGGGCCCGCGACGACGACGGCAAGTCCGACGGCGAGAAGTCCGCCGAGGACGAGGATGCGGAGAAGGAGAACGAAAAGGAAAAGGAGCGGGAGAAGGAACGGGAGCGTGCCGCAGGGCGGTTCAAGGAGCGCACCCGCGATCCCCTCGCCGACGATCAGGGCGAGGACGGGCCCACCGATCTCGCCGCCGCCGCACGGACGCGCCGGGCCACCCGGCAGCTGTTCGACGTCCGCCGGGACCTGATCAGCTTTGCCCACTCGCGGCTCCAGAGCGCCCACATCGGCGACAACTTCAACCTGCTGCTGGGCTCGCGCCGGCCCGGCTCCGGTATGCGCAGCGGCCCCGTCCCCGAGGAAGAGCTGCGCAGGCTCCGCCGGGTCCATGTGGTGCCGCAGGGGTACGTACGGCTGCGCGGCGCGCTGCGTGCCCGGCGGCTGCTGGTGCTCGGTGCCGCGCCGGGAACGGGACGTACGAGTACGGCGCTGTCGCTCCTCGACGAGGTCACCCACCGCACGGCGGACGACTTGGGCGCCGAGCCCGCCCCCGGCCCCCGGGTCCTTCGGGTCGATCCGGAGGGCGGGCCACGGCAGTTGGCCGGGACGCTGGACGACGAGGGCGAGGAGGCCCGGCGCGGTACCGGCTATCTGCTGGAGCTGTCCCTCACCCGGACCGACGCCCTGCCGCCGGACGAGATGGACCTCGACGAGCTCGCCGCGGCCCTGGCCCGCCGCGAGGCCTTCGCGGTGATCGTCGTGACCGTGGGGTCGGCGGCGAACGCACTGCTGGCCGGGCGGTACGGCATGCTCTGCCCGCCCGCGCCCACCGAGGAACTGCTAGCCACCCGGCTGCGCGAGCAGCTGGAGGAGCGGGCCGCGGAGGGCCGGGAGGGCGGCGCGCCCCTGGACGACCTTCTTGCGCGCGCGGAGGAGTTCGCGGAGTCCGAGGAGCTCAAGGATGCGCTCGGCCTGGACGATCTGCGCCCCGGCGAGGCCGAGTTGCTGGCGTCGCTGCTGGCCGGGCATGTGCTGGGGAACGTCTCGTACGAGGAGTTGCTGTCCGGCTACCGCAGCATCGCCGCCGAGCAGGCCCAGGAGTGGTTCGCCGGGGTGGACCGGGCACTCACCGCGCCCCGGGCCGACGCGGAAGGAAAAGCCCGCCGGTCGGACACGGCGACGCTGTTCCACCCGGTGGCGTTCCGTATCGCACTGGCCGTGCTGGGCGGGGCGTCGTACAGCGCCGTGGCCACTGCCGCGCACCTGCTGACCTGGGAACTGTCCGTTCAGTGCGACCCGGAGAACACCCCGGCCCGCCCCCTGTTCTGCGACGACCCGGAGGTCGACAAGGCCCTCTCGCGCGCCGAATTCAAGGACGGCAAGGTCGAGGTGGCCGGGCACGACGTGCCGGCGCGGCTGATCTGGTACCGGGGTTCCGCCCTGCCCTCCGCGGTGCTGACCGAGCTGTGGGACCGGCATTTCCCGGTCCGGGCGCCGGTGGTGCGCTGGCTGCGGCTGCTGGCGGACGATCCGCGCTCCCAGGTGTGGATGCGCGCCGCGGTCGCCGCCGGTGAACTGTGCGTACGGGACTTCGACCACGGCTACACCGAGCTGGTCCGGCCGCTCGCCGAGGCGACCACGCCCCGTCGGCGGATCTTCGCGGCCACCACCATGGACCAGGCCGCCGGTCACGAGTCGCACCGCAGGACGGTGCACAAGATCGTCGGCGACTGGAGCAGCAACGGCACCAAGTCGCTGCGCTGGACCGCCGCGATGGCCCTGGGCTACGGCAACGCCGCCGCCACGACGGACGACACCCTGGACGCCCTGGCCCGCATCGGGATCCGGGACGAAGGTGATCAACTCGCCGTCAGTTCCTTCAACGTCGTACGGCTGCTGACCCTGCCCGATGCCGCTCAGGTGCTGGAGCGGGTGGCCGAGTGGACCCACCACAAGAAGGAGCCGTACCAGGACCTGGGTCTGGTGACCACCGTCCGGCTGGCGCTGACCACGGTGGACGAGGTGCTGACGGACGACCCCGAGTCCTCCCCGCTGGGCGGCCGGGGCGACTGGCCGCTGCCGCTGGCCCTCGCCGCCACCCGGCCCGAACTCGTCGTCCCCATGGCCGACTTGCTGTGGACCGCGCTGAACACGGCGCGTTCGAAGGACGTGGCGATGGACGCGTTGGAGGCGCTGCTGCGGTCGGCGGTGCGCAAGGACGGCACCGAGTGGACCCGGCCGGGGCTGGCGGCGCTGCTGCCCGCGCTGGCCACCGAGGAGAACGACCGGCGGCGGCTGGACTGGCTGTTGCGCCGAATGATGAACGACCCGGAGAAGCCGCTCCCCGAACCGAAGGCGCGCGACCTGTGGTGGCTCGCCGTCTCACCGGCGGACCGGACGGGCCAGGAGGAGAGGCATGGCTGACAACGACGACGCGCGGGCGAAGGCGAAGCAGCGGCTGCAGGCCAAACGGGCTGCCGCCGACTCGACCCCCGCGGGCCCGTTTCTGAAGGAGTACACGCCGACGGGCGGGCTGCCGCCGGTGAGTGCCCAGAAGACGTCGGTGGTGTTCTACCGGAACGGCGGCTACAGCGTGGTCACCGCCTTCGGTGTGCGGCACGTCGACAAGCGGACGCTGGCCCGGCCGTACACCGTCTGCGAGATCGCGGTCGGCACCTTCGTGACGCCCTTACGGATGGACCTCCCCGCCGCCGGCAGCACGGCCTTCTTCAAGGCCGAGGTGGACATCGAGTGGGAGGTGACCGACCCCCATCTGGTCGCCGTTCAGGCCGTGAAGGATGTCGCCACGCGGCTCACCTCCCCGATCCTGGAACGGCTGCACGAGGTCACGCGGTCCTACCGGGTGACCGATGCCGAACAGGCCAACCGGGTCATCACGCGCGAGTGCGTCGGCGGCCGCTGGAGCGATCTGGGGGCCGAACTCGGCCTGCGGGTACGGCTGTACGTCCGCCTGGGGGTGGACGACGACGCCATCGAGCACGCGAAGAAGAAGCGGGACGTGGTGGCCGAGGCCGAGGTGACCCGGCAGCGTCAGGACGCGTTCCGGCGCATGCTGCAGGGCGGGGAGCTGGAACAGCTCAGCTTCATGCTGGCGGCCGATCCCGAGGGGGCCAAGGACTTCCTGGAGAAGATCCGCCAGGAGGGCAGGCAGGACGAGCAGGAGCGGGTCGACCGGCTCTACACCATGGCGCTCAGCGGAGAGCTCGCCTCCACCGACGTGGAGACGCAGGTCCTGAACCTCATCAACCCGGACCGGCGCCGTCCCATCCAGGGCCCCCTCGGATCACTGCCGCCCCGCCGGGAGCCGCGGCAGCTGGAGTCGTCCGCGGAGGGGGCGTTCACCCCGGACTGGGTGTCGGACGAACCGCCCCGACGGCGCCCCCATCGGCCCGAGCCCTCCCGGGACGAGCCGCACCGGACGGGGTCCGGCCGGAGGGAGCCGTACGCCGGCGAGGACGCCGACGCCGACGAGCGGCCCTCGCGCACGCGACGCCGGACCGACCGGGAGCCGTACTCGGCCGACGACGACGGCTACCCGCCCCGCGCCCGGCGCGAGACCCACCGGTCGGATCCCTACTCCCCGGCCGGCGACGCCGACTACGACGACCCACGCTTCCGCGACCGCCGACGGACCGACCAGCCCGAGCCGCACTACCGGGACGACGACCCCGACTACGACGACGCCGATGCCGACTACGACGACCGTCGTGCCGGAGCACGGCGGCTGTCCCGTCGGCCGGAGTTCGACTCTCCGGGACCGGTCCCGGACCACGACCACGACGATGGGTCGCGCTCCGGCGAACGGCCCCGGACCTACCGGCCGGAGCCCTACTACCCCGACGACGAACGGGAGCGGGAGTGGGATCGGCCGCGGCGTCGCAGACGAGGTGAGGACGACGGATGGTCCTGGGTGGACGAGGACCGATGACCGCCGACGGGGCGGCACAGACCTCCCCCGACCCGGTCGGGCCTGTGCCGCACGGGGGTCGGCACTGCCATGACCGGGCGGGGGAGCGCATCGCCGAGCGGCTGCTGAGCACGGTCCGGGAGGACCTCGGCCGGGCCGACTCCAAGGCGGCCGTGCTCCTGTCGGGGACGCTCGCGCTGCCCGCGTTCCTGGTCGGGTGGCACGGCACGCCCGGCTGGGACGGGCTCGCCGACCTGACGCTGATCGTCTCCGGGGTGCTGTGGGCCGTCGCGGTGGCCGCGCTGGTCGCAGCGCTGATGCCGCGCACCGGCACCGTGCGCGGCCGGGACGAGGTGACCTACTTCGGCGATCTGGTGGCCGCCACCCACGACATCGCGCGGCTGTCCGCCCGGGTCGCCGAGGCGGGGCGCGATCCCGCCGGATGGCTGCTCGTCCAGGCCGTGGACGTCAGCTCGATCCTGTCCGCCAAGTACCGGGCCATCCGCTGGGGTGTGGCCTCGCTCGCCCCGTCGGCGGCCCTGGCCGTGGCCTGGGGTCTGACCGCGGGCTGATCCCCGACCGGCGCACGCAACACCGCCGTACCACCGCACACACGCCAACGCACCACCGCACACGACATCGGCGCGCACCAGGCACGAGGCAGACGCGTCACCACGTACACGTCGCAAGACGAACCAAGAACCGCAAGCACCAACCTCAAGCACGAACCTCAAAGACCAAGGGGACGCCGTGGGAAGAGTCACGGGAAGACGGCAGACAGGAAGGGCCCGGGTGCGCCGCGCCGCGATCTCGGTGCTGGGCGGCACCGCGGTGTTCGTGTCCCTGTTGGCACCGGCCGGTCAGGATCCGGTGCCTGCGGCGGACTCCGAACCGGTGTTCCCGGCGGTCGACTACGCGGTGGCCGTGGACGAGTCGGCCAGCCTCGCGCCCGAGGACATGAAGGCCGAGAAGGCCGCCGCCAAGCGGATCGCGCTGGGCGACGTCTCCTCGTCCTCGCGGGTCACAGTGTTCGGCTTCGCCGCCGCCGAGAAGGCCGGCCAGCGCGTGGTGGACCCGGTGTGCGCGCGCACCACGCTGAACGCGGCGGGCCGCGAGGAGGTCGGCAGTTGCGTGGACGAGCTGCGCAGCCGCAAGAAGAACGAGGGCACCGGCACCGACCTGCCGACCGCCATCCGGCAGGGCGTGGACGACCTGACCGACGGTTCCGACGCCTCGGTGCCCCGGGTGCTGTTCCTGCTGACCGACGGGAAGATGGACGTCGAGGACAGCTTCAAGTACGGCGATCGCGCGCACCGCAAGGCCGAGGGTGAACGGCAGTTGAAGCTGGCGCTGGAGGAAGCCGCCGCGCAGAACGTCCAGATCTGGCCGCTGGGCTTCGGGCCCGACCCGGACAAGAAGCAGCTCGACCAGATCGCCGCCGGCGGCTACCAGAAGGGCTGCGTCGAGCTGCCCTCCGCGACTCCCAGGGCCCACAAGGTCGACGGGGCCAAGGACGTCGGCACCACCCTGGAGAAGATCTTCGCCGCCGCCCACTGCCTGCGCCACGAGGAGGGCCCCAGCAAGCGGCCGCCGGCCACCCTGGAGATCGGCATCTCCCCGCTGGCCACCGTCGGCAGCATCGTCGTCGACAAGGGCGACCCCAAGGTGAAGATCACCTACATCGACCCGGCCGGCGACAAGGTCCCGGCCACCTCCGGGACGTACAAGAACTCCCGGTTCGAGCTGGCGGGCGGCTCCGGCACCGTCGAGGCGCTGAAGATCGTCGACCCGTTGCCCGGCATCTGGAAGGTGAAGGCCGAGGCCCCGGAGGGCCACCGCTCGCTGCCCGTCGCCGTCAGCGTGCTGTGGCAGGGCGAGCTGCGCGGCGCCATCACCATGGACCCGCCCTCACCGCAGGCCGGTGAGAAGGTCACGGTGACCATGCGGCTGCAGACGCGCGAGGGCTACGAGATCAAGGACCCGCGCGACTACGAGGGGCTGCGCGTACGCAGCGAGCTGACCGGGGACGGCTTCTCCCCGCTCGCGCTCGACCTCGCGGACAACGGCAAGGGGCCCGACCCCGACGCGAGCGACGGCTCCTTCACCGGCACCGTGACCATCCCCGAGGACGCCGACGGGGCGCTGACGGTGAGCGCCACGCTGACCGCCTCGGGGCTGAGCGCCGACACGCGCAGCGAGACCGGCGAGGTCGCGCCCGGCGAACTGCCCGTCAGGGCACCGGTCGAACTGCCCGACGGCGACACCCACCCCGGCGGCACGGTCACCGGCACGCTGGACGTCAGCAACACCTCCGACGCCCCGCACACCCTGCGGCTGTCCGTCGCCGATGTGAAGGACGGGCTGCTCTCCGTCGAGCCGAACGAGATCACTCTCAAGCCCGGTGAGCAGGGCACCCGGAAGGTCACGGTCAAGGTCTCCCCCGAGGGCGCCTTCGGTGACCGCCTCGGCGACGGCCTTGACCTCTCCGGCACCTTCACCGTCGTCGACACCACCGACGACGACCGGACGCTGGAACGCGCCCCGGTCTCGGTGCGGGTCACGCCGGAGCCCGGGATCTGGGAGAAGTACTGGTGGGCGTTCGTGTCCGGCGCCGTCGCGATCGGGCTGGCCGCCGCGGCGGTCGTCGCCTGGCTGGGGCTGCGCAGGCGCCGGCGGGACCCGTTCGGGCTGGTGCTGCAGCTGGTCTCCGAGGACGGCACCGTCCTGGGCGAGCACAAGGCGGGACACGGCAACAACAAGCAGTGGTACGAGTTCGCCGTCGCCGAGGCCCATCGCAGCCCGCGTATCGAGAAGCGCGCGCACGGCCCGTACGCGGTCCGGCGCAGCCGTGAGGGCGGAGCGGTGGTGCGCAAGGGCGGCAACCGGATCGCGCTGCCCGTCCGCGGCCAGGTCCAGCTGACCGACACGCTGAGCCTCACCCTCGGCGGGACCGCCGGTCCGGGGCCCCGCCCGCCGCAGGGCGCCTTCGCGGGTCGCGGCGACCAGGGGCCCCCGAGCCAAGGCGGCAGTCCCTACGACGAGTTCCTGTGACACGCGGGGCGGGCCGGACACATCACCGCCGGCCTGCCCCCGCGCACCGCACAAGCACCACATCGCACCGCACACATCGCACCACATCGCACCGCAGCGCCGACGCGGCCGTCCCGCCGCGCGGCACCACAGACGTACCGAGCACGAACCGGCGGCCGCGTCGGCCGTGAAGCGGGGAGGAAACCATGAAGATCTTCCAGCCGATGCTTTTCGTCGGCCTGGGCGGCACCGGAGGTCTGGTCGGCGCCGAGCTGGAACGCAGACTGCGCGCCGAGCTGTGCGGTCCGGACGGCATGGCGCTCAGCCGGCAGAGCGGCCATGCCCCGTTCCAGCTGCCCGACTGCCTGCAGTTCGTGTACGCGGACTACAGCGAGAGCGATCTGCAGCGGCTGCCGCAGTTCAACGTGGACCCGTCCCTGCGGGCCGCGTACGCCCGTACCTCCCGGGCCACCCACGACCTGCTGCCGAACTTCGACGCCTCCCCCGAAGTGACCAAGATGCTCCGGGCGGTCCTGCGCGACGAGGTCGCCGACTGGCTGCCGCCGCGCATCGACGAGCCCAAGGTCACGCCGCTGCACGCCGGCGCGGGCCAGCTGCCGACCGTCGGCCGGGCCGCCCTGTTCGCCACCCTCCGGCACAGCCTCGCCCCTGTACTTGAGCCGCTGCTCCAGGCGATCGACGCGATCGCCAAGTCGGCGGGCGAGCTCAGCGAACTGGGCGGCGGCAAGGTCAACGGCTGTGACGTGTTCGTCGCCTTCTCGGTGGCCGGCGGCACCGGCGCCGGCATCTTCCTGGACTACCTGCACCTCATCAACCACGCCTTCCAGCTGCGCCGCTTCGACGGCGTGAAGATCTACCCGCTGGTCGTCATGCCGTCGTCGTTCTCATCCGCGACCGGTGGCGGACGGGAGGCGGAACTCAACGCGGCCCGGGCGCTGGTCGACCTGTTCCGGCTGGTGGACACGCAGAACGCACCCTCGGAGGGCCACGAGATCGGCGATCTCGACCAGGAGCTCGGGCTCGGCATCCGCTACCCGGGCGCGACGCCGATCCGGCTGCGCACCGGCATCCTGCCCACGGCGTTCCTGTTCAGCCCGACCGCCGGCATCCGCGCCGACGACCTGCGCCGCTCCATCGTCTCCCTGGTGATGTCGCTGATCGGCACCGAGCTCGGCGACGGCAGCTCCCGGGGCCGGAAGCTGGCGGCCGACGACGACTTCCAGACCTTCGCCGCGAGCTTCATCAACCGGGGCGTGCAGCGCAGCGCCGTGTCCCCGACCGGGATCGGCCGGCAGGGCGTGTCCACCAGCCTGGTCGCCTCCATGACCGCGCCGATGGACCAGCTCGCCGACCTGGTGGCCGGACGGCTGCTGCGGCTCGCAGTCACCGACCTCGTGGAGCTGCCGCGTGCGGAGCTGCGGGGCGGGGCGGTGCCGATGATCCGGCAGCTGTTCGCCGACTCCAACCTCGAAGAGCTTTGGGAACGCAGGCAGTTGCCGGTGCCGGAGCCCGATCCGCTGCCACGCGGCGGCCGCACCATCGAGCAGGCGCTGGGCGAGCGCATCGCGGACATGCAGCGGCTGCTGTCCGACCTGCGGGCCGAGGCGGACCGCGCCGCCATCGCGATGGCCGACCGGTTCGCCCCGCGCCCCGCCATCGACAAACTGCTGCAGAGCGTCGACCCGTTCCTCGCCGAACGCATCGTCCGAGGCGTCCCCGGCAGCGACGAACCGATCGCCAAGCTCGGCTTCCTCGGCATGCTCGACAACCGCGCCCGCAATCCGCAGCGCCCGCCCGGGGTGACCGAGCAGCCGCCGAAGATCCCCCGCATCAAGGGCCAGTTGGGCGGCCTGGCACCGGCCCGCTGGGGCGACGACGACGTACAGGCGGCCATCCAGGAGCAGGACGCCTGGTACCAGTGGCGCTGCCGGACGGTGTGGCACGAGGCCTGGCGCGATCAGCAACAGCACTGGCAGCCGCACGCCGACGCGGCCGGGGCCGACCTCGCACGCCTGGTGAACGCCTTCCGCCGGCACAGCGACCAGGAGCGCAAGACCGCCGAGCAGAAGGGCCGCGAGCTGTACGAGGACCGCACGGGCATCTCGTATCTGCTGCCGCCGCAGCGCAGCCTCCGGCACTTCTACGAGGACGTCGTCGACCGGCTGGTCCGCCGGGAGGGACTGCGGGAGCAGGACGACGAGGCGGACCTGCTGCTCAAGCTGGTCGACGGCGACACCTGGCGCCAGGTCCACGCGATCAGCCGGCGCGACCCGGAGCGCGCGGTGGCCCGCGTCAAGGGCCAGCTGGAGGCCCGGATCACCCGGCTGTTCGCCGAGAGCGGGGCGCATCTGGAGGAGCGGCCGCTGCTGCCGTCCATGGGCACGCTGCTGGCCGCGGCGGCGGGGGACGCGGACGCCAAGGACCAGGTCAGCAAGGAGGCGCTCGACCTGTTCGGCCGGAAGCTGACCGGTCTGCTGCCGGTCGGGTTCACCCCCGAGGGCACCGGGCTGCTACGGGTCCTGGTGACCCACCCGCGGGTGCAGGCCGTGGACGAGGTGAAGGAGTTCCTCGGCAAGAAGCTCCGGCTGCCCTCGGACGCGAAGAACTCCGTGGAGTACCGGGGCGTGGAGAGCGACTCGATCACCGTGGTCCTCTTCCGCAGCGAGATGAGCCTCACCCAGGTGCCCGAGGCCCGCAAGGTGCTGCGCCAGTGGGCCCGCGCGAAGGACAACGAGCAGGCCCAGGACGTGCTGCGGTGGCGGCAGCGGCTCGGCTACCGGGACAGCTGGATGGTGAGCAGCGAGGAGGACCGGCGGGTCATTCTGCACCGCCTCCTGTACTGCATGTGGAACGGCCAGGTGGACGTGGTGGACGGCGACCCGGCGTCGCCAGACCGGGTCCGCCTGCGGCTGTCCCCCGAGAAGGGCACGGACATCCCCGGCGTCCGACTGCGGCTGGGGGACTACCCCGGGGGCGTGTCGAGCTGGGCCGAGCTGCTGCGCTCGTACGAACGCTGGACGGTGCTCGACGACGAGCGGATCGTCGAGGACTACTGCCGCGAGCTGATGCGGGCCCAGCCGCTGGGCCTGGCCCGGGCCGGCAGCGAACCGCATCCGCTCTTCGTCGACCTGGTCGAGAAGGTCGCCCCGCGCCAGCTGGAGCTGCTCACCGAGCGCCGGGAGCGGGGCGGCGAGCGGGTCGAGGGCTGGGTACGCCCGCTGTGGGAGTTCTGGGCGGAGACCCTCCCGGCCGCGCTGGACACCCAGTTCGGCGACCAGCGCGCCGTCCAGCCGACTCTGCGCGACCTGCTGGAACACGTCCGCGGCGGCACACCGGACCGCCCTCGCGGCCGTGCGGGCCTGAACGAACCCCGGCGCCCCGCACCGGACGACGACGACTGGGGGACCGCGCCGGTCACCCCGCGCGGCGGCGGTTACGACGACTACGACAAGCCGTACGGCAGCGAACGCGGCGAGGAGGACCGGGAGAGCCGCGACGGCTGGGACACCCGCCGCGACAGCGGCACCGGCGCCCGCACCGACAGCCGCCGCGACGACTACGGCGCCTACGACAGGCCCGACCCCGACAGGCCCGACCCCGACAGGGCCGGCCCGGACAGGGCAGAGCGCGGCGAGGCGTACGACGCCTACGACGACCGGAGCCGGTTCTCCGAGCGGGACGGCGGCGTCCCGCCGCGGCCGCCGTGGGACGACGACGAGCCCCGCGACACCGGCCGCCGCGCCCCCTGGGACGGTGACGCGCAGTGAGCCGGTCGCAGGACTTCAGTACGGTCATCCATCTGGACCTGCGTGCCGGGGCCGCGGCGCTGCACAGTCCGTCGGCCCTGCGGGCCAGGGTCGCCCAGGAGTTGGGCCGGGCCGGGCTGCCGGAGCCGGACGAACCGCTGTTCCTGGTGGTCGACACCCCGGCCGGGCTCACCGACCACCAGCTGCAGTACGAGCTGCTCACCGGCTACCGGGCGGTGAGCGAGGTCAGGCTGCTGGTGCTGCTGGTGGGCAGCGCGCCGGGCGCGTTCGCCGGGGCGGAGGGCGGCTTCCAGCCCGACCGCCGACTGCTGCGGCCCTCGGTGCTGCGGGCCTCGGGCACCGCGCTGCTGTGGGCCGGCGATCTGCGCTCCGCCCGCACCGCGCTGGAGCAGCCCGAGCCCGACGACCCGGACGCGCTGGCGGTCCTGGTGGACGTGCTGTCGGTCCCGGACGTCTACCTCGAGGTGCTGGACCGCATCCAGTCGCTGCCCGAGGCCGTCGCCGCACCCGGCGTACGGCTGCTGGAGCAGGACCTGCCGCCGGAGGTGCGCGACCGGGCCTGGCGCGACGCGCTCACCCGGTTCGCCGGCGAGGACACCGAACTGGCCCCGGACGTGCTGCTGACCACCTCGTCCGGAGCCGATCTGCCGGAGCCGCTGCGCGTCCTGGTCGCGGGCCGGGGCGGCCGGGACCTGGGGCACCGGGAACCCGGCGGGGTGGCCGACGAGGCCTACCGCGCCTGTGCGGACGTCCTCGACTACGCCGACGAGGCGCTGGCCGGGCTGCGGACCCTGCCCGGCCTGCTGCGGGCCTCCCGACGGGAGGCGTTCGAGGCGGACGTCGACCAGGCGCGCGAGGCGCTCGACAACTACCGGGACCTCGTCACCACGGCCCTGCGCAGCGGCGGCGGCAGCGCACCGTCGGCCGCCGAGTCGGCGACCCGCCTCGCGGCCCTCGGGCTGCGGGTGCCGTCGGCCGAGGGCATGGGCGAGCGGATCGGCGAGGGGCTGCGGGAGTTCGCCCACAAACTGCTGGGCCAGCAGCTCGCCCTGCGGTCGGTGGCCCAGCGCTTCACCGGTCTGGCCGGGCGGGTGGAGCCGGTACCCGGCTCGGCACTGCTGCCGAAGCTCACCCCCCACTCCGCCGAGGCCGTGGCCCGGCAGACGGGTGCGGCGGGCACGGCCGGCGCCGAGGTCCCCGGCGGTCCGGTGGCCGGTCCCCTGGCGGCGGCCGGGGCGGGGCTGCTCGGTGCGCTGTGGTCGGGGCCCTACCTCGCGCTGGCGGTCGTCGTACCGCTGCTGTTCGTCGGGATGGCGGTGCTCGGGTCGGCCCGGCTGAAGGGCGCGGGACGCCCGGGCCCCTGGGGCGTGGCCCCCACGGTCGCGGCGGTCGTCGGCACGGCGGTCGGAGCAGCGGTGGGGTACGCGACCGATTCGCCGGTCTGGGTGGGCACCATCGGGCTGCTGATCGCCCTCGGCGTCGCGGAGGAGACGGTCCGCCGGCTCTGGCGCGCGGCGGCCGCCGCCTGGGCCCCGGGCCACGCAACCGCCGTACTGCGCCGGGCACTTGAGGGCCTTGACGCGCTGCTGGCCGAGGCGGTCCGGGAGCACTGGGCCGTCGAGGAGCGGCTGTACTGCGCCGACGCCGCCCGTTCCGTCGCCGGCATGCTGCGGGCGACGGCGGCCGCCGCGGAGGCCGAGGCGGAGCCCGAGCAGGAGCGCCTCGTGACTGCCGGGGTGTCCACGGGCTTCGGTGCGTCCGGCGCCGGGACGTCCGCCGAGGACGACTGGCTCGTCGACGACACGGACCTGGAGCCGGACGACGCCCTCGCCGACTCCGACGACGGCGACTGGGCGAGCATGTACGCCTGGGAGGACGAGCCGACGGAAGAGGAGAAGGGGAAGGGGAAGGGGAAGGAGAGGGAGCCGGGCAGGGAAAGCGGCAACCCCCCAAGTGGGCGGCGTGGCAAGGGAGTTGTGCCGCGCTGGCTGGAGCGGGAGAGCGGGGAGGGCGGGCCCGAGCTGGTCGCCACCCTGTCCGCCGACCTGACCGACGCGGCGCTGGAGGCGATGAAGCACTACTGGGGTGCCGTCGAGCGTGGCCAGGCCGGTGCCCGCGCCGTCCTGCGCACCGAGGAACGGGTCCGCGAGCTGCTGTCGACGGCCCGCCATCACCTCCAGCACAACGGAGTGCTGGCCCCGCCCCCGTTCGCCGCCCCGCGCCGCGTCCGCGCCACCTCGGCGAGCCTGCTCGGCACCGATCCGCAGGGACCTGCCGAACTGGTCGGCGCGGAGGCCGACCGGCAGGCAGTGGTGCAGCTGTCCACACCGGAACAGGGCACGCTGCTCAGCCGCGACCCGGCGGCCGCGGTGTGGCTCCGGTTCGCCCCGAGGGCCGTACGCGACGAGGTCGAGAAGGCCTGGCGGACGAGCGGCTCGGTCCACCCGGAGGACGTCCTGTGGACGTCGTCGGGCCGGTACGCCGGCCTGGTGCGCCTCACCCCGCTGCGCATGGGCGTGGTGAACACCGTCCGCCCCCGGCACGGCTCCGGGACGGACGGGACGGACACGGACGCGGGCATGGACAGGGGCATGGACAGGGACGACGGGACGGACACGTACGGCACGACGGACACGTACGACCGGACAGAGCCGTACGAGCGGGCGGAGCCCTACGACCGGCCCGACCGGCCCGACCGGCCCGGCCAAGGCGAGCCCGCGAACCCGTACGAACGGACCGCCTCGTACGAGCCGACGGCGTCGTACGACCGGACGGACTCGGACGACTGGCTGAGCTCGGGCGACTGGACGCAGAGCGACGACCGAGGGGACGGCGACCGCTGGTGACGAGCACCACGCATGCCCGCATGCCGGGGCCGGGCGGGCCGCCTCCGGACAAGCTGGCGTTCACCGAGCCGTCGGGGCGGCGGCGGATCACCCCGGTCCGCGTCGGCCGCGAGTTCCGCCCCAACCCGCCGCTGCCCCAGCTGATGCGCAAGGCCGTGCTCGACGACCGGGGACAGCGGTGCGTGCAGGTACGGCTGGGCGCCAGGGCCGCGGAGAATCAGGAGGCGCGCGCGCTGCTGGACACCGAGGCGGGCATCGCCTTCCGGCTGAACCAGCTGCTGGGCGACACGGAGTACACGGCCCTCTTCCCGAGGCTCATCGGCTACGAGCTGGACACGGCGGAGCCGTTCCTGCTGTACCACCCGCCGCGCGGTACGGACGTCGCCCAGATCCATGTGATGGGCGCGGCCGACCAGGAGATCTTCACCCGGGACCTGATGCTGGCCCTGTGCCTGCTGGAGGGCCAGGGCCTGGTGCCGCGCGGCATCTCGCCCGCCACCGTGCGCTGGGACGGCGCCAAGGCCCAGCTCTGGGGGCTGGAGTCGGTCACCCGGATCGGGCTGCCGAGGCGCCCGTGGGGCCCGACGCCGTTCTGCCCGCCCGAACAGCGCGGCCGCGAGGGGGTCGTCGATCCCCGGGACGCGGTGTGGAGCGCGGCACAGCTGCTCTACCGGCTGGCGACCGGGCGGCTCGGCCCTGCCGACGGGCCGCCCGCCGACCTCGGCGAACACCGCAAGCTCGACCGGACGTTGCGGGACGCCTTCGCGCCGAGGGCGGCGGACCGGCCGACGCCCGCCCAGGTGCTGGACCTGATGGCGCAGGGCGCCGCCCGCCGCGTCCGGCTCGCCGTGCCCCCCGACGAGACGCGCCCGCACCACGAGGCCTTCGAGGAGGCGCTGCGTCTCAAACGGCAGGCACCCGGGGCCCGCCCCCGCAACGGCTCCACGTCCACGTCGGGGCAGGGATCGGGACAGGGGTCGGCCGACGGCGAGGTGCTCTGCCCGTACTGCCTGGAGACCATCCGGCTCGACCTCACGAAACTGTTCGTCACCGACAGCCGCATGCAGTACCAGCCGCTGGACCCGGCCGGCATCAAGAACCCCTTGCGGCGGACGGACATCATGCGCGGCGCCGTCCAGAAGTGCACGGCGGACCCGGAGTTCCCCACGCACTACATCCCGGTGCCCTACCTGACGTACGGCCGCCCGCTCACCGTCGCGATGGTCGGCCAGTCCTCCACCGGCAAGAGTCATCTGCTGACCCAGATGATCGCGGCCATCACCGACGGCGGTCTGGAGCCGTTCGGCCTGACGTGGCAGTCCGTCAATCCGGAGCAGCACGCGCGGTTCCTGCGGGACCGGGTGCAGCCGTTGCGCAACGGCAAGGTCCTGGACCACACGGCGGCGCTGGGCATGGACGACTTCGCCCGCTTCGTGGAGTCCCTGCTGATCACCGACGCCCGGGGACAGGTACGCCCGGTCGCCTTCTTCGACCTGGGCGGCGAGGACCTGGTACGCACCGACGCGGCGCTCAGGTTCCTGCTCGGGGTCGACGCCCTGGTCTTCGTCGTCGACCCGGCGCTGGCCCTGCCACTGCCGCAGTTGGACCATGCCAGGGAACGCTGGGGGGTGGAGGTCAACCGGGACGGCGACCTCGCCTTCGGCACGGTCCTGGACCGGCTGCCGAAGAGCGGCGGGTATCTGGACGTGCCGGCCGCGATGGTGCTCGGCAAGGCCGACCTGCTCAGGTTCCAGCCGCCCGTGGACCGCTGGCTGAGCCGACCCCCGACCACCTCACTCGACCCCGAGCTGATCCGCGAGGAGAGCCGGGACCTGTACGGGCTGCTGCGCCGGCATGCGGGCCAGGCATGGCTGCGCCCCTTCGACGCGATCCGCCGGTGCACCCTGCACATCGCGTCCGCCACCGGCGGCCAGGAGGACCAGGGCCGTTACCCGGCCGGGGCGGGGCCCCGACGGGTGCTGGAGCCGCTGCTGGCGCTGCTGACCATGCACGGGCTGATCCAAGTGCCGGGCGGCGCCGAGGCGTTGGCGGTGGGAGAGGCACCGGCGCTCGAAGCGGTGCCGTGGGAGGAAGCCGCGGGCGCCGGGGATGCCGAGGGACCCGAGCGGTTCGAGAGGTCTTCCGAGCGGTCTTTCGAGCGGTCTGACGGGCCCGAGGAGCCCGATGGATCCGAGGGAGGGGAACATCAGTGAACGACTTCCAGGACCGGGGCTCGGTGCACCAGGTCGTCTTCCGGTGGGACGGCAACCACGGCCGCCAGGGCACCGGCATGAACGCCGTCGCCCACTCCTGCGAGGCCGAGCGCGCCGAGGAACTGGGCCGGGAACTGGGCCGGTTGCTGTGGGTCTCCGGCGCGGCGGCCGCCCGCCCGAGCGTCGTGCGCACGCTGTCCCGCGACGGCAACGTCCTGCTCGTGATGCGCCGGCCCACGACCGACCCGGGCGGCCGACCCAGCACGGTCAGCCATGTCCTGATCGGTGCCCCCGGCACCCTGAAGGTCCGCCAGTGCCTCGGGCTCGCGTACGGCGGCTGGGGAAAGCAGGAGACGGCCGAGACGGCCTCCGGGAAGAAGGACATGGTCAAGTGCGCGCAACTCGACGAGTTGGCGCGCCGGCGGCTCCCGGCCATGGTGGAGCAGCTGCCGACGGTCAAGCACGCGCTGACCCATGCGGCGGCGGAGTGGCTCCTCGACCCCGCGCAGCGGATGTCGCTGCTCGTGGACGAGAAGAAGCACCCCGGCTGGCCGGACCAGGACGCGGTCCCGCTGGTCTACCTCGGGCTGTTCCTGCTCTTCGGCCCCTGGCTGGAGCAGGAGTGGACATTCGCCACGTACGACACGGCGGACACCCATCCCCTACGGCTGATGTCCGTCCCGCACTGGGAGCCGGACGGCGGGTCCGGCCCGCTGGCCCGGGTCATGGGCGGCAAGCCGACGGGCCGCAGGTTCGAGCTCTGGGCGGCGTCCGAACTCGTCAAGCACCTCCTCGCCCACCCGGAGCAGGGCGCCGGCGTACCGCAACTGGTCGAGCAACTCCGTGACGGCGCGTCCCTGGACTGGGAACGCCGCCGCGCCCGCCTCAAGAAGATCCTCGGCACGGACCGAGCCATGGAACCGTCCCAGGCCCTGGCCGCCCCGCAGGCGTACCCGGCCGCTCCGGCTCCGGAGACGTACCCGGCCGCTCCAGCCTCGCAGGCGTACCCGGCCGCCCCGGCCCCACAGGCGTACCCGGCCGCTCCGACTCCGGAGGCGTACCCGGCGGCTCCGTACGAAGCCCCCTACGGGCAGCCGTACGCGAACCCGAATGCGAACCCGAACCCGAACGCGAACCCGAACGGCCACGACACCTACGGCCTCCACCAAGACCTGCTCGACAACCGGCACCCCGGGGACGGCATGCGCCGCAGCCTCCTGATGGCGGCGCTGGGCGAGCAGCCCGACGAGGTGCTCCTGGACGAACTGCGCTCCGGCGAACTCCCGCCGGACTCCCTTGATCTGGTGCTGAAGGAGTTGGGGCAGCCCGGCCGCGTCCACGGACGTCATCCGGACATGCAGCACGCGCTGTGCGCGGAGGTGCTCCACCAGGGTCTGTACTTCACCCCGCACGGACCCGCCGCGGAACACACCTCGAAGATGGCCGAGGCCGAGAACGCGGCCGACCTCTTCACCTGGGCCGTCGCCCCACTGGTCCGGGACAGGCGCCATCTGACCCAACTGGGCGAGGTGCTGACCCTGATGAGCCGCAGCAACCACCCCCTCGCGTTCAACTGGCTCCGGCAGAGCATCATCGAACCGGCGAACGGCCGGGTCCCCGACCTGCCGCCGGAACTGTGGAGGGAGCTGCTGCGGGACGCGATGAACCGCAACGGCAGACCCCCCGCCGCGCCCTCGCCGCCCCGCCCCGCTCAAGCGCCGCTCCCCCAGCAATCCGGCCTCACCTCGGACCCCGGCGGCATCCCCGACCGGCTCTTCATCGGGAGCCTTCTCGTTCTGGGGGCCGTGCTGGTGGCACTCGTGCTGATGCTCCTCCTCTGACGCGACAGCGTCCGGCAGGGCATCCATTGATGAGGCGGGGCGGTCGTGTTGTCGGCGCCCGCCCCTTGTGTCACGGGCGACGGGCGCCCGGGAAGCGGTACCGCACCCTCGCAGAGCGAGGACCGTACGGCGGGCGGGCTACCGGGGCAGCAGTTCGATTTCGATGGCGAGTGCGCCGAGCGCTTCCTTCTCCGCGGGGTAGATCTCGCGGATGTTGGCGAGCTGCTGCTCACGGGAGGACGCCGGGTTGACGTTTGCCGGGCCCTCACCGTCGAGCAGTTCCTCGAACGTCTTGTACTCCGTGACCCGCTTCACCAGGACGTCGCATGTCTCGTCCGTGCCCTTGATGCGGAAGCGGATGACGTCTCCGGCGGCCAGGTCTGCGAGGTGGGGGTACTTCACCCGCACCTCGATCGTCTTCTCACCGGCGGCGACGAGGTCGAAGTACCTGCGGTAGAGGTTCAGTTCGCGGACGCGAGCGGCGGCAGTCTCCGTCATGGCGCGGGAACGCTCCTAGCTGTTGCGGTGGTCATGAGTCGGCCGAGTTCACCGGCCGAGTACGAGCGGAAGAAGTGGCGGGGGTTGCTTCCGTGACCGGACCGCCCCGGATTGTGGTCCAGGCTGAGGGGGTGGTCCGGTCTTTGGTCGGTAGGTTCAGCCGCGCGGGAGACGCCGGATGAACCGGGGCTTTGAGATCAGCTCAGGGCTTTACCCACCTCGTAGATGGTGGGCCGATCCTCGGGCGCATGGCTGAGCATCGTGTCGATCAAATCGCCCAGCTCACCGGGCGCCTTCACCGGCCGACGCCGACCGTTCGCCACGGCCTCCCTCTGCACAGGGCGCGGGGCGTCGTCCGGGTACTCGACCGCCCGCCAGCCTGTGGCGGAGATCAGCAGAGCAGCGCCGAGTGCGTAGATGTCAGCTTCCTGCGTCGGCTCGGCCTCCCCAGTGTCAAGCACGCTGCGGGCGATCTCCGGGGCCTCGTAGTGGACGAGGCAGCCGCGGAACGGGAAGTCGTACCCCTCGGGCACGCGTCCGCCTCGGGCAAGGGCGAGGTCGATGAGGTGCGTGCGCTCCGGCCCGATGATGAAGTGGGCGGGCTGCACATCACCGTGTGCCCAGCCCTGGGCGTGCAGCTCGGCCAGCGCCTCGACGCAGCCCAACGCCACGCTGGTGTCCGGTGCGACGGAGGAGTCCCGCCTACGGCACGGCTCCCACAGTTGGTACAGGTCCGGCCCCTCACGCCATGGCTGGAAGTTCCACGTCCCGTGTTCCCACTCGCCGTACGCGAAGTCGGCGAAGCCGAGGTGATACAGCACGGCACCCTCGCGTGCAGGCGCAAGAGCAGTCCAGGGCTGGGCGGGCCAGTTGGCCGTGGCTTCGATCGGATAGCCGACTTTCACGGCGTAGTGGCCCCGAGGAGCCTCCACCTCCCAGACCATGGAGCCCCGACGATTGAGGACCAAGCACTGAGCCGTGGGCATGAGCGCGTCGAGCACCACGATCGGCAGTTCAGGGGTCGAGCCGGACAACGTCTCTTCTCCTTCCGGGCGAACGCGGCCGACCACGAGTTGAGGCCGACCGTGTCGCTGATGTGGTGTGAGCTACACCTGACCGTACGGTCGACCACAGTCCGAGTCGCACTGCGCAAGGTTCGTGCCGTCCACGGTCCACAGGTCATCGAAGACCATGAACCCGGCCGCCTTCATGGCCCGCACCGATGCGGCCACCATCTCCGGGTCACGGCCTCCCCCACCCGGCTTCGGGTTGTGGTGCAGGAAGCGGCCCGCGTACTGCTCGCACAGCTCCGCGTACTCCTTTGTGTGCAGGATGAGCGCGTGCAGACCGAGGTCCACGTCGTCCGACGGGACCAAGGGGACAGTGGCGGTGGCCGCCGTGACCAGGAACGCGACCGCCTGGTCCGCGATCCGCTCGGCACGCTCGGGCGACTGCCCGTTGTGGACGACCACGAAGTGGGCGAGGCTCTCGAACAACTCCTCACCAGCTACCGCGCGACCGGTCTTCTGATCGTTCGCCGTTGCCGTCATGCGAAGACTCCTTGTGTGTGGCGGTGCGTGACACTTACGGCCCGCTTCGGTCGCCCAGCCTTGGCCCATGGACGACCAGAGGGGCGGCCTTTCTACTGACCCATGGCGAGAGCTATACCGATCACCAGGCCGCACGACCCGCTGATCACGACGATGACCGGGACTCCCGCGCACCGGCCGAGGAGGCGCATCACAGCCCGTCCCGACTGTTGCCGTTCCTGATGGCCAGGCGTGCGCTCAGTTCCTCCCGCGCGCTCGGCGGCTTGACGTTGTCCGGCATCGCATCCCACTCCGTGCCGCCGCCGATCGGCCTTATCTGCACACGGCCGCCGACCTCACCCATGACGACGCCGATGCGGTTCTTGGCGGTGTCCTTCGCCAGTTCACCGATGTCTGGTCTGGTCTGCTGGTTGCTCGCCATGGAAGGAGCATCACGATTCGGGGACCGCCGCCAAAAGGTCAGGCTGATTACCCAACTTGGGTAACATCGCGGCAAGTAGAGAACCAGCGACGTTGCGTAGCCCTCGCAGTGTGGGAGCTTGCCAATGCCCGACGCCGACCGGCCGCAGGAACTACCTGCCAGGCTGCTCACCGATCCCGAGATGATCCATGCGTGCCGGGTACGGGACTTCGCCAGAGTCTTCCGGCTAGTGAAGACCAAGGCGGGCATCTACCCGTCGATGATCGCCAGACGATGTGAGCTGACCCCCAGCCGTGTTGGCGAAGTGATCGCAGGCCGACGCCAGTTGCAGCACATGGACGTCGTGGAGCGCATCGCGGACGGCTTGCGCATCCCGGGGGACACGCTGGGGCTGGCCCGTCGACCGTGGGAGACGCCTCAGGCCCTCGTCGTAACCGAGCGCGAGGCACCAGAAGCGCCGGAGCCCGAGCAGCAGCCATCCGCGTCTCTGCCAGGACCCGATGTAGACAGCATCCTGGCGCTGGCCACTCGAACGAACCTCAGCGCAGCCACACTTGAAGCCTTTCGCTCTTCCATCGAGGACTACTGGCGACGGGACAACCAGCACGGCGGCGAAGCTCTGCGGCCGGCCATCGTCGGCCAGCTTCGGCATGTCGTTGGACTCCTGAAGGAGAACCGGCCGCCGTCCATCCAGAACGGCCTGTACGGAATCGCAGCCGAACTGGCACGCCTTACCGGCTGGACCTACTTCGATGCCCGCCAGTACAACCAGGCCCGCGCGTACTTCACCGAGGCCCTGCAACTGGCCAAGGACATCGATGACCGGCAGTTCATGGCCAACGTGCTGGCCTGTATGAGCCTGCAGGCGACCTACCAGGACAAGCCCGCGGATTCGCTGGCACTCGTGACGGCCGCCCAGGACCAGGCCCGCTCCGACCTTGGCACCACCCCACGCGTCCTGTCCATGCTGTCCATGCGCGAAGCCTTCGCTCATGCCGCCCTCGGCAACCGGGATTCCACTCACCGGGCGATCGGAGAAGCCCACCGGCATTTCGAGCAGATCCAGGCAAGCGACCCCGACCCGTCGTGGGTGACCTACTTCGACCAGCCGAAGCTCATCGTGGACACAGGCATCGCGCACGGCCGACTGGGCGAAGCAGCCACCGCCGAACCCTTGATCGCGGATGCCTTGCGGCACGAAGACCACACCAACCAGCGTGGCCGTGCGTTTCACGCCTTCTGGTTGGCACGTACGCAGTTGGATCAGGGCAAGCTCGAACAGGCATGCCACACCGCCACACGAGCACTTGAACCCGCGTCAGCGGTTGCCTCCGAGCGAGTGTCAGGCCATCTCAGGGAGTTCTACGGCCAGTTGGCCCCGTACAGGCAAGAACCCGTAGCCCTGGCCTTCGAGGCGAGGCTGCGGGAACTCCTACCACCGGTTAGCGGATCGCTTCATCCATGAGCAGGTACAAGAGACCGACCAGCGATCCGCTGCTCACGATCTCGCGGCGGTCGATCATCCCCCGCACCTCGCTGAGAGGGATCCATTCGATGCGGTCGGACTCGTTCTTCTCCGTGGGCGGCCCCGCGTAGGTCGCGCCATCCACGCGGAAAACGTGGTGCTGCGAGTCTGTGATGCCGTTGGCCGGCTCGGCGTAGATCAGGGGCTTGATGGGGCCGGGGCGCCAGCCCGTCTCTTCGAGGACTTCGCGGGCAACCGCCTCCTCCGGGGTCTCGCCCTCCTCGATCAGCCCCATGGGCAGCTCCCAGGCCCACGAGTCGGTGATGAAGCGGTGCCGCCACATCATCAGCACCTCTTGGCGATCGTTGACCACGGCGGCCACGGCCAGGTGCCGGAGGCGAACGACGTGGTACTCCCACCTGCGCCCGTCGGGTTGCTGGACGTCAACCAAACACAGGTTCACCCACTTGTTGGTGTAGATCTGTCGCTCACCGTGGGTCTTCCACTCCATACCTGCGGCCCCTCTCGATCGGTTTCCAGGATCTCAGACCGACGGAGCGACGGACACAGGTTGGGTCATTTCACGTCAGCCTGACGAGATGGCCCTACCGTACTCCTCCGAATGACGGCAATCGAATGACGACAACGTTGGCGGCAACGACGGCACACAGAGACCGACGATCACGAGCGTCAGCGATCAGGCTGGACGTAGGCGGAGCCCCCGCCCAACGAGCTGCCCGATCCAACGTTCCGAGGCTGACCGCTGCGCGGCCGTCCGTTCGTTGCTGTGGGCAGGGCCGCAGGCCGCGGACAGGGTGGACTGCTGGCGCTCCGTTTGCGGTTGCGAGAGTTGCCACCATTCTTCCCGGCCGGGTTCTGCCGCCCTCGCAGATCTGAAATCCCGACCGGGGCCCTCACCCTGATCACCCGGTCGGTCGGGAGTATCGGATGGCAGGCACGGTATTGCTGATATGCCGTCGGTTGCGTCCTGAGAAGTGGTGTACGGGTTCGACCTGATGTGGGGGTTTGCTCCGGCATCGGGATGGTGCCCGCATAGATGAACGGCCACCGGCTGAT
>NZ_LLZG01000027.1:0-24422 GCF_001509475.1 Streptomyces regalis
GGGCGGAAGTGGGGGCTCTCCTTGGTGGGACGGGCGGGGCGTCTGTATGAGGGGTACGGCGACGGGGTGCGGTCGGGTGGGAGGCGCGTATGAGGGGGCGGGCCGCATGAAGTTCACGGTCGACGGGTCTCGCCTCGACAGGTGGCCGCCCGTATGACGGTCACCGCCGATGGGTCCCTGGACGCGCAGGCGCCGTACGACGTGGTGATCGTCGGTGCCGGAGTGGTGGGCTGTGCGATCGCCCGCCGTCTCGCCGGGCACGCGCGTCTGCGCGTCGCCCTCGTCGAGGCGCAGGACGACGTGGGCCAGGGCACCTCGAAGGCCAACACCGCGATCCTGCACACCGGGTTCGACGCGACCCCGGGGACCCTCGAAGCCCGGCTCGTGCGCGAGGGCGCCCGGCATCTCGCCGCGTACGCTGCCGAGTCGGGGATCCCGGTCGAGCCGGTCGGCGCTCTCCTGGTCGCCTGGGACGAGGAACAGCTCGCCGCCTTGCCCCGGCTGGCCGAGAAGGCCCGGCGCAACGACTGCCACGACACCCGCACCCTCGGCCCCGCCGACCTCTACCACCGCGAACCCCGCCTCGGCCCCGGCGCCCTCGGCGCCCTGCACGTTCCCGGCGAGAGCATCATCTGTCCCTGGACGACGACCCTGGCATACGCCACCCAGGCTGTCCGGCACGGAGTCGACCTGCACCTCAACTCGCCCGTACGGCAGGTCAGTCGGAAGGACGGCGCCCACCTCCTGACGACCACCCGCGGCACCCTCCGCTCCCGCCACCTCGTCAACGCCGCCGGACTGCACGCCGACTCGCTCGACCGGCAGCTCGGCCACCACGACTTCACCGTCACCCCGCGCCGCGGCCAGCTCATCGTGTATGACAAGTTCGCCCGTGCCCTGGTCCGCCACATCCTGCTGCCCGTCCCCACCGCAGTCGGCAAGGGCGTCCTGGTCGCCCCCACGGTGTACGGCAATGTGCTCCTCGGCCCGACCGCCGAGGACCTGCACGACAAGAACGCCACCGACTCGACCGCCGACGGACTGGCGCTGCTGCGGGAGAAGGGCCGCCATATCCTGCCCGACCTGCTCGCCGAGGAGGTCACCGCCGTCTACGCCGGCCTGCGCGCCGCCACCGAGCACGACGACTACCGCATCGGCGTCCACCCCGAGCAGGCGTACATCACCGTCGGCGGCATCCGCTCCACCGGCCTGACCGCGTCGCTCGCCATCGCCGACCATGTGGCGGGGTTGCTCGTCGACACGGGCCTCGACCTGGGCCCCGCCGGCGACCTGGAGCCGGTGCGCATGCCCAACCTCGGCGAGGCCTTCCCCCGCCCCCACCAGCGGCCCGAACTCATCGCAGCCGACCCGGACTACGGCGACCTCGTCTGCCACTGCGAGCGCGTTTCCCGCGGAGAGATCCGCGACGCCTTCGCCAGTACGATCCCGCCGCGCACCCTCGACGGACTGCGCCGCCGCACCCGGGCCCGAGCGGGCCGCTGCCAGGGGTTCCACTGCGGGGCGGCGGTGCGGGCACTGTTCGAGGAGGCCCGCGCATGACACGCGAGGTGGACGTTCTGGTCGTCGGCGCCGGTCCGGCCGGGCTCGCGGCCGCCGCACGCCTGGCCGCCGCCGGGGCGGGCCGGATCGAGGTGCTGGACCGGGAGCAGCGGGCCGGGGGAGCGCCACGGCACTGCGCCCACGGCGGTTTCGGCACCTGGCTCCACCCGCTGACCGGCCCCGCCTACGCCCGGCTCCTCACCGGCGCGACGGTGCGCACCGGAGCCGTCGTACGGACCGGGGTGACCGCGCTCGACTGGACGGGCCCGCTCAGCCTGGCGACGGTGAGCCGGGACGGCCCGGAGACGATCACCGCGCGGGCGGTGCTGCTCGCGACCGGCTGCCGGGAACGCCCTCGCACGGCCCGCCTGATCCCCGGCACCCGGCCCGCGGGCGTCTACACCACCGGCGAACTCCAGCAAGCCGTGCACCTGTACGGGCAGCACATCGGCACCCGGGCGGTGATCGTCGGCGCCGAGGACGTCTCGTACGCCGCCGCCGACACGGTACGGGCGGCAGGAGCCGAGGTCGTCGCCATGCTCACGGACCGGCCGGGTGCCCGGACGTCCCTCGCCCGCGCCCTGGACACCCGCCTCCGCCGCCGTATCCCCCTCCTGACGCACACCACCGTCACCGAACTCCTCGGCCACGGGCGGCTGTCCGGCGTCCGCGTCCACCACCGCGACGGCCGCACGACCGTGCTCGCGGCCGACACGGTCGTCTTCACCGGCGACTTCGTGCCCGAGCACGAGCTCGCCCGGCGCGGCGGCCTGACCCTGGACCCCGGCACGCGCGGCCCCGCCGTCGACGCAGGCCGGCGTACCTCGCGCCCCGGTGTGTTCGCCGTCGGCGGCCTGCTCCACCCCGGCGAGAGCGCGGCGACGGCGGCACGCGAGGGCGCGCGGGCGGCGGTCGCCGTGGGGGAGTGGCTCGCAGGGGCCGAGTGGCCGGACGACGACATCGGATCGCCGGGCGGGACCGTGACACGTCTGTGAGCTTCAGACGGCGGTGAGCGTCACAGTCCCTCAGCCTCACAGGTCCGTGAAAGAGCCGTGCCTCCCGGCACCCGAGGCGAACCGCGCCGCACCCTCCAAGCTCTCCAGCAACACGCCCATCCCGTACCGGAGTTCACCCCGCATAGCCGTCGTCTCGTCCAGCCCCTCCTGGTCGAGCACGGACGCCCGGTCGGCGCGCAGACACGCCTGCGGGAACCCGGCGATCGCGGCGGCCAGTGCCTCCGCCTCGGCGCGGGCGTGTCCGGTCGGCACGACACGGTTGGCGAGCCCCATCTCGTGGGCCTCCCTCGCCGGCACCGGTCGTCCCGTAAGGATCATGTCCAGCGCGCGGCTCGTGCCGATCAGCCGGGGCAGCCGTACCGTGCCGCCGTCGATGAGCGGCACGCCCCAGCGGCGGCAGAACACCCCGAAGACGGCGTCCTCCTCGGCGACCCGCAGATCGCACCAGAGCGCCAGTTCGAGGCCGCCGGCCACGGCGTGCCCGGCGACCGCGGCGATCACCGGCTTGGACAGCCGCAGCCGGGTCGGTCCCATCGGACCGTCCCCGTCCTCGGTGACCTGGTTGCTCCGGTCGCCGCCGAGCGCCTTGAGGTCGGCGCCGGCGCAGAACGTGCCGCCCTCGCCCCACAGCACCGCCACCCGCGCCTCGTCGTCCGCCTCGAACTCCCGGAAGGCGGCGGCGAGTTCGGCGGCGGTCGGGCCGTCGACGGCGTTACGGACCTCGGGGCGGGAGAGGACGACGGTGGTCACGTGTCCGTCGCGCTCGACGCGGACCGGCATGGTGGGGCCCCTTTCCGTGGGTCGGATTCCGTGGGTCGGATTCCATGGGTTGGATTCCGTGGGTCGGACCCGCACGTTACTGAGCCGTCAGATGACCTTCCAGCGCACCAGCGCCCCCAGCGTCAACGCCCCCGGCAGCAGCGGCAGCCACACCGTGATGATCCGGTACCCCAGCACCACCGCCGTCGCCACCGCCACCGGGCCGCCCGCCGCCACCAGCGCCACGATCAGCGCCGCCTCGACCGAGCCCAGCCCGCCCGGCGTGGGCACCAGGGCGACGGCGACGGTCGCCGCCAGATAGGCGAGCGCCATGTGCACGGGCGGCACGTCCAGCCCCAGGGCGAGCCCGACCAGGACCAGACCGGATGCCTGCAGGGTGGGGAAGGCCAGCGAACCGCCCCACAGCGCCAGCGCCCGGGACGGGCGGGTGTGCACGGAGCGCGCCTCGTCCAGCGCGGTGCGCAGGAAGGAGAGCACGGCGGTGCGCAGCCGGCGTACGAGGGCGAAGACGGCCACGACCACGACGGCCGCCACGCCGATGACGAGCAGCACCGGGCCCCATGCCCCCTCCGGCAGGAGCGGGCCGAGACGCAACGCGTCGGGGAAGGCGATCAGCAGCGCGGCCAGCAGACCGACGCGGGCCACGCTCTCCGCGAGCAGATACAGCGCCAGCGCCGCCGAGGAGCGGGCGAGCGGCAGCCCGCACACCGTCATGAAGCGCAGGTTGACCGCGCTCGCGCCGAGCCCGGTGGGCAGCAGATGGTTGGCCGACCCCGCCGCGAACTGTGTGACGAGCAGCCGCAGTCTGGGCAGCCGGTCGATCACCGCACCCTGCCGGGTCACCGCCGCCGCGACCCAGGTCAGGCAGGTGGCGCAGGCCGCGGCGAGCAGCCACGGCCACTTGGCCGTCGCCAGATGGCCGATGCCCTCGGCGAGCACGGACCGGTGCCGCACCGCGACCACGACGACGAGGACGAGGGGGAGCAGGCACAGGATCTGGCGGAGCGGGAGGCGCCGGAGCAGGCGTCCCGCGGGGAGTCGTACGGCTGTCACATTCGGAGAGGTTCTCCGCGCTGCGACAACGCCGGGTTGCGGGAGCGCAGACGGCGTCTTACGGACCGGCTGCGGACGGCTGTCGATCTTCCCCAAGCCGCTGATATTGACCTCAACGCTGCTTGAGGTTCTACGTTCGTGCCCATGAGTATGGAGACCACAGCCTGGACACAGCTGTACGGCGTCATGAACGCCCAGCGGGAGCGCCGTCCGTTCGCCCGCGCCACGCTGCGCCGCATCGTCGCGTTCGCCCGCCCGCACCGCCGTAGGATCGCGCTCTTCGTCGTGCTCGGGGTGGCGGCCGCGCTGCTCGCCGTCGCGACCCCCGTACTGGCCGGCGCCGTCGTCGACGCGATCGTGACGCGCGGCGACGAGGGCAGGGTGGTCCGCCTGGCCCTGCTGATCGCCCTGATCGCGGTGGCGGAGGCGGCGCTCGGGATCCTCGCGCGGCGCCTGTCGGCGAGGCTTGGCGAGGGTCTCATCCTCGATCTGCGGGCGGCTGTGTTCGATCATGTGCAGCGCATGCCGGTCGCGTTCTTCACACGCACTCGTACGGGAGCGCTCGTCTCCCGTCTCAACAACGACGTGATCGGCGCCCAGCGCGCCTTCAGCAACACGCTGTCCGGAGTGGTCAGCAACCTCGTCACGCTGCTGCTCACGCTCGCCGTCATGCTGACCCTGTCCTGGCAGATCACCCTGCTCGCCCTCGTCCTGCTCCCGGTGTTCGTGATCCCGGCCCGCCGCGTGGGCCACCGCATGGCCCATATGCAGCGGGAGGCGGCCACGCTCAACGCGGCGATGGGCACCCGTATGACGGAGCGCTTCTCGGCGCCCGGCGCCACGCTGGTCAAACTCTTCGGGCGCCCGGAGGAGGAGTCGCAGGAGTTCGCGGTACGGGCCCGCCGGGTCGCGGACATCGGCGTACGGACGGCGACGGCCCAGTCGATGTTCATCACCGCGCTCACCCTGGTGTCCGCCCTGGCCCTCGCCCTGGTCTACGGCCTCGGCGGCTGGTTCGCCCTGCGCGGCACCCTGGAGCCGGGCGCCGTCGTCTCGCTGGCCCTGCTCCTGACCCGCATGTACGCCCCGCTCACCGCGCTCGCCGGCGCCCGGGTCGAGGTCATGAGCGCGCTCGTCAGCTTCGAGCGGGTCTTCGAGGTGCTCGACCTCAAGCCGCTGATCGAAGAGAAGCCGGACGCGAAGAAGGTCCCCGACGGCCCCGTGTCGGTGGAGTTCGACAACGTCCGCTTCGGCTACCCCTCCGCCGACAAGGTCTCCCTGGCCTCCCTGGAAGAGGTCGCGACCCTCGACACGCGCGGCGGCGCCGAGGTGCTGCACGGCATCTCCTTCCGCGCCGAACCCGGGCAGACGGTCGCCCTGGTCGGCTCGTCCGGCGCGGGCAAGTCGACCATCGCCCAGCTGCTGCCGCGGCTGTACGACGTCGACGAGGGCGCCGTGCGCGTGGGCGGCGTCGACGTACGTGACGTGAGCGCCGAGTCCCTGCGCGGCACCCTCGGCATGGTCACCCAGGACGGCCACCTCTTCCACGACAGTGTCCGCGCCAACCTGCTGCTGGCCCGCCCCACCGCCACCGACGACGATCTCTGGGACGCCCTGCGCCGCTCCCGCCTCGACGATCTCGTACGGTCCCTGCCCGACGGCCTCGACACCGTGGTCGGCGAGCGCGGCTACCGGCTCTCCGGCGGCGAACGCCAGCGCATGACGATCGCCCGGCTGCTGCTGGCCCGCCAGCGTGTCGTCATCCTCGACGAGGCCACCGCCCACCTGGACAACACCTCCGAGGCCGCCGTCCAGGAGGCGCTCACCGAGGCGCTGCAGGGCAGGACCGCGGTCGTGATCGCCCACCGGCTGTCCACCGTGCGGGCCGCGGACCAGATCCTGGTGATCGAGGCCGGCCGGATCGTGGAACGCGGCACCCACGAGGAACTGCTCGTGGCCGGCGGGCGGTACGCCGAGCTGTACCGAACGCAGTTCGAAGAGCGGCAGAGCGACGACGTCACGGAGGTCGAGACGGCGGCGTAAGCGGATCTACAGGGCGCGTCAACCCCGCAGGATCACACAAAGTCCGACAGGATGATTGATTCGTTTCTGTTCGCATCCTAGGGTTCGTTCGGTTTACGAACAGCACCGCACACGATCTGACGCTCCCTCAAGCCCCGCGCAGCGCACTGTCGTCCCTAGGAAGGTCACGGTCATGCCGCACGCTCCCGAGTCTCCCGCCGGCCACCCGAGCCGCCCCCAGGGCGTGCCCGTCAGCCGGCGCCGCCTCCTGGAGGGAGGAGCCGCCGTCCTCGGCGCGCTCGCCCTGTCCGGATCATCCGCCGCCACGGTGCACGCGGCCGACGGGGCCGGCACGGTGGCCGGCACCCCGGAGTGGAACGGCAACATCAGCCTCTTCGAGGTCGGCGCCGAGCCTGCGCACACCACGCTGATGCCGTACGCGGACGTCAGACAGGCGCTGGCTGCCGACCGCACTCGTTCGCCGTACCGCATGAGTCTCGACGGCAGGTGGAGGTTCGCCTACGCCGACCGCCCCGACGACCGGGACGCCGACTTCTACCGCACCGACGTCGACGACCGGGACTGGGACACGATCCCCGTCCCCTCCGTGTGGCAGATGCACGGCTACGACCGCCCGATCTACGTCAACATCACCTACCCGTACTGGGGCCCCAACGGTCTCGGCGAGGACCCGCAGCCGCCCGCCGCGCCCACCCGCTACAACCCCGTCGGCCAGTACAGGCGAACCTTCACGGTCCCGAAGGACTGGTCGGGGCGTCGGACCTTCCTGCACTTCGAGGGCGTCAAATCCGCCCACTACGTGTGGATCAACGGCGAGTTGGTGGGCTACAAGGAGGACTCCTTCACCCCCGCCGAGTACGACATCACCAAGCACCTCAAGCCGGGCACCAACCAGATCGCGGTCGAGGTGTACCGGTACTCCGACGGCGACTGGCTGGAGGACCAGGACATGATCCGGCTGAGCGGCATCTTCCGCTCGGTCCACCTCTACTCCACCCCGCCCGTGCACCTGCGCGACTTCAAGCTGGACACCCCGCTGAGCGACGGCTACAAGGCGGCCGACCTGTCGGTCACCGCGAGCGTGCGCGACTACGGCGGGAGCGGGGCCGGACGGTACACCGTCGAGACGCAGTTGTACGACGCGACCGGGCACCCCGTCTGGTCCCGCCCGCTGCAACTCCCCGTCGACGTGGCCGCCGCAGGCAAGGACGCGACGGCGACAGCCACCAAGGCCGTCCCCGACCCGGAGCTCTGGTCCGCCGAGCACCCGTACCTCTACACCGCCGTCCTGCGGCTGCGCGACCCGGCCGGAAAGCTGATCGAGACGCTGTCCCACCGCGTCGGCCTGCGCGAGTTCGCGCTCAAGGACGGGCTGATGCGGATCAACGGCAAGCCGGTCTCCTTCCGCGGCACCAACCGGCACGAGATGCACCCCGACCGCGGCATCGCGCTCACCCGCGCGAACATGATCGAGGACATCACGATCGCCAAGCGGATGAACATCAACTCGGTCCGCACCTCGCACTACCCGAACAACCCGATCTGGCTCGAACTCGCCGACGAGTACGGCCTGTACCTCGTCGACGAGACCAACCTCGAGACCCACGGCATCCGCGGCGAATACCCCGGCAACCACGCGGACTGGACCGAGGCCTGTGTGGCCCGCGCCCGGAACATGGTCCACCGCGACAAGAACCACGCCTCGGTCGTCATCTGGTCGCTCGGCAACGAGGCGGGCACCGGCAGCACGTTCGTCGCCATGCGTGACTGGATCAAGTCGTACGACACCACGCGCGTCGTCCAGTACGAGGGCGACGACCGGCCGACGATCAGCGACATCCGCTCGGAGATGTACGACAGCCCGGCCACTGTCGAGTCCCGCGCGAAGAACACGAGCGACACCCGGCCGTACGTCATGATCGAGTACTCCCACGCGATGGGGAACTCCAACGGCAACTTCAAGAAGTACTGGGATCTCGTCCGCCGCTACGACGTCCTCCAGGGCGGCTGGATCTGGGACTTCATGGACCAGTCCCTGAGCTGGCCCACCCCGACCCGCAAGCAGTTCACCGAGGCCGGTCCGGGCGCGCTGCGCGGCGAGATCCTCGCACCCAGCGGCACCTTCGACCGCGCCAAGGGCATCTCGGGCGGCACCGTCTTCGCCCGCGACGCAAGCCTCGACCTCACCGGCTCCCTGACGCTGGAGGCGTGGATCACCCCGCACGTCACCGGCTTCCACCAGCCGATCCTCGTCAAGGGCGACACCCAGTACGCCCTGAAGCAGAGCGACAAAACCCTCGAGTTCTTCATTTACGGCGGCGGTCAGTGGGTCACCGCGAGCTGGGCGCTGCCCGACGGCTGGACCGGGACCGAGCACCACGTCGCGGGCGTCTTCGACGCGGACGCGGGCAGGCTCACCCTCTACGTCGACGGCGAGGCGAAGGCCACCCGCACCAGCACCCAGAAGCCCGCAAAGAACACCGCCCCCCTCGCGCTCGCCACCGACATGGACAACCCCAGCCGGGAGTTCAGCGGCACCATCCGGCGGGCCCGCGTCTACGCCCGTGCCCTGAGCGTCGGTGAGCTGGCGTCCGACAGCCGTGGTCCCGGTGACGACGGGGTGCGGTTCTGGTTCGACGCGGCGATGGTCGCGTTCACCGAGAAGCGGCCCAAGGAGAAGACGTTCTTCGCGTACGGCGGCGACTGGGGCGACAACCCCAACGACTTCAACTTCGTCGCGGACGGCATCGTCACCGCCGACCGCAGGCACACGGGCAAGGCCGCAGAGATCAAGCGGATCTACCAGGCGATCAACGCCGCTCCGGCCTCCGGCGACCGCCTCGCGCCCGGCACGGCGATCACCCTCACCAACGAGAACCTGTTCACCAACCTCCGCGAGTTCGACGGGCGTTGGGCGCTCGTCGCCGACGGCGAGGTCGTGCAGCGCGGCAGGCTGAGCCGTGCGCAGCTGGATGTCGCCCCGCTGACCGACAAGGAGATCACGGTCCCCTTCAAGGTGCGGGGCAAGCCGGCGCCGGGCGCGGAGTACTTCCTCGAACTCTCCTTCCGCACCAAGGAGACGACGAAGTGGGCGAAGGCCGGCTTCGAGGTCGCCAAGCAGCAGCTCGCCGTCGACGCGGGCAGCCCGGCGGTGACCCCGAGGCCGCTGGACAGTGTCCCGGCGCTGACCCACGAGGACGCAGACGACTCGGTCGTCGTCACCGGCGAGGCCTTCTCCGTCACCTTCGACAAGAAGACCGGCGTCATCACCTCGTACAAGGCCCACGGCACCCAGTTGATCGCCTCCGGTCCCGCGCCGAACTTCTGGCGGGCGCCCACCGACAACGACCACGGCAACGGCCAGCACGTCCGCAACCAGACCTGGCGCGACGCCGGCGCGGCCCGCAAGGTCACGGACGTCGGTGTGCGCGAGCTGCGGGACCGGGCCGTCGAGATCAAGGTCAAGGGCACACTTCCGACGACCACGCAGTCGTCGTACACCACCACCTACACGGTCTTCGGCAACGGCGAGATCAAGGTCGACAACACCCTGCACCCGGGCGCGGCCGGCCTGCCCTACATCCCGGAGATCGGCACCCTGCTGTTCCTGCCGGGCCGGCTGGAGCACCTGCACTACTACGGACGCGGCCCCGAGGAGAACCACTGCGACCGCAACAACGGCACCGACGTGGGCCGCTACTCCGGGACCGTCTCCGGCCAGTGGGAGCCCTACATTCGCCCGCAGGAGAACGGCAACAAGACCGACGTCCGCTGGGTGGCCCTGACCGGCGGCGACGGCACCGGGCTGCTGGTCTCCGGTGAACCGCTCCTCGAGGTCAACGCCTCGCACTTCACACCGGAGGACCTGTCGGTCGGGGCGCGGCACGACTACCAGCTGACGCCGCGCGAGGAGGTCGTACTCCGCCTCAGCCACCGGCAGATGGGCGTGGGCGGCGACAACAGCTGGGGCGCCCACACCCACGACGAGTACAAGCTGTTCGCGAGCCGCGACTACTCCTACACCTACCGGCTGCGCCCGCTGACCGACGTCGACGAGGCGATGGCTGCGTCACGCAGGCCCACGGCGGTGAACTGATCCCATGAGACCGGGGGTCCCGGCGCACTGCCGGGACCCCAGGCAGTGGCGAAGGTCACGGAGGTCGGAGAGGGCCGGTGCGTAGGCTGGTCACCGTCGTCATGAAAGTCGGCAGTCGGTCAGCATGCGTCCTGGGAGACCTGGGGAATGCTGACCGGACATGCGACTCGTCGTAGAGTACGGAAACAGCCCTTGACCTGCACAAACGCAGGCAGGGAGCCTAGGTTCGGGAGTACCTCTGTGCTGCGTGCAATGTTCAAGTCCAAGATCTAGCCTCTGGACATCTACGCAGGTCAGGGGCATGGTGGCCGAGGCCGGTGCCCACCGGGGGTTTCGGCGTGTGGCGAAGGTCCGACGTAGGCGGCCGGAGGTCGAGGGACCGGAGGGGCCTGCACGTGATCGGCGCCGGCGGGACTCCCGGCTCCTGCGTGACGCCGCCGACCTCCTCGGCCACGCCCTCACGCCCCCTCGAAGCCCACCACGGCAACGGCGACGACCCGCCGCTCTACGCCGTTCGCAGACGTGCCGCCAGCGCCGCCGGGAGGGTGTCCCGGTTCGCGTGGGTCACGACGACGAGCTCGATGCCGGGGCGGCGTTTCAGGGCGTCGGTGAACGGGTCGCTGTGTGCATGAACGGTTGCGATCACGTCGACGGCGGACGCGAAGACGGACTGGACGACCTCCCTGAAGGAAGCGGAGGCCAGCTCCATCCGCCCCAACTCGTCGATGAGCACCAGCTGCCCGGGAAGAGGATCAGCGCAGGCTGCCCGCAGCGCGGGCAGCGCCAACCGGTCCATGACGCCCAGGTCGACGCCATACCGTCCCACCTTCGGGGGCCGAGGGAAGTCGACATGGGCGAGCACGGCTCGGTCGCCGGACGTCGTCTCCAGAGTGAAACCGACCCGGGCGCCGGCCTGGCGGATCTCCTCCGTGGTGAAGCCGACGACGGCACGGCCGGGCACCAGCCCGGACAGCCGGCGCACCACGGTCGTCTTACCGACCCCGGGGCGGCCCTCCAGCAGGATCTTCGTCGCCATAGTGCCCTCCGTTCCGGGTCCGTCCGCGGTCAGCCGCCGACGCGTGTGAGGCCTTACCCAGGGGCCTTTGCTCTCACGACGGCGTGCCTGGGTCGGCGTAGCGGAGCAGGGCGCCCACGCCTCCTTGAAGTGGCACCACGCGCTGCGGTACGACAACCAGTTCGGCACCGGTGCCCACAAGGGCACGCATCAGGGCCTCGTCGGCGCGGTCCTCGTGGGGGGCCCTCACCCCGAAAGAGCTCAACTCGTCCTCGGTCAGGGCGAGCTGGGTCGGCTGGGGTCCGGTCCACAGCCGCAGCGAGGACTCCAGGGGGTGATTGAGCAGCAGCGCCTCGACCTGGCCGCGTTGCAGGGCGGCGATGGCGGCGGGCAAGCCCGCGGACGCCGCTCCGTGCTGCGATCGCCGGGCGATGAACTTCTCCACGAGCGCCTCGTCGTGCGTGGCCATGCCGCCGCGGAAGACGCGGTCGAGTTGCGGCTCCAGCAGTGCGCGGCCGGTGTCTGTGGGGGATCGCCCCCCGACGCGTACGACCCGGCGCCTCAGGCCGACCGGCAGGCGGCGGAGCAGCACATTGCACGCCCACTGGTCACCGCCCAGGAGTACGGCGTCGGCCCGGCGGTGTCGCGCCCAGTCGTCCAGTTCGTGGCCGAGCCGGACGGCGGCACCGTGCCACCCGGCCACCGGGATCCGTCGGTGCAGCCGCTCTCCCGGTGCCACCACGGAGGCCGGCCAGACGCCTGCCTCGGCGTCCACCGTCACCGTGCCGTGGGCCTCTGCCGTAGGCAGTCCGCGGTAGTGCACGACCACGGCCAGGTAGGGGATCTCCGGCACGTGCTGGACCACGAGCGGCATGGCGTCCGGCAGTGTGCTGTAGCGGGCGGAGTCGTGTGCGGGAGGCCGCGGCAGTTCTCCGTCCAGCACCAGCGCCCCGTGCGCGGTGAAGACCGCCTGTCCGTGAAGCCCGGGCACGTCCGTGTCGCCGCCGATGACTCGCTCCAGGGTGGTGAGTGTCGGCCCGTCCGCACCCTGGCGGGCCAAGGCGTTCCGAAGCCGTCGCCAGCGCAACGCGATCGTACGCTCCGGATGCTCGACGTCACGGGATGTGTCGAGGTACACGGAGGCGAACGGCCCCTGCTGCGCGTAGAGAGGCTCCAGGAACGACAGTCGCATCACCTTCACTCCACCTTCGATGATGACGCCCCCGGAGCCGGATCCGGAACAGCTCAGATGCGGAACAGGACGACCCCCGCGGCGACGGATCCGGCCACGGCACCGCCGTAACAGAGGAGGCTGATCGCGAGGCTCAGATTCTTGAGTTGTAGGCCGTCGTACAGGGTGTATCGGAAGCGGTGCGCCCAGTGGAAGAGGCACAGCAGGCACAGCCCGAAGAGGATCACCTTGGTGGCGGGGTGGCGCAGCACCGACAGCAGGTGGGTGTGGTCGGGGGCCGACAGCCAGCCCAGCGGAAAGGCGATGCCGAACAGGAACAGCAGGATGGGGACCAGTAGAGCTGCGGCCATGCCGCCCGCGCTGAAGAGCAGCCACAGCAGCGGTTCAGGTGATCTCCTGGCCATCTTCACCCCTTGAGGATCAGCCACGCCACAGCCGCCGTCAGAAGCGCCCACAGCAGGTAGTGCGTTGCCACGATCGGGCCCGGCCGGACGCGTCGGCCGCGCAGGCGTACCGCCATGGCCCGCGGGGCCAGGCCGAACCAGGTGAGGGTGTGCAGCAGGACGAAGAGCAGGGCGATCACGTTCAGCAGGACGACCCACCACTGCCCGCTCCAGTCCTGGAACCGCTCGTACTCGCCGCTGCCCTCGGCGATCGCACCAGCCATGAGCAGCAGGAACACGACGAACCAGGCGATGAAGACGCCGCTCAGCTCCCGCAGCACGAAGACGAGGTAGGCGCGGCGCCGGAGCCACCAGAAGGTGGGGACAGGCTTCCGGTACGGTGCCGGCCCGGACCCCCCAGCCGGCCCCGGCCGCCGCGACGCGGGTGTCCGGCTCATCGCTGTCCCCACGGCCAGAGGAGGTCCTTGAGCGACCGCGTGGCTGCCGTGAGCTTGTAGCGTTGGATGGCGCCGGCCGGGTCGACACCTTTGGGGCAGGCCGTGGTGCACTCGCCGACCAGGGTGCAGGCCCACACGCCGGCGGCGGAGCTCAGCACATCCCGCCGGTCGGCGGCTCCCTCGTCCCGTGAGTCGAGGTTGTAGCGCTGGGCGAGGGCGATGGCCGCGGGCCCCACGAAGTCCGGATCGAGCGCATACACGGGACAGGCCGCGTAGCAGAGCATGCAGTTGATGCACATGCTGTACTGCTTGTACGCGTCCATCTCTTCCGGCGTCTGCAGAAACTCACCCTCGTCGAGGGGCTTGTCCTCGGCACGGATGATCCAGGGCTTGACCTCGGTCAGCTTGTTCATGAAATCGCCGAGCTCGACGACGAGATCGCGGACCACGGGGAAGTTGGCGAGGGGTTCGACCCGCACCGGACCCGGCGCGGAATCCGTCAAGAAGGCCGAGCAGGTCAGCTGCGGCTCGCCGTTGACGGTCATGCCGCAGCTGCCGCAGATTCCCATCCGGCAGGACCAGCGGTAGGAGAGCGTGCCGTCGAGGTGGTCCTTGATGTGGTTGAGCCCATCGAGGACCGTCCACTCCTTGCGCAACGGCACCTCGTAGGACTGCCAGGTCGGTTCGGTCTCCTGCTCTGGCCGGTAGCGGGCGACCTGCAGGGTGATCCGGTCGGTCTCCGGCATGGCTACTGCCTCCCGTACACGCGTTTCCCGGGGGCCCAGCGGGTGACGGTCACCGGTAGATACTCCACCCGCCCGGTGCCGTCGGGCTCGTGATGGATCAGTGAATGGGCGAGGTACCGCTCGTCGTCGCGCGCGGGGAAGTCGGTGCGCTGATGCGCCCCTCGCGACTCCTCGCGGCTCAGCGCGGAGTGGACGATGCTCATCGACACGTCCAGCATGCAGCCCAGTTCCAGCAGGGCGATCAGATTGGTGTTGAAGGTCCGGCTGTGATCGCCGACGGCGGCCCGGCCGTAGCGTTCCCGCAAGTGCGGCAGCGTCTCGGCCGCCTTGGCCAGGGAGTCCCTGTCGCGGTAGATCCCCGCGCCGCTCTCCATGGTGTCCTGCATCGCCGTACGGATGTCCGCGATACGCTCCCGGCCTTCCGCGTGGTGTGCGACCAGGCGCTCCAGGCGGCGGTGCTCGTCGCGGGCCTGCGCCACCACCGCGGCGCCGGGGCCGGTGCCCGTGGCGGCAGCGGCGTACTCGGCGGCCGCCCGGCCGGCCCGGGCGCCGAAGACCAGCAGCTCCGGAAGGGAGTTGGAGCCCAGCCGGTTGGCTCCGTTGATGCTGACGCACGCCACCTCACCTGCGGCGTACAGGCCGTCGAGCCCGGTGGCGCCGTGGATGTCGGTATGGATGCCGCCCATCATGTAGTGCACCACCGGACGCACAGGGATGAGTTCGGTGACCGGGTCGATGTTCTGGTACTTCAGGCACAGCTCGCGCACGAACGGCAGCTTGGAGTCGATGAGTTCCGCGCCGAGGTGGCGCAGGTCCAGGTGGACGACCGGCCCGTGCGGCGTCAGGGTGGTCCTGCCCTTGTCGAGCTCGTGCACGAATGCCTGCGACAGCCGGTCCCGCGGTCCCAACTCCATGCTGCGCATCACCGGCACCGGTTCGGGCTTGCCGAGGTCGTAGTCCTGGAGGTACCGGTAGCCGTCCTTGTTGAGCAGTCGGCCTCCTTCGGCACGGGCGGCCTCCGTGATCAGAATGCCGGTGAAGGGCAGACCGGTGGGGTGGTACTGCACGAACTCCATGTCCTTCAGTGGCGCACCGGCCCGATAGGCCAGGGCCATGCCGTCACCGGTCTTGATGTTGGCGTTGGTGGTGAACGGATAGACCCGGCCGCAGCCGCCCGTGCTCATGACGACGGCTTTGGCGGTGATGGTCTCGACCCGGCCCGTGGCCAGCTCGATCGCCACCACGCCGTGTACTTTCCCGTCGTCGACGAGCAGGGTGCTGACGAACCACTCGTCGTACCTGACGATGTCCCGGTAGGAAAGTGCGGTCTGGAACAGGGTGTGCAGGAGGTGGAACCCGGTCTTGTCGGCGGCGAACCAGGTGCGCATCTTCTTCATGCCGCCAAAGGCCCGGACCGCGATGCGCCCGTCCGCCTGCCGGCTCCACGGACAGCCCCAGTGCTCCAGACGGAGCAGTTCGCGTGGCGCCTCTTGTACGAAGGCCTCGACGGCGTCCTGATCGCACAGCCAGTCCCCGCCGGAGACGGTGTCGTACGAGTGTTCGTCGAGGCTGTCGTCCGCGCCGGCGACGGCAGCGGCCCCGCCCTCGGCGGAGACCGTGTGACTCCGCATGGGATAGACCTTCGAGATGATCGCCACATTCAGCCGCGGATCGGTCTCAGCGATGGCGATGGCCGCACGCAGCCCCGCGCCGCCGCCGCCGATCACCACGACATCATGAGAAGCGGGCATGTCACCACCTCGGTGTCCGCGGCCGGTCAGGCCTCGTGTTCAGCGCTGTGCTCGTCCTGGAGGACTGCGCCATCGTGGCGGACCACCTTGACGTGCACGCTGCCGTCGTGGAACTCACGACGAATCCGACGGCAGCCGCATGCGTACGCCACCCTGTCGACAAACAGCCCCGCGTCGTCGTCCTCCTGGTAGCGCAGCCCGTTGACGAATCGGCCGCACGGAGCCCGCTCATCGGTGAAGTCGATGGTGTTGCCGACCATCACACCCACTTCCCAGCGCTCAACGTGAGCGTACCGCCGGCTGAACGCCCCCGCAGGCGGGAGACAGTCGTATGGGTCGCAATTCCGCGACTTTGCGTAACCCCCCTTCGAGCAATGCGTTACCCGCAAAAGGTGAACCGGCACAATGACGGGGATGGGATGGAAGGAGTATCGACGGGAGAGCGGTTGCATGTCTCTTCGGGAGAGTAGGGCGCAGCTAAAGGACCGGGCCGGGCGGGCGGTGGTCAGGGGCTACGGTGCGTTGGACGGCCGGCCGCCTGTCAGTGAGCTGACCAGGCAGTTGTTTGCGCAAAGCCTTTCCCGGCCACCACTGGTCCGTATCCGCGGCTACTTCGGCGGACCACACGTCCGCTACACCCTCGAATAGAACCCTTTGAGTTTCGGATCAATACAACCTACCCGGACGTAGAATCGCGCCCGCCACCGTCTCCCCCACCCATCCGCAAGTCCTCCGCTCTCCATACCCTTCGGGTCAGCCGATCTTGCCCTTCCCAGCGGCCGGAGGCGACAAGGAGCTGTTGTGCGCGGGGGCGGTGAAGGTCGTTGCGTTCATGCCACCGTCCCCTGCTACATTCCGTCCTCAAGATCGTAAAAACGGGGGCCGGACATGACCGTGCAAGGGCACGCCGGGGGCTATCGCCTCCAGACGAGCGCGATGGACAGCGAGGCGCAGACACTCGACACGGCGGGGGACGACGTCGGTGCCATCGCCAGGGCGGTCAAGGACACCGCCTGCTACACCTCGGACGCACTCGGCGGCTCCGACGCGGGCCCCGCCTACAACAACTTCGCCGTTGACTGGCAGGCAGAGGCCAAGGTCCTGGAGAGCGCCCTGCACGAACTGGCCGACAAGGTGCGGGTGTCCAAGGCGAACTACCAGGGCGCCGAGCACGCCTCCATCCGGGGCATGAGCGCGGCAGGCGGCGAGGGCGTGACGACGATGCCCGCGCCCGCGGGGGATGTCCCCGCGCCGGGCTACCGCACCATGCCCGCGCCCGGCACGCCGCCGCGCGGCCTGTCCGACTTCGGCTGAGCGTCCTTCGTATCGCGTACGAGTCCACACTCCTGCCCTCACCACGACAGAAGGCCGCACCGTCATGCCCGACGCAGGCGAATCCACCACCGACCGCCGTCAGAAGCTCGCCGAGTACCACGACTCCATCTCCTCGGCCGACAGCAAGAACGATCTCATCGGGGCCATCAACAACGCCCTGGGCGTCTCGGCGCCGGTTGGTGAACCCGGGGTCCTCGAGGGTCTCGCCAAGACCTACCGTAAACAGATCGACGACGTCGCCGACGTGCACCGGCGGGTGCAGAAGGTCGCGGGCGAGGGCCTGCCCAACGCCTGGGTGGGCAGCACCGGGGCGCGGGCGTCCGAGGTGGTGATGGCGGCGGCCCGCTCCGCCGAGCAGATGGAGCAGGCGTTCAGCGGCGCGGCCGGCGCCCTGTACCGCTTGGCCGACGCGCTGACCAACGCCAAGGCCCAGGACCAAGGCGGCCGCGAGCAGTTGCGTGAGGCGCTCGGCATGCTCGGCGGTGAGGACGGCTTCTTCGACGACATGGTGGAGAAGGACGCCGAGGAGGCGGAGCGGCTGCGGGCCCGCAGCATCGCGGCCGCAGGCGCCAAGGTGATGCACACCGCAGCGGAAGTGGCCGACGACGCGGCGCGGGCTGCGGCGCGCGACCTCAACAAGCTGGCGTCCGAGGCCCGGGCGGGCCAGATGAAGACCGACAACATCTCCGCCGCGGACCGCCTCGTGCTCGCCGACATCGCGGGCCCCGGCGGCCCGGCGGAGATGAACGAGCTGCTGACCGCGAATGACCTGGAGCGCTCAGGCCGCGCGATGGAGCGCCTCGATGCCCGCGAGGAGGCCGAGTTCGAGCGGATGCTCGCCGAGGCGAAGACCCCGCAGGAACGGGCCTACCTGGTGAAGGCGCTGGCCGCCGGGTACGACGTCAAGGAGGTCGGCGAGTTCCGCGACAAGATCCACGGCAAGGACCCGGACTGGCTGCAGCGGCACTTGACGCCGGTCACCACGGCCGGGGACAGCATGGCCGACGAGGGGGTCCACACCAGCGGTCCCTACGAGGGTGCCAACAAGAACACGGACCAGCAGATGTTCAACGGCGAGAGGTGGTCGCAGGAGGGCAACACCTGCGTGCCGTCGACCGTCGTCACCGGGCGCGCCATGGTCGATCCGGTGTACGCCCTCGAACTCACCGGCGGCCCGTCCGGGCAGGAGGACGACCCTGACGCCTTCCGGGAGCGGCTGCGCGACGAGCAGCTGCGGATGCACGACGAAGGCGACGGCAATGACGCGTACGACTTCCCCTTCGGCTCGACACCCGACGGCATGGACAACGACGGCAAGACCGAGATCTCCAACAAAGAGATCAGTCCGCACACGGGCAGCGAGTACGAGTTCCAGGAGATCCGGAGCGCGGACGACCGCCGGGAGGCGCTGCCCGACATCCAGCGGGCCGTCGCCGAGGGCAGACCGGTGCCGATCGGCGTCGAGGGCGAGGACGAGAACGGCGACCGGGTCGGCCACTCCATGATGATCATCGGTCAGGAGGGCGACATGCTGCAGGTCTACAACCCCTGGGGAACGACCACGTGGGTCAGCGAGGACGACTTCGTCAACGGCAACATGGACAAGGCCTCCGACAAGGACCTGCCCGACGCCTACGGCGTCCACCTGCCCGCCCAGTGAACGGAAGGCCGATCCCCGTGAAGCTCAGCCACCGCCTGTCCACCGCCCTGGCCCTGCCGCTGACGGTCGTGACGCTGTCAGGGTGCGGCCTCGTCGGCCCCGAGACGTTCGGGGCCGAAGACCGGTCCATCGAGGTGGATGCGGGCGACGTGTTCGAGCTGACGCTCCCGGCCAACCCTTCGACGGGCCAGGACTGGAGCGTCGTGCGCCCCGGTCCCGACCGTGCGACAGTGCGCCAGGAGGGCGGCCGGGAGGAAGACTTCGAGGGCGACAGCGGCGCAGACGGGGGTGGTGATGGTACGCAGACCTTCACCTTCCAGGCCGTTGCCGCGGGCACCACGAAGATCAAAATGAGCTACTGCGTGCTGGGTCAGTGCCCCGACGGCGACGACCGCACCGCGACGGGCAGCCCCGGCAACGACCCGGCGTACTTCATCTACACGGTCACTGTGCGATGACCGGAACGGAGGTACCGATGAACCCCAGCAAGACCGACGAAGAGTCAGTGCAAGCCGACGTCGCCATGCTCCTGCGCTACGGCATCGGCGCCCAGGGCCCACGTCGCACCGCCCTGTTCGGCGACGGAGCCGTGGGTGCCGCGGTCGCGCTCGACCGCCTCGGAGTCCGGCCCCGCTCGGTGGCGTTCCTCGGCAGGACCGTCCGCAGCGGCGGCACCGGCTACACCGCCCGGCTGCCGGAGCTGCTGCCCGAGCCGACGGCCTCGGACCTGGTGCGGGGCTGGCTGGATGCGGCCGAGTCGGTGGCCCGGCCCGTGGAGGGCGACGAGGTCGTGGCCCGCTGGCTGGAGGCGGTCGCCGAACTCATCGGGCTGCGCCGCACCACCCGGGAGCGCGCCGCCCGCTGAGCTCAGCTCCTAAAGACCGTGTCCTACGTGGTGAGGCGGACTAGTCGCTTGTAGCAGCACATGGCTGCGGCGAGGCCGAGAAAGGCCAGGTAGTTGCGGGGGATTGCATTCGTAGCGGGGGCTGATTCTTCGGTAGCCGGACAGCCAGGACATGGTCCGCTCGATGACCCAGCGGCGGCGTCCTAATCGTTCGCTGGACTCGATCCCTTTGCGGGCGATGCGCACTCCGATCCGCTTCCACCGCAGCCATCTGCGCAGGTCGGCCCGGTCGTAGGCTTCAGCCCTTCGCTGTCGTGGGTGTTGCCGGCCGAGATACCGATGAGAAGGGGCAGTCCGTTCGCGTCCGACAGGACGTGCATCTTGGAACCCGGCCACGCGCGAGGTCGTGAGACGGAAACCTGGCCCACACCATGACAGCGTTACGGCGGGCCGACTGGATCGGCGCGTCGATGGCGGCTGAGACGTCAGCCGGGGGAGAGATCCGCAGGCTCACTCACGGTAGTCGTACCGTCGGGCAGCGCGGATCCCCAAGCAACTGAGCTCAGCAATCCCCAAGACTCACGCCATCGAACCGATTGCTATGGCCACAGCACCTGTCCGGGCTCAAACGGGCCGTAGGAGTTACTGAGTTTCGTGCGAGTAGCCGAGCAGATGCCAACCACGCCGAGATTGGTGAGGGATTCATCGAGGCGCGCCAGATCGTCAGCGCGCACGAGTGGGTGTTCGAGCAGTGCCCTAATTGCTGTTCTGGACAGCGGCGATGTCCAGACTGGCCAGATCAGAGCAGGTAGCTCCCCGGAGGAGTCCTATGCGGTTGCGGCGCTCGTCATGGTTTCCCCGGTGAGGCGGAAGGTGGCAAAGGCGTGAAGGGCAAGCCAGGTCGCCCCTGGGACACCCTGCTGGGAGGGCTTGCCGTCACCGGTCATAGCCGCGTCGCCGGTTGACCGGTGGTCGAGGTTCGCACCGGTGTAGTCGGGCACGCGTATCCATCCCGTGAGCGCCGCACTGACGTGGGCGCCTTGACGGCGGCACTGTTCGGCGGACTTGACCCAATTATTGGCGAGGGGCATCTGACCGGACGCCGCGAAGAGGGGTGTCGATTCCGTATACCAGACGGGCCCTTGAGGGGACACAAGATTGGCAGTCGCGGTGGCACCCTGCTGTTCCTGTCGTGGTTCGTTGTTCTTTTTGCGGGAGTGACGCACAGCTGATTGACCAGCGCCGCGAACCAACGCGCACGGGGGTCGTTGTCAAGACGCTCCGCCGTCGCGAAATCGCGCAGCAGCCGGTGGGCCTGTTCGATGGGCATACGGAGGGCGTCGTTGGGTGCCCGGGGCTGGTGTCAGAACGGAGGAGGCCCGCACCACCCCGGGCCCGTGGAACCCGGCGCAGCCGCAGCGTCACGCGACGGCCCACCCCCGACGGCAGGGGACATTACGGGCGAACCACCGAGCCACTCAGCGACCGAACCCCGCTGACGGATCGAGGTCAAAGGTGGGTCACGTCGTGCCGCGGGCATTCAAGCTTGGTGTCAGGACGATAGGGGGTGGCAGTTCGCCTGCGAGGAGTTGGTCGACTTGGTGGATGGCCAGTTCGCCCAGCCGTCGCTTGTCGAGGTGGAGGGTGGTCAGTGGCGGGTCGACCAGATCGACGACGCTCAGTCCGTCGTAGCCGACCAGTGCGCAGTCGTCCGGTACTTGGACGCCGAGCCGGCGGGCGGCCCGGAGCGCGCCGATCGCAACCAGGTCGTTGAAGGCGACCACGGCGGTGAGGTCTGGGCGCGCGGCGTACAGCGCCTCGAACGCGGCGGCGCCCCCGGCCGGGGACTGCTCACCCATGACAACCCAGCCCTCGTCGACGGGCAGCGCGTGTTCGCCGACGACTTCGAGGAAGGTGCGGCGCCGGACCATCGGGGCGCTCACACACTCGCAGTCGATCATGCCGATCCGGCGGTGACCCCGGTCGATGAGGTGCTGCATCCCGGCCCGGATTCCGGCCGCGGTGTCGATGTGGACCAACGCGTGGTTCGACGAGTCCAGCCCGCGATCGACGAGGACCAGCGGCACGGTGCCCACGTACGGCTCGAGCTGCGCATCGGGATGGCTGATGTAGCCGACAAGAGCGTCAACCTGTTGGCCGAGTGAGCGGACCAAGGCCAGCTCCCGGGACCGATCGTTCTCGGTGCTGGCCACGAGCACCTGCCAGTCGCGTTCGTCCGCGGCCGCAATCACTCCTGCCACGAACTCCGGGAAGAAGGGGTTGACCACGTCGGGGACGATGAGCCCGACGGATACGACGTCCGGGCGGACCAGCCCCCGGCCGAACCGGCTGGGCCGGTACCGCAACTGCCGTGCGACATCGAGCACGCGTTGCTGAGTCCCCGGGTCGATCTCGCCCTTGCCGTTGATTGCCCGGGAGACGGTCTGATGGGACACGCCTGCCGCCTGAGCGACGTCGCGGAGCGTGACGCGCTTGACGGTTCTCACACCCCGCGCCCGCTGATCTTCCGTTTCCCGCTGTCCGGCCACGCTGCCCACTCACTTCTGTTCCTGTGCCGCCCTGTGTCCAAGTGAATCAGGTTCACCGGCCTGCCGCGCCATCACCGGCCCGGCACTGCCACGAGAGCAAGGCAGCGCTGGGACGCCACCGGCGGATCGTGAGCCGTCTGGCGGCGGGCGTTGACGGAATCTGCGCCCTGGGCAAGAATCCCGTTAGCGGTCACGTTAACGGTAACGGACCAGCGAAGGAGAGTACAGTGGCTCATTTGAGGGGCCCTCTACCGCACGAGCCCCACCCGATGTTCCGTGGCGTGTTCCGCGGCTGGCACGCAAAGGCCGGCGTCTTTTCGGCGCTGCCGGACGCACCTGTGGAGCCGGATGATCCGCAGCCTTGGTGGCGCCAACTGAGAGTTCGGCGGCAGAAGCCGAGCAGCGGTGGATCTTCGCTCAGTCGGTCCACAACGTGTCCCCGGGGCTGCCCTGCTCCCAGTGGGGATGGTCGGAGCTGACAAGAAGCGTTCCCTGGTTCGAGGTTCAGATCCTCCGGCTAGGGGCGGATCGAGGGTGAGTCCGCGGCAGCGAGGCGACGAACGTGCCGATCGCCAGAACATTGCTGCGAACCCCGGTCGCAATGACGCCTGGGAACGGCGAACCAGCGCACAACAGTTGCCGCAGTGGCCACCGAATAAGGCTCACGGAGATGAGTGAAGCGCCCCCGCCCCGACCGACGCCTGATCCGGGACAAGGCGTCGACCTCGTTGTGACTGAGAGAATGACCATGCACGATGACCAAGCGGACGTGACCACCGAAACCGTTGCGACCTTGATCCAGGAACAGTTCCCTCGGTGGAGCGGCAAGGCGATCCGACTCCTGCCGTCGACCGGGACGGTCAACGCCATCTTCCGCATCGGGAACGACCTCTCGGCGCGTTTCCCACTGCGTCTGGCCGATGCCCCGAGGGGTTGCGTCCATGGGGATGGTGTACGGGTTCGACCTGATCCGGGGGTTTGCTCCGGCGTCGGGATGATGCCCGCATAGATGAACGGCCACCGGCTGATCTTCGAGGTGTCGAAGCCCGAAGGAGATCAGCACGATGACCGCACCCGACAGTCTGCCCCTGCACGCCCTCGCCGAGGACAACCTCGCCGCGGCGAGTCCCGATCTGCTGCGCGCGATGGTCAAGACGTTCGCCGACGCACTCATGTCCGCCGAGGCGGATGCCCTCTGCAATGCCGAATACGGGCAGGTCAGCGAGGAGAGAGTCAACCACCGCAACGGCTACCGCCCGCGCGAGTGGGACACGAGGGCCGGCACGATCGAACTGGCCATCCCCAAGCTGAGGCAGGGCAGTTACTTCCCGCATTGGCTCCTGGAGCGCCGCCGCCGGGCCGAGCAGGCCCTGATCTCGGTGGTCGCCACCGCCTACCTGCTCGGTGTCAGCACCCGCCGGGTCGAGAAGCTCGCCGAGTCCCTCGGCGTCACCCAGCTGTCGAAGTCCCAGGTCTCGGCGATGGCCCGGCACCTGGACGAGCAGGTCACCGCGTTCCGCAACCGGCCCCTGGACGCAGGGCCCTACACGTTCGTCTGGGTCGACGCCCTGACCCAGAAGGTCCGTGAGGGCGGCCGGATCATCAACGTCCACGCGCTGATCGCGGTCGGCGTGAACACCGACGGGCACCGCGAGATCCTCGGCCTGGACGTGGCCACCGCCGAGGACGGCGCCGGCTGGCCGGCCTTCCTGCGCTCGCTCATCGCCCGCGGCCCTGGCCGGCGTCCAGCTCGTCGTCTCCGACGCCCACGCCGGTCTGGTCGACGCCATCGGTGCCGTCCTGCCCGGCGCTTCCTGGCAGCGTTGCCGCACCCACTACGCGAGGAATCTGCTGAGCCAGGTGCCGAAATCGGCCCAGCCCTGGGTGGCCACCTTGCTGCGGACCGTCTTCGAACAGCCCGACACCGACGCCGTGAAGGCC
>NZ_LLZG01000027.1:24429-26789 GCF_001509475.1 Streptomyces regalis
CCCCAAGGCAGCCGCCCACTTGGATACCGCCCAGCATGATCTGCTGGCCTTCACCGCGTTCCCGCGGGAGATCTGGCGGCAGATCTGGTCGAACAACCCGCAGGAACGGCTCAATAAAGAGATCCGCCGCCGCACCGACGTGGTCGGCATCTTCCCCGACCGCACCGCCCTGATCCGCCTGGTCGGCGCGATCCTCGCCGAGCAGAACGACGAATGGACCGAAGCCCGCCGCTACATGGGCCTTGAACTCCTGGCCAAGGCCCGCCTCCACCCGATCGAGTCAGAAGCCGACGACACCGCCCTGCCCACCGAACTCACCGCATAGCCTCAAAACGAGATCACCGAGTGGCCGTCGATACACCACTCCAGCGGACGTGACCCATGTACCTAATGTGTCGTCAGGTAGGTCAGCATCTGATCAGCATCAGTCCTCGCACATTTCCGAGACAGGTATCCGAAAAGGTGCTTGGTCGGCGACGTCACAGCAGCCTGGTTCGCACGGAAGCGCAGGCAGGGAGCCTTCTCACCGGACCCGAGCGATGTTCCTCACAATCGTCGACTTCGACGCGTGCCGGGGTACAGTGAGGAACGCCCTTGACCTGCACAAAGCAGGCAGGGAGCCGTCCTTCAGGAGTCCAAAGTGCTGCGTACTCTGTTCAAGTCCAAGATCCATCGTGCCACCGTCACCCAGGCCGACCTGCACTACGTGGGTTCGGTGACCATCGACGCCGACCTGCTCGATGCCGCCGACCTGCTGCCCGGCGAGCTCGTCCACATCGTGGACATCACCAACGGCGCCCGCCTGGAGACGTACGTCATCGAGGGCGAGCGCGGCTCGGGGGTCATCGGGATCAACGGTGCCGCCGCCCATCTCGTCCACCCCGGCGACCTGGTGATCATCATCAGCTACGCTCAGATGACCGACGCCGAGGCGCGGGAGTTCGAGCCGCGGGTCGTGCACGTGAACAGCGCCAACCGGATCGTGGCCCTGGGCGCCGACCCGTCCGAGCCGGTGCCGGGCTCCGACCAGGAGCGCAGCCCGCAGGCCGTGCCGACGGCCTGACCGCGCCCCTGCGCGGTCGGCACTCGGCATCAGTCGACCCTCGGTATCAGACGGCACCCGTCTTCGGACGGACGACGGACCAGACGACGGACCAGGAGTGCGCCATGAGCGACATCGAGATCCGAGACGACCGGCAGGCCGGCCGTCTGGAGGCCCTCCAGGACGACGAGGTGGTCGGCCGCATCGAGTACTTCGTCCTCGAATCCCCGGCGCGCGCCCTCGTCCCCGTCCACACCGTCGTGGAGCCGGCCCACGAGGGGAAGGGCATCGCGGGTTCCCTGGCGCGCGAGCTGTACGGCAGGGCGGCGCGCGAGGGAGTCGTCGTCGCGCCGCTGTGCCCGTACGTCGTGAAGTGGGCCGAACGCCACCCCGCCGAGGTCCCCGCGGCCGACCCCGGCCTGCTGGAGGCGGCGAAGGACTGGCTGCGGGCGCACCCGGGGCGGTTCTGATGCTCGCCCTCCTGCACACCTCGCCCTTGCACGTCCCGGTCTTCGACGCCCTGCGCGACGAGGACCATCAGGGCCTGGAACTGCGGCACTTCGTCGACGAGGAGCTGCTGGCCCGGGCCCGCCGAGAAGGCCCCGAAGCCGTCGCGGACGACGTCCGGGACGCACTGCGCAAGGCCGTCGCCGCCGGTGCGGGGGCCGTGCTGTGCACCTGCTCGACCATCGGCGGCATCGCGGAGGCGGCCGCGGCAGAGGCGGGGGTGCCGGTGCTGCGCGTTGACCGTCCGATGGCGGCGGCCGCGGTGGCCGAGGGGGCCCGTGTCGTCGTCCTGGCCACGGTGGAGAGCACGTTCGGCCCGACGGTGTCCTTGATCGAGGAGGAGGCCCGCCGTGCGGGGCGCCCCGTCGACGTGCGGACCCGACTCGTCGAGGGCGCGTGGGAGCGCTTCGACGCGGGCGACGTCGACGGTTGCGCACGGCTGGTGGCATCCGCGGCGGACGACGTCACGGACGCCGACGCGATCGTCCTCGCCCAGGTCTCCATCGCCCGGGCCCGGCAGCTGGCGACGACAGCGGTGCCCGTACTGTCCAGCCCGCGCCCCGGGCTGGCGGCAGGAGCTCAGGTGCTGCACCCGCGGTAGGCCCACCTGGGCGCCCGCGGTGACGCGGGTGAGTGACTGGCGGCACGGCCGTCGGGTACGCGGGGGAGTAGTCCAGAGCCGACGCGCACCGATTGGCCGGAGGACGCCATGACGAACCCGTATCAGGATCCTGTCCACCCGGATCCTGTCCACCCGAGCCCGACGCCGGGCCCGACACCGGGTCCGGAGCCCCAGCCCCCGGACCCGGCC
>NZ_LLZG01000028.1 GCF_001509475.1 Streptomyces regalis
GCCGCGCTGACCAGGCTGTACGCCTTCGTGGTCATGGAGGTCGGCACCCGCACCGTGCACATCCTCGGCGTCACCGCCCACCCGACCGCAGCCTGGGCCACCCAGCTCTCGAGGAACCTCCTCGCCAACCTCGCCGACCGCGCCGCCCGCTTCCGCTACCTGCTACGCGACCGCGACAGCCGCTACACCCAGGCGTTCGACGCCGTCTTCACCGCCGACGGCATCGAGATCCTGAAGAGCGCGCCACAGACACCGCGGATGAACGCCCACGTGGAGAGGTTCATCCGCAGCGTGCGGGCCGAGTGCACCGACCGGATGCTGATCTACAACGAGCAACACGCACGGAGTGTCCTCGCCGAATACGCCGAGCACTACAACTCCGGAAGGCCGCACCGGGCCCTGCACCTTCGCGCACCAGCCGACGATCCGGACGTCATCCCCTTCCCCGCCCAACACATCCAGCGCCACGACGTCCTCAGCGGACTCATCCACGAGTACCGCGACACAGCCTGACGAAGATCACGACAGTCTGGCGAACGCCCAGCTCAACGCATGTGCGGGACTTTTGGCACCCAACAGCCACCGCACACCCGACCACCTCCTGGGTAACACAGGCCGCGAAGAACCTCGTCATGGACCTCGAGGACACCGGCTGCCGGGCACGGTTCCTCATCCGCGACCGCGACGGCACATTCCCCGCCCTGTTCGACACCGTCTCTTTAAGGACGCGGGGATCGACGTCGTGCCGACCGGCGTCCGGATACCGCGCATGAACGCGCTCACGGAACCCTGGGTACAGACCTGCCGGCACGAGCTGCTGGACCGCACCCTGGTCTGGAACCAGCGCCACCTGCTCCACGCCCTGCGCGAGTTCGAGCAGCACGACAACTCCCACCGGCCCCACCAGGGCATCGCAGGCGCCCGACCACTGCACCCCCTGCCTCCGCCGATCACCGATTCGGAGCAGCTCACCCACCTCGACATACGCCGACGTGACCACCTCGGCGACACCCTCCACGAGTACCGACATGCGGCTTGAACTGCACGGACGGAGTTCTCGGCAGGGACACCGCCCCCAGGGTTTCATGTGCTGACACGGTGCTGACGTGTCAGCACCGAACTGCCGTGATTCCTGGCTGCCGAGCCCCTCCAGCTCCCGCACCGAACCCGTGCTGCTCCGGGAACACGGCCACGGGAGGAAGGTCCGGGGGCGCTCCTGGCTGAGGTCTCCCGGCCGTCAGGCGCGCAGCAGGGTGACGGTGCGCCCGGAGGGCGTGATCTGCTGCGAGAAGGCGGTGCGCTCGTGGACCGGGGCGGCCTGGGGGCGGGTGTCGAAGACGACGAGAGTGCCCGTGGGCAGCTCCATGCGGTCCAGGTAGTCGTCCAGCTGCGCCAGCCCCTCCGCCAGGGGATCGGCACGGCCCTGGCGCCACACCTTCAGCTCCAGCGCCTCACGCTGCACGCCCCTCGAACCATCGGCAGCGGCGTAGGGCTGGCGAATCAGCAGGTCGACCCGGCGCCGGCCGACCCCGTACTCCCGGTCGATGAAACCCGCCCCGTTCACGATCCGGTGCAGATACGCCATCATCACCAGCTGTGCCGCGGCCTCCGGGTAGGTCGAGGCGGTGGCCAGGATCTCGCCGTTCTCCCGCCAGAACTCGGCGAAGGAACACAGCAGCTTGTCCAGGTCGATCCGGCCGTCCGGCAGCCGGAAGCTGCTCGGGGCGGCGACGACCTGGCCCTCCGTGTTGCTTCCCAGGACCCGGACAATGACCTCCTGGTAGATCGGATTGGCCACCCGCACCGGCGCGTCCGGAGCGACCAGCCCCAGGTCGCGCACGTACCCCAGATCGTCGTCGTACGTGTCCGTCGGCAGGAGCAGCTCGCCCGCGATCACCGGCTGGATCACCCGCCGCACGCGGTCCTCGCCCAACCTGGCGGCCAGCGAGTCCAGATGCGTCGCACGCGCCAGGATCAGCCGCTCCTTCGCCTCCTCCATGTGCTCGGCCGTGATCGGCGTGTCCGACGGCACCCCCATCTCCTCAACGACCTCCCGGGCCAGCGCGTTGACCAGCCACGGCTGTCCCTGGGTAAAGCTGAAGGCACGCTCCAGCGCATCCACCGTGAAATCCTGGCCCGTCTCCGTGGTGTGCTGCCCGTACAGCTCGGCGACCTCGGCCTCGGTGAAGTCGCCCAACCGCAGCGACGCCACCTTGATGTTGAACGGACTCGACGTACCAAGCCGCCCCGGATCCCCGCCCGAGGCCGCCTTGTAGTCACGCACATCCCGCAGCCCGCACAGCACCACCGCATGCGGGAAGCCGCCACGGCTGACAGTGAAGCCATCGCGCAACTGGCGCAGCACACTGCGCAGGCTCTCCCCCCGCAGCGCGTCGATCTCGTCGAAGAACAGCACCAGCGGACGCGGACAGCTCCGCACCCACTCAGTCAGCCCCCGCGTGAGCCGGGACCCGGGCACCGCGTCGGGCCAGGAGGCGGGGGGCGCGAGCTCATCAGGAAGCCCAGCGGACTCCGCGGACCGCCGAATCGCCTCCAGCACCAGCAGCTCGGCCTGGCCGTAGTCCTCCCCGACCACCTCCGCGCTCTCGCACGAGAAGTGCAGCGCCGCGTACCGGCCCGAGGCCGTCAGTTCCCGGGCCATCGCCGCCAGCACCGTCGTCTTCCCGGTCTGCCGTGGCGCGTGCACCACGAAGTACTGGCCCTGCTCGATGTACCCGCGGGCCCTGGGCAGCCGCTCCTGGGCCGGCACCATGTAGTGACGCGTGGGGACGCACGGCCCGGCCGTATTGAAGTAGCGCATACCTCGCACGCTAGCCGACGGCACCGACAACCTGAGGCGACCGTGCACCCGACCACCGGCTACGCCGCCCCGTACGGGCACGAGTGCCAGAGCAGCGGTGCCCTGGTGCGGGGATCACCCGGCGGGCAGACGCAGAAACGCGGCCAGCGCCCGCTGGGGCGCGGTGACCGCTGGAGCGCCTCCGGCGACCGCCAGGGCATGCAGGTCACCGCCGCACAGCTCTTCAGCTCATCCGGGGCACCGTTGTCGTCCTCATCGTCCCATCTCGGCCTCATCCACCCCCCAGTCCTCGTCGTCCCCCGCCTCGTCCTCGCTGATCAGATCGATGATCGTGTGTGAGCCGCTGCGATGGGCGACAAGTGAGCGGTCTGCGCCGTCCCGCTGGTGGAGCAGCACCGCCTCCAGCGGCACTCCGGCAGCAGGAACCCGAAGCAGCAGCCGCCAACTGCCCCCAGTTGGCGCTCCTCGCCAGTGGTGCGCGACGTGCTGGGCAGTTTCGTCGGCGAACGCATGGGACTCCAGGTGTCGGCGAGTGAAGCGCCTACCGCCGGACCAGCACGTCGGTCACGGTCGTGAGCGCGCCGACGAGATCCTTCCTGGATCGTCGGTGTGCACCGTGGTCATGGGTTGGATATCGGTGGCCAGGACGCGGTGCGATCCCCGGTATCAGGAATCGCAGGTGACGTCGGTCGTAGGCAGACGTCCGTCCGTGAGGTAGGCGTCGACAGTGCGGGGGACGCAGGCGGGAGCGCCGGGGAAGCCGTACACGGCGTGGCCTCGGCCGCCGCGGACGTACACCAGGCGCGAGCCGTGCAGCGCGCGGTGCATGGCGCGGCCGCCGGGCAGCGGGGTCTGGGGGTCCCCTGGTTCTGTACAACGAGGGCGCCGACCGTGTTGTCGATGCGGGCGGCCGGTTCCGCGCCGCGGGGCCAGAAGGCGCCCGGGGTGATGTGGGCCGCGAAGTCTCCGAAGAGGGGGTGGCGGGCGCTCTCACGGCGGGCGTCGCGCTGGTAGCGGGCCGGGTCGCGGGGCCAGGACGCCGTGTTGTCGGCGCAGGTGATGGCCCAGTTGAGGCCGGCGCTGTTGTCGTCCACCGGGTCCGCGGGGCCGCCGTCCGGGCGGGTGGTGCGAGTCGTGGACCGGGACTTGCGGAGGGTGACGATCTCGCGGGCGGCCTGGTAAGGCTCAGCGGCGAAAGGAGCGGATGTCGGTGCCTGTGAGGGCTTCGCCCTGGTGGCCGAGGTCGTCGCCCTGGTACAGCAGGGGTGTGCGGTCGGCCCGGGCGATCAGCTGCCAGAACGTGGCGCGGACCTTCGCGGGCGTGCTGCCGAGACCCGCATGGGCCACGAGGTCGCCGGCGTGGAAGGTCTCTACTCGCACGTCACCCTGACCACGGAGCAGGAGATTGCCGATTCGCTGCAAACCAGGTGGCTGCGCTTCGTGGCCAGCGAGGGAGAGCACTGGAAAGTGCCATCTCCCACTGCTCTCGCATTCGATCTTGAAGAGTGGTGGAAAACAGCAGGTCAAAGCCGCTCAGGACATCTACGCATGAACCGGTTTATGAAGTTCATTTCAACCAAGAGCTTCATGCCGTTCGTCTGGTACCGCATCGCGCTCGGCATCGTCCTCGTGGCGACGGGCGCCCTCAGCCCGCACGCGGCGGAGTCGGCGGGCTGACCGGTCCGGCTGGCGGAAATCGAGGGTGCGCAGCATGCCCTCGAACCGCGGGAAAGCGACCGTTCGGTCCTGAGGCCGGGTGGTGTCGATCGTGGACCAGGCCAGCAGGGGCCTGCCGGGCGCGTCGATGACGGCGACCCGCAACTCGTACCCCGGTTGGAGTCCGTAGCAGCCCTCGGCGGCGTCTCCGTCGGGCGTGGGGCAGCCGAGGAGCCCGTCGAGCGGTTCGTCGGTGGTGCCGGTCAGCAGGGTCGCGGCGCGGCCGTCGACGGTGGTGGATGCCTCGTCCCGCCACTTGGCATGGCGCCGGGTCTGTTCGTGGAGGTACTTCAGGTACTCCTCATAGGTGCGAGGCGGCCGCTCGGGCATATCGCCGCCGCCGGGCCGATATACCGCCTCGGCGGCAGGAACCGGATCTTGTTGGCAGGCCCCACCCAGTACGTGACGTCGGTGCGGACGTCGAGGGTTCGGCGCCTTTCCCCTCTCCGCCGCTGCAGGCCGCTGCGAACACCAGCGCACCGACGCCCGCCACCGCGACCACCGCTCGGCGAAAGAGGTCTTTCATTTCGGCCACCCTGAAGGGCTGCGTGACACGACATTGAGGCAGGCCGTCAGCCGCGGCAAGCGTGCGGACGTACAGAGCGATCACGACCGCTTCAGTGCCGCAGCGGACGGCACGCAAACGCCGTGTCACACGTACGCACGCATCCGCGCGGCGATGACGCCGGACCGACTGACCCATCAGTCAGTACGCCACCGCCGCAAAATCCGTGACCAATCACATACGTTGTGCGTAGCCGTCCGGTAGCGCAGTGTCAGTCCTTGCCCCTAGGCTTGTCCGCATGTCCCCCCATTCCTTAGGCCCTGGTTCCGTGCGGTCTGCTTCCGAGGTGAACGAGGAGATACGTGCCCTGTGGCTGCGCGCGGGCGGCTCCCTGTCGGCTCAGGAGCGCGCGGAGTACGAGCTGTTGGTGGTCGAGTGGGCGGCCGCCATCCGCGGTGCGGTCATCGAGGCGGCCTGAGGCCCGGATCCCCGGCTGAGGTCCACTCCATGGAACATCTGGACGACGTGCCACCGCGTCGCGGCCTGATCGTCTTCCTCAACGGCACGTCCAGTTCGGGCAAGTCGACCATCGCGACGGAACTGTTGCGGATCGGCAGGGCTTCCACCGCACCTGGCAGAGCTTCCACCGCGCGGTCGCGGGCATGGCCGCCGCCGGCAACAACGTCGTGGTCGACCATGTGCTGAGCGCCGAGTGGCGGCTCAGGGACTGTCTGTCGCTCTTCGTGCCACAGGACGTCGTCCTCGTCAAAGTGCACTGCAGTCCGCACGAGTTGGAGCGCCGGGAACGCGAGCGCGGCGACCGGCCGCCCGGCCTCGCCGCCGCTCAGCTGGAGCGGGTGCACGCTCATGGCGTCTACGACGTGGAGTGCGACACCGGCCACAGCACACCGCAGGAGTGCGCCCGCCACATCAAGGAGTTCCTGCCCCACAGGCCCGACCCCACCGCCTTCGAACGGCTGCGACGATCATCCGTCGCTCTGGGCTCGTAGATGCGCGAGAACCTCGTCCGGAAGCGGATACGGCCGCTCCTCGGGCAACAGCTCCGCCGCACGCTCCAGTTCACCCGCCCGCACGCGCGCGTGGATCTCCGTGGCGAGCGGCGTCACGTCCTCGATGCCGACGATCCACTCGTCCGCGTACCGGGCGGCCGCCTCCCCGGTGAGCCCCAGTTGCAGGGACCGGTACGGCAAGGGGTTGAGGTGCAGATCGCGCTCCGGGTCCCACTGCACGCGCGCGGGTGAGGTCCTCAACTGCCGCTTCCAGGCGCCCTGGTCGCCGTGCAGGGCGGGGACGTGGTGCGAGAGGCACGCGTGGCGCAGCGCCCATGCGAAGCCCTCCCGGCTGATCTCGACGGCGAGGACGGTCTCCTGGCCCTCCTTCGTGGCCCAGCCACAGCGGTACATCATCCACAGGAACGACGGCTTGATCCATGTCATGCGGTCGCGGCTCCAGGCCGACGGAAAGCGGCCGTCGCGGGCCGCGGCCCTGCCGATCCCGGGTCGGTAGGCCTGGTAGACGGTCACTGTGGACTCGGTGTGGTGTGCGCGTATGCGGAACCTGGGTTCCTGCTGGACGGGCTGCACGGGCTGGTCGTTCTGATGGTTCTGATCGTTCCGGTCGTTCACGGGATCAGCCTCGCCGCCGGCGCCGCCGACATCCACCGAATATCTCGCACGCCCTCTTGGCTCCGCCCGCCCCATGCTCAACACTGAGCCGATGACGCAGCGTGTGGAACTCGCCACCGTGAGGGACCGGCTCGCGGTCGACGAACTGATCACCGACTACGCGGTGGCCGTGGACGACGGCGACTGGGCGGCGTACCGGAGCCTGTTCGCCCCCGACGGACGCGCGGACTACCGCTCGGCCGGTGGCATCGAGGGGGACGCCGGACAGGTCGCCGCCTGGCTCGCGGAGAGCATGCGGTTCTTCTCGATGCGACAGCATCTCATCGTCAACCGCCGGGTGCACTTCGGGGTGCTCGATCAGGATGCCGGGGACACGGCCCGGGTCCAGGCCGACTACATCAATCCGATGCGGTTCGCCGAGAACGGCGACGGCTCCTCCGCCCCCGACTTCGTGTGCGGTGGCCGGTACACGTTCGGGCTGCTGCGGACGTACGACGGCTGGCGGCTGCGCGAGGTGGTGGTGCAGGAGAAGTGGCGCCGCCTGCCCGACCGAATCCCGCCGGCGGTGGTCGACTGAGCGGAGGCCCACTGTCCGCTGTCAGTGCCTGCGAGCACACTGGAAAGGACCACAGGGCAGGGAGGCCGCCGCATGAAGACGATCAGCCACTGGCTCGCTTCGCCGTGGCGGCGCTCGGCCGCCGCCATGCTGGCCGGTGCGCTGCCCGTGCTCGCCTATCCGGAGCCGTCGCTGTGGTGGTTCGCGTACGTCGCCCTGGTCCCGTGGATCGCGCTGCTGCGCTCCGCGCCGACCGGAAAGCGGGCGCTGTACGACGGCTGGTGGGGCGGGTTCGGCTTCATGCTGGCGATGCACCACTGGCTGCTGCCGAACCTGCATGTGTTCACGTTCGTCATCGCCGCCCTGCTCGGCGCGCTGTGGGCCCCCTGGGGCCGGCTGGTGCACCGCTTCCTCGCCGGGAAACCCTCCCCGGGCAGGGTCTCCGCGTCCCTCGCCGTCCTGCCGTCGGGCTGGCTGCTGATCGAGCTCGTGCGCTCCTGGCAGGGGCTCGGCGGGCCGTGGGGCGTGCTGGGCTCCAGTCAGTGGGAGGTGGAGCCGGCACTGCGGCTGGCCTCGGTGGGCGGGGTGTGGCTGATCAGCTTCCTGGTGGTGGCCGTCAATGTCGCGGTCGCCGTGCTGGTGGCGGTGCGCAGGTGCCGGGTGCCCGCGGTGGCCGGGCTCCTCGCCACGGCCGTCGCCACCTCGGCCGCCTGGGTGTGGTCCCCGCGTCCCGACGTCGAGGACCGGGTCCGGATCGCCGTCGTCCAGCCGGGCGTCATCCAGGGCGCGGGCGGCCCCGACCGGCGGTTCACCCGGGAGGAGCAGCTCACCCGCGAGCTGGCCGGCCAGGACGTCGACCTGGTCGTCTGGGGCGAGAGCAGCGTCGGCTTCGACCTGCGCGACCGGCCCGGCTTCGCCCGGCGGCTCGCCGCCCTCTCGCGCGAGACGGGGGCGAACATCCTGGTCAACGTGGACGCGCGGCGCTCCGACAAGCCCGGCATCTACAAGAGCTCGATCCTCGTCGGCCCGGACGGCCCGACCGGCGCCCGCTACGACAAGATGCGGCTGGTCCCCTTCGGGGAGTACATACCGCTCCGGTCGGTGCTCGGCTGGGCCACCTCCGTGGGCGAGGCGGCGGCCGAGGACCGTCGGCGCGGCACCGAGCAGGTCGTGATGGACGCCGGGCACGGGCTGCGGATCGGCCCGATGGTCTGCTTCGAGTCCGCGTTCTCCGACATGAGCCGCAACCTCGCCGACGACGGCGCCGAGGTGCTGATCGCCCAGTCGGCGACCTCGACGTTCCAGCAGAGCTGGGCCCCCGAGCAGCACGCCTCGCTCGCCGCACTGCGCGCCGCCGAGACCGGCCGGCCGATGGTGCATGCGACGCTGACCGGTGTCTCCGCCGTGTCCGGCCCCAGCGGGCAGCGCATCGGTTCCTGGCTCGGCACGAGCGCGAGCGCGAGCACGGTCTACGAGGTGCCGCTGGCCGACGGTGTCACGCCGTACGTCCGCTACGGTGACTGGCCGGTGCAGGCGGCGCTGCTGATCATCGCCGCCTGGGGCGTGAGCGAAGGCATACGGATCCTGCGGCCGCGGCTCAGGCGGCCCGCTCCTGAATCGCACGTACAACCCGCTCGCACAGCTCATGGGTCGCCAGCGCGTCCCGGGCGCTGAGCACCTTGCCGGCGCGCACGGCGTCGAGGAAGGCCAGTACTGCCTGCTCGATGCCGCGCTGCCGGGCCACCGGCACCCAGTCCCCGCGCCGCCGCACGGTCGGCTGGCCCTTGTGGTCGACGACCTCGGCGAGGTTGATCACCTGACGCTTGGTGTCCTGCCCGGACACCTCCAGGACCTCCTCGGCCGAGCCGCTGAGCCGGTTCATCACGCCGAGCGCGGTGAAGCCGTCCCCGGCGAGCTGCAGCACGACATGGTGCAGCAGACCGCCCTCGACGCGGGCGCGCACGGTCACGTCGTCGACCGGGCCCGGCGCCAGGAAGCGCAGGGTGTCCACGACGTGGATGAAGTCGTCCAGGATCATCGAGCGCGGCTCTTCCGGCAGCCCGATCCGGTTCTTCTGCATCAGGATCAGCTCACGCGGATGGTCGGCGCACTGCGCGTAGCCGGGGGCGTAACGCCGGTTGAAGCCGACGGCGAGGCTCACGTTCTGCCGCTCTGCAAGGGCCACCAGCCGCTCGGAGTCGGCGAGTTGGTAGGCGAGCGGCTTGTCGACGTAGGCCGGCACGCCCGCCTCCAGCAGCCGCGTCACGATCTCCGGGTGCGCGACGGTGGGCGCGTGCACGAAGGCGGCATCGAGGCCCTGGGCGAGGAGCGAGTCGAGGTCCTCGTGCCGCTGCTGCGGCGGAAGGTGGAGGCCGTCGGCGACCCGGGCGAGCGTCGCGGGCGTTCGGGTCTGCAGATGCAGTTCGACTCCGGGCTGGACGCCGAGCACCGGCAGATAGGCCTTCTGCGCGATGTCACCGAGTCCGATGCAGCCGACCTTCACGGGGTCTTCTCCTCTGGTGGTTGCCTGCCGGGGCCTTCCCGGCAGCATACGGCGCCTGCGGCGGCCGCCAGTCGGCGATGCCTGCGAAGCCCTTGAGGAGCATCTGCGGCGCGGCCTTGAACAGCGCGGCGATCACACCGTTCCGCACGGCGATCCCGGCGCGGCCGGTCATCATGTTCAGGCGGGCGACCTTCACGGCCTGGCGGGCGACGGCGGTCGTACGCGGCAGGCGGGCCGCCGTGTACGCGGCGAGGTCGTCGGTGTGGCCGGCGAGCACGACGGCGTCCTCGATGGCCTGGTTGCCGCCCTGCCCCAGCGTCGGCGGCATGGCGTGCGCGGCGTCGCCGACCAGGGCGACCCGGCCGCGGTGGTAGGCAGGCAGCGGCTCGGCGATGTGGTGGACGTCGTGGCGCAGGACGTCCTCGGGGCGGGCGGCGGAGAGGATCGCAGGGATCGGGTCGTGCCAGTCGCCGTAGCGGCGCAGCAGTTCGGCCTTCTCGTCGTCCGGCGCGCGCTCCCCGGCGGGCGTGAGCGCCGCGGCGTACGCGTAGACCCGGCCGTCCTTGAGCGGGTGCGAGCCCCAGATGCGGCCCCTGCCCCAGGTCTCGTGCGAGGCGAACTCCACGCCGGGCACGGGGATGACGACCCGCCATGTGGTGAATCCGGAGTAGACGGTCCCGGGATGTCCGGGAAACAGCGCCCGGCGTACGGCGGACCGGATGCCGTCGGCGGCCACCACGAGGCCGGCTTCCAGCTCGCCGTCCGCCGTGGCCACGCGCGCCGGTCGGTCGGTGTCCCCCGGGTCGGCGAGGGTCGCGGCGACGCCGGTACGGACGGCCTCGGAAGGGAGTCGCGAGGCGAGGCTGTTGATGAGGGTGGCCCGGTGGAGGAGGACGAGGGGGCCGCCGAAGCGTTCGGCCACGGTGTCGGCGTCCGTGCGCGACAGCCAGCGCCCCGGCGGGGTGCGCAGTCCCCCGTCGCCCTGCCAGGCGGCCAGGTCGCGAATCTCGTCGCCGAGCCCGATGACGTCCAGCGCGCGCAGGGAGTTGGGCGCGAGGGAGATGCCCGCGCCGACCGGCTCCAGGGACGGGGCCCGCTCCAGCACGGTGACGTCCCAGCCGCCTCGGTGCAGTGCGACCGCCGCGGTCAGGCCTCCGATGCCGCCACCGATCACGATGGCGCGCGATGACTGTGCCATGGGTTCCTCCTCGTGCCGACTGCTCGAACACTCCATGATCACTCCAGACTAACTACAGGTGTAGTGAGCGCATGCCACGACTGTACTACAGCCGTAGTGCGCCAGGTAGGTTGATCTCCATGTCCGTACGCACCCCGGGCGCCGCACGCGCCGACCTCGTCGCCGACACCGCCCTCGCGCTGCTCGCCGAGCGCGGAATGCGCGGGCTCACGCACCGGGCGGTCGACGAGGCGGCCGGGCTCCCGCAGGGCTCCACGTCCAACCTCGCCCGAACCCGGCAGGCGCTGCTGGAGCTGGCGGTGCGGCGGCTTGCCGAGCGCGAGGCACGCGTACTGGCGCTGGAGGAGATGCCGGACCCGCGGGGCGGCCTCGACGCGCTGGTCGAGGGCCTGGCCCTGGCGACCCACCGCTCCCTGACCCGCAACCGCGAACTGACGATGGCCCGCTACGAACTCGCCCTCGAGGCAACGCGCCGCCCCGAACTGCGCGCCTACTTCGACGCGACGGGCGGCCGCTTCCGCGACCAGCTCACCGCCCTGATGACCGCGATGGGGTCGACGGACCCGGCCCGGCACGTGCTGTCCCTGGTCGCCTGGGCGGACGGGCTGATGTTCAGCTGCGTGGCCGGGTCCTTCAGCGCCCAGGCGCCGAGCCTGGCGGAGGTACGGGCGGGGCTGCGCGAGTTGCTGGCCGGGATGTTCGACCGCTGACGTCGGCGCACTCCGGCGCCGTAAAACTCCTGGTGGGCTCAGGGGAGTTGAGCGAGGATGCGGGCATGACCATCGAACGCAATGAGCCCGCCACCACCGCCGACGAGCGCGCCATGCTGGAGGGCTGGCTGGACTACCACCGGCAGACCCTCGTCTGGAAGTGCGAAGGCCTGACCGACACCCAGCTCAGGACCGCCTCCGTGGAGCCGTCCGAGCTGACCCTGCTGGGGCTGGTGCGGCACATGGCGGAGGTGGAGCGGTTCTGGTTCCACGAGATCCTCCTGGACGACGACCTCGGAGTGCTGTATTGCAGCGAAGAGGACCGGGACGGCGATTTCCACTTCACCGAGGCCGACACCTGGGAGGAGGCGCACACCACCTGGCAGACCGAGATCGACAACGCCCGTCGCAACGCGGCCGCCTTCGGCCTGGACGACGTTTCCAAAGGCAGGAGCCGGAGCGGGGAGCAGTTCAATCTGCGCTGGATCATCACCCACATGATCGAGGAGTACGCCCGCCACAACGGCCACGCCGACCTGATCCGCGAGCGCCTCGACGGCACCACCGGCGACTGACGTCAGCCGCGAGGGGCCCGCGCCGCCCGTACGGGGACAGAGATCACCCGTGCGGAGCAACCTCTGCTCGTCCGCTGTCCCAACAACCGCCGGAACCAGCAGAGTTGCGCGGGTGCATCGAACGACGACCACCGCAACGCTCCTGGTCACCGTGGCCTTCTCGGCCCTCTCGGGCTGCGTGACGGTCCCGCGCTCACCGGCGCCCGGACCGCCCCCGGTACCGTCCCAGCCGCCGGCGACCCAGCCGGGCGGGGAGGAGGACCCGCGGATCGTGCAGGCACCTGCTCGCGAGGCCCTGGCGCAAACCGGACCGTCCCCCAGCCCGGCCCCCACGGCATCCGCCGCACGGTCCGCATCCCCCACCGTCCCGCCGGCGGCGCACACACCAGCAGCCCCGCGCTCGCACCCCCGTCCCCTTCCGCATCCCCACCCCCGTCACCAGCACCGGGAACCCCACGGCCCGGCCGTCGACACCCCGAAACGGCCGCATATCGAGATCCCCGATATGTCCGAGTCGGTCCGCAACGAGGCCCCGAAAGGGAACGCGGACCTCTGCACGCTGGGCAAGAAGTACGGCGGCTGGAGGGCGGACAGCCCCGAGTCGAGGATCTGCGAGCAGACGTACGGCCATTGAGGTGCGCCGCCGCTACGGCCCCTCCCCCAGCCACGCCTCCAACCGTCGAAGCTCGGCCCGCACCCCGTCCCCGTAGCTGTCGTCGCCCAAGGCCCCCGCTGCTCCCCGCGCCCGGCGCAGATGCACGCGGGCGGCCTCGGCGTGGTCGAGCTTCACATAGTCGGCGGCCAGATTCAGATGGAGCGAGGGGTACAGGGCCCGTACGGCAAGGGCACTGCCGGCGCCCTTGGCCTCCGTCAACGCCCGCAGGTCCCAGGCCAGTTCGTCTGAGGGGTCGTCCTGGGTGTCGGCCAGGTAGTGCGCCAGCGTGCAGCGGTGCAGTGGGTCGCCGTCCTCGCCCAGCTCCGTCCACAGGTCCAGCAACCGGCGCCGGGCCTCCTCGCGGTCCCCGGCGTGATGCAGAATGACGACCTGCCCGATCCGCGTCAGCACGGCGTCCGGCGCCGCCTGCTCCTGTTGCTCCGCCACCGCGTCCTCCGGGCCCTCGTCGGCTGGTCCCTCCCGACGCTAACGGCCCGCACCGGCAATCCCCGTCAGGCGGCTCCGTACGGCACCGGGCCGGTCCGGCGAAGGACCGGCCCGGTGGAGTGGGTCAGCCCAGGTCCGGGATCCGCCAGTCGATCGGCTCGTGCCCCTGCCGGGCCACCGCCTCGTTGATCTGCGTGAACGGGCGGGACCCGAAGAACTTCCTCGCCGACAGCGGCGAGGGGTGCGCTCCCTTGACCACGACATGCCGCGTCTCGTCGATGAGCGGGAGCTTCTTCTGGGCGTAGTTGCCCCACAGCACGAACACCGCCGGGTCGGGTCGGTGGGCCACGGCACGGATCACCGCGTCGGTGAACTTCTCCCAGCCCTTGCCCTTGTGCGAGTTCGCCTCACCGCCGCGGACCGTGAGCACCGCGTTGAGCAGCAGGACGCCCTGCTGGGCCCAGGGCATCAGATAGCCGTTGTCGGGGACGGGGAGGCCGAGCTCCTCCTTCATCTCCTTGTAGATGTTGCGCAGCGACGGCGGCGTCTTCACTCCGGGGCGGACCGAGAAGCACAGGCCGTGTCCCTGGCCCTCGCCGTGATACGGGTCCTGACCGAGGATCAGGACCTTCACCTGCTCGTACGGCGTCGCGTCCAGCGCGGCGAAGACCTCCTCGCGCGGCGGGTGGACGGGACCTTTCGCCCGCTCCTCCTCGACGAACTCCGTCAGCTCCTTGAAGTAGGACTGCTGCAGCTCGTCACCCAGAACCCCGCGCCAGGACTCGGGCAGCATGGCGATGTCGGTCACGTCGGCTTCCTTACGATGTGCGGCGAACGGTGAGAGGTGACCGCACCGCGGTCACTTCCAGGCCTCCGAACCTACAGGCGGCCACTGACAATCGCCCCGCCCACCGCACATCCCGCCGCTACCAGCTGGTCTTGCGGTACAGCTCCCCCACCATCATGATCGTCGACGGGTCGAGGGCCCGCTCCGCGCCCGAGATCTCCGCGCTCGCGGCCACGTACTGCCGGCCCTGCCACAACGGCAGCAGTCGCGCGTCCTCGACGAGGATCCGCTGGGCCTCCTCGAAGTCCTTGACCACGTTGGCACGGTCGCTCTGGGCGCGGGAGTTGGGCAGCAGAGTCTCGGTGATCTTGGGCGTCACGTACGGCGTACCGAGCGCGTTCTGCTTGCCGACGAACGGCGCGATGAAGTTGTCCGCGTCCGGGAAGTCGGGGAACCAGCCACGTCCGAACACGGGGTACTCGCCGTTCTGGTAGCCCTCGACGTACGTCTTCCAGGGGCGGCTCTTGAGGGTGACCTCGAAGAGGCCGGACGCCTCGAGCTGGCTCTTCAGCTCCTCGAACTCGGCCTTGGTGGCGGAGCCGTAGCGGTCGCTGGTGTACCAGAGCTCGAGCGGGACGGGGGCCGTGATGCCCGCATCGGTGAGGATCTTGCCGGCCTTGGCCTTGCTGGGCTCGCCGTAGTCGTCGAAGAAGCCCGTGGTGTGTCCGGTCAGGCCCTTGGGGACCATGGAGTACAGCGGTTCGACGGTGTCCTTGTAGACCTTGTGGGCGATCGCCGGACGGTCGATGACCTGGGCGATGGCCTTGCGGACGGCGGACTTGCCCGCCATGGAGTCCTTGGGGTTGAAGACCAGGTAGTTGATCTCCGTGCCGGAGCCCTCGATCAGTTGGAGATCATCGTCGTCGTCGGCCTGGATGTCGACGATGTCGTCGGCCGCGAGGCCACGGAAGGCGACGTCGAGCTTCTTGTCGCGCAGCGCGGCGACCATGGTGGGCGAGTCCTGGAAGTAGCGGATGGTCACCGCATTGTTCTTGCGCTCCGAGTACCCCTTGTAGCCGTCGTACTTGACGAGCTCGGCCTGCTGGCCCTCTTCGTAGGACTCGAGGGTGTACGGTCCGGAACCGACGACGGTGTCGTCCTCGCGCAGTTTGTCGGCCGGGTAGTCCTCGGGGTCGACGATCGACATGGCGGGCGTGGCGAGCACGAACGGGAAGGTCGCGTCGGCCTTGTTGAGGTGGAAGACGACCTCTCGGTCGTTGAGCACCTGGACCCGTTCGAGGCTGCCCAGCAGACCGGCGGGACCGCCGTTGACGTTGATCTTCCGGATGCGGTCGATGGAGTACTTGACCGCGTGCGCGTCGAGGGTGTGCCCGTCGGAGAACGTCAGGCCTTCGCGCAGCTCGCACTTGTACTTCATGTTCGTGCTGTCGGTGAACTGGCAGCTGTCGGCGGCGTCCGGCTCGGGCGCGCTGGCGCCGGAGGGGTAGCTCAGCAGCGTCTGGTAAATGTTGCGGAACAGTTCCCAGGAGCTGTCCCAGGACGCGGCGGGATCAAGCGTGCTGGGGGCTGCGGTCGTCCCCACCACGATCGGGCCTTCGTCTTCCGTCGAATCGGACGAGAGGACGCCGCACCCTGCCACCAGGGACGATATGGACGCGATGGCCGCCACCTGCCGCAGGCGTCGGATCCGGTTGAACACGCGCACGCTCCTCGATCTGCCATGCCAAGGGTCGGCAAAACATACCGCAGTGTTCCGGCCGGTGGACCTCCCGTCTCAGGAGCACTTGCTCACGTCTGCGGTGACTACGTTGTCAAGGGCCGTTGATCTCCCGATACGTCGACACGGGCGCCGCTGGTGTCCAGCGGCGCCCGTGTGTCTTGAGTCCCGTGTCTTGAGTCCCGTGTCTTGAGTCCCGTGTGTCAGCCGACGCCGGCATTGAGGAAGATGCCGCCGTCGACGACGAGCGTCTGCCCGGTGACCCAGTCGGACTGGTCCGAGGTGAGGAACGCGGCGGCGCCGCCGATGTCGGAGGGGACGCCGAGCCGGCCCAGCGGGTAGGCCGCGGCGGCCTCGGCCTCGCGGCCCTCGTACAGGGCCTGGGCGAACTTGGTCTTCACCACGGCGGGGGCGATCGCGTTGACCCGCACCTTGGGGGCGAACTCGTGCGCCATCTGCTGGGTGAGGTTGATCATCGCGGCCTTGCTGACGCCGTAGGCGGCGATGAACGGCGAAGGCGCGATGCCCGCGACGGAGGCGATGTTGACGATCGCGCCGCCGTTGTCCTTCTGCCAGGCGTGCCAGGTCTTCTGGGCGAAGCCCAGCGCCGAGATCACGTTGGTCTCGAAGACCTTGCGCGCGACACCCAGGTCGAGGTCGGCGAGCGGCCCGAACACCGGGTTGGTACCGGCGTTGTTGACCAGGAAGTCGACCCGGCCGAAGGCCTCCATGGCGCGCTCGACGGCGACGGCCTGGTGGGCCTCGTCGTGCGCCTTGCCGGCCACGTAGATCGCGCGCTCGGCGCCGAGCTGCTCGACGGCCTCCTTGAGGGCGTCCTCGCCCCGGCCGGTGATGACGACGCGGTCGCCGCGCGCGACGAGCGCCTCGGCGACGCCGTAGCCGATGCCGCGGCTGGCGCCCGTGACGAGGGCGACCTTGCCGGAGAGTTCAGGCAGTTCAGTCATGTCCGTTGTGTCCCAGTTCCCTAGTCGAGCGGTCCGCCGGCGACGTACAGCACCTGGCCGGAGACGAAGCCGGCCGCCTCGCCGGTGAAGAAGGCGATCGCGTTGGCGATGTCGTCCGGCTCGCCGACCCGGGCCACCGGGATCTGGGTGGCGGCGGCTGCCTTGAAGTCCTCGAAGCCCATGCCGACGCGCTCGGCGGTGGCCTTGGTCATCTCGGTGGCGATGAAGCCGGGGGCGACGGAGTTGGCGGTGACACCGAACTTGCCGAGCTCCTTGGCGAGGGTCTTGGTGAAACCCTGGAGGCCGGCCTTGGCGGCCGAGTAGTTGACCTGGCCGCGGTTGCCGAGCGCGGAGGACGAGGAGAGGTTCACGATGCGGCCGAAGCCCGCGTCCACCATGTGCTTCTGACAGGCCTTGGACATCAGGAAGGCGCCGCGCAGGTGCACGTTCATGACGGTGTCCCAGTCGGCGACGCTCATCTTGAACAGCAGGTTGTCGCGCAGCACGCCCGCGTTGTTGACCAGGATCGTCGGGGCGCCGAGCTCGTCGGCGATCCGCGCGACGGCCGCCTCGACCTGCGCCTCGTCGGAGACGTCGCAGCCGACCGCGATGGCCTTGCCGCCGGCCGCGGTGATCTTCTCCACGGTGTCCTTGCAGGCGGCCTCGTCGAGGTCGATCACGGCGACCGCGCGGCCCTCGGCGGCCAGGCGTACGGCGGTGGCGGCGCCGATGCCGCGCGCTCCGCCGGTGACTACGGCGACCCGCTGCTCAGTGGTGGACATGAATGACTCTCCTCGGGTGAGCGACCGCTTAGTACCTTCGATGGACGTGACGCTAGAAGTCCTGGCACGCGGTGTCAACGGCCACCGCGCGCATGTGATCCATTACCTGATCCGTAACCCGATCCGTCACTTCACCAACAGATCGAGCAGCCGCTGCGCCTCGGCCGCCGGATCCGACGTGAGCCCGGTGTGCACGGGCCCCGGCTGGACGACCGTCGAGCGGGGCGCGATCAGCCAGCGAAAGCGCCGCCCGGCATCGTCGGCCCCGGCCTGCCCGGCCGCGGCGCCGCCCGTGCAGACGCCCTCGACGGCACGGAGTGCGGCCCGTACCCCGGCGGCATCCGCATCGGGGTCCAGCGCCCGCAGTCTGGTCTCGTCGAGGTGGGTCCGCGCGGCGACGAAGGACCGGGCGCGGCAGTACACGAGCACGCCCGCGTTGAAGCACTCCCCGCGCTCGATGCGCGGGACGACCCGCAGCAGCGCGTACTCGAAGACGTCCTGTGCGCGGGAACGGGTCCCCAGGGTGCGCTCGCTCACTTGATCCCCTCGATGCGTTCGTGGATGACGGCGGCCCGTGCGACCAGTGGCTGCGCATACGCCTTCCGCAGTGCGTCCGCCGACTCGAATCCCGGCTCGTCCGCCAGCCACACGTCGGGGATCTCGGCGGTCACCTCGGCGAGCAGCTCGTCGGTGACCAGCGGCGCCAACTCGGCCGCCGCTGCCCGCACATCCGGGGCGAAGGAGGCGAGGGCATGGTCCAAGGCGTCGTACGGGCGTGCCGCCGAAGCCTGCGCCCGGGGCCAGTTGTGCTGCCAGATCATGGTCGCGCCGTGGTCGATGAGCCACAACTCGCCCTGCCACATCAGCAGGTTGGGGTTGCGCCAGGAGCGGTCGACGTTGTTCACCAGGGCGTCGAACCAGACGATCCGGCCGGCCTCTTCGGGGCTCACCTCGAAGGCGAGCGGGTCGAAGCCGAGCGCGCCGGAGAGGAAGTCCATGCCGAGGTTGGTGCCGCCGCTGGACTTGAGCAGCCCCTGCACTTCCTGGTCGGGTTCGCCGAGCCCCAGGACCGGGTCGAGCTCCACCGTCACCAGGCGGGGCACCCGCAGGCCCAGCCTGCGGGCGAGTTCACCGCAGACGACCTCGGCGACCAGCGTCTTGCGGCCCTGGCCGGCGCCGGTGAACTTCATGACGTACGTCCCGAAGTCGTCGGCCTCGACGAGCCCCGGAAGCGAGCCGCCCTCACGCAGGGGTGTGATGTAGCGGGTCGCGATGACCTCTTTCAACATTTTCCCAGGCCATCCGTCTCTCTAGCCTTGAAATCCACGACGCGCATCGAAGGGGTGTAGCAGCGGGATTCGCAGGTCTACGGCCCTGGGGAGAATCTGGGGAGTTTCCACTGGCATGCGGTTCTCCCTACTTCCCGAGCAGTCCGTCGATGGCAGTGCGCCCCTTGCTTCCCGCCTCCGGCATGAAATGAGCATAGTAACCGAGGGTGATCGCGGGCGAGGAGTGCCCGAGCCACCGCGCCAAGGTCGCAACAGACTCTCCGGCCTCCAGCATGATTGAGGCATAGGTGTGCCGCAGCACGTGGAAGCCGTCCTTCGGGGCCGCGGCCCACTGCCAGGGTTTCGCTCCCTCAGCACGCGGCGGGATGATGCCGGCCTCGGCCAACGCAGGCTTCCAGGTGTATGTGTTCCACGTGTTCACCGCGATGGCGTTGCCGAGTCGTGTGGTGAGAAGCAGCGAGAACTTCCTCCCCTGTCCCTCCGGCTTCCCCCACGGAAGCTCCACTTCCACTGGTTGGAACGCTTCGACGTGGCGCTTCAACTCCTCGGCAACCGAGGAGGGCATGTCGACGACACGGGTCTTCTTCCCCTTCGGCAGGGTGAAATACAGCCTCCCCTTGATCGCCTGGACTTGGCGACGGACATGAAGCACGCCTCTCGCGTAGTCGATGTCCTCCGGGCTCAATCCGAACACCTCGCCCTGACGGAGCCCGCACCCCAACCCGAGGACAACGGCTATCCGGCTGCGCGGGTTGATGACGTCGCGGACTCGCAGCGCCGTCTCCAATGGCCACGCATCGCGTCGCTCCTGCGGCGCCTTGGGCCACCGCACAGACTTCGCGTGCATGGGGTTCCTGGCGAGCCGCTTGTCATCGACGGCCGCCTCCAGAATGGAGGAAAGCTCGGACAGAATGCCGCGCTGGTAGTCGACCGAGGAAACGGTTGACTCCAACTTGGCTATGTACGCGCGCAGATCCGCTGCTGTGATGTTCCTGAGAGGGAGTTGCCCCAGGTGCGGAATGATGTGAAGGCGCGCTCTCCGCTCCTGATTGTCCTGGGTCTTCGGAACACCGCCTCTGCCCGGCGCCCAGTGCATCGCGATGTAGTCGGCCAGCGTCATGGATCCGTCGCGCGGGTCCACGAACTCGCCGCGCTCCTCGTCGGTGGCTGCCCGACGAAGCCACGCCTTGGCATCCTCCAGCGTGTCGAAGGAACGGTCCCGGACTCCGGGTATGCCGGCGACCTTGTACCGCTTCCCCTTGCCGTAGCGAGCGGTTCGTTCTCTTTTCCCGGTTATCGGGTCCTTCTTCTTCTTGATCCAGCGATCTTCGATATAGCCGGGCAGGTGCGTCTCCTTGTCGACGGGGGTGGAAACGGCGCTCTATGGCGCGCGGTGCGTCAGGCGCTGTACATGCGGCTGGAGCGATGCTGCAGAACGGCTTTCAGTGGGCTCAGGTCCGTGTTGGAGCGCGAGTCGGCCCCTCCCTGTTCACTGGATCCAGGCGCCGAGGGTTTCTCGCTGGTATGACGCGACCGCGACCTCTACGCGACGCCCTGTGTCAAGCGCTTGCCGTATAGCCGGATCGATGCTGAGCTGCAGCGCTCAGAGGACTCAGGGCCGGGTTGGAGCGCGAGTCAGCCTGTTCCTGTTCGTGGACCCAGGCTTCGAGCGCTTCCAGCCGGTACATGACGCGGCCGCGTTGACCCATGCGGAAGCTCGGCGGCCCTTGGCGTCGGTGCCGCCAGACGTACAGGGTGCAGGGTGAGAGGCCTAGGTACTCGGCTGCGTCCCTGACGTTCAGGAACGCTTTGCCGACGGCGCCGGGCGCGCCAGGTGCGGTGGAGGGATCGGGTAGCGGGCGTGCAGGCATGGGAAGTCCTGTGTGAGAGAAGTGAGCAGTGGGGGCCGCGGGCGGGTGAAGTGCGGGACTCCTCCACCCGCGGCCTGTGCTGGAAGCGCGGTGAGATCCGCGGTCAAGCCGCAGATCGACGCACCGTTACGGGTTCAGGGCGGCGGGCTTCGCCTCGCAGTCCAGGTCGGTCACGGCGAGGGCGGCTTCGATGAGGTCGTTGGAGACCTCACCCGACGCCTGGAAGCAGTGTGGGAAGCGCCGGGCGAGTGAGGGGGCGCTGACGCCGACGCGTTCGGCGACCTTGAAGACATCCAAGGCGGAGCGGTACCCGCTCAACCAGGTTGCGATGCGGGCGTCTCGGAGGTCGGAGACACGCCTGCCGAGTGGCGAATCGATCTCGTGCGCCTCCAGGACCGCCTTCCGGGCCTCGTCCCACGCCCTGCGGTAAACCGCGCCGGACAACGGCCGACTGTCATCCCGGGTGAACAGCGTGTCATCGGGACGAAGGCCTCGCCGGGCTGCCTCCGCCCTCAAGACCTCTACGAGTTCCGGGCACGCCGGAACGACCCGCGGTTCACCCGCTCCCTCCGCTTCCTCGTCCCCATCCGCGAGTCGGCGGGGGTGGATCACCAGAGCGCCAGGGCCTTCGTCGGGCAGATGCGCATCACGAACCCGCAGCACAATTGCCTCCTGCGGCCTCAGCGCAGCAAAGGAGATGGCTGACAGAAAGGCGTGCAGCGGGCGTCCGTTCAGCGGACGTTGACCGATCCAGTCCAGCAGGTCATCACGCTGCCGATCCGACAGCAGAAACCTTTCGTCAACAACGGCAGCACACACAGGGGCAACTCCTCGTACTCGGGGATGCACTTGCTGCAGGGCAAGGCGTTCTCGGCATCGCGCCGACGAACACCTGCAATACTCCGGACAATCGCCGGTTTGGGTAACCGGCGATTGCGTGTTATAAGCCGGAGGCGAAGTTCGACTTACCCTTTAGGAACCAGTCGCGAAGCCACCACCAGGCGCTACGAGAGGCATAGGTGGACCGGCACTCCGGAAGCCTGCACGGACGGCCGGGCGGGAGGTATCGAACCGCCCTCCCATGACACTTCCAACGCCCCCCGACATGATCAAGGTTGACATGGCACGGACGGTTACTTCCAGTCCGTTCCACCTCGAATTGGTCTGCCGTCGGCGAACTGCCTTCATAGCGGTACACACCGGTTTGCCAGCGGAACAAAGCGGGGTGCTTCCTGATGAGAGTTCAGCTAACCTAGAAGCGCCTTCTGGCACGCCGCCAAAGGACACTGACACGGTGCCACGCGGCGCGACACACCACCGCCAGGCAAGGGAAAGAGCAACGGCCTCCGGAGCCGTGTGCGCAGGTTCGAATCCTGCCGGGGCACTCCGGGAAAAGCTCCTGACCTGCAGGAATACAGGTCGGGAGTTTTTGCGCGCATGCCAAAACGCACACGGTCTTTTGACCGTTGCTCCTTTCCGGTTCTGCAGCACTCGGAACAACGCGACCAGCCTTCTCGGTTGGCAGGTTTCCGCAGGTCAAAGCCATTTCACGAGGCGTTCAGCGGTCCTACTCACGGCACTGTTCCGACCCTGGCGCTGACTTGGAGCGAGACGTCGCCTTCTCTGCGAGAACGGCGTGTGACCTGCCTAAATGTGGCTGACGACACACAGAAACGTAAGCGGTCTGGTGGGCCGTTTCCGCCTGGATTGGTGACAGCAGCCTCACGTGGCACACAGCCCCCGCGACATCCGCGGTCGCCTTGCTGATCGAGGGGGTCGACCACGGCCCCGCCTTCACCCACCAAGGGCACAATTCAGACTCCCACCCTCCACGATCCATCCTCACAGGGGATGATCTGTTCCTCAACAGCACCACTCGTGGGGGGACCATGAGCCAGAACATCACGCCGCCACCGTTGCCCAGCCACCCGCCGGCGAGGCCGCCAAGGAAGAACACCACCGCGATCATCATCAGTGCCGCTGCCGCCGTCGTCGCCGCCATCATCGGCAGCGTCATCATCGCCAACAGCGGTAGCGACAGCAGCGACGCCGCACCCGTGCCCACCGTCACAGTCACCGTCACCACAACAGCCAAAGTCGCCGCCGAAGAAGAAGGCGCGACCCCAACGCCCACTCACGGCACTGACTTCAAAGCCGGTGAAGAGGCGCGCAATGGTGGAGCCGTCGTCAAGATCTCCAAGGTGATGGAGAGCAACACCATCGCTCTGGCCGGGGCACAAAAGGCAGCGGGCTCCGACGCCAAGTACGTCTCCCTGAAGACCACCGTGAGCAACGAGGGCAAGAGCAGCATGGACCTCACCTGCTCACTCCCCATCGTCAACGCCCTCATCGACGACCAGGGCCGCCGCTTCGACACCATCGAAGACCTCTACGACGTCGCCGGAAACCCGGAATGCAACGCCCAATTGCAGCCCGGTTTCAAGGACGAGATGCTCTTCGTCTACCGCGTACCGAAAGACGCAAAGATCGCACTGTGGGAGTTCGAGGAATACGACCTCGAATCCGAGCCGAACCCCACCCTTGTCGACCTCACCTGAGAGCCCGTGCGCACACAACGTGAAAAGGCTCCCGCTGGTTAGGTCCAGCAATTACTCAGGTTGAATTGGCGATGTCCGGTTCGTCGATCAGTCCGTCGAGATCCAGGCCGGTGGTCGGTAAGCAGCCAACGATCAGGTGCGGCCGGTAC
>NZ_LLZG01000029.1 GCF_001509475.1 Streptomyces regalis
GGGGAGATCGGGGTGGAGTGAGGGCCGAGGGGAGGGGGGAGGGGTGAAGGGACGTGCACGGCCGACGCGGTGGGTGACACGGTTGTCCCCGGTAGTGACACGGTCGGCCCGGTGTGACACGTCGGCGTGGTGGTGACACGGGCCGGCGCGGTGGGCGCGGTTGGTGACACGGACGGCGGGTGGGCAACAGAGCCGGCGCGGTTGGTGACACGGACGGCGGGGTGGGTGTCAGGGCCGGCGCGTTGGTGACACGGACGGTGGGGTGGGCGACAGAGCCGGCGCGGTGGGCATCAGGGCCGGCGGGGCCCGGTATCGGGATCTCACCGTCGGTCCTGCGCCACCGCTAGCGGACCAGCCCCAGCTCAGGGTCCTCGCGCAGCTTCCCGAGCGCTCGTGACACCGCCGACTTCACCGTGCCGACGGAGACGCCGAGCACCTCGGCCGTCTGGACCTCGCTGAGATCCTCGTAGTACCGCAGGACGACCATCGCCCGCTGCCGCGCCGGCAGCCGCATGATCGCGCGCCACATCGCGTCGTGCAGTGCCTGCTGCTCCGCCGGGTCGTCGTCGTGGCCGGGCTTGGGCTCCGGTTCGGGCAGCTCATCGCAGGTGAACTCGTCGACCTTGCGCTTGCGCCACTGCGACGTCCGCGTGTTCAGCAGTGCCCTGCGCACATAGCCGTCGAGCGCGCGATGGTCCTCGATGCGCTCCCAGGCGACATACGTCTTGGTGAGCGCGGTCTGCAGCAGGTCCTCCGCGTCGTTCGGGTTCGCGGTGAGCGACCGGGCGGTGCGCAGCAGCACCGGCTGGCGGGCCCGCACGTACGACGTGAACGAGGGATACGTCGCGTTCGGACGGGTCTGCCTCGCTGAAGTAGCGGCGTCGGAAGCGCTGGTGCAGACGGGTGTGGTCATGGCTCCACGCTATGAGCGGCCCCTGCTTCAGCGGATCGGCCGCAGGTGCCGAAGCAACGTCCGCCTCAGGTTGTAGGGGTGGGGCTGGCTCCACCTCCTGAAGGTGGACGAGCGAGGGACACATACTGCGGGATTACCCCTGGGGGTCAGGCGTCGACAGTAAGGACCAGCCCCGATGTCGGCACCCCCGTCCCCGCCGTCACCAGCACCCGTTCCGCCCCGGGTATCTGGTTCACGGACGTACCCCGCACCTGCCTCACCCCCTCCGCGATGCCGTTCATCCCGTGCAGATACGCCTCCCCGAGCTGCCCCCCGTGCGTGTTGAGCGGCAGCCGCTCCTCGGCCACGAAGTCCCCGGCCTCCCCCTTTCCACAGAACCCGAACTCCTCGAGCTGCATCAGCACGAAGGGGGTGAAGTGGTCGTACAGGATCCCCACGTCGATCTCTCCCGGCCCCAGCCCCGCCGTCCGCCACAACTGCCGCGCCACCACGGCCATCTCCGGCAGACCGGTGAGGTCGTCCCGGTAGAAGCTCGTCATCTGCTCCTGCCCTCGGCCGGCGCCCTGGGCCGCCGCCGCTATGACGGCCGGCGGGTGGGCCAGGTCACGGGCCCGGTCGACGGACGTGACGACGAGCGCCTGGCCGCCGTCCGTCTCCTGGCAGCAGTCCAGCAGCCGCAATGGCTCGACGATCCAGCGCGAGGCCGCGTGGTCGGCGAGGGTGATGGGTCTGCCGTGGAAGTAGGCGGCCGGGTTGGTCGCCGCGTACTTGCGGTCCATCACCGCCACATGCCCGAACACCTCCGGCGTCAGCCCGTATGTGTGCATGTATCTCTGGGCCGCCATCGCCACCCAGGAAGCCGGCGTGAGCAGCCCGAAGGGCAGTGACCAGCCGAGCGCCACACCCTCCGCCGACGGCTCCCGGTGCTGCACCCCCGACCCGAAGCGCCGCCCCGATCGCTCGTTGAACGCCCGGTAGCAGACCACCACCTCCGCGACCCCCGTGGCCACGGCGAGCGCCGCCTGCTGGACGGTCGCGCAGGCCGCACCGCCGCCGTAGTGGACTCGGGAGAAGAAGGACAGCTCACCCATCCCGCAGGCCTGGGCCACGGTGATCTCCGGGCTGGTGTCCATCGTGAACGTCACCATCCCGTCCACGTCCCCGGGCGTCAGCCCCGCGTCGTCCAGTGCGGTCCGCACCGCCTCCACGGCCAGCCGGAGCTCGCTGCGCCCCGAGTCCTTGGAGAACTCGGTGGCCCCGACACCGACAATCGCCGCCCGACCGGCAAGGGCGTCCCGCGCGCGGACGCTCATGCCGGACCCTCCGACGGCATGGTGACCGCGGCCCTCGTCGGCACGCTGTCCGCCACCGCCGGCGGCACGCTGTCCGCCACTCCCGCCGAGCCGGTGCCCGCCGTCCCTGCCGGCAGGGTCACCGTCACCGTGCCGGTCACGTGTCTGCCGATGCCGTTCGCGCCGACCACCCGTACCGTCACCGTGTCGCCGGCGACGTCCTCGACCGTGCCCGTCAACACCATCGTGTCTCCCGGGTAGTTGGGCGCCCCGAGTCGTATGGCCACCCTGCGCAGTACGGCCGTCGGTCCGAAGTGGTCGGTGATGTAGCGGCCGACCAGGCCGTTCGTCGTCAGGATGTTCATGAAGATGTCGGGGGATCCCTTCCGCCGGGCCAACTCCGCGTCGTGGTGCACGTCCTGGTAGTCGCGCGAGGCGATGGCCCCGGCGACGATCAGGGTGCGGGTGATCGGGACCTCCAGCGGCGGCAGTTCGTCACCGGCCTTGATGCGGCTTGCCGTCGCGCCCTCACCGGCCCTCATGCGACAACCTCCTGAATCCGCTGAGCCTCCTGAGTGCGCCAGACAGGCAGCACCAACCCCTCGTCGTACTCCTGGAATTCGAGCCGCACCGGCAGTCCGATCCGCACCTTGTCGTACGGCACCCCCACCACGTTGCCGATCATCCGCACCCCCTCGGCCAGTTCGATCAGACCGACCGCGTACGGAGGGTCGAAGGCGGGGAACGGCGGGTGGTGCATCACGACGTACGAATAGACCGTCCCCTCGCCACTCGCCTCGACCGTGTCCCAGCCCAGGCCGCCGCAGGCGTTGCAGCCGGGCAGCCAGGGGTGGCGCAGGGTGCCGCAACCTGTGCAGCGCTGGATGGGCAGGCTGTGCCGCTGGATGCCCTCCCAGAAGGCTGCGTTGTCGCGGTTGACCACGGGACGAGGGCGGGCAAGCTTCTTGCGCGGACCCGACTGGCCGGCCTGACGTATGGGTGCGTACTTGAGGATGCGGAAGCGGTGGGTGCCCGCGAGGTCGGTACCGACGCGGATGTCCATGCGGGTCGTGACGAAGTATCCCGTGCCGAGCTTCGTCGTCTTCCTCTCCGACACCGACTCGATCACCGAGTCGAAGGTGATCTCGTCCCCGGGCCGCAGGGGCTGTAGATACTCCTGCTCGCAGTCGGTGGCGACCACCGAGGTGTAGCCCGCCTCGTCGAGCAGGCCGAGCAGTTCTTCGTACGCGTGCGCGCGTCCCGTATGGCCGGAGAGGCCGCTCATGGTCCACACCTGGAGCATGGTGGGCGGAGCGGTGGCGTCCGGTCCCGAGTACGCCGGGTTGGTGTCGCCCATGGCCTCGCACCAGTGCCGGATCATGGGCGCGTTGACGGGATCCTTGCCCGCGCGCGCCACAGCGGCGCGCTGCCCCTCGTAGAGCTTCAGCCGCGTCTCGAAGTCGTCGCTCGCTTCCACCTCATGGCTCACCACCGGCTCGTAACTCACCGTCGCCCCCTAGCCCTCATCGCCCTCGTCGCCCCACGGCGCATCGCACTGACACTTCTGGTACACCGCGACCGCCGATCCGGTTCCCATGAGTTCTTGGGAACTTCACGAGGCCCAAGCCCCAGGCCCCAAACTCCAGGCCCCAGGCCCCAGGCCCTCCGAAGATTTCTGACTGTCCGTCAGATACGCCGCAGTGTCAAGGCCACAGAAGGGCGCAGAAGATCACCCGAAGGTCGTGGAGCGTCACGGCCGAACACGGAAAAACGCCTGCGCGGCGGCACCGAAGTACCGCCGCGCAGACGCCTTGCACCCCACAGCACACCCCACAGATCCGAGAGGGCCGGCGCATGAGCACCGGGGCGCCGGCCCCCTCAGCTCACCACCAGAGCGGAGTGAAGTTGACGGACGTGTTGTCGTTGCCCTGATTGACGGCCGTGAACGCGGAGCCGTTGACCTGGGCCGTGTTGCTCTGGTTCGAGGCGCCGGCGCCGGTCGCCTGCTGCTGTGTGGTGGACGAGGTGCCGTAGTTGTCGCCGCCGACCCCGCTGCCCACGAGGCCCTGGGCGGCGTTCGTGACAGCCGCACTGGATCCGTCGTCCGCGATGGCGCCGTTGTCCGCCGCGGCGACACCGGCGAACAGGGCGGCGGCGAGCGGGAGGGCGGAGACGGCCGCGATGACGCGGGCGGTACGGATGCTTGCCATGTTGTTCCTCCAGAACAGGTGCGCCCAGGCTCCCCGCCGGACGCATAGGTAGTGCATGAAGTACTGCTCCTTCCAAGGCAGTTGGCCGACCACCCTGGAGCTGTGCACGACGTCGCGAGATCAGAGTTGCCCACCGAATCCCCGGCGAACCACCCCGGATGCCCCTATTCGCCCTGAAGCGTGATGACAAGTCGATAAACCCCTTTCGCCACTTCCGCCCAATAAGCCAGGGCAGTACGGACAGCTCAACCCCAAGCACCACAAGGGGTGAAAGGTTCCGGCAGGCTTCTTGCCAACCCCCGCCAACCGGCGAATCGCCCGGCGATGCGCACCCTCCCCTCTTTCCTTTTTCGAACATTCGTACGAACATGGACTCATGGCCACCACCGACCGGCAGGCCACGACGCTGGCCCTCGCACACGCCCTGTCAGCCGCCGAACGCGGACTGGCCGTCATCCCCCTGTCCCGGACGAAGCTCCCGGCCCTGCGCTCCCCGCACCGCGACGACCCCGCCCCCGCGCCCTGCCACGGCGAGTGCGGCCGCTTCGGGCACGGGGTCTACGACGCCTCCACCGACCCCGCCCGCATCCGCGAACTCTTCGCCGCCGCCCCCTGGGCCACGGGCTACGGCATCGCGTGCGGCCTGCCCCCACACCACCTGATCGGCATCGACCTCGACACCAAATCCGGTACGGACTCCTCGGCCGCCCTGCGCGAACTGGCGCTGCGCCACCTGTTCACGATCCCGCCCACGGTGGTCGTCCTGACCCCCAGCGGCGGCCGCCACCTCTGGCTGACCGGCCCGCCCGACGTCGTCGTCCCCAACTCGGCGGGCCGCCTCGCGCCGGGCATCGACATCCGGGGCGCCGGCGGCTACCTCGTCGGCCCCGGCTCCCGTACCGACCACGGCGTCTACAGCACTGCTCCCGGAACCTCCCACATCGTCCCCGCGCCCTGCCCGCGCGCCCTCCTGCGCCTTCTGCTCCCCCCGCCCCGTACGCACCACCCCACGCCCCCCGCGACCGGCGGCCACGGGCAAGGACTCGTCCAGTTCGTGCTCGCCGCCCACGAGGGCCAGCGCAACACCCGCCTGTTCTGGGCGGCCTGCCGTGCCTACGAGGACGGCATCGGCCCCGCCCTCGTCGACCCCCTCGTCGAGGCGGCACTCAGCACCGGCCTGACCGAACGCGAGGCCCGCGCGACGATCGCGTCGGCTGCGCGGATGACTGGGCACCGCCCTTGAACGGGGCACCGGCCCTGACAGGGCGTCCGGGCGTCCGCGGCTCGCAGGCGCCTGACAGGCCTTGAAATTCACGGGAGCTCGATGCACCACCGCCCTGGAGCGCCGACCATGTCGCTGACCCGCGTCGTCCTCGCGTCCGGCCGCTCCCTCGACCTGTCGGAGCTGCAGCTCTCCTCGACGTACGGCGCCATGCTGGAGGGCTACCCGTGCAAGCCGGTCAACGACATGAAGATCAAGGGCCTCGTCCGCGCCGCGGAGCACGCCCACCCCTCCAGCCCGGTGCACCTCGTTCCGCCGCCGCGCGAGTATCCCGACCAGTACGCGGGCGCGTTCGGCCCGGTCGAGGTGCTGCCGTCGGTGGCCTGCGTGGGCGCCTTCCACTCCACAGCCCTCGACCGCGACCACGACCCGGTCCTGTATCGCTCCGCCCTCACGATCATCTGGTTCCAGCCCACCGCGCGCGTGCCGTCCGGATGTGACGCGGAGGAGGCATTGCGGCAGGTCGAGTGGGAGGGGCTGGCGCGGGACCACGAGCTCTAGAGACAGCGCTTCAACGACATACGAGCTCTGGAGACGAGAGGGCTCTTCAACGACACCCGTGGCGGAGAAATCGGCTTGCCCAGACGGGGAGCCCGTATGCCAGGGTCGGCCGATGAGCGTTTCCCGACGTGAGCTGATGCGCTGGCAGTTCGCTCTCACCTGGGCGCTGTTCGAATACCACCTCGACCGGCTCCGGCCCGAGGACTTCCTGTGGGAACCGGGGCCGCACTGCTGGACGGTACGTCCGGCCGCCGACGGCACCTGGGTGCCGACTGGGCGGAGACCGAGCCCGACCCCGTCCCCGTGCCGACCATCGCCTGGGTGAGCTGGCACATCGGCTGGTGGTGGAGCGTGGCCACCGACCATCTGCGGGGCCGCCCGCCCCGGCAGCGGACCGATGTCACCTGGCCAGGCGCCGGAAAGGCGACCGTCACCTGGCTGCGCGACCTGCGGGCGGACTGGCCGGCCGCGCTGGACCCGCTCGACGACACGGATCTGGACGCCACGGCACCGTTCCCCTGGCCGGACGACCCGCAGTACACCGTCGCCCACATGATCGGCTGGGTGAACGCCGAGCTGATGAAGAACGCTGCGGAGATCGGGCAGTTGAGGCTGCTGCGGGCACAGCAGCTGGGGGGGCTGATCCGTCGCCGCCGACGCCGGCCGGAGGGTGTCTCCCGGCGAGATGTCCAGCTCGGCAAAGAGCACGAAAATGGGAGCCATCTGCTGTTTTGTGCTGGATCGGAGGCGCCATGAAGGATCTCAAGCTTGAGCAGAAGCGCTCGCTGTCCCGCCTCGAGGCGGCCGATCAGCTCGCGGCGCTCGCGACCGCGCTGAGGGAGGGCGGGGACGCCGAACTGGAACTCGACCCTTGGAAGCTGAGCCTGCGGATCCCGGACGACCTTCGCGGCGAGATCGAGGTCGAGGTCAGTGACGGGGAGATCGAGCTGGAGATCGAGTTCAAGTGGCCGACCGCGTCGGCCGCCGGGACAGCGTCATCGGAGAAGACGGCAGCCGGCGCAGAACCGGGTGGAGGCAGACGGAAGAGCACGGCTGCCGGTCCCGGCCGAACCCGCACCGGCGGAGGCAGAACCTCGAAGCGGGCTGCCGAGAAGAAGTAGTGAGCCGCGCCAAGGTCGACTCCCCGATGTGCGCAGCATACGAACCGATTCAGCCACTCAGCGCGGCCCGACCGCGAGAAGGGGCGCCCGGAAATCCGGGCACCCCTTCTCACCTGGGCTTATGCCGCCTGACAAGCGGTGGGTGTGGGATTTGAACCCACGGTGACTCGCGCCACGACGGTTTTCAAGACCGTTCCCTTAGGCCGCTCGGGCAACCCACCTCGGCCCCGGCCCACCAGGGGCGGAGCGGGTACAGCGTACCGGCCTGACGCGTTGCGCGGGGTGCGTGGTCCGTATGGGGTCCGGTCGCTCCGGTGCCAGGCACTTGCTGAGCGGGCGTACGAGCGCTCGCCGTCAGCCGTCGTCGCTCAGGCGGACTCCGTTGACGGCGGTGTCGAAGACCGGCCGGTACTCGTGCCACTGCTCGTCCGGCGCGGAGAGGTAGATCACGTACTGGGTGCCGTCGGCGCTCGCAAAGGCCAACTCCGCGGCACGGTATTTCCGCGCCCTGCCGTCGAAGGTGAACTCCCAGTACCCGGCAGGCCGTCCCCGGAAGGTCGTTTCGGCCATCCTCACCCGTTCATAGCCGGGATTGTCGCGGGCGGTCTGTTCCTCTTCCGTCTCACGCCAGTGCTGCAGCGGATCGGTACCGGCGAACTCGACGACGTTGACCCTCAGCCCCACCAGCTCCGACGGGTCTATGTAGGCGACTTCGCCACCGGGCAACGTCTCGCGGGTCCAGCCGTCCCGCACGGGCACGGAGATGCCGCTGTCCGGCTTCTTGAGGTGGTACCCGGCGGGCACCGGCGGCACCGTGGGGCTGGGACTGGTGGTCGTGGAGGGAGTGGAGGCCTCGGAGCCGGACGCGCGCGTGGTCGGCTCGTCGGCACTGCCCTTGAGCCACCACAGGGCGCCGCCTGCCAGACAGGCGGCGAGTGTCACCGCCAGGACCGACCGCACCACCGTACGGCGCCGGTTGCCGTTGCCCTTTTGACCACGAGGCGCGAGGTCCTCGGAACGGTCCGGTCGCGTGGGTGAGTCGAGGCGTGCGGTTCGGGTTTCGGTCACCTCGCCCAGGCGGCGTTCGACCTCGTGTACGTCCATGCGCTGTTCGGGATCCTTGACGAGCAGACCCTCGATCACGGGGGCCAGGTCCCCGGCCCTGCGCGAGGGCTCGTACGGATCGGTGGCGATGGCGTAGGCGGTCTCGATCGGGGTGTCCCGGCGGAACGGGTCCCGTCCCTCGACCGCCTGGTACAGCGTCGCCCCCAGGGCCCACAGATCACTGGCGGGGCCGGTCTCGGGATGCGCGCCCCTGAGCCGCTCGGGCGCCAGGTAGCAGATGGAGCCGATCAACTCGCCGGGCTTGGTCAGCGAGGACGTTCCCGACTCCATGGCGATCCCGAAGTCGGTGAGGACGATCCGCCCGTCGTCACCCAGCAGTACGTTGGCGGGCTTGACGTCCCGGTGCAGGACCCCGGCGTCGTGAGCGGCGCGCAGGGCGGCGGCCATGGCACGGCCGATCCGGGCGGCTTCCTCGGGTGGCAGTGCCCCCCGGCGCTTGAGGACGTCGCTCAGCGTGACCGAGGGGATGTACTCCATGACGATGCACGGCAGGCCCTCGTCATCGACGACGTCGTGCACCACGATCACATTGGGGTGGGTGATCCGGGCGGCGCTGCGGGCCTCGCGGCGGGTGCGCTCGTAGAGCGTCTCGACCTCGTCGTCCTGCAGGTGCGGCGGGATGCGCAGTTTCTTCACGGCGACGTGGCGGCCGAGCAGTTTGTCCTCGGCACGCCAGACGGTTCCCATACCGCCGCTGCCCACCCGCTCCACCAGCAGGTACCTGCCGGCGACGAGCCGCCCGAGATCGGACACCGCGAGACCGTCCCCTTGTCTGCTTCCCATTCGCGGCTCCGCTTCCCATTCGCGAACAGTCGAGGTCGAGAAGGCACGATAGCCCATCCGAACGTATGGACACGGTCGCCGGTCGATCGGCAACTCCCCGAGCGCGCCGCGCAATCGACCCCGGCGAATAGTCCTTTAGGCATCAGGGGAGCAGCTTCTTGGGCAACAAGCGAGCACGCGCGCGTTGCGTCGGCTCTGGTCGGAGCCTGATCTACGCGCGCGTGGCCGGTGGCGTCAGCTGTCGCCGGTGCGGGAGCCCAGGGTGAGTTCGACCGTGTGGGACTGGCCGCCGCGTTCGTAGGTGATCGTGACCTTGTCGCCGGGCTGGTGGGTCCAGATCTCACCGATCAGGGTGGGGCCGGAGTCGATCACCCTGTCGTCGAGCTTGGTGATGACGTCGCCCGGCTTGAGGCCGGCCTTGGCGGCGGGGCCGCCCGCCTCGACCGGGTCCGAGCCGCTGGCGCCCTGCTCGGTGATCTTGGCGCCGTCGGTGGTGTCCTCCAGGGAGACGGAGGCGCCGATCTTGGCGTACACCGGCTTGCCGGTCTTGATCAGCTGCTTGGCGACGTACTTGGCCTGGTTGATCGGGATGGCGAAGCCGAGGCCGATCGAACCGGACTGGCTGGTGCCGCCCAGGCCGTTGGCGGCGGACTGGATCGCGGAGTTGATGCCGATGACGTTGCCCTGCGCGTCCAGCAGCGGGCCGCCGGAGTTGCCGGGGTTGATCGAGGCGTCGGTCTGCAGGGCGCTCATGTAGGAGGCGTTGCTGCCGGTGCCGTCGCTGGATGCCACCGGGCGGTTCTTGGCGCTGATGATGCCCGTCGTGACCGTGTTGGACAGGCCGAAGGGCGCGCCGATCGCGATCGTCGAGTCGCCGACCGCCACGTCGTCGGAGTTGCCCAGCGTCAGCGGCTTGAGGTCCGACGGGGCGCTCTTGAGCTTGATGACCGCCACGTCGTAGCCCTGCGCGTGCCCGACGACCTCGGCGTCGTACTTCTTGCCGTTCGGGAAGGTCGCCGTGAGCTTGCCGCCGTCGACCGCGTCGGCCACCACGTGGTTGTTGGTGACGATGTGGCCCTCGGTGTCGAAGACGAAGCCGGTGCCGGTGCCACCCTCGCCGCTGCTGCTCTCGGCCTCGATGGTGACGGTGCTCGGCAGCGCCCTGGCGGTCACGGACGCGACCGTGCCCGGGTCGCGCTTGAGGTCGCCACCGCTGTCGGCGGCGGAGACGGTCGTCGAGGAGCTGGTGTCGTCGTTCTTGGCGAGGGTGTAGCCGAGGCCACCGCCCAGGCCGCCGGCGACCAGCGCGGCGATGAGGACCGCGGCGAGCAGTCCACCGCGTCCGCGGCCGGACTTCGGCGCCGGCTGCTGGTAGGTGGCACCCCATCCGGAGCCCACACCGTCACCGGCACCGGCACCAGCACCAGCACCAGCACCACCTGCGGCGGCACCGCTGTCGGCATACGGCGGTGTGGGCGGCGGCGGAGGCGGCCAGGAGGCGTCGGGGGCCGAGCCCTGCGAGGCAGGCGGCTGGTCTGCGTTCGAGGCGGCCGGGGCGGCGGGCTGCTGAGCGCGGTTCGAAGCCGCTTCGGCGCCGTAAGGCTGAGATCCGTTCGCGGCCGCGTCGGCGGCGTGCGGCTGGGTGCCGTTCGCGTTCGCCAGGGTGCCGTTCGGCACCGGTGGGAGCTGGGTGGTCGGGGCGGCATCGCCCTCGGGAGCCGGGCGCTCCTGGGATGCCGGAACAGCAGGAGCATCCACCGGCACGGGAGGTGCGGACGGGGCCGGGGGTACCGCGGCGCCCTCGTTCTCGGTGCTCACAGCTTTCTCTCCTCGATCCACGGCTGTCGTTTTCGGTCGCACTCGGTCACGTCCGTTCACGCCGGTCAGTACTCGTCGGCGGTCGGTGCGCTTCAGCTGTGCATGTCTTTTGTATGCGGTCAGCTTTTCCCACGGGCCGTCAGAGCACCATAAGCGGTCCCTGTGGGTCCACGGCCACTCCTTACATAGGGCATCTATTACTAAATAGGCGCAATTCCATCGCCCTTAAGGCGCCTCCGGCCGCACGTCTACCCGCCTGCGGTGGGACCATGACGCGGTGACCCACGCACGACAGCACCGGATCCAGGTCGTCGCCCATCGCGGAGCCTCCGAAGACGCTCCCGAGCACACCCTGGCCGCGTACAAGAAGGCGATCGAGGACGGTGCGGACGCCCTCGAGTGCGACGTACGCCTCACCGCGGACGGACATCTCGTCTGTGTCCACGACCGCCGCGTCAACCGTACGTCCAACGGCCGGGGCGCGGTCTCGGCCCTGGAGCTCGCCGAGCTCGCCGCCCTGGACTTCGGCTCCCGCAAGAACCGCGACTCGTGGAAGAACCGGACCGAGGAGCCCGACTGGGAGTTCCGGCCGGAGGATCCCGAGGACACCTCCGTCCTCACCCTGGAGCGGCTGATGGAACTCGTCGCCGACGCGGGGCGGCGCGTGGAGCTGGCGATCGAGACCAAGCACCCGACCCGGTGGGCGGGCCAGGTCGAGGAGCGGCTGCTGCTCCTACTGAAGCGGTTCCGGCTCGACGCACCCGCCACGGCCGACGAGTCCCCGGTGCGGGTCATGAGCTTCTCGGCACGCTCGCTGCATCGCGTGCGTGCCGCCTCGCCGACGCTGCCGACCGTCTACCTGATGCAGTTCGTCTCGCCCCGGCTCCGGGACGGACGGCTGCCCGCGGGCGTCCGCATCGCCGGCCCCTCGATCCGGATCGTGCGCAGTCACCCGGCGTATGTGGAGCGCCTGAAGCGGGCCGGCCACCAGGTGCACGTCTGGACCGTGAACGAGCCCCAGGACGTCGACCTCTGCGTCGAACTGGGCGCCGACGCCATCATCACCAACCGCCCGCGGGCGGTGCTGCACCAGCTCGGCCGCTGACACGCGCGCGTGGCCGACACGCGGCCACTGCAAGCCGAGGCACGGCCAAAGCAAGTGACACAGCAGGCGGCACAGCAAGCGGCCGCAACAAGTGGCCACAACAAGTGGCCACAGCAAACCGCACATCCGGAATCCCCTAAAACCTCATCAACCCCTGCGCAACCTCTTGACCCCAGAGCCCCTTCAGCCCCATCCTCCACTTCTGGTCACACCGTCGAATTCCAGCCATCTCGACTACAGGGAGTGCTCCGGCGCGTTCGGTCCGTATTCGATCGTTGCGAGTGCGTCACCGGACATTGATTGGCCGGTTTCCGGTACAGGCCAATGGGGCATCCACACCGTGGCGTGGGGCAAAGGAGGTCTCGGGGGTGGCGTTGGTGGTGGCACAGGAGGTGCCCACGTCGTCGAGCATGGCCGTACCCCATGGCCCTGCGGGCGTGGGGGAAGCGAGACACCGTATGCGCTCTCAGTTGCGCAGGGGTGGCGTGGCGGAATCGGTCATCGACGATGCCGTACTGATTCTTTCCGAACTCTTGAGCAACGCGTGCAAACACGGTCGGCCGCTCGGTGACGCACTGTCCGGGGACGGTGACGTCCGGGCTGCATGGCGCGTGGACGCGAGCGGCAGGCTCACCGTGGAGGTGACGGACGGCGGCGGGCCCACCCGCCCTGCTCCGGCCACGCCCTCGGTCACCGCGCACGGCGGCCGCGGGCTGAACATCATCACCGCTCTCGCCGACGACTGGGGTGTACGCGACGACGCGCGGGGCGAGATCACGGTCTGGGTCGTGGTCCACGGCGACGTTCATGATCCGGATGCCGGGCATCGCCGCGACGACTTCGCTACGCGCGTCACAGCGCCGTCGGTGGGTGCGATATCCGGCCTCGACTTCGGCGACGCCTTCGACGACCTGGACTGACGGCACGGGTTCCGGCTGAGGCCCTGCTTCCGCCGCGAACCGGCTCTCCTTCCGCCCGAACCTGCGGCCGCACGGGGGAGCCGCGTATCGATACGGCCCGGCACGACCCGGTGGGTTGTCCACAGGCTCCCGTCGCCCATGGCTTGAACGGCTAGGCTCGCGCCGTACGAGACGAGCCGTAACCGGGAGACACCCACGATGGCCAAGAAGCGACCCCAGACCAAGGCCCGCCCGCAGCTCAGCGATGGAGAGATCCCGGTTGTCGGCGCACGCGAGCCCTGTCCCTGCGGCAGCGGCCGCCGCTACAAGGCCTGCCACGGCCGGGCCGCCGCGCAAGCGGTGACCGAACTGGTGCAGCGCCCGTTCGAGGGGCTGCCCGGCGAGTGCGACTGGGTGGCACTGCGCGAACTGGTGCCGGCCGCCACGGTCGAGCTGCCCCTGAAGGGCGGCCTGCCCGAGGGCGTCCCGTCCGTCACCCTGGCCACCGTCCTGCCGATGGCCTGGCCGGCCCTGCGCCGCGACGACGGCTCGGTCCTGCTCGGCCTGCAGAACGACACGGCGTCGGGCGACATCAGCCGCGACCTCGCCGACACCCTCCAGCAGGCCCTCACCGCGCAGCCCGGCACCCCGGTCCAGGGCCGCCGCGCCCCGGCCGACGGTCCGCGACTGCAGGATCTGCTCGACCCCGAAGGCACGTTCGAGCCAGTTGTACACCCGGGCTTCGAGTTCTGGGTCCCGGACGCGGAGAACGCCACGCCGGAGGTGACCGCCTCCCTGGAGCGGGCCAACGCCGCGGCCATCCCGACCGTGAAGCTGACCGGTGTGGACGCCGCCTACTGGTGCGAGACGCCGGAGAAGAACCACCTGCGCTGGGTCATGCCGCACCCCGAGGAGCAGCTTCTGGACGCCCTCGCGCGACTGCACGCGGCGGGCAAGTCGAACCTCGGCGAGGGCACCCGGCTCGTCGGTTCCTTCCGTGCTCACGGCCTCACCGTGCCGGTCTGGGACCTCCCGAGCGGCATTGGCGCGGAGGACGTGGAGAAGCCGGCGGCCGAGTTCGCCGAGCGCCTCGCCGCGGCCCTGGCCACGGACGCTCCGCTCACCGCGGACGAGCGTCGCGCGCGTGGCGGCCTGACCAACCGGCAGGTCACGCTCAGCTGACGAGCACTGCGCAGACCGGGTTCGGCTGAACGGCCGTTCAGCCGAACCGGCCCGTCCGGGAGGGGTGAGTCCGATCACAACTCCCATGCGGAGCAAGGGAATCCGTGACTGGAAAGCCCGGATCGAATTTGCGAACCGCCGATCTCTTGTTACCGTTCGAGTAGCCCGGTTGCTGGTGCATCCCCCGTCGCCAGCAACCGGGTCTTTCCATGTGCGCACTCCTTTACGGAATGACGCCGCCTGTCAACTGCCCGCAGGTTCCCCGGATTTGCCCGGCGAGGAGTTGCTGGCGGAGCGCAGCAGCAGCGGCCCGCTCCCGGCCCGGGACGCGAACTCCGCGACCGCCGTGTAGGCGTCCAGGTTCCCCCGAGTGCGCTCCCGGGGCGTCTCGCACGTCCCCGGCTCGTCCTCGGCGCCCCCGGCGCAGCGCATCTGCACCGTGCGCCCACCAGGCCCCATGAGACTCAGTACGGAGTCCAGCGCGCCGCCGGTGGCATTGCGGAAGTAGGTGCGCGCCCAGGTCTCGTCGCCCTGCGTGAGGACGCAGGTCTGCGCCTCGATGCCCTCGGGAGAGGTGAGTTCGGGACCGCAGCGGGCGGCGGTGGCAAGGCCCAGGCCGAGCAGCAGCGAGGAGGTGGTGGAGGGCTCGGTGGAGGGCGCCTTGGCATCGGCGGGGCGGGACGGACGTACGGCTCCGTCCTTCGGGGCATGGGGGGAGGAGCGTACGGCCTCACGCGCGGACGTGCGTTCGGCGGCCCGGCTCGCGTCGACGACCTGGCCGGCGGCCGCCCAGGCCAGCGGCAGGGCGACCGCGGCCGCCGCGACGGACGCGAAGGCGATCAGACGGACTCTTCTGCGATGCGGCCCGCGGCGATGCGACGACGGTGCCCTTTTTCCCCTGGTTTGACGCGGCATATAGCGGAAGATAACGACCACACGCGCGTGCGCCGTCCCGCGCACGCCGGACGGCCCTACAATTCGGGCGCGCTCACACCCGTACGAGTGAGGGCCTCGACCACGGCGTCCACCACGGCCTCCACGTCCGGCACCCACGGGGAGGCCGAGCCGGGCAGCGGTGCGCGCTGCCAGCTGATGGGGCCCTGGCCCGTCTCGGACGGGGGAAGGGCGATATAGCCGCCCTCGCCGTGGAAGCGGAGGGAGCCGGGGACGAAGTCCTTGGCGTAGAGCAGTTCGCCCAGCTGTTCCATGGAGTACGGCTTCACCAGGATCGACCAGCGGGCGGGCGAGGCGACGACCGGGCCGAGGCGCATGCCCATGCGGTCGAGGGCGGTGAGGGCGTGAGCGGCCGGCAGGGCGGGGAGGCTGACCGCGCAGGGTGCCGTGCCACCGGTGGCGAGGATGATCGGCGCCGCGGGCCGGTTGGTCCACCACCAGCGCACCATGCGCTCGTCGGTGGTGGCCGCGAGGAGGCCGGGATCGAAGGGGTGGGCGCCGGGCACCGTGCACTCCGGGTCGGGGCAGCCGCAGCGGGAGTGCCCCTGCGGGTGCGTCGTCACGCCTGGGAGTACCGGCCAGCGCCATTCCGTCGCGAAGGTCAGGGCCGCGCTGATCAATTCAGACTTCCCGTCGCTGCGCAGGAGCCTGCGTCGCCTTCCGAGGATCTCGCGCATGAGCGCTCGTTCCTTTCCGTTGCACCGCTGGCAACACCGTGGTCCACATCACACCATGTGTCGATCACTTCACTGTGCGTACCTGTTGGCGCATCACACCCCTGCCTTGAGCAAGGGAAACCCCTATGGGTCGAGCGTTGGCTGCTTCCGCGGCAACCTCGTCCATACTGCGATCTGTCAAAAGCATGGGCGTGGCGTGGGGTGGCGAAGTCTGGCGTTTACCGTCGCGCATATTTCTCTTCGCCTCCGCCACGGGAGGATGGGGCCGGTCGTCGGTGGCTAAGACGCCCGGGTCCGTCACCAGGTTCCGGGTGATTGTCAACCACCCCTGGCCTTCACCGAGTACGTACCCATCACGACCGCTGTGACGCTCCGTGGAGCGAAACCAGTCGACCGCAATACCCCGTTACCCGAGGCAGTTTTAAGCCAACTTTGCCTTTCCGTAAGACGTGTACGGCGGTTGCTCTGGTTGCTCATGGACACCAGGAATCCCGGCAGGACAATGCTGGACATCCCCTCACGAGTGCGTGTACATGTGGAGACACTGCTAGCGGCGCAGAATGACATGGGGGTTTGCGATGCTTTTGAGCAATACGCACCGGTCGGAAAGCCGGACGCCATGAACGCCCCTCACCCTCCGAAAGTGGCCGGAATCGATTCAACGGTTCCCTCGCCCACACACACTGTCGCGCCCGCGCCCGCGGCCTCGGGTGCCTCAGCGGTCCCCCCACCCCACGCACCAGGGGCGCTGCTTCAGGACCGTCTCGCCGGCTGGGTCTCGGACCTCACCACACTCCACGAACTCACCGAGCGCCTGGCCCGCACGGACGCACTCGGTGAAGCCCTCCAGGAACTGCTGCACGCCGGAGCCGCCCTCGTGGGTGCCCGGCGCGGTCTCGTCGTACTGGAACCCGCCGACGGGCTCGGCCCGGACACGACGATCGGTCTTGGTCTCGCCCGCGCCGACCTCGGCCACATCGAGACCGTCCCGCGCAGCTCCCTGTCGTACGGCAGGATCCTCGACGGCCTTCCGGGCGGTGACGGCGAGATCGCCGAGCCCGACCTGTTCGCCGAGGAGGGGCTCGACCCCCGCCACCGCGAGGTGGCCGCACGCCTCGGCTACGCCGCGAGCTACGCGCTCCCCCTGTCCACCGAGGCCGCCGGCCGACTCGGCGCCGCCGTGTGGCTGTACGACGAGCCCGCCGAGCCGACCGAGCGCCAACGCCACCTCGTCGGCCTGTACACGCGCTACGCCACCGAGTACCTGGCCCGGCTTCTCGAAGTCGAGCGCACGCGCGCGTGCATGAAGACGATGGCCGAGGAGCTGCTCCCCTCCCGCCTGCCCCGCATGGCCGGCGTCCAGCTCGCCGCGCGGCACCGTACCGGCCCGCGCGGGGGCGGCGACTGGTACGACGCGCTGCCGCTGCCGGACGCCGCACTCGGCCTGGCGGTCGGCTCGGTGACCGGTTCCGGGCCCAGCGCGATCGCCGCGATGGGCCGGCTGAGGGCCAGCTTGCGGGCGTACGCCGTCATGGAGGGCGAGGACCCGGTCGCGGTCCTGTCCGACCTGGAGCTGCTGCTCAGACTCACCGAGCCGGCCCGCTCCGCCACCGCCTTGTTCGCCTACTGCGAACCCTCCCTGCGCAAGATCACGCTCGCCGGTGCCGGGCACACCCCGCCCCTGCTGATCGGGGACCGGCGCACGGAGTTCGTGGAGACCTCCGTGTCCGCGCCGCTGGGCATGCTGGCCTGCTGGGAGGCGCCGAGCGTGGAGCTGACCGCGGAGGCCGGAGAGACGGTTCTGCTGTACACCGACGGGCTGCTGCACCGCACCGGTGACCCCACGGACCGGGCGTTCGCCCGGCTGCACGCGGCGGCGGCCTCGGTGCCGAGGGCTTTGCGGCACGATCCGGATGCGGTCGTCGACCATGTCCTGCGGACCGTGCTGCCGGGCGGGCTGGACGTGGCGGACAGCGAGGAGGACGTGGTGCTGCTGGCGGCTCGCTTCGAGTAGGCGGCCATAACGGGTTCCAAGGCCGCCGGCATAGCACCTCCCGGTGACGGTCCTTTCGACCCTGGGCTCCCTTCTGTACGACCGTACGATGGTCGGGGTCCAGTGCCGTATCGAGGAGGATGACCGCCGTGGCAGAAGAGCTCTCGGAGACCCCGGAGACTGCCGAAGAAGAGCCCATCAAGCAGCGCAAGAACGGCCTGTATCCGGGCGTGTCCGACGAGCTCGCCGAGAGCATGAAGTCCGGCTGGGCCGACACGGAGCTGCGCGACCTGGAGCCGATCCCCCAGGCTGCCGAGACGGCGGCCCGTCGTGCCGCGCTCTCCGCGCGCTTCCCGGGTGAGCGTCTGGTGATCCCCGCGGGCAACCTGAAGACCCGGTCGAACGACACCGAGTACGCCTTCCGGGCGTCGGTCGAGTACGCGTACCTCACCGGCGGCCGGCCCGATGAAAGCGCAGACGGTGTGCTCGTCCTGGAGCCCGTCGCCGACGGTCACAAGGCGACGATCTACCTTCTGCCGCGTTCCGACCGGGAGAACGGCGAGTTCTGGCTCTCCGGCCAGGGCGAGCTGTGGGTCGGCCGCCGGCACTCGCTCACCGAGGCGGAGAAGCTGTACGGCATCCCGGCCTCCGACGTGCGCGAGCTGGCGGACAAGCTCCGCGAGGCGACGGGTCCGGTGCGTGTCGTCCGTGGCTACGACGCCGGCATCGAGGCCGCGCTGACCGACAAGGTCACCGCCGAGCGGGACGAGGAGCTGCGGGTCTTCCTGTCCGAGGCGCGGCTGGTCAAGGACGACTTCGAGATCGGCGAGCTGCAGAAGGCCGTCGACTCGACCGTGCGCGGCTTCGAGGACGTGGTGAAGGTCCTCGACAAGGCCGAGGCGACCTCCGAGCGCTACATCGAGGGCACGTTCTTCCTCCGCGCGCGCGTGGAGGGCAACGACGTCGGCTACGGATCCATCTGCGCGGCCGGTCCGCACGCCTGCACGCTGCACTGGGTGCGCAACGACGGGCCCGTGCGGTCGGGTGATCTGCTGCTGCTCGACGCGGGCGTCGAGACGCACACGTACTACACCGCCGACGTCACGCGAACGCTGCCGATCAACGGCCGGTACAGCGAGCTCCAGAAGAAGATCTACGACGCCGTGTACGACGCCCAGGAGGCCGGTATCGCGGCTGTGAAGCCGGGGGCGAAGTACCGGGACTTCCATGACGCGGCCCAGCGGGTGCTGACCGAGAGGCTCGTCGAGTGGGGGCTCGTCGAGGGGCCGGTGGAGCGGGTGCTGGAGCTGGGGCTTCAGCGGCGGTGGACGCTGCATGGGACGGGGCACATGCTCGGCATGGACGTCCATGACTGCTCTGCGGCGCGGACGGAGACGTATGTGGAGGGTGTCCTGGAGCCGGGGATGGTGCTGACCGTCGAGCCCGGGCTGTACTTCCAGGCCGATGACCTGACCGTGCCGGAGGAGTACCGGGGCATTGGGGTGCGGATCGAGGACGACATTCTGGTGACGGAGGACGGGAACCGGAATCTGAGCGCTGGGCTGCCTCGGCGGTCGGACGAGGTCGAGTCCTGGATGGCCTCGCTGAAGAGCTGACGTTGGATTGATGGCCGGATACCAGAGAGGTGTCCGGCCATCGTTGCGGTCTGCGGGTTGTGGGGGCTGATCGCGCCCACGCGGCGGAGCCGCATATCGAGACAGTCCCGCGCCCCTAGGGGGTTGGGGTGGACCTGCATCTGGAACTGGCCGTCGGCGACGGCCGTCGTGCTGGGCTTGAGCGGGCGCTGAGGGACGCCGTACGAGACGGGCGGCTCGCTCCCGGGGAGCGGTTGCCTGCCACGCGGCGGCTTGCCTCCGAGCTCGGCATATCGCGGAACACCGTGAAGGCGGCATACGACCAACTTGTCGCCGAGGGCTATCTCACCGCCCGGCAGGGGGCCGGTACGCAGGTAGCCTCGCTGCCTTCGCCGGACGCAGAGGCGGCCAACGGCGCCGCACGCACGCGTGAGCCGCGGTTCGATCTGCGGCCGGGGAGTCCGGACGTCGGGGCGTTTCCGGCGGCTGCATGGCTGCGGGCGTTGCGGCGGGCCATCGCCACGGCACCCTCCCTGGCGTACGACTACGGCGATCCGCGCGGTCGTATCGAGTTGCGGACCGCGCTGTCGGGGTATCTGGGGCGGGCACGTGGGGTGATCGCGCCGCCGGAGCGGATCGTGATCACCTCCGGGTATGTGCAGGGGCTGGCGCTCCTCACGCGCGTGTTGGAGGGCGGCGCCGTCGCCATGGAGGATCCGGGGCTGCCGTTCCATCGGGAGGTGGTGCGGCGCAACGGGGGTGCCGTCGCGCCCGTGCGGGTCGACGAACGGGGGGTGTGCGCCGAGGAGTTGGGGGACTGCGCGGCCGTGGTCGTCACGCCGGCGCATCAGTACCCGACCGGTGTGACCCTGCACCCCGAGCGGCGGCGGGCGCTCGGCGACTGGGCACGCGCGCGTGGCGGGCTGATCGTGGAGGACGACTACGACGGGGAGTTCCGCTACGACCGCCAGCCCGTCGGTGCGCTGCAAGGGATGGCGCCGGGGCAGGTGGTGTATCTGGGGACTGCCTCGAAGACCCTCGGGCCTGCTCTGCGGCTCGGGTGGATGGTGCTGCCGCCGCACCTGGTCGATGCCGTCGCCGACGCCAAGCTGCACAGCGACCATCACACCGAGTCCATCGGGCAGTTGGCGCTCGCCGAGCTGATCGACAGCCACGCGTACGACCGGCATGTGCGTGCCTGCCGGCTGCGGTACCGGCGACGCCGGGATCAGCTCCTGGACCGGCTGGGGGCGCGTCGGCGTATGCGCGGGATCGCGGCCGGGCTGCACGCGCTGGTGGAGGTCGACGACGAGGCGCGGGTGCTGGCGCGGGCGGCGGAGGCGGGGCTCGCGGTGGGGCATCTGGGGGAGCACTGGCATACGCCGGGCGGCGGCGCGGGGCGGCCACAGGGGCTCGTCGTGGGGTACGGGACGCCTCGGGAGCGGGCGTATCCCGAAGCGCTGGAGGTGTTGGGAAAGGTGCTGGACGGGGCCTGAATCGGACCACGCCTCGGGCCACGCATCGGGCCACTAATTGGGCCACTGAGAGGCGTGACTATTGGGCCTGTCGAAAGGTCCACAGTGTCCTTAACGTCATTGGCATGACAACCCGCCTCGTCCCGCCCGCCGGCCCGCAACGCGTCCTGGCCCTCGCCCAGTTGAGCAACTCCGTCGGGGACGGCGCCTACTACACGACGTCGGCCCTCTACTTCACCCAGGTCGTCGGCCTCGCCCCCGCGCGCGTGGGGCTCGGGCTGACCGTCGGCTGGGCGGTCGGCTCGCTGGTGGGGGTTCCGCTGGGGCGGCTCGCCGATCGGCGCGGGCCGCGCGGTACGGCAGTGCTGCTGGCCCTCGTGACGGGACTCGCGGTGGCGTCCTTCACGGTCGTGCACGGGTTCGTGCCATTCGTGCTGGCCGCCTGCGCGTACGCCGCCGCGCAGTCCGGGCTCGCGGCGGCCCGGCAGGCGCTGCTGGCGGGGCTGGTGTCCGCCGGGGACCGGACGGGGTTGCTGGCGCATCTGCAGTCGACGCTCAATGCCGGCCTGGCGGTGGGTGCGGGGCTCGGCGGGCTCGCGCTGCATGCCGGGACGCGGACGGCGTATCTGGCGGTGTTCACGCTGGACGCGGTGAGCTTCCTGGGGTGCGCGGGGTTGCTGCTCCGGCTGCCCTCCGTGCCGCCTGTGCCGAGTCGGCGGCGGGACGGGCTCGGCGTGCTGCAGGACCGCCCGTATGCGTTGGTCGCGCTGCTCAACACCGTGTTGTTGCTGCGGCTTCCGCTGCTCAGCCTCGTCCTGCCGCTGTGGATCACCCGCAGGACCGACGCGCCGGCCTGGCTGGTCTCGGCGCTGTTCGTGCTCAACACCGGTGCGGTGATGCTCTTCCAGGTACGGGCGGCGCGCGGCGTCACGGGCCTTGCCACCGCCACGCGCGCGGTGCGTCGTGCGGGCTGGGTGATGCTCGCCGCGTGCGTGGTGTTCGCGCTGTCGGCGGGCGCCTCGCTGTGGGTGGCCGTCGGATTCCTGGTGGTGGGCGCGGTGCTTCAAGTGGTCGCCGAGATGGGGCAGTCGGCGGGTTCCTGGCAGCTGTCGTTCGACCTGGCGCCGGAGGGCCGCGTCGGCGAGTACCAGGGCCTGTTCGGGACCGGCGTCACGATCGCCCGCACCCTCGGCCCGCTCCTCCTGACGGCCCTGCTGGTGGAGTGGGGGACGCCGGGCTGGCTGCTGCTGGGCGGGGCGATGCTTGCGGCGTCGTACGCGACGGGACCGGCGGCTCGGTGGGCCGCCGGTCGCCGGGCGCAGGACCAGGTCAGGCAGCCCGTGCTCGTGCCGTGACGGGCAGCGAGTCCAGGAACAGCGCCCCCGCGAGCAGCCCCGCACTCCCCCGCGGGCTCCACGCGCGCGTGTGCAGGTCGGCATCGAGGGCGGCGAGGGCAGTCGCGCCGGCCTCCCTGGCCGTACCCCCCGCTTCCAGGACTGCGCGGGCGCCCGCCTGGACCTGCCGTAGGCCGATGGGGCCCGCGGTGTAGAGGAGTTCGGTGTCCTGGAGGGTGGACATCACGGTGAGCAGGGCGTCCAGGCGGGCCTGCTCCTCCGTGGCGCCACGCGCGCGTGCCGTGGCGAGCGCGTCCAACGCCCGCCGTACGTGCGGGAATCCGGCCCGTGCCTCGCCCCGTGCCCCGGCCGCGCCGTACTTCGCGGACACCGAGGAGCCCCGGGAGGGCCTGCGCGGGGCGCGCTTGTCGGTGTGCGCGGCGATGCGCTTGGCGGTCGCGGCGACGTCCCGCCCCTCGGCCCGGGGGTCGAGCGCGGCCGCGGCGACCAGCAGGCCGAGCGCCCACAGCGCGCCCCGGCCTGCGCCAGCGCCTCGTCCTCGCGGCTGCTCATGGCCGTACCGTTACCAAGAGCCTCAGTGGTTCTCAGCAATCCTGGCGTTTCCGCCCGGAAGGTCCGTACCGGCCAGCTCGGCGGCTTACGGTCCGCGCTTCAGCGACCACCGCCCAGA
>NZ_LLZG01000030.1 GCF_001509475.1 Streptomyces regalis
CTCGATCGTCGGGCAGGACCGCTCGGACTCCACCCATGTCGTCGAGATCGTGGAGTTCCCGTCCTACGAAGAGGCCATGAAGAACTCCAACCTCCCCGAAACCAACCGCATCTTCGAAGAACTGGTCGCCGCCTGCGACGAGACGCCTTCCTTTACGGACCTCGACGTCGTACGGGACGAACAGCTCAACAAGATGATCGCCCGCCGCTTCTTCAACGAGGTCATCAACGCCAAGAACCTCGACCTGGCCGACGAACTGTGCACCGACAACTACCGGGAGCACGACCCCGCCCTCTCCTCCTACGACGTGGACCTCGCCCAGGCCAAGCGGGAGAACGGCGAGATCCTGGACGCCTTCAACCCCCAGCTCACACTGGAGAGCGTGATCGCCGAGGGCGACCTGGTGACCTGCCGGCTCAACTTCCAGGGCCGGCACACCGGCACCTACCAGGGGATAGAGCCCACCAACCGGGACGTCGCCGGAACCGGGCACGCCACGTTCCGCTGCCAGGGCGGCAAGATCGCCGAGAGCTGGTGGAACTGGGACGACCTCGGCTTGCTGCGGCAACTGGGGGTCGTGGAGGTCTGACGGAGACCAAGATCGGTCGTCAGCAGCGCTGATTGACGCTGCACGCGCGGCAGTGTGCAGACGGTGTGCGGCACCCGGACGACGTGCTCGAGCGCCCCGGGCAAGCCGGGGCGCGCGACTGCCGGGCGTCGTCATACCGCCTGCGGTTGCAGGTAGCGGGCCAGCAGGTCGTCCAGGCTCACCATGCCGGTGCGGCGGCCCGAGCCGTCGAGGACCGCGGCGAGCGAGGCGCGGCGCTGGCGCAGCAGGCTGATGGCGTCGGCGACTGTGGTGCCCTCGGTCAGTTCGGGCACCGGGCGGGCCAGGGCGTCACGGGCGTGGACCGAGCCGAGGACGGTGCCGTGCTCGCAGACCAGGAGCCGGGTGCGACCTCTGTCGGCGCCCTGTCGCAGGAGCTCGTCAGCATCGGCGCCGCCGTCGACCGAGGTGATCTCGGCGGCCGGGACCTGCAGCACCTGTACCGGGGTCTCGGGCTCGGTCAGTGAACGCGTCAGCGGTTCCGAGTCCGTCTCGCTGATCAGGCCGAGCCGCTCGGATTCCGCCACGAAGTGGGTGAGCTGCTCGCGTTTGTGGACCGAGGCAGACTCCGGGCATATCGGTGCGTGATGCCCGGAGCCGCTGGCGGGGATGGTTGCTGACGCCACGGATCACCAGGACCGCCGGTGGACGTTCCTGACCAACCATGCGCGGGTACTCGCCGCGCTCGCCCGGGAGCCCAACGCACGGCTAGCCTAGGTCGCAACCGCCTGCCAGATCACCGAGCGTTCCGCCCAGCGCATCGTGGCCGATCGAGGTCTGCCGAGGTGGTCACCCCCACCCTCGTCCACAACGTGCTCGGGCAGCGCGCCTCCGTCATCGGCTGCCCCGTCGCCGGCACTCCGCTCGTCATCCCCGAAGGAGACCACCGTCTCCCCGGGCCTCCCACCCCACCTGTGAGGTCCGTCATGCAGGAACAGCAGCCACCGGACGCCGAACATCCGCCAGTCCACACACCCTGCGCCCTGTCCTGCCGCAGCCTCGCCGGACACACCGCCGTCGAACTCCACGGCGAGATCGACCTCGCTGCCACGATGGAACTCGGCACCTACCTGGACACCGTGACACGCCGCCCACTCGCCCGGGTGACCGTCGATGTCCGGCATACGCCTGCATGCCCTGGCATCACCTCCTGGCGGCCCGATCCTGCGACCGGCGGCACTCGGTCCTGTCCACTCGGCTGTGCGTGGGCGCCGACCCGGCCGTGTCTGCCCGGCGTGCCGACAACGGAGTCGAGGTCGTGCTGACTCCGCCGAGCCGAGTGCCCCACGACCGGCATGACGTCGCTCCAGGCCCTCCGAACCACGTCGAACCCGGGTCTCGCGAGGCACGTCGAACCGCGCGCTCCGGCGCCCGGGACAATGCTGTTGCTGCCCCCTTGCGCCCGTGACCATCACCCGGATGGCGGAGTCACCGAATCCGTCCGCACGCGAGCCTGTCGGTGACCGATGGTTACCACCTGCCGTGGAGGTGTCACCCGTGACCACCGCATCCGCCCATCCCCAGCCTGTCGGCCCGACCGAAGTCGGGCCCGGCGACCCGCGTTACGAGGCGCTGCGCCGGGGATTCAACCAGCGTTGGATCGCGAACCCCGAATACGTCGTGGTGGCCTCCCACACCACCGACGTGGTCACCGCCCTCGACACCTTTCTCGCCCGCACCGCCACCGGCTCGTCACCGGGCCGGATCACCGTCCGCTCCGGCGGGCACTGCTACGAGAACTTCGTCTGCGGCGACGATGTCGCCGTCATCGTCGACGTCAGCGCCATGGACGGCGTCTACTACGACCCGCAGATGGACGCGTACTGCGTCGAGGCGGGTGCGACGAACTGGCATACCGTCACCCAGCTCTACCGCCGGTACGGCCTCGCCGTACCCGGTGGCTCGTGTTACTCCGTCGGCGCGGGCGGCCACATCTGCGGCGGCGGCTTCGGGCTGCTCTCCCGGCTGCACGGCCTCACGGTCGACTACCTCTACGCGGTCGAGGTGGTCACCGTGCGCGATGTGACCCATGCCGAGGTCACCGTAGCCCGCAAGGACTCCCCCGAGGCTGCGCTGCGCGACCTGTGGTGGGCGCACACCGGCGGCGGGGGCGGCAACCTCGGCGTGGTCACCCGGTACTGGTTCCGCGGCCTTCCTCAGCCGCCCGCCCAGACTCTCACCAGGGCGCTGTCCTGGAGTTGGAGCCTCTTCGAGAACGATCGGGACAAGTTCAAGGCCCTGGTGCGCCGCTACGGCGCGTTCTTCGAGGGCGAGCAGACGGGCGAGGGGCCGGACATGCTCCGCGAGTTCGACTTCCGCGACATGTTCACGCTCCTCAAGCTGACCAATCGCGCGGCCGGCAAGGTCGGCCTCATCCTCCAACTCGACGGCACCCGCGAGGACTCGATCGACCGCCTCAACCAGTTTCTCCACTGGCTCGCCCCCGAGAACGAATACCCCCAGACCCCGTTCGACGTGCAGATGGGCGAGCACCCCTCGCTCTACGAGCACTACATCCCCACCAGGCTGCCCTGGCTCACGGCGACCCAGAACCTCAACGACTCCGGCCCGAGCCGGTGCGGCAAGTACAAGTCCGCCTACCACACCGCGAACTTCACCGAGCCCCAGCTCGACACGATCTTCGACCACCTCACCAACCCGGCGTACGAGAACGACCAGGCCCTGCTTCAGGTGGACTCCTACGGCGGGCGGATCAACGACGCCGATGCGTCCGCGACGGCGGTTCCGCAGCGCTCGTCCGTGCTGAAACTGCAGTACCAGACGTACTGGACGTGGGGTGAGGACGCCAACCTCGACGGCGTGTACGACTACCAGGACGCCCTGGAAGACCCGGGCATCGCCGAGCCTCACCTGGCCTGGATCCGCGCCTTCTACCAGGACATGTACACGGCCACCGGCGGCGTTCCGGTCGTCCCCGCCCCGGAGCAGCTCGAACCGCCCAACACCGACGGCTGCTACATCAACTACCCGGACGTCGACCTCGGCGACCCCGACCTCAACACGTCCGACCAGCCGTGGTCCCACCTCTACTACGGGGCCAACTACGCCAGGCTCCAACAGACCAAGGCTTACTGGGACCCTCGGAACGTCTTCCGACACGCACAGTCGATCCGCCTCCCGGGAACGCAGTAGCACTCCCAGTCCGAGCAGGAGCGGAACAGGGATCCGGGGTTGCTGTCCGAAGTTTTGACAGTCAGCTGAGGTTTCAGGGCGAGGGCCCGTTCAAGCTGGACTGGTTCCGCTCCGGCAACGCCCGGCTGGTGCGCAACGAGGACTGGTACGGCGGCGACGTCCTCCTCGACGCCATCGAGGTCAAGATCTTCGAGAGCCCGCAGGCGATGGCGAACGCGCTGCTCGCCGGGCAGATCGACGTCGCCTCCAACGTCGGTGGGGTGGCGGCCCGTACGGCCGAGAAGCGCGGGGATATCCAGGTCGTGCGGCGGCCCAACGATGTTGGCCTCGGTGGACACGCGCGGCGCACTCATCGGCGGGCCGTCGGAGGCCACCACGGCGCGAAGCGGGTCTAGTCCGTCCGTGTGCACTGGGGCCCGGTCTCGAAGGTGTACTGATGACCTCAGTAGTCACCGTGATCGTCGCGATCCCGGCGCCTGTCGTATCGGTCGCTGTCGGCGCCGTCCACCTCTTCGCGCCAGTGGACGACAACGTTTCCGACAATGAAGTTGTCCGTCTGGGGCGTTGAGCCGTGCAAAATTTGGATCGTGTTTCTTCCCCTCCGCAAGATCCCCTCTTCGATCGGATCAAGCCAGGTCTCCCAGACGGGCCTTCCCGGCTGCTGACTGGCGATGTCGAACTGCCGAAGGTCTTCACCGTTCACAAGGATCCGGTGAGTTTGGTAATCCACACCAAACACCTGGATCACCAAGTAACCATCTCCGACAGGTTCTCTGTCCACCTCGAACCGTTTCTCGGAGGTCTCCTGCCCGACGTATCGCGATGAACCCGGGTTGAAATTGCTGGGGGGTCTACGATCGCCGAGGCGTTCGTAGAACGGGATGATTCTGAAGTCCGATCGTGTCTGCATGGCTTGACCTCACTCTGTTCCGCCAGCTCCCCGCCCTCCCGACGCGGCTTCACTCAACAAGAAGTGCGGAAAGGATGCTGGGTAATCAGTGATCTTGTCTGGTTCCGAGAGCGGTGGGGATCAGTCGAACTGCGGACGCCAGCGGGGCCGCTCAGACTCTGAGGTCCGGTGCTAGAGGTGCGTGCCGCTTCATCGGTGATGAGACCACACGAGCAGACACACCGGCCCCTTTGTTCGGCAGTCGAGAGACGTGAAAGCTCTACCCCCGCCCGTTGTGCCATCGCGGGGACAGGATGAAATCTCACCCTTCTCTACGAAAAGAGGCACGCTATTAGCGGTATAGTCCGTTGCCTCCTTAACTTTCCGGACCAGGCCAACGTCTTCGTCCAGCCCTCCAGCGCCGGCCACCTCGCCGGCGCCCGCGCCGTCTGGATCGGCTTCGCCATGGACGACGACTACACGGACGGCCTCCTGCACTGGGCCGTTGCGAGCGGACCGGCATCACTGAGCCGCCCGCGGCACTGGAGCCGCAGTACATCCGCCCTCCGCAAGGCCCCCATCCGTGCACGCCGGTGCTGGTCTGGGAGTGTCGGCGGTGGCTGCCGACGGCTGCGTGTGCTCGCGACCGGATGCCCTCAACGCGGGCGATGGCCGTGCCTGGCCGCGTCGGCTCCTTCCTCCTGCTGACGTCGTACACCCTCGGCGACGAGGTGGTCTCCGAAGCGGACGAGTGGTGCAATCCGAGCTGCTCGCATGTGCCGCATGAACCGCAGTACCGAGACGGCGTTGTCCATGGTCGCCGGTGGCTGCACCAGAGATCGCGCGCTTCCTACCACGGGTTCCACAAGGCTCACATGGCGCTCCGCCTCGATGAGATCGGCTTCCAGAAGAGCCTCTCGCGCGAAGGCGAGCTCTGGTTCGCGCAGGGCAAGGTCCTCCATGGGGTCGGGCAGCACCTCGAGCACCTCATCGATCGATTTGCGGTAGGCGCGGTACTCCACGTGCATGCTTCCGCTAACAACGGCTAACACAATGAGGTGGATCGCCTCTGGTTGCCGTGTCCGGGACGGGAGTTGAGCGTTCGGTCTGGTGTGGGGACGTCGCCGTGGATCGTGTCGGATGAGCTGTGGGATCGCCTGGAGCCGCTGCTGCCGCAGCGTGAACGGCGCTTCCGGTACCCGGGCCGCAAGGCGTTACCGGACCGGGAGGTGCTGTGCGGGATCCTCTACGTGTTGCACACCGGGATCCAGTGGGAGTACCTCCCGAAGGAGATGGGCTTCGGCTCGGGCATGACCTGCTGGCGCCGCCTTCGGGACTGGAACGAGGCCGGCGTCTGGCAGCGGCTCCACGAGGTCCTGCTCGCCGAACTGAACGCAGCCTCGCGGCTGGACTGGTCCCGCTGCGTGGTGGACTCCTCCCACGTCAGAGCGCTAAAAGGGGGAGCCACACGGGCCCCTCGCCGGTCGACCGGGGCCGGGCAGGTTCGAAACACCACCTCGTCACCGACGGACACGGCACCCCGCTCGCCGTCCTGCTGACTGGCGGCAACCGCAACGACGTCACCCAGCTCCTGCCCCTGCTCGACGCGATCCCACCGGTCCGAGGCCGGGTCGGACGACCGCGCCGCAAACCCGACTCGCTCTTCGCCGACCGCGGCTACGACCACGACATCTACCGCGACCAGGTCCGAGCCCGCGGCATCGTCCCCGCCATCGCCCGCCGCGGAACACGACACGGCACCGGCCTGGGCACCTACCGCTGGGTGGTAGAGCGGACCTTCGCCTGGCTGCACGGCTTCCGACGCCTGCGGATCCGCTGGGAACGACGAGCCGACATACACGAAGCGTTCCTCAAACTCGCCTGCTGCCTGATCACCCACCGACAACTCAGCTCATTGTGTTAGCCGTTGTAAGGGGCACCGACACCACCGTCGGAACCATCGTGGGACGTACGGCGGTGTTGTAGAAGTCGGCCGGCAGGCCAGCGGCATGCGCCCGGGCCGCGGCGAACCCCTGCACGTAGACAGTCGCTCGCACCAGTCGGTGGATGGCCTCACGCACCGCGCCCGTGCGCAATCGCTCGGCGGCCGCGCGCAGAACGATCGTGGCGTAGACATTGAACAAGACGTGCACCTGGTGGCCGATGATCCAGCGGGCGAGCCACATTTCCTCCTGACTCCGAGGTTCCTGCCCCGACAGGGCATCAGGCGTCCCACCGCTCCACTCCACCGCACGTACCCGGTGCCCCGTGATTCCTGCCAGGTCCAGGACCACCTGCCTCATCGCGGCGGTCTCACGAGCGATGTCACTGCCCGAGAGCGGGGCTTCACACAAGTCCATGAGCCCCCTGTGGATCACCGAAGCGGCCTGCCGGGCTGCCTGCTCGGCGGTGAGGGCGGCGGTGCGGACCCGGAAGTAGCTCTGCACGGGAGACTTGCTCGGCAGCCCGTCCACATCGAAAGGGACACCTTGAGCCGGCAGCGCCCGGACCAGCCTGGCAGCTGCGACGGCCGCTGCTCGTAACCCTGCGGAGCGCCCCGTGGTGGTCCCGAATGCCGGGACGGAGGCCAAAGCAGCGGCAAGCCGTTCGGCCTCAGTGCGCGCCTCGGCCTCCAGGCAGGGCAAAGAGTGCGGCTGCATGGGCTCGCAGAACACGGCGATCGGGGGAAGAGCGGAGAGGACTTCCTCAACTGCCATCCGGCAGACCTCCTGAGTTTCCGCCACACCCGCGTCGCGTGGCGCCCGAACTCGATGCTAGGGCGATGCGGTCAGTGCAGCATCCGCTCCGGCTCACCAGGCCAAGAGCAGACGGCCCCCACCGTCGAATCGCCGCTGAACTGCGCACACGCACTGGCCATACGGGCTCAATCAGCCATATCTCCCGCTCAGTGGCTCGGCCTACTCGCCGGGCTCACACTCGGCGCGGCGGGCACGGCAGGTGTCAACTCCACCCCCCTTGCGGGTAAAGGGGTCATATGCGTGGGGGGGCGGATCCGAGTCAGACAAACCATGTTGGTAGCGGGCACAGTCGTCGCGGTGGTGTTCTTCTGGTGGGTAGCGCTCGGCCCTCTGACCTGGCTGATCGCCGGAGACACCGTGAGGACGATCTCCGATGCGAAGGACCGGGCGGCGCACTGAACACTGTTCGGCAATCCATCATTCAGTCTGCGGCAGGAACTGGAGCCGTGGGTGCACTCGTGTTCACTGCCCGCAACTACCTTCTGTCACGTGAAGGCCAAGTCACCGATCGATACGCGACGGCGATTGGGCAGCTCGCCTCGGACAAGGGCGATGAACGTATGGGCGGAATCTACGGGCTGGAGCGGATCATGGCCGACTCACCGCGCGACCACTACACGATCGTGGAAGTCCTGGCTGCTTTTGTGCGGGAGCATGCACAAACACCCGCCGCCCCGGATGCAGTTGATGCGCGCGCGCCAGCGGATGTGCAGGCAGCTCTCACCGTGTTGGGACGTCGGCCGCAGCGACCAGAGTTGAAACTGAGGCCGATCAACCTGATCGGCGCGTGGTTCTGCGCACTGATCGGCGCCACCATCGCGCTGCTGCTACTCAGCAAGTGGCACGACCGCCAGCTGGCGCGGCCGGCCAGGTAACCAGGAAGGCCAATCCCCGCACCGCGCACGCGGCACCGCGCCTCACTTCCCGGCAACGGTACAGGCGTTGCCGAGTGGCACACCACTGCGGAGGATTCGGCGTTCGCGCTAATCGCGGAACGCCACCCGCAGGGCCACGTGGCGGCGCTCACCAAACCGATCATCCTCACCTGAGCCGGTCAACTCGGGCTTGGATTCGGAGCGTCCACCGCCTCGCCCGGCAACGTGACAACACCACCGATCTCCTGCGTAACCCGGGCCTGTCCCTTCAGGAACGCGAACCGGTTCAGCAAGGTGTACCCCTCGCACAGCACCACCTCGTGGCCGGCGTAGCTCTCCAGGTTGAGAACGGCGGCCTCCACGTTGGTGATCTCGCTGACCAGCATCGGTATGCCGGAGCTGCCGAGTGCGTGTGCGGCACCGGCGCGTTCGTACAGCACGGGCACGAGCGCGGAGCCGCTGGCGTCGATGACCGTCGATGCAGGGCTGTCACTCAGCTCACGCAGCCGCGTCCGGGCGTGGAAGGTGACGCGCTCGATCGCCCGCAGTTCGTCCATGGTGATCTCGAACGCCAGTGGCTCTGGCGTGGCGGCGGAAGCGGCGCGGCCGGCAGCGCGCTTGGCGCATCTCTTGAAGATCGGCACAGAGAAGGGCCTCCTCACGGACGGTCCGACACGAGCACAACACCCCGACGGCGGGCGTCGGTGCGGCGAACTCTGTGTCAGCGCGGGTCAGATGGCGTGGGGAGACCGAAAGCGACCCTTCTGACAGGGGTGAAGCGCTTTCCATGGTAGACGCGAAATGATCAATGAAGTCTGGCCGAAGAATTACGAATGTGTGACGGCATGGGGCCGGCCGCGAGGACCCTCAACGAGTCACCCGAACCACACCCTCCTGAATCACCGAAACCGCCAACCGCCCGTCCTGCGTGTCAATGCGAGGTCGCGCAGCGCGTCGGGCAGGCTGGCGACGGCACAAAACGCGTACCGCGGCAACGTGCGGCGTAAGCGACGGTGACGAAACAGCACAGGTTGGAGCTGTACTTGACGGCGCCACCGACGAGCCGCGCGCCGAGCACGGGGGAGCGTCTTTGGAGAGCAAGATTCTGCGGCTGCGCGTGCTGGCGGAGGGCCCGTAACGGGCGTGGATGGCGGTCAGTGGAACGCTCGGACCGGCCACGGAACATCATGTCCGGCAGCGGCTGAGTGACCGCGCCAAGGCCGGAACCTACCTTTTCTTCCTCGACGTGCGGGACCTGCACTGCGCCGAGCAGGCGGCACGGGACGGACTGATGGCCCTGTTCCCGGTCGGCTCCCGTGTCCGCTTCCATCTCGTCGGCGCCCCCGCCGAGCTCCGCGCATCGATTGGCGCTGACCCGCGGTTCGTATTGCATACCGATTTGGAGGCCGCCTGGAACCGGTGGTCGAAGGCCGAGTGACCAAGCCGTCGGCGACCGAGGAGGCGGAACTCCACTGCGATGAACCTCAGGAACTCGTGGAGAGCCCCCTCCACGTGGTCACGGCACGGTTCCCAGTCGAGGATCCAGCAGTTGGTGACGGGCTATCGAGCTGGGCCTCAGCGGTAGCCCCCGAGCCCAGGCCAATCGCGTTCTGGCGCCCTGCCGTCTGCCCCTGGAGCCTTTGCGAGTCACCGCCGATTACATCGCCCGGCACCGGGTTTTCGTGGCCGTCGATGCGGTCGGGCGGCCGCTGGGCTTCTACGCCCTGGTGCTGGAACCACCGGAGCTGGACCTGGCGTTCGTGGCGGACAGCGCACAGGGAAGGGGCATCGGCCGGCTCCTCGTCGAGCACATGGTCGGCCAGGCCAGGGAGGCCGGTCTGACTGACGTCCGCGTGGTCTCTCATCCCCCAGCCGAGGAGTTCTACCGGCGCCTGGGCGCCGAGCGGGTGGGGACGGTCGCCCCGTCGCCGCCGAAGGTCGCGTGGGAGCGTCCGGAGCTGCGGTTCACCGTCTGACCAGGCGCGGCCGGCCGGACTTCTCACCCCTCGGCAACGACGCTTCCAGCACAGCCCATGGTTCGTCTGTCAGATCTCCATGTGCCGCGAACCAAGATCGTCCCATGGTCAGGATCTGCTTTCTGCACGCGCCCCGGCGCCCCGGCGTCAGTGCTGGTTCACCGGAAAGACGGCCGCCGGATCGCAACGCGCCGGGCAGGCAAGCAGGTAGACCTCGTTGCCGAGGAACAGGAGGTAGGCGTCGTCCCGGATGCTGTAGGGCTGCACCGGGGCCCCGGAGTGGACGCCGAACTCCTGGTACTCGGGTACCTGGCAGAGGAACGCCATCTCCGTGCCGCACGCGCACCAATACCGCTCGGGCCACTGCGCCCAGGCCGCCGTACCACCCACCTTGAAATGCACGTCGAACGGCCCGTGCGCGTCCACGAAGGGCCGCAGGGTCAGGGGCAGGGCGCGCACGGCCGGTTCGGGCTCCGCTTCCGGCACCCCCGGGTCACGCTGGAGCAGCACCCGCCAGAACGAGCCCGGGAACGGCGGCTGCGGAGCCTCCCAGAACCGGGGCACGAGGCGGCCGTCGGCCGTCACCGGGTCGGACGCGTCGTTGTGGTGGGCGCAGTGGAAGACCGACAGGTGTTCTCCGCCGAAGAACTCGATGTCGTCCGGCAGGTCCAGTTGGAAGAACAGGGCCATCCGCTCGCCGCAGAAGCAACGCGGCCACTCCTGGTCGTCGTCGAAGTAGGGCCACCCGCCCAACGAGTTCCGGGCCGGCCGGTCCAGCGGTTCCGTACCGGTCTCGACCCTGTACGCGGGCAGCGGCGCCCACATCTCCTCCACTCCGCCGTCGCTCACCGGGTGCCCCCGGCCGTCCGGTCGGTGTCCAGGTCGCCTTCGAGGACGGTCCGGGTGATCAGGGGGCGGTCCCACAGGGCGAGGAGCTCATTGGCGAGGTCGAGGACCGGCAGCGGGTGCTGTTCGCCCTGCACATCGATGGCGGCGGCCGACAGGCTCCGGGGGACGGCGCCCGCGTCGAGCAGGACGCGCCACTCCTCGGGGCCGAGGCTCAGGTACTCCAGACCCGTCAGCCCGGCGATCTCCAGGGGATCAGCCAGCGTGCCCGGGGAGGCGGTGAGCGTCCGCAGGCGGGGGAGGCCGGCGACCGGGGCGAGGCCGACCGGCTCGCCCTTCCGACCACCGATCCGGAGCACCTCCAGCTCGGGCCGGGCGGCGGCCACCATGCTGCCCGGGCTGTGTGTGCTCACCTGGGCCACCACCGGCGGACGGCTCCAGTCATGGTCCGAGCGCCAGTCGCTGCGGTGGTTGACCACCATGTCGGTGAGGGAGTCGGCGCGCAGTGCGGCCCCGATGCTCCGCTCGTGGTCGATCATGATGACCTGCCCGGCGTGTCCGCCCGGGCCCGGTGTCAGGTCGAGGGCCAGCCGGTCGCCGCCGCCGTTGTCGCCGAAGGCGATCCAGCCGGGCGAGCCGACGAGGCCCTGCACGGCGGCGTCCGGTGCGGTGACGACCGCGTCCTTGGCGGCGAACTGCCAAGGGCAGGGACGGGACCGGGCGTCCGCGATGTAGAGCCCGTCCAGGGGGAAGAGCTCACAGCCGACCGCTTTGCTGACGCGTTCCTGCGCCGCGTAGTCGCCGCTCCAGTCCTGCCACCGCGCACGGGTGACGCGGTAGAGGGCCTTGAGCTCGTCGGGCAGCGTGACACCGAGGCGCGCCTCCGCTGTGGCTATCTCCTCCTCGGTGGCACCGATGGCGTCGGGGAGCCGCCCGCGAACGGTCCGCTCCAGCAGCGCCGGGTCCGCCGACGGCGCCGGCGCCGCGCCCGGGACCTCCTCGGGCAGGCGCCGCCAGGGCTCGGGAACGGCGCCCTCGACCAGGACCAGGGCTCCGACGAAAGGGCTCCTGACGCCGTGCTCCACGGCGGGCCCCGCGTCGATGACATGGAGCACGGTCTTCCCGTCCGGCGCCGTCTCGACCATGTACGAAACGCCGCTCGCGCCGTCGGCCCTGAGGGCGGCCTGGACCCGTTCCACGGCGGTGAACTGGTCCTGCATGTCTGCCACTTGCAGGGCTCGCCCTGGCACCGGGCGCGGCTGTTGCGCGGGCAGGGTCCAACTGCCGAGACTGATCTGGCCCGTGAAGCAACCACCCGGCGCGGCAAGCTGCTCCGCGTGGGAATCCCGCACCAGCCGCAGCAGCGGCTCCCAGGTCGCGAAGTCATGTATCGAGGACAACGGCTCTCTCCGCTCGGTCGGTTGGTTGGCCGGCAGCACTCCTGATCACTGCGTGCGACGCGATCCTAGGACCGGCCACTGACACTGCCGCTCCGTCTGATCTACCGCCTCCCGAGACACGGAGACCGGGAGAAGAGCGATGGGTGTTCTGACCGACTGCTTCCGCGCACCGAAAGCCGCAGCGGTGGTGCAGTCGCTGGAGGAGACGGACGGCGGATCCCCGCTCCACGCGGAACCCCCGGTGTTCGACGGAGTCGACGCCAAGCGTGTGGATCCGGTCGTCGTCCTGGGGCAGTTGGTCGCCGCCATCCGCCGGACGGAGTGGCGGGTGGACCTGGTGGAGCAGACGACCGTGTGGCCGACCTCCCCGGAACCGGGTCCGGACGGCCCCGAGTCCGAGGACGACCCGTGGGCGACGGGACCGTGGGTGTCGGAACTCCATCCCCTGGTAAGGGACACACTGGCCGGAGTACGGGACTCCGAAGTTCCCGCGGTCGTCGCCAGATGGCTACAGGCGGAGGAACTCCAAGGAGCGAGCCTCGAGGAAACGCAGCCACTGGCCGAGGAACTCTTCCTTCTTTCCAGACGGGCTCACGCGGCCGGTGAGCGGCTCTACTGCTGGATGTCACTGTGAGGCCGCGCCGCCGCTGATCGTTCCTGTCGGCCGCTTGCCGCGAGGCGGGTGGCATGTCGACCCCATACCGGATTCGTCTGCGCAGCCCACCCCGAGGACGGCTGCCTTCGTTGATCTCCAGGAACAGCGTTCGGCGACCGGTTCTGGAGGCGTCCGATGATCACGTGGTCACGGATCTCGATGGGAGACGACGGCACTGTCGTGTCCACGAACGGAGGACGGCCAGCCTCTCCGTCAGAGCGGCCGACCGTCGAAAGGGCCTCCGGAGCCGGGCTCGAACGTCGTGCCGAGGTCGTACTGCGCGATCCCGAAAGGTTGGAAAATGGACGCGGACGCGGAGGAGGCTTCAACAAGCCGCGATCCGCAGACACCTGCGCCGCTAGGACCGCGTGCACCACGGGGCCGGGGCTCACGGCCAGGACGACGGCGACGACGACTGAGCGCCAACGACGGCGCCCTGTCGGAGGGGCGTAGGCGCCACCCCCTTGCGGCGGCGCCGGACGGATGGGGACCCAACCGTGGTCAGCCGTCGTCCTCGCCTCGACGCTCCCACTCCTCCTTGTCCTTCCTCTTTTCCCTGGCGTTCTCGCCTCCTACCCCTTCTGTCTCTTGGCCCTCGTCGTCCGAGAGAACAGAACTCGAAGGGCTTGGAGCGGCATTGGAGAGGACTGGGAGGGGGCTGGCTGGGCTTGGAGTGGCGCTCGGCTCAGCGGACCGAGCCGAGCGACTCGCTGCCGGATCAGGGCTCGTGGTACTGCTGGGACTGGTCCGAGAGTTTTCCGCCGCGCTGTTGTCAGGTGACCACCACACCATGCCGACGAGCATGGCCGCCAGGAAGATCACGGCCCCGGCGACGGCACTCACCAGCATCGGACGACGTGAGACGAGGTGCCGTACGTCCGGCCGCTGCCGGACCGCACGGCGAGATGGGCGGCCGGTATGCCCCGAGGCGGACGGCAGCATGTACGTGGTCGCGGGCCCTGGTTCACCGACCGGGCCGTCCTGACCAGGCCCGAGCCCGGGGCTTGGTGGCGGGCCCGACGGGGACACCGTCCGCTGCCGGGACGTCGGTGCGGCAGCGGGCAGGGGCTCGGGACGGCCCTGCCATGCCCCGGCGGCGAACCAGTCAGCGGCCTGCTGGGCGGTGGGCCGCTCCTCCGGCTCCTTCGCGAGCAGGCCCAGCAGGTAGTTCTCGAACGCAGGCGGCAACAGGATGCAAAGCTCGCGCGGCGGTACGGGCGCGGCGTCGAGGTGCTGGTGCAGGATCGCAAGCGCGGTATCAGCCTGGAACGGCGCACGCCCGGTGAGGAGTTGGTACAACACACAACCCAGCGCGTACACGTCCGAGGCCGGTCCGGCGGACCGTCCCAGCGCGCGCTCGGGGGCCAGGTAGAGGCTGGTGCCGACGATCTGCCCGGCGGCGGTCAGAGCGGCGGCCGGGTCGTCGAGGAAACGGGCGATGCCGAAGTCGCCGATCTTGACGGTGCCGTCGGCGTCCAGGAGCAGGTTCGCGGGCTTGATGTCCCGGTGCACGACGCCCTGCCGGTGGGCGGCGGCGAGCCCGGCAGCCGCCTGGGCGGCGATACGGGCGACCTGCTCGGCCGGCAGCCGTCCGGCGGACGCAAGTCGGGCGAGGCTGTCGCCCTCGACCAGCTCCATCACGAGGAACAAACGGTCCTCGTACTCCCCGAAGTCCAGCACGCCCACCACGTTCGGGTGGTTGAGCCGGCCGGCGGTCTGCGCCTCCAGCCGGAAGCGGGAGGCAGCGGTGGGATCGGCCTCCTGGGCCAGCAGGAGCTTCACCGCCACGGGCCGGCCCAGCGTCTCGTCGTACGCCCGCCAGACCTCCCCCATCGCGCCCCGCCCGATCGACGCGTCCAGCCGGTATCGGCCCGCTATCAGCACCTGCGTGTCTTCCTCAGCTTCCGACGACTCGACAGCCGCAGGCCATAACGCACCGCGAAGGCGCGGCGGGTAGTGGGGGGTGCCGCAGCGGCTAAAGCGTACCGGCCGTCGCGTCGGCGACCGACCACGATCACCGACGAAAGGTCTCCCCTCGCTCGTACGGACGCCAGGCCGGGAACAGAGAGCAGGACACGTGGTATCCGGCGAGCAGAACTCGGCTCCAGAACGCTGCGGGCCGTCGCAGGCGTCAGCACCATGCACAGGCCCACTCGGTACGGGGCGCTCCGGGCGCGGGGCCTGACGCGAGGCAGTCGGCCACGAGCCGTGCGGCGCTGTGTGCTGCGGCTTCCACGGACGGGGCGCTGGCTCCGAGAACGCGTGCGGCTCCCGCCTCGTCCAGACCGACAACCATGCGCAGGAGCAGGGCGTCGGCCAGGTCCGGGGGAAGCGCCGAGACCACGCGCCGGAAGTCGGCGCTGCCGCCCGCCCCGACACCGGCATGGCCCGGCCGGCGGTGCTGGTCGTGTACTTGTCGGTGGGCGAGGGATGCGGCCCAGACGCGGAGATCGGTGCCGTCGCCCTGGAAGGAGAACACCTCGTGGGCGATCGTCCGCCACACGGCGTCGGCCGCCTCCGCGGCTGCTGTGTCGTCTCCCAGCTGGGCGGTCAGGTAGCCCAGCAGTCCGGGATGCAGCTGCCGGTAAACGCTCACGAAGCCCGTCTCACGCCCGCGGCGGGCGCGGTCCAGGGCCGCTGTGAGTTCCGTGTCACGCGGCTTGGGATGCCGCCATCGTCTGTGCCAGCCCGCTGCCACGCTGCCTCTCCGGTCCGGTTGAAACGGCGTGCGGGTCCCCACTCCGCGCTCCGCAACACTGCCCCCGACGTTCAGCGCTCAGACGCACAGGACTGTCACAGCAAACGCAAGTCCGCCCGGGCGACGGGTAGGAATGGAACGTTCCGGTGGATCTCCGTGCCACATTACGGGCCGGTACGCCGGAAGGCCGTACTGGCGCTGGCGGATGGTGACCGGAGCCGCGAGCAGGCCGGAGAGGCGGCGGCTACGTCGTCGAGCAGACCTTCTCGCTCCTGCACCGCTTCAAACGCTCGGCTGTCCGCATGGGAGCGACGCCAGCCAGCCGACGGTAACGAGTCACCGGGCCAGAAGGTGCGCGACCGACAACGAACAGGCGAGCAAACCGCACGTTGGAGTGACCCCCTGTCAGATTTTCGCACGACCGACGTCCGTGAGGCCATGATCTGCGGGTCGAGGTCATCGGCGGACACGCTGTACCGAGCACGGCAGCGCCGACGACTCCATGTCTCTGTGGGGGTTTCCAAGGTGTACACGAATGTCTTCAGCATGCCCGCACGCCCAGCCGCTCTCCTGAGCCTCTCGGCTCTGGCGATCGGCGCCGCACTGGCCGCCGGCCCGGCCTATGCCGTACCCGCGGACGAACGCTCCGGCTCCACCGGCAAGGCGACCGCCGTCGCGGCGCGCGCCGATCTCGGCGTCTCCGTGCAGGGCGTCGGCGACGTTCCGGTGAAGAAGGCGCTGGGCGACCTGAGCGCGCCGGGGGACGCGCAGCAAACGCTGCTCACCGCCGGGGTGAACGGTGTGAACAAGGGACAGCCCACAACGCTGGTCAAGGCCAAGGTCGCCCATTCCAGCGTCCAAGCGGACGCGCACCGGTCGGTGGGCGACGTCAAGCTCGTCGACGTACGGGCCTACGCGCCTGGCCTGCCCGCCAACCCGCTGCTCAGCGCCGACCTTCTGACGGCCACGGCCTCCTGCGAGACGGGCAAGAAGCCGACCGCGAAGGCCGCGCTGGCGGACAACGTGACCGTCCTCGGCAAGCCGGTCACCGTCAACGGACCCGGCGACCAGCACGTCGAGGTGCCGGGCGTCGGCACCGTCGACCTCGTACTGGAGAACGTGACCACCACGGACAGCACGGGCACCGCCACCGCGCTCCGGCTGAAGTACACAGTGGCCCCTGCCAAGTTGGGCGTGGTGAAGGCATCCGGAGAGATCGTGCTCGCCGAGGCCACCTGCACGATGCCGGACGGATCCGGCACCGCCAATGACGGTGCGGGCAGTGACGGTTCGAACGGTAACGGATCCGACGATGACGGATCCGACAGTGGCGCGGCCGAGGGCGGCTCGTCCGACGGCCAGCCCTCCGGCGAGTCCGCCGGTTCGAAGGACGCCGACGCCGCGGGCAATCAGGTCACCACGCAGAGCGGCGAGGACGGCGTGAACCTTGCTGAGACCGGCGGCAACTCCGCCACACCTGTCATCGCCGGCCTGGGCGGGGCGCTCCTGCTCGGCGGCGCCGCGACCATGTACCTGCTCCGTCGTCGCCGCAGCACTCAGAACAACTGACGCAGGATCGGTCCCCGAGCGGCGCACCTGCTCGGGGACCGGCGCCGGACCTCGTCGAAGCTCATCGCCGCCAGGTGGCCGACGGCTGCGACGAGCTTCGGCCAGCGGGGGGCGTCCTAGAGCTACGCGGCGGCTGTTCCCGGGACGTACAGGATGTCCTGCAGGCTCAACCGGTCGTCCACCGGTCGCGGCCCGGATGCCTGCTCGGGCCAGAGCGGCGGCAGCGTCTCGATCAGCGCCTACGAGTCGTTGTCCACAATCCACGGCCGAACCTCACACCATCCCGAACGGTAGAGTCGTCACCCCGGTCACGCCCGACCAGCCCACCTCAGCAAGAGCCTGTTACGAGCTCTGAGAACCCACCGCGGACGGTGCTGTGGGGTATTCCAGAGACGGTCCACGCGCCCCAAGCACCGTAGCCAGTCAAGTGCGCACCTCGAGCGTCGCTACGCCAATGTCTGTCTGCAACCACTCTGGACAGGCCGCCCCCTCCCGACTCTGGGGCTGGCCGACGCTGACAGGGGACGCCAGCAGAGGCAGACCCATCACGGGGGGAACGAGCCTGCCCCTGCACATCGGCGCCCGCGTACCCCCTCCACGGAGTGCGGGCCCTATGACCCTCGTTGTCAGGGTCACCTGCTACAGCGTGCCGTGGGCCCGAAGCGTCACCCAGGCAACGGGCACGGTCGCGAACTCAACGCCCTTTGCGGAGAACTCGCGATGGACGTCGGATGCGCCCGGTGACGTCAGCGGCACATGAGCGGACTGGACACCGGCGCACCGAGGCAGCAGGCGGGCACGCAAGGCGTCGCTTCCACGCGGCTACTGGGGTGTCTGCCCGCGGCCAGGCAGCGGTTCGAGTGCGGTCACTTCGTACTCGAACCGCACGTCGTCGGCCAGCTTCAGCGCCCCCAGGAACGCGGTGTACGGCTTGATTCCGAAGGTGGACTGGGTGACGGTCGCCGAGCCGCGCACCATGCCGTCCCCGTCGCTGCCCCCGTGCACGGTCACCGGATGGGTCCGGCCCTTGATGGTGAGTTCCCCGGTGATCTCGAAGGACTCGAGCGTTCCGGTGATCCTGGTGGAGCGGAAGGTGATGGTGGGGTGCTCCGCGGTGTGCAGCAGGGCCTCGCGCTCCAGGGTCCGCTTGATCTCCGCCTTGTCGGCGTCGGTGAGTGGTTTGAGGCCGCCGGTTCCTTCCCGGACGGTCAGCGATCCCGTCTCGACTGTCACGGCCACCGACGACCTCCCGGGGTCGTCGGCGAAGACCACCGCCTCGCCGGACCAGCCGGTGGCCTCGATCACCAGATCGCGCCCCGCCTTCCGGCCGAATCCGGCGCGGCTGGTCTTGATCAGCAGGCGGCCAGCCGACCGCCCGAAGCCATACGTTCCATCACTTACTGTCACAAATCTGACGGTACGTTATGGGCGCGTAGTGCGCGTCCTGAGCTGCGCGAGATGGCTCGAGGACTGCTCGGCCGCCACCCGGCGCAGGTTCAGCAGCGGTCGGCCGAGCAGGAGCGGGCGGGTACCCGGTCCAGGTCGCCGACGCTGAAGTCTGCGGCTCGCGCCGTCTCACATCGCACGGACCCATTGGCGGCCTCAGGCCGATCACACCCCGTACCCGAAAAACGCAAACGGTCTGGTGGGTCGTTACCGATTCGGCTTGCCTCAGATCATCCGGCCCTTCCCTCTGCTGCTGACAGTGCGTCTGTCCCGCACGGCGTCACCGGCGTGTGCGCTGGCGTGCGAGCCGGTGTCCACCGCTTCGCGCCCTGGAGGCCGTCGGCGCACCACGCAAGGACCACCGAGGCATGGATGGTGGCCAGCAGGTCAGGAACTCTGCCCAGTGCGGCATGGTCGGTTCGCGGAAGACGTGCTTCGTGCCGCTCTCCTCTCTCAACCGAATTGGCGGATACGGAAGGCGGTCGCGGAGGTGTAGAGCAGCCAGTCGTCGGCCGTACCGGCGGTGACGAACTCGGCTGCAGCGGCCACGGGTTCGCAGCCCAGGGAACGCTCGGCGTCACCGACCCCGGCGAGGACGGGGCTGCCTAGGTAGGCATCGAAGGTGTCGAAGAGGAAGGGCAGTTCGGCGCGGTGGGTGGCGCCCAGGGCGTACGGGTCCTCGGCGGGGCGTAGTCGAACTCGTACGCATCTCCAGCGGTGAGTGCCTCGCGGACGGCGTAGGCGGACCCCCCTCTCAGCTGCTCCGCGCGGAACAGGGGGTTCGTGTCAGGCCGCTCACCGGTAGATTTCGGTGCGTCGCTGGACCTGTCTCCATGGCAGATTCGGCATGTCGAGTCGCCATACCGCCCGTTGGGGCCAGCGTCTCCGGGGGGGGCGCACGACCACTAGGGCCTCCCGGCATAGCTCGGTTCGATTCGCGTCCCCGAACTACCGAGAGGCCCTTTCCTCATGCGCGTCCAACGGGAAGATCATCCCGGCGGGAAACCCGTTCGACCCGCATGTTCCATGATCGGGGAGTTACGACTTCTCACCGTCCGCGCAGAACCGTGAGACCCACCGGCGGGCGGCTTCTCGGGGCCGCCCGCTCCTGCCGCCTCCGAGCTCCCGGACCTGGCGCAACCGCCTCATCCACAAGCTCTGGTGTCACCGTAGACTTTCGGGACGTCAGATCCCGTCAACCGGGCGGGTGAGATGGGAGTCAGGCCGACGGGCGCCGACGCCCCTCAGGGGGCATAACCGTCGGCCCACCCTTGTGTGCCCTGCTCAGTTCTCGAGTCATCACGATGTGCCGTCGCTGGGTCAGCCCCCTGGTGAGAATGCTCACTGTCTCGGATCGCCTTCTCCAGTGCGTGGCGTAGACCGAGGCGCCGACCTTCCTGGTATGCACGGGTGTACTCGATTTCGCCGAGTGACCTGCGGGCATTTTCGAGGCCGCGTTCCCGGTGGGCGGTCAAGAGGGCGAAGCCGAAGAGCCGAGGAGTGCCGGACGGGTGCCACACGCGGTCCACGGCTCCCAGGAGGACCGCCGCTGAGTGTGCGTCGCCATGGGAGGAAAGCACCCAGGCCAGGGTCTCGCTGAGGGCTGCTTCTCCCAGGTGTTCGTCGATCTTCCTAGTGTGCTGGAGCGCACGATGGAGGAGTTGAAGGGCGATCTTGGGTTGCCCGGCTTCACCGTGGTCGACGGCGAGGGCCCACAGCAGGTAGCACCGGTGCCATGTGTTTCCTTGGGCCTCGGACATCGCCAGGGCTTGTTCGAGCAGGCTGGTGGAGCGAGTGCGCTCACCTTGGAGAACGGCGGCGAAGCCGAGTTGGGCGATGCACTGCTGCTGTGTCAAGAGCGGGGCGGACCAGCGCCCGGTTGCCAGGGCGGAGTTCGCGTGCCGTGCTGCGGTCGCCGTGTCCCCGGTGACCAGTGCCGCCAAGCTCCGCAGCTGTAGAAAGGCGGAGGTGAGTTCGGCGCTGGTCGCCCAGTGCGCCGAGGGGTCCGCAGTGCCGGAAGTGGCGGGCATGTCGGCCAGGACTTGTTCGCTGCGGCTGATCACCTCGTGGGTGCTGTTGTGGTCTCCGTGGAGGAGCAGCAAAAAGCCGGCCACCCATGCGGCTTGACACCATGTGACAGTCGTCGCTGGGGAGGGAGGGTGCGGGTGCCGTTCGAGGATCGTTCGCATCCAGTATGCGCCCTCGCCCACATTGGCCGACGTCAGACAGTGCAGCCAGAAGCCGAGGGAGGCGCGTAATACGGCTTCCGCGGGCTCACCGGTCGGCGGCGGTGCGGTGACGATCTGCCGCAGGTTGGGGTGCTCGGCGCGTAGGCGACGCAGCCACTCGGCCTGTTCAGGGGAACCATAAGCGATTCCGGCCTGTGCGGCGAGATTGAGGTACCACGCACGATGGCGGCGCAGGGCGAGCTGCGCTCGGCCGCTTTCCGCCAGGCGTTCCTGCCCGTACGCTCGGACGGTTTCGAGCATGTGCAGGCGGGTGCGCCCGTCTGTTTCGACGCTGGTGAGGAGTGACTTGTCCACGAGCCCGGCCAGGGCTTCGAACGCGTCATCGGTTGTGCCGGCATCAGGGTCTTCCCCTTCTTCGGCGTGTCCGCAGAGTTGTTCGGCATCGGTGAGCAGCGCACCGCCGGAACACAGTGACAGTTGCTGCCAGGCCGTTCGCTCGGCCTCGGTGCACAACTCGTAGCTCCAGTCGAAGAGTGCGCGCAGCGCCTGGTGGCGAGGGTGTGCTGTGCGGTCGCCGCCGCCGGGGCCGAGCAGGCGGAAGCGGTGGTCGAGTCGTTCCAGGAGTTCATCGACGGTCAGGGTACGCAGCCGTCGTGCGGCGATCTCCAGGGCGAGGGGCAGGCCGTCCAGCCTCTGGCACAGACGAGCAACGGTGTGCAGGTTCGCCTCGGTCCGCCGGAAACCGGGGGCGGCAGCTTCGGCGCGGTCCATGAAGAGGGTCATGGCAGGCGAGGTCACGGGACTCTCGTCAGCGGCGCCTGTCTCGTGCAGTCGCCCATTGACCAAGGTAGGCAGGCCCAACGGTCTCACCTGCAGGACATGCTCGGCACCAATATCGAGGGGCTGCCGACTGGTGGCGAGGATGCGTAGTTTCGGCAAGAGTGCGAGCAAGTCACGGACGGTGCGCACGCATCCGTCCAGCACATGCTCACAGTTGTCGAGCAGGAGGAGGACACTACGTCCCCGTAGCGCCCCGGCAAGTGCGGACAAGGGGTCCTGCCTCGCCCCGGCAACCACGCCAACGGCGGAGGCGATCGCCTCGGCGACGGCGTGGTCGCTGCCGAGGTCGGCCAGCTCCGCACAGTACGTACCATCCGCGAATCGCTCGGCCACCTCACGGACGATTCGCTTGGCCAACCGCGTTTTACCCACACCGCCGACCCCAACCAGCGTGACCAGTCGGCATCGCTCCAGCAGGTCACCGCCGGCGGCCAGCTCAGGCTCACGGCCCACGAAACTGGTGGCTTCCACATGACCGAAGTCAGACGGGACGACGCAGACAGCATTCCCTTGCGTCTCAGGCCCGTACAGGTCGCGCCGTACCTGCTCCCAGCGCGCGTCCCACAAGTGTGGATCCCCACCGCAGGCGCGGACGTAGCCACGGAGTACCTCTCGAGTGGGCAGCCGCTGCCCAGCGGCGGCCTGAGACAGGGTACTGGGGGAGAAATGGGCCGAATCGGCCATCTCTGAATACGTGAGTCCGGCCCTTTCACGGAGCTCGCGCAGCCCCAGCGCGAAGCGTTCCAGCGGACCCGCCTGTGGATCGAGCGGCTGTTCCCGGCGCCCCGGCCTACCTGCCAACTCAGCCCACCTCTCTGAACCGCTCCGGGATCGGTGGAGGCTCTATGCGTTGACTCCAGCCGCCGGTTGGGGCTGGTGTTGAGCGTAGTAGTTGGTCTCGTGCTCGTGGGGCGG
>NZ_LLZG01000031.1 GCF_001509475.1 Streptomyces regalis
TGTGGGGGGGGGGTGGGGCGTGTGGGGTGTCCTCGCCGTCCGCCGGTTCCGGATCGTTCGGCTGGGGGAGGGCCGTGGGGTCCGCGTTGGGGGGTGCCGCTGTCGGGGTTCCCTCGTCCAGGGGGGTGGGGGGCCTCATCGGCGTACCCCTTCGGCCGGGGTCGGGGTCTCACCCGGTACGAATCCCCCCGTCCTCCACTTCCCGTCCTCACCCGACACCAGCAACTCCGCCACGTCCAGCACATGGTGCCCGGCCATCGACGGCAGGCAGCTTCCCCGCGCCGGGCCGATCGCTGCCGCCCACTCCGTCGGGATCGCCGACACTCCCTGCGTCGCTCCTGCGAGCGCGCCCGCCACCGCCGCCGTCGTATCGGCATCCCGGCCCATGTTGACGGCCGTCAGCACCGCCTGGACGAAGTCGCCGTCCGCCGCCGCGTACGCCCCGAAGGCCAGCGCGACCGCCTCGGGGGCCAGGTCGGTCCAGGGGTAGCCGCCGATCACGACCGCGGAGCGGACCGCGCGCTCGCCTCGGTGGGCCACCGCCACGGCGCGGCGCAGGGAGCGGGCCGTCCAGGAGTCGTCCGGGACCACCGCCAGGGCCGAGGCGACGACCGCGATCGTGGGGGCACCGGCCATGGCGGCCGCTACGCCCGCCGCCACCGCCTGGCCGCCGTAGATGCCCTCGCCGTCGTGGCTCACCGAGCCGTCGATGGCCACCAGGCGCGCCGCCTCCGCCGGGCGGCCCGCCGCGAAGACGCCGAAGGGGGCCGCTCGCATGGCGAGGCCGTCGCTCCAGGCGTGGCGGTGCTGGGCCGAGATGGGGGCCGCGAGGCCTCGGCGGAGGTTCTCGAGCGTGCCGCGTTCACTGAAGCCGGCGCCCCGGAAGGGGCCTTCCGAACGGTCCGCGATCCACTCGTGCCAGGCCGTCTCCACATGGGCCGGGGTGAGGGCCGAGCCGTGGCGGGCGAGGAGGAGACCCGAGAAGATCGCGTACTCGGTGTCGTCCGTGCCGGCCGGGTTGTCGGTGACGAATCCCGTGATGCGGCCCCAGCGGGCGCGGATCTCGGAGGGCTTCATGTTCTCCGCCGGGGCGCCCAGCGCGTCGCCGACCGCCAGGCCCAGTAGTGCGCCGCGTGCCCGATCGCGGAGTTCGGCGGGGTTCCCGGGCGCCGGGACCGAGGAAATGCAGGCGATCGATGGCATGCGCGGCCTCTCCTCCGGGGGCTCCGCACAGGGCGCGGAGCCCTTTGCGGATGTGTCCCACCGTCGGCGGTTGACCAGAGCCTCGGAAGCGCCAGTGTCACCCGGTCGACATCTGTGCAGGCCTCGCTACGAATGAGCGTTCTAGGGAAAACCGCAGGTTAGCCCAGCCTTTCCTTGCTGGTGGGGCGGAATTTCCGGGCGTAGATTTGGTTCTATCCAAGAGTAGAACTTGTCTAAAGACAGCCTTACCTGAGTTTCTTTGGGGGATCCTCATGGCGATCATCGAGACCGAGGCCGCGCTGCACGAGGCGCACCGTGACAACCACACGCACCGGGATGTGAACGGCGGCTGGCTGCGCCCCGCCGTCTTCGGTGCGATGGACGGTCTGGTCTCCAACCTCGCCCTGATGACCGGTGTCGCGGGTGGGGCCGTCAGTCACCAGACCGTCGTGCTGAGTGGGCTCGCCGGGCTCGCCGCCGGTGCCTTCTCCATGGCTGCCGGCGAGTACACCTCCGTCGCCTCGCAGCGCGAGCTCGTCGAGGCCGAGCTGGACGTCGAGCGGCGGGAGCTGAGAAAGCACCCGAAGGACGAGGAGGCCGAGCTCGCGGCTCTCTATCAGGCCCGGGGGGTCGAGCCGAAGCTCGCGCGGGCCGTGGCCGAGCAGCTCTCCCGCGATCCGGAGCTGGCCCTGGAGATACATGCACGGGAGGAGCTCGGCATCGACCCCGGCGATCTGCCGTCGCCGCTGGTCGCGGCCGTGTCGTCGTTCGGGTCGTTCGCGCTCGGGGCGCTGTTGCCCGTACTGCCGTATCTGCTCGGTGCGACCACGCTGTGGCCGGCCGTGCTGCTCGCGCTCGTCGGGCTTTTCCTGTGTGGCGCGATCGTGGCCAAGGTGACCGCGCGGACCTGGTGGTTCAGCGGGCTGCGGCAGCTCGCGCTCGGGGGCGCCGCGGCCGGTGTGACGTACGCCCTGGGCAGCTTGTTCGGTACGGCCGTAGGATAGTTCGCTGGAACTTATGCGTTGGGCCGCATAAGTAGCCGTTACTCGCTGGTTTCGGATGCATGACCACCGGGCATGAGCCGTAAGCGCTGTGGGCAATGACGCCTGCGGCGCACTCGCGGGGTGGGCGACGACGCCTCCTCCGCCTCGGATCGACGGACATGGACCTGTCTCGTTCGGTCCCCACACACTTCAAGCCATGTGCGCGGAACCCCTGCCGCAGCACCATGGCGTCCGCATGTTGGAACGGATTATCCCGCTTCCCGAGAACCGCTCCATCATGTAACCTGCACGAAATTTTGCACTCACGCAGAGGGCCAACGTCGTCCCTCGGCAATCTGCATATGCCACATGACGACGACGGGAGAGCCGATGCGTACGCCGCGCCAGCCGTCCCAGCACTCCGCGAATGGCCAGAACTGGTCGTTCATGGATGCTCGCCCTGCTGCGCAGGGTATGTACGACCCCCGCAACGAGCGCGACGCCTGTGGCGTCGGCTTCGTGGCCACCCTCACCGGCGAGGCGAGCCACACGCTGGTCGAGCAGGCGCTCACCGTTCTGCGCAATCTCGAACACCGCGGCGCCACCGGCTCCGAGCCCGACTCGGGTGACGGCGCCGGCATCCTCTCCCAGGTGCCGGACACCTTCTTCCGTGAGGTGACCGAGTTCGAACTGCCCGAGGCCGGCGCGTACGCCGTCGGTATCGCCTTCCTGCCGGAGGACGGGACCCAGGACGTCGTCTCGCAGATCGAGACGATCGCGTCCGAGGAGGGGCTCACCGTCCTCGGCTGGCGCGAGGTTCCGGTCGCCCCCGAGCTGCTCGGTGCCACCGCCCGGTCGACGATGCCCGCCTTCCGCCAGATCTTCGTGGCGGACGGTTCTTCGAAGGACATCGCGCTCGACCGCAAGGCCTTCGTGCTGCGCAAGCGCGCCGAGCGCGAGGCCGGTGTCTACTTCCCCTCGCTGTCGGCCCGCACGATCGTCTACAAGGGCATGCTGACCACGGGTCAGCTGGAGCCCTTCTTCCCGGACCTGTCCGACCGCCGCTTCGCCTCGGCCGTCGCCCTCGTCCACTCGCGCTTCTCGACGAACACCTTCCCGTCGTGGCCGCTCGCGCACCCGTACCGCTTCGTCGCGCACAACGGTGAGATCAACACCGTCAAGGGCAACCGCAACTGGATGGTCGCCCGCGAGTCGCAGCTGGTCTCCGACCTGTTCGGCTCCGACGGCAAGGCCCTCGACCGCATCTTCCCGGTGTGCACGCCGGACGCCTCCGACTCCGCGTCCTTCGACGAGGTGCTGGAGCTGCTCCACCTCGGTGGCCGCTCCCTGCCGCACTCCGTGCTGATGATGATCCCGGAGGCGTGGGAGAACCACGACTCCATGGACCCGGCCCGGCGCGCCTTCTACCAGTACCACTCCACGATGATGGAGCCCTGGGACGGCCCGGCCTGTGTCACCTTCACCGACGGCACCCAGGTCGGCGCCGTGCTCGACCGCAACGGCCTGCGCCCCGGCCGCTACTGGGTCACCGACGACGGCCTCGTCGTCCTCGGCTCCGAGGTCGGCGTCCTCGACATCGACCCCGCCAAGGTCGTCCGCAAGGGCCGCCTCCAGCCCGGCAAGATGTTCCTCGTCGACACCGCCGAGCACCGCATCATCGAGGACGACGAGATCAAGGCGCAGCTCGCCGCCGAGGCCCCCTACGCGGAGTGGCTGGAGGCCGGCGAGATCGAGCTCTCCGACCTGCCCGAGCGCGAGCACATCGTGCACACCCACGCCTCGGTCACCCGTCGCCAGCAGACCTTCGGTTACACCGAGGAGGAGCTGCGCGTCATCCTCGCGCCGATGGCCAAGGCCGGTGCCGAGCCGATCGGTTCGATGGGCACCGACTCGCCGATCGCCGCGCTGAGCGACCGCCCGCGTCTGCTCTTCGACTACTTCACCCAGCTGTTCGCGCAGGTCACCAACCCGCCGCTGGACGCCATCCGCGAGGAGCTCGTCACCTCGCTGCGTTCGTCCCTCGGTCCGCAGGGCAACCTCCTCGAGCCGACGGCCGCGTCCTGCCGCAGCGTCACGCTGCCGTTCCCGGTGATCGACAACGACGAGCTGGCCAAGCTCATCCACATCAACGCCGACGGCGACATGCCCGGCATGAAGGCCGCGACGCTCTCCGGCCTGTACCGGGTCTCCGGCGGCGGTGACGCCCTCGCCGCGCGCATCGAGGAGATCTGCGCCGAGGCCGACGCCGCCATCGACAACGGCGCCCGGCTGATCGTCCTGTCGGACCGCCACTCGGACGCCGAGCACGCGCCGATCCCGTCGCTGCTGCTCACCGCGGCCGTCCACCACCACCTCATCCGCACCAAGCAGCGCACCCACGTGGGCCTGCTGGTCGAGGCCGGTGACGTCCGCGAGGTCCACCACGTCGCCCTGCTCATCGGCTACGGCGCCGCCGCGGTCAACCCGTACCTGGCGATGGAGTCCGTCGAGGATCTGGTCCGCGCCGGCACCTTCCTGTCGGACATCGAGGCCGAGCAGGCCATCCGCAACCTGATCTACGCCCTCGGCAAGGGCGTCCTGAAGGTCATGTCCAAGATGGGCATCTCGACGGTCGCCTCCTACCGTGGCGCCCAGGTCTTCGAGGCCGTCGGTCTCGACGACGCCTTCGTCGAGAAGTACTTCAACGGCACGGCCACCAAGATCGGCGGCGTCGGCATCGACGTCATCGCCAAGGAGGTCGCCGCCCGCCACGCCAAGGCGTACCCGGCCTCGGGCATCGCGCCCGCGCACCGCGCCCTCGACATAGGCGGCGAGTACCAGTGGCGCCGCGAGGGCGAGCCGCACCTGTTCGACCCGGAGACGGTCTTCCGCCTCCAGCACTCGACCCGCACTGCGCGCTACGACATCTTCAAGAAGTACACGGACCGCGTGAACGAGCAGTCCGAGCGCCTGATGACGCTCCGCGGCCTGTTCGGCTTCAAGACCGGTTCCGAGGGCCGTCAGCCGATCTCCATCGACGAGGTCGAGCCCGTCTCCGAGATCGTCAAGCGCTTCTCCACGGGCGCCATGTCGTACGGCTCCATCTCCAAGGAGGCGCACGAGACCCTCGCCATCGCCATGAACCAGCTGGGCGGCAAGTCCAACACCGGTGAGGGCGGCGAGGACCCGGACCGTCTGTACGACCCGGCGCGGCGGTCGAGCATCAAGCAGGTCGCGTCCGGCCGCTTCGGTGTCACGTCCGAGTACCTGGTCAACGCCGACGACATCCAGATCAAGATGGCCCAGGGCGCCAAGCCCGGTGAGGGCGGCCAGCTGCCCGGCCACAAGGTGTACCCGTGGGTCGCCAAGACGCGTCACTCGACGCCGGGCGTGGGCCTGATCTCCCCGCCGCCGCACCACGACATCTACTCCATCGAGGACCTGGCCCAGCTGATCCACGACCTGAAGAACGCGAACCCGCAGGCGCGGATTCACGTCAAGCTGGTCTCCGAGGTCGGCGTCGGCACGGTCGCGGCGGGTGTCTCCAAGGCGCACGCGGACGTCGTCCTCATCTCCGGCCACGACGGTGGTACGGGTGCTTCTCCCCTTACCTCTTTGAAGCACGCCGGTGGTCCCTGGGAGCTCGGTCTCGCGGAGACCCAGCAGACCCTGCTGCTCAACGGCCTGCGCGACCGCATCGTCGTGCAGACCGACGGTCAGCTGAAGACCGGTCGTGACGTCGTCATCGCCGCGCTGCTCGGCGCCGAGGAGTTCGGTTTCGCGACCGCGCCGCTCGTCGTCTCCGGCTGCGTCATGATGCGCGTCTGCCACCTGGACACCTGCCCGGTCGGCATCGCCACCCAGAACCCGGTGCTGCGCGACCGGTTCTCCGGCAAGGCCGAGTACGTCGTGAACTTCTTCAAGTTCATCGCCGAAGAAGTCCGCGAGATCCTCGCCGAGCTGGGCTTCCGCTCCATCGAGGAGGCCGTCGGCCACGCCGAGGCGCTCGACGTGACCCGCGCGGTCGACCACTGGAAGGCGCAGGGCCTGGACCTCGAGCCGCTCTTCTACGTGCCCGAACTGCCCGAGGGTGCTGCGCTGCACCAGGTCATCGAGCAGGACCACGGCCTGGAGAAGGCGCTCGACAACGAGCTCATCAAGCTCGCCGCCGACGCCCTGGCCGCCGACTCGGCGACCGACGCCCAGCCGGTGCGCGCCCAGGTCTCCATCCGCAACATCAACCGCACGGTCGGCACCATGCTCGGCCACGAGGTGACGAAGAAGTTCGGTGGCGCGGGCCTGCCCGACGACACCATCGACATCACCTTCACCGGCTCGGCGGGCCAGTCCTTCGGCGCCTTCCTCCCGCGCGGTGTCACGCTGCGCCTGGAGGGCGACGCCAACGACTACGTCGGCAAGGGCCTCTCCGGCGGCCGGGTGATCGTCCGTCCCGACCGGGGCGCCGACCACCTCGCCGAGTACTCGACGATCGCGGGCAACACCATCGCGTACGGCGCGACCGGCGGCGAGCTGTTCCTGCGCGGTCGTACGGGCGAGCGGTTCTGCGTCCGCAACTCCGGCGCCCTGGTGGTGTCCGAGGGCGTGGGCGACCACGGCTGCGAGTACATGACCGGCGGTCACGCGGTGGTCCTCGGCGAGACGGGGCGCAACTTCGCGGCCGGTATGTCCGGCGGTATCGCGTACGTCATCGACCTCGACCGCGACAACGTCAACGCCGGCAACGTCAGCGCCGTGGAGGCCCTGGACGACGCCGACAAGCAGTGGCTGCACGACGTCGTGCGCCGCCACCAGGAGGAGACCGGCTCGACGGTCGCCGAGAAGCTGCTGGCCGAGTGGGACACCGCCGTGGAGCGCTTCAGCAAGATCATCCCCAGCACGTACAAGGCAGTGCTCGCCGCCAAGGACGCCGCCGAGCGAGCCGGTCTCTCCGAGACCGAGATCACCGAGAAGATGATGGAGGCGGCGACCAATGGCTGATCCCAAGGGCTTTCTGAACCACGGCCGCGAGGTCGCCAAGTCCCGCCCGGTCGACGTGCGGCTGAAGGACTGGAACGAGGTCTACGTCCCCGGCTCCCTGCTGCCGATCATCAGCAAGCAGGCCAGCCGCTGCATGGACTGCGGCATCCCCTTCTGCCACAACGGCTGTCCGCTGGGGAACCTGATCCCCGAGTGGAACGACTACGCCTACCGCGAGGACTGGTCGGCCGCGAGCGAGCGTCTGCACGCGACCAACAACTTCCCCGAGTTCACGGGGCGGTTGTGCCCGGCCCCCTGTGAGTCGGCGTGTGTGCTCGGCATCAACCAGCCGGCCGTCACCATCAAGAACGTCGAGGTCTCGATCATCGACAAGGCGTGGGACGCGGGCACCGTCGCCCCGCAGGCCCCGGAGCGCCTGTCCGGCAAGACCGTCGCCGTCATCGGCTCGGGCCCGGCGGGCCTCGCCGCCGCCCAGCAGCTGACCCGGGCCGGCCACACCGTGGCCGTGTACGAGCGCGCGGACCGCATCGGCGGCCTCCTGCGCTACGGCATCCCCGAGTTCAAGATGGAGAAGCGGCACATCAACCGCCGTATCGAGCAGATGCGCGCGGAGGGCACCCGCTTCCGTACCGGCATCGAGATCGGCCGCGACCTCAAGGCGACCGACCTGAAGAAGCGGTACGACGCGATTGTCATCGCCGCCGGTGCGACGACCGCCCGTGACCTCCCGGTCCCCGGCCGCGAACTCAAGGGCATCTACCAGGCCATGGAGTACCTGCCGCTGGCCAACAAGGTCCAGGAGGGCGACTTCGTGACGCCCCCGATCTCGGCCGAGGACAAGCACGTCGTGGTCATCGGTGGTGGCGACACCGGCGCCGACTGCGTGGGCACCGCCCATCGCCAGGGCGCGGCCTCGGTGACGCAGCTGGAGATCATGCCCCGCCCGAACGACGAGCGGAACGCGGTCTCCCAGCCGTGGCCGACCTTCCCGATGCTCTACAAGGTCACGTCCGCGCACGAGGAGGGCGGCGAGCGGGTCTACTCCGTCTCCACCACCCACTTCGAGGGCGACGAGGACGGCAACGTCCAGTGGCTGCACCTCACCGAGGTGGAGTTCGTCGAGGGCAAGCTGACCCCGAAGCCGGGCACGGAGCGCAAGATCCCGGCCCAGCTGGTGACGCTGGCGATGGGCTTCACGGGCACCGACCGCGAGAACGGTCTCGTGGACCAGTTCGGCCTGGACCTCGACGAGCGCGGCAACATCGCCCGCGACGCCGACTTCCAGACCAACGTGCCGGGCGTGTTCGTCGCCGGTGACGCCGGCCGTGGTCAGTCGCTCATCGTGTGGGCCATCGCCGAGGGCCGCTCGGCCGCCCGCGGCTGCGACCGCTTCCTGACCGGTGCCAGCGAACTGCCGGCCCCGATCCGGCCGACGGACCGCTCGCTGATGGTCTGACGGCACCACACGTGACCTGACGGCACCACAAGTGACCTGACGGTCGCTCAGAGAACGTCCCGTACAACGGCGTACGGAACACAGACGGCGCCTGCCCCTTGTCCCCGACCGGACGAAAGGGCGGGCGCCGTCGCCTTTCCCGATACAGCCCCCGCGCCCTTCAGAGCGCTGCCGTGCCGGCGCCGCGGGCTTCGCCGCACCTGCTCAGGGCACCTTGTACGTCTGCCGCCGCCGTGGAACCGGGGTCCAGGCCCTCGTGGGAGTCGGTGCCGTCGCCCTTGCGCAGCGCGGGCAGGTACGGGGCGAGGCCGTTGTCCCGGTGGTCCTCGGTGTGGTCCTCGGTGTAGTTCTCGACCAGGGCGAGCAAGTTGTGGGTGCCGGTGCAGAAGCCGATGATGCCGGCGGTGTAGCCCTGGCCGTCGTCGAGGTCCTCGATGGAGCCCTAGGTGTGACGCCAGGCGAGGGTCGAGTTCTCGGCGGAGTCCGAGGCGACCAGGAAGTAGACGACCGCGGCCACGGCGACCGGGACGGCCGCGATGAGCAGGACGCCGCTACGTCTCATTGGGCCAGCCCTCCGCCCGTCAGCTCCGAGGCCCTGGCGACGGCGACCGCCGCCAGCAGCACCAGTACGCCCACGCAGGCGGCTGCCTGGATCAGGGCCTGGCGCGGTCCGCGCGGGGCGTAGGCGTAGGCGAGCGTGACCGCGGCTCCCGTCAGCAGTCCGCCGAGGTGCCCCTGCCAGGAGGTGAGGCCCGCGGAGAGCAGCAGCCACAGCAGCAGGAACGTCATGAAGCGATTGATGGTGCGCATGTCGGCACCGACGCGGCGGGCGAGGACGTAGTACGCGGCACCGAGGCCGAAGATGGCGCCTGACGCGCCGACCGACTCCACGTGTACGTCGGTGAGCAGCAGTTCGAACACCGAACCGCCCAGCGTCGCCAGCAGATAGAGCGCGACGTACCGGACCCGGCCCAGCATGGGCTCCACGACCCGGCCGAGCTGCCACAGCGAGAGCATGTTCATCACGATGTGCAGCAGCCCGAAGGTGCCCTCCGTCGGCGGCGTGTGCAGGAATCCGCTGGTCAGCAGCCGGTCCCACTGCCCGGCGACCACTCCCTCGGCGTGGAAGTCCGACGGGTGACCGGGCTCGTAGACGTCGTAGCCGCCGTCCGGCCCGACCAGCCGGGCGCTGAGCATCGCGAACCGGTCCAGGATCTCCGGGCGTACCACCTCGGCCAGGTAGGCGAGGACGTTGAGCCCGATGAGCACGGAGGTCACGAGCGGCGTCGCGGCGATCCGCCCGCCGACGACCGTCCGGGCCTGCCGTACCGACCGCGCCCCCTCCTTCACGCACTCCACGCACTGGTGGCCGACGGCCGCCTCCCGCATGCAGTCCGGGCAGATGTACCGCTCGCAGCGGGTGCAGCGGACGTGGGACTCCACCTTGGGGTGGCGATAGCAGGTCGTGACGGTGGGCTGGGCGGACTCGGACTGGGTGGACTCGGGCTCCACAGCCGGCTCCTCGATGGGGTCTGGACGAAGGGTGAGCCGGTGGGGACGGCGGCGAACAAAATAGCGAACACCTGTGGGCAGAGGGAGAGGCGGGGCCCATGGTGCCGTAACCTCGGCAGCCGCACGATGCACGAGGGGGAAGAGCCTATGGCCGCGATCAGTCTCAGCAAGGTCGAGGAGACCGCGCCCGCGCTGGTCAGCTTGTACAAGAGCGCCGGGGTGTCGCTGCGGAAACACCGGCTGGACGGCGTGCGGGCAGCGGTGTACCTGGTCGTCGACTACTCCGGGTCGATGAAGCCGTACTACCAGGACGGCAGTGTGCAGGCGCTCGCCGACCGGGTGCTCGGGCTGTCGGCGCACTTCGACGACGACGGGACCGTGCCGGTGGTCTTCTTCTCCACCGACGTCGACGCCGAGACCGAGATCGCGCTGGCCGACCACCAGGGGCGGATCGAGCGGATCGTGTCCGGCCTCGGGCACATGGGCAAGACCAGCTACCACCTGGCCATGGACGCCGTCATCGACCACTACCTGGACAGCGGGTCGAAGGACCCCGCCCTGGTCGTGTTCCAGACCGACGGCGGCCCCATCAACAAGCTCGCCGCGGAACGGTACCTGTGCAAGGCGGCCCCGCTCCCGCTGTTCTGGCAGTTCATCGGCTTCGGGGACCCGACCAGCAGGCAGTTCGACTTCCTGCGCAAGCTCGACGAGCTGGCGGTGCCGGACAAGCGGGTGGTCGACAACGCCGGCTTCTTCCACGCCGGTTCGGATCCGCGTACGGTCTCCGACGCCGAGTTGTACGACCGCCTGGTCGGGGAGTTCCCGAAGTGGCTGGCGGCGGCGCGGGCGCAGGGCATCGTACGGCCGTCCTGACTCACCCGGGTCGCCCCATTGGCTCAGCCGGTACGCCCATGCCACCCTGTGGTTGATCCGACGGGGAGGCGGCGACGTATGGACGGCGCACGATCGGGGAACGAAGGCACGGCCGCGCGCAGATCCGCCCCGCCCGGCAAGGGCGAGAGGATCGCCGACTGGGCAGACGGGCGGCTCGGCCTGTACGCGCTGGCCAAGGCGAATATGCGCAAGGTCTTCCCGGACCACTGGTCCTTCATGCTGGGCGAGGTCTGCCTCTACAGCTTCCTCATCCTGATCCTCACCGGCGTCTACCTCACCCTGTTCTTCGAGCCCAGCACCAACGAGGTCGTCTACAACGGCTCCTACGAGCCCCTCAACGGCGTCCTGATGACCAGGGCGTACGAGTCCACGCTCGACATCAGCTTCGAGGTGCGCGGCGGACTGCTCATGCGGCAGATCCACCACTGGGCGGCGCTGGTCTTCGTCACCGGCATGCTCGTGCACATGATGCGGGTGTTCTTCACCGGCGCCTTCCGCAAGCCGCGCGAGCTCAACTGGGTGTTCGGATGGACCCTGTTGATGCTCGGCATCGTCACCGGCCTGACCGGCTACTCCCTCCCCGACGACCTGCTGTCCGGCACCGGCCTGCGGTTCGCCCACGGCGCGATCCTGTCGATCCCGATCGTGGGGACGTACGTGGCGTTCTTCCTCTTCGGCGGGGAGTTCCCCGGGGAGGACTTCATCGCGCGGCTGTACCCGATCCACATCCTGCTGCTGCCGGGGATCATGCTCGGTCTGGTGGTCGCCCATCTGATCCTGGTCTTCTACCACAAGCACACGCAGTACCCGGGCCCCGGCCGCGATCAGAAGACGGTCGTCGGCATGCCCTTCCTGCCGGTGTACATGGCCAAGGCGGGCGGCTTCTTCTTCCTCGTCTTCGGCGTGCTGACGATCATGGGCGGCATCGCCAGCATCAACCCGGTCTGGGCGTTCGGGCCCTACCGCCCGGACATGGTGACCACGGGTGCCCAGCCCGACTGGTACCTGGGCTTCTCCGAGGGCCTGATCCGGGTGATGCCGGGATGGGAGATCAACCTCTGGGGCCACACCCTGGAACCGGGCGTCTTCATCCCCTTCTCGCTCTTCCCGCTGATCCTGCTCGCGCTCGGTGTGTATCCCTTCGTCGAGGCGTGGATCACCGGCGACAGACGCGAGCACCACATCCTCGACCGGCCGCGCAACATGCCCGTGCGCACCGGGCTCGGCGCGGCCTGGCTGAGCCTGTACGCGGTGCTGCTGATCGGTGGCGGCAACGACATCGTGGCCACGCATCTGCATCTGTCCATCAACGTGATCACGTGGTTCGTACGGGTCGCGGTCTTCGTCGCGCCGGTCGTCACCTTCATGGTGACCAAGCGCATCTGTCTGGGACTCCAGCGCCGGGACCGGGACAAGGTGCTGCACGGCAGGGAGACGGGCACCATCAAGCGGCTCCCGAACGGCGAGTACATCGAGATCCACGAACCCCTCTCGCAGGGGCAGCTGTTCACCCTCACCCAGCACGAGCAGCACCCGCCGTACGAGATCGGCCCGCTCGTCGACGCGAACGGCGTCCGGCGCCGGGTCAAACCGTCCCACCGGGTGCGGGCCCGGCTGGCGAACGCCATGTTCGGCCCGCAGACGGGGATCGCGAAGCCGACGCAGGAGGAGTACCGCGAGCTCACCAGCGGCGATCACCACTGAGACGATCACCACTGAGACGATCAGCGCCATGGACGATCCGAGCTGAGTACTTCGGCCCTGCACGCGTCCGGGCTGCCCCAGGCGGTGCGCAGGGCGCGGGCCTTGGTCAGCCACAGTGACAGCTCGTACTCCGCCGTGTAGCCGATCGCGCCGTGCAACTGGAGCGCGGTACGGGCGGTGGCGTACGCCGCCTCGCAGGCGGTGACCTTGGCGGCGGCCACGTCGGCGGGCGCCATGGTGAGCGCGGCGCCGAAGAGGAGGGGCCGGGCGAACTCCAGGGCGATCTTCGCGTCGGCCAGCCGGTGCTTGACCGCCTGGAACGAGCCTATGGGGACGCCGAACTGGGTGCGCTGCTTGACGTAGGCGACGGTCTTGTCGAGGAGCGCGAGACCGACGCCGAGGGCCTGGGCGGCGGTGGTGAGACGGGCGTAGGCGAGGGCCTGGGCGGTGGGTGGGTCGGGGCTGAGCAGCTCGCCGCCGGGTTCGAGAGGGGCGAGGCGGCGGGCCGGGTCGAGGGAGCGCCGTACCGGGCCGTGGCCCGGGGAGAGGTGCAGGCCCTGCGCGGTGAACGCGAGGTGGGTGCCGGCCGCGTCACCGTCCAAGGCATACGGCGCTGTCCATGCCAGCGTCGCCATCAGCTCGCCCGTCGCCAGCGCCGGCAGGAGCCGCTTGGCCGGGCCGGGGTCGGGTAGGTCTGCGAGCAGGATCGCTGCCGTGACCGTCTCCACCAGCGGTCCCGGCACCACGTGGCGCCCCAACTCCATGAAGGCGACGGCGAGTTCGACTGGCCGGGGGCCCAGCCCTTCGTACGCCTCCGGAACCGCCAGCGCGAACACCCCGGCTTCGGCGATACGCGACCACAGCGCCCGGCCCCGCCCATGCTCGCCCCGGCTCCAGTCCCGTACGGCCGAGGGTGTGTCCGCAGCCGCCAGCATGGCATCCAGCGAGTCCGCGAACGCCCGCTGCTCCGCGTCGAGGAGGAACGGCATCAGCGTCGCCCCTTCGGCAGGCCGAGCAGTCGCTCGGCGATGATGTCGCGCTGGATCTCGTTCGTCCCGGCGTAGACGGTGCCGGCGAGGGAGAAGACGTATCGCTCGGACCAGTCGGTGTCGGTCAGCTCGCCCTCGGGGCCCAGCAGATCGAGGGCCGTCTCGTGCAGCGCGATGTCGTACTCCGACCAGAAGACCTTGTTCAGGCTGGACTCCGGGCCGATCGACTCGCCGTCGAGGAAGCGGGAGGCGGCGGCGAAGGTGAAGAGCTGGTAGGCGCGGGCGCCGATCAGGGCGTCGGCCACGCGGTTCTTCATGCTCTGCGGGCTGCCTTGTGCCTGCCAGAGGCGGTGAAGCCGGTCGGCGCTCGCGAGGAAACGGCCGGGGGAGCGCAGCATCAGCCCTCGTTCGTTGCCCGCCGTCGACATCGCGATGCGCCAGCCCTGGCCCGGCTCGCCGATCACGTCCTCGTCCGGTGCGAACACCTCGTCCAGGAACAGCTCGGCGAAGGCGGGCTTGCCGTCGAGGCGGGCGATGGGGCGGACCGTGACACCGGGGGCGCGCAGGTCGAACATGAGGTAGGTCAGGCCTTGGTGGGGCTTCGGGGCGTCCGGGTCGGTGCGGAACAGGCCGAACGCACGGTCGGCGAAGGCGGCGCGCGAGGACCACGTCTTCTGGCCGGACAGCAGCCAACCGCCCGCCACGCGCCTGGCCCTCGACTTCAGCGACGCCAGGTCGGAACCGGCCTCGGGCTCCGACCACGCCTGAGCCCAGACCACCTCGCCGGTGGCCATGGGCGGCAGCACACGCGCGCGTTGCTCTTCCGTGCCGTGGTCGAAGAGGGTCGGGGCGAGCAGGCTGACGCCGTTCTGGTTGACGCGCCCCGGTGCGCCGGCCGCGTAGTACTCCTCCTCGAACAGCAGCCACCGCACAAGCGTGGCGTCCCGGCCGCCGTACGCCGCCGGCCAGTTGACCACCGACCAGCGGTCGGCGGCGAGTTCGGCCTCCCACGCCCGGTGCGCCGCGAAGCCCTCCCCGGTCTCCAGGGACGGGAGCGGATCGGGCGGCACATGCGCGCGCAGCCAGGCGCGGGCCTCGGCACGGAACGCCTCGTCGGCGGCGCAGTGGGTGACGTCCACGGTCGCCCTCCCTCCCTACGAGCCCCACGAGCTCTCTGCGACTTCTTCCCTAACAAGTGTTTGGTAGGTTAGCGTGCTGCCATGACAAACGTCGAGGCGCCGACGTACGTTCCCGGGCACGCACTGCTCCGCGGACGCACCGCCGTCATCACCGCGGCGGCCGGCGCGGGCATCGGCGGGGCGACCGCGCGCCGCTTCCTCGAAGAGGGCGCGCGCGTGCTGATCAGCGACGCGCACGCGCGGCGACTGAAGGAGTACGAGGCGGAGCTGGCCCGGGACTTCGAGGGCGCGGTGGCGTCCGCGGTGTGCGATGTCACCGACGAGACGCAGGTGCAGGCGCTGTTCGACACCGCCGTACAGGAGCACGGCCGGCTCGACATCCTCGTCAACAACGCGGGCCTCGGTGGGACTTCGCCGCTCGTCGACATGACCGACGAACAGTGGTCGAAGGTCCTCGACGTGACCTTGAACGGCACCTTCAGATGCACCCGGGCCGCCCTGCGCCGTATGCGCGACACCGGCGGCGTGATCGTCAACAACGCCTCCGTCGTCGGCTGGCGCGCCCAGGCAGGGCAGGCGCATTACGCGGCCGCGAAGGCAGGCGTGATGGCGCTGACCCGGTGCGCCGCGCTGGAGGCGGCCGAGTACGGGGTGCGGGTCAACGCGGTCTCGCCGAGCCTCGCCATGCACCCGCACCTGGTGAAGGTGACGACCCCCGAGTTGTTGGAGGAGCTGACCGCGCGTGAAGCCTTCGGGCGGTACGCCGAACCCTGGGAGGTGGCCAACGTGATCGTGTTCCTGGCGTCCGGCTACTCCTCGTACATGACGGGAGAGATCGTCTCCGTCAGCAGCCAGCACGCCTAGGACGACAATGGACCCGTGCCGACCAAGAAGAAGCCCCAGGTGACCGCGGCAGCCGCCAGGCGCCGCGAACTCCTCGACACCGCCGCCGAGGTCTTCGCCGAGCAGGGCTACAACGCCACCACCGTACGCAAGATCGCCGACCACGCGGGCATGCTCGCGGGCAGCCTCTACTACCACTTCGACTCCAAGGAGTCGATGCTGGAGGAGATCCTGCGGACCTTCCTCGATGAGCTGTGGAGTGGCTACGACGCCGTCCTGGAGGCCGGGCTGGACCCGCGCGAGACGCTTCAGGCGCTGGTCACCGAGTCGTTCCGGGAGATCGACCGGCATCGGGCCGCCGTCGCGATCTACCAGAAGGAGAACAGACAGCTGGTGGCGCAGGAGCGGTTCGCGTTCCTCGCCGAGTCGCAGCGCAGGTTCGAGAAGGCGTGGCTGTCCACGCTGGAGCGCGGGGTCGCGGCCGAGGTCTTCCGGTCCGACCTGGACGTCCGGCTCACCTACCGGTTCGTGCGGGACACGGTGTGGGTCGCCGCGTCCTGGTACCGGCCCGGCGGACAGCACAGCCCGGAGGAGATCGCCCGGCAGTACCTGTCGATGGTGCTGGACGGGATCGCCGTACGTACGTAACTCACTGACGAGTCACGGGAGTTGCCATGGCCGAGGCCTACATCGTCGAAGCGGTCCGTACGCCCGTCGGGCGGCGCGGAGGAGGGCTCAGCGGGGTCCATCCGGCCGACCTGGGCGCGCATGTCCTCAAGGAACTCGTCTCGCGCGCGGGCATGGACCCGGCCGCCGTCGAGGACGTCGTCTTCGGCTGCCTGGACACCGTGGGGCCGCAGGCCGGGGACATCGCGCGGACCTGCTGGCTGGCGGCGGGACTGCCCGAGGAGGTGCCGGGCGTGACCGTGGACCGGCAGTGCGGGTCCTCGCAGCAGGCCGTGCACTTCGCGGCGCAGGGCGTGCTGTCCGGCACCCAGGACCTGGTGGTCGCGGGCGGCGTGCAGAACATGTCGATGATCCCCATCGCCTTCGCCACCCGGCAGGCCGCCGAACCGCTGGGCCTGACGGCGGGCCCCTTCGCGGGCAGCGAGGGCTGGCGGGCGCGGTACGGGGAGAAGCCGGTGAACCAGTTCGTCGGCGCCGAGATGATCGCCGCGAAGTGGGGGATCAGCCGGCAGGACCAGGAGGAGTTCGCCCTGCGTTCGCACCGGCGGGCGCTGCGCGCGATCGACGAGGGCCGCTTCGAGCGGGAGCTCGTGCCCTACGGGCAGGTCGCCGTGGACGAGGGGCCGCGCCGGGACACCTCGCTGGAGAAGATGGCCGGGCTGAAGCCGGTCATCGACGGCGGCACGATCACGGCCGCCTGTTCCTCGCAGGTCTCCGACGGCGCGGCGGCGATGCTGCTGGCCTCGGAGCGGGCGGTGCGCGAGCATGGGCTCACGCCCCGGGCCCGGGTGCACCACCTCTCGGTGCGCGGTGAGGATCCCATCCGCATGCTCACCGCCCCCATCCCCGCCACCGCCCACGCCCTGAAGAAGACCGGCCTGTCCATCGACGACATCGACCTCGTCGAGATCAACGAGGCCTTCGCGCCGGTCGTCCTGGCCTGGCTGAAGGAGACCGGCGCGGATCCGGAGAAGGTCAACGTCAACGGCGGCGCGATCGCTCTGGGACATCCGCTGGGTGCCACGGGCGTGAAGCTGATGACGACCCTGCTGCACGAACTGGAGCGCACCGGGGGCCGGCTCGGACTGCAGACGATGTGCGAGGGCGGGGGACAGGCGAATGTGACGATCATCGAGAGGCTGTGACGGCGACGACGGCGCGACCACCCACTTCGACGGACGGAGTCCGGCGCAGGCTCCCGAAGCCTGGGAGGCCCCCAGGGGCCGAGCAGTGCGAGGGGGCCGTTGGGGATGGTGCCGATGTGCGAGGGCGGGGGACAGGCGAATGTGACGATCATCGAGAGGCTGTAGCTGTCAGTCCTTGAGGCGGTTCCGCACCTCCTCGGCCTCCTTCATGATCCGTTCCACCAGCTCCGCGCAGGACGGCAGGTCGTCGATCACCCCGGCGACCTGCCCGGAGGCCATCACCCCCAGATCCGTACGGCCGTCCACCATCGACGCCCTGAGCAGCATCGGCGTGTTCGCGGCGAGCAGGACCTGGCTCCAGGTGAGGTCCTTGCCGTGCCGCATCGCCAGGCCGTCGTGGATCAGTTGCCGCCAGGTCAGCCCCGACAGCTTCCGGAAGCCGGACGCCCGACGGACCGCGTGCACCAGGGCCTTCGTACGGCCGGAGTTCTCCAGCGCGGCCACCAGGTCCGTACGGAGCATGCGGTGCGGTAGGCCGTCGACCGCCCAGGTCACCGTCACGTCCTTGACCGTCGCCGCCAGATACCGCGCCTTCACCGCATCCGGCACCGTCGAGTCCGACGTCAGCAGGAACCGCGTGCCCATCGCGACCCCCGCCGCCCCGTAGGCCAGCGCCGCGACCAGTCCCCGTCCGTCGAAGAAGCCGCCCGCCGCCACGACCGGTATGTCCACGGCGTCGACCACCTGCGGCAGCAGCACCGTCGTCGCCACCTCACCGGTGTGCCCGCCGCCCTCCCCGCCCTGCACGATCACCGCGTCCGCACCCCAGGCCGCGACCTTCTCGGCATGCCGCCGGGCACCGATCGAGCAAATGACGATCACGCCCGCGTCCTTGAGCTCGGCGATCAGCTCGGGGGAGGGCGCGAGAGCGAAGGAGGCGACGCGCACACCCTCGTCGATCATGACGCGGACCCGGTCGCCGGCGTCCGAGGCATCCGCGCGCAGATTCACGCCGAACGGCGCGTCCGTACGGGACCTGACCTCGCGTATCGCCGCACGCAGCCGGTCGACGGTCATCGTCGCGGAGGCCAGGATGCCCAGCGCACCCGCGTTCGCCGTCGCCGAGACCAGCCGCGGGCCCGCCACCCAGCCCATCCCCGTCTGCACGATCGGGTGGCGGACCCCGACCAGCCGGGTCAGCGGCGTCTCCCTCACGCACCGACCTCCCTTGCGCGGGTGTTCGCCGGGTCGATGACCTCACGGATGAGGCGCAGTTCGTCGGCGGTGGGGTCGCGGGTCGGCGGCACGTCGTCCGGGACGACCAGGTCGAACGCGGTCGCCTCCCTGACCTGCTTCAGCGTGACTCCCGGATGGAGCGAGGCCAGACGCATCGCGTGGTCGGGCGTGGCGAAGTCGAAGACGCCGAGGTCGGAGACGACACGGGGGATGCGGTGATATCGGGCACCGCCCGCGTGGTCGTAGCCCACCCCGCACACCAGGTCGACCTTCTCGACGAACACCCGCCGGGAATGCCTCGGGATCCAGTAACTGGTCGGATTGTTGAGGGTGTTGACCGGCGCACCGCGCACCCCGAGCAGCTGCCGTTTCGGCCGCTCCCAGTCCCCGATGCACGAGATGTTCTGGTTGCCGTACCGGTCGATCTGGCTCGCGCCCATCATCACGTGCCGACGGCCACCGGTGACCAGGGCCAGGTGCTGCCGGTACGGCAACCAGCCCTCGGTCGTCCCGTCCGGGCGGACGAGCATCGCCTCGCCGTCGGTCAGCAGCAGCTCCGGCGAGAACGTCAGCCGGGCCAGCCGGGCGCCCACGGGCGGGATCAGGCCCATCGGGCTCGCCAGGATCTCCCCCGCGTCGCGCCAGGCCTCGGCGCAGGCGATCACGCAGTACTCGGCGCGGGTGGGCGGGAGAAAGGGCGTGCCGGTGACCTCCGTCATGACCCCTCCCCGACCGCCGACCGGTACGCCTGCTCGTCCCCGCCCAGGAACCGCGCCGCGAACTGCGGCCAGGGCGTGGTCGCGTACGTCTTCTGGAAGGCCTCGTCCCGGCCGTAGTCGGGCGCGCAGGACGTGAAGTGCGCCCCGTTCGGGGCCTCGACGACACCGGTCACCGTGTGCCGCTTGATCAGCAGCGACTGCGGGGCCGCGTCTTTCGTCAACTCGGCCGTGTCGACGACTCGTTCGCAGGAGACGTACGCCGCGTCGGCCGCCTCGCAGAACAGGTCGTCGAAGTACGGGTCGGGTCCCAGATACTGCCCGTTGCCCAGCCGGTCGGCGCGGTTGACGTGGACCAGGGCCGCGTCGAGCCGCAGCGCGGGCATGGCGACGAACGTCTCCCCGTCGTCGTACGGCGAAGTCACCGTCCGCAGGCCAGGGTTGACCCGCATCACATCCGAGCCGATCCCGGCCCGCACCGGCAGGAAGGGCAGCCGGTTCGCGGCCGCGTGCAGCCCCCACATGAACATCGCCTCGTCGACCTCCATCATGTCGAAGGCGCCGCGCTCCCGGGCCGCGCGGAAGTGCGGTTCGAGGGGGATGGAGTCGAGGGTGGCGAAGGGGGCGACCAGCTTCCGGATCCGGCCGGCGGCGGCGAGCATGCCGACGTCCGGGCCGCCGTAGGAGACGACGGTGAGGTCGGTGACGTCGGACCGGAGCAGAGCCCTGACCAGGGCCATGGGTTTGCGGCGCGAGCCCCAGCCGCCGATGCCGAGGGTCATGCCGCTGTGCAGCCGGGAGACGACCTGGTCGGCAGTCATCGTCTTGTCACTCACCTATGCCCCCTCATCCGTCCTGCCGAAGGTGTCACGCACCCGGTCGGCCACCCCGCTGAGGCCGGCCTCGAAGGTGAAGCCCTGCTCGAAGCGGTAGCTGCGACGCACGTCGACCGGATCGATGCCGTTGATGGCCGCCTTGGCGAGGCGCAGCAGCTGCCCGTCCTTGGCGGCGATCTCGCGGGCCAACTCCAGGGCCGCGGTGCGCAGTTCCTCGCGCGGCACCACCCGCCACACCGAGCCGTGCGCGTGCAGCTCGGCCGCGGTCGCCGTGCGCGAGGTGTAGTACAGCGCGCGCATCAGATGCCGGGGGACCAGCCGGGCCAGATGGGTGGCCGCGCCCAGTGCTCCCCGGTCCAGCTCGGGCAGTCCGAAGGCGGCGTCCTCGCTCGCCACGATCGCGTCCGCGTTGCCCACCAGGCCGATACCGCCGCCCAGGCAGAAGCCGTGCACGGCCGCGACGACGGGCACCTCGCAGTCGTACACCGCCGCGAAGGCCTCCGCGCAGGCGCGGTTGACGCCGATCAGCGCGCTGTTCCCGTCCCTCTGTATCTCCTTGATGTCCACGCCCGCGTTGAACCCGCGCCCCTCGGCCGTGAGGACGACACACCGGATCTCCGGGGCGCGGCCCGCTGCCCGCACGGCGTCGGCCAGGGCGAACCAGCCCTTCACCGGCAGGGCGTTCACCGGCGGGAAGTCGACCGTGACGACGGCGATTCCATTTTTTTCGTGCCCCTTTTCCGGGGACGAGGTGGAGACACCCATGGCCGCATCAGCTACCTTTCCACCAAACGTTTGTTAGGTGAAGGGTAGCCGGGAATGGGGCTGGACGGGAAGGTCGTGGTCGTCACGGGCGGTACCCGGGGCGTCGGCGCTGGCACGGCGAAAGCCTTTGTCGAGGCCGGCGCGGACGTCGTGATCTGCGCGCGCAGACCGCCCGAAGTCCCGCTGACCGGGGCGGAGTTCAGGCCGCTCGACCTCCGCGACGCGGCAGCCGTACGGGCCTTCTTCGCGGCGTTGCCCCGCCTCGATGTCCTCGTCAACAACGCGGGTGGCACACCGTACCGACGGTTGACGGACGTGGACGCCGAGCGGCACGCGCGCGTGATCGAGCTGAACCTCGTCGCGCCGATGACGGCATCCCTGGCCGCGTACGAGCACCTGAAGCGCGCGCGGGGCTCGGTGGTGATGATCGGCAGCGTCAGTGGCGGCCGCCCGTCGCCCGGGTCGGCGGCGTACGGGGCGGCCAAGGCCGGACTGGAGAGCCTGGCCCGCTCGATGGCGGTGGAGTGGGCGCCGGAGGTCCGGGTCAACACGCTGGTCGTCGGCATGGTCCGCACGGAGCAGTCGCCTCTCCACTACGGGGGCGAGGACGGCATCGCCGCCGTCTCCCGCACCGTCCCGCTCGGCCGCCTCGCCGAACCGGCCGACGTGGGCGCGGCCGCCGTCTTCCTCGCCTCCGGCGCCGCCGCCTACATCAGCGGAGCGAGCCTGCTCGTGCACGGCGGGGGCGAGCGGCCCGCGTTCCTGGACGCCGCAACGGTCAACAAGGAGGCATGACATGAGCCGGATCTGCGCAGGGCGGGTCGTGGTCGTCACCGGCGCGGGCCGGGGTCTCGGTCGCGCGCACGCGCTCGCGTTCGCCGCGGCGGGGGCGAAGGTCGTCGTCAACGACCTCGGGGTCGGCCTCGACGGCACACCGGGTGCGGACGGCCCGGCCCGACGGATGGCCGTCGACAGCCCGGCCCGGCAGGTGGTCGACGAGATCCGCGCGGCGGGCGGCGAGGCCATCGCGCACGGCGGCGACATCGCGACGAGCGCCGGGGCGGCGTCGCTGGTTGCGGCCGCGCTGGAGACGTACGGCCGTCTCGACACCCTCGTCAACAACGCCGGCTTCCTGCGTGACCGGATGCTGGTCAATCTCGACGAGGACGACTGGGACGCAGTCGTACGCGTCCACCTCAAGGGCCACTTCCTCCCCCTGAAGCACGCGGCCGCGCACTGGCGGGCGGAGGCGAAGGCGGGCCGCACGCCGGTCGCCCGGGTCGTCAACACGAGCAGTGGGGCGGGGTTGTTGGGCTCGGTCGGCCAGGCCAACTACAGCGCCGCGAAGGCCGGCATCGTCGCCCTGACCCTGGTCGCGGCGGCCGAGCTGGCCCGCTACGGCGTCCAGGTCAACGCGATCGCCCCGGCGGCCCGCACCCGCATGACGGAACGCACCTTCGCGGAGTCGATGGCGGCCCCCGACGCGGGCTTCGACGCCATGGCCCCGGAGAACGTCTCCCCGTTGGTCGTCTGGCTGGGCTCACCGGCGAGCGAGGGCGTGACGGGGAGGGTCTTCGAGGCGGAGGGGGGCCGGATCACGGTCATGGAGGGGTGGAAGGCGGGGCCGAGCGTGGACAAGGGGGCGCGGTGGACGCCGGAGGGGACCCCCCGG
>NZ_LLZG01000032.1 GCF_001509475.1 Streptomyces regalis
CCGCCCCTACCCGTCCCATCCTGAAGGGGCTCCGCCCCTTCCACCCCGCCAGGGGGCTCTGCCCCCTGGACCCCCGCTCCTCAAACGCCGGAGGGGCTGACTTACCGGCGGGGCGAAATCAGCGCCCCGGTCGCACCGTCAGGTCGTTGACCTCCGCGTCCCGGGGGAGGTCGATGGCCATCAGGATCGTCGTGGCCACCGATTCGGGGTCGATCCACTTCGACGCGTCGTACTCCTTGCCCTCCTGCTGGTGGACCTTGGCCTGCATGGGGCTTGCCGTGCGGCCGGGGTAGACGGTGGTGACGCGGATGCCGTTGCCGTGTTCCTCGTGGCGCAGGGAGTCCGCCAGGGCCTTCAGGCCGTGCTTCGAGGCGGCGTACGCCGACCAGTCGGCGTGGGCGTTGAGGCCGGCGCCCGAGTTCACGAAGACCACGTGGCCGCGGCTGGCGCGGAGTTGGGGGAGGAAGTGGCGGGTCAGTTCGGCCGGGGAGATCAGGTTGACGTTCAGCTGGTGGCGCCAGGACTTCGGGGTCAGGTCGCCCACCGCACCCAGGTCCACGACCCCGGCGATGTGGAGCAGCGAGTCCACCCGGTCCGGGAGCGTCTGGTGGGAGAAGGCCCAGGACAGCTTGTCCGGGTCCGCCAGGTCGCCGACCAGCGTCTTCGCGCCGGGGAACTCCGCCGCCAGTTCCTTCGCGCGGCCCGCGTCGCGCGCGTGGAGGACGAGTTCGTCCCCGCGCGCGTGCAGGCGGCGGGCGACGGCCGCGCCGATGCCGGAGCCCGCTCCGGTGATCACATGTGTAGCCATGCCCGCCATGCTCGCATCAGCGGGAGGCCACTCCCGCCCCGGCTCATTCCACTCCCCGGCTCTCCTCCAGGTACGCCAGCGCCCCCACCGGCTCCTCCGCGAAGAACACCAGGTCGGTCAGCGGGCGGGGCAGGAAGCCCTCGTCCTCCATGCGGCGGAACTGTTCCTTCAGGCCGTCGTAGAAGCCCGCGGTGTTGAGCAGGACCACCGGCTTGTCCGTGTGGCCGTGCTTCTTCAGCTCCAGGATCTCCGTCGCCTCGTCCAGGGTCCCCGTGCCACCGACCATGATCACCACCGCGTCGGCCTTCTCCAGGAGCAGCCTCTTGCGCTCGGCCAGGTCCTTCGCGATCACCATCTCGTCGACGCCCGGGCGGACCTTCGCGGCCAGGAACTCCACCGAGACCCCGACGAGCCGCCCGCCCGCCTCCTGCACCCCGTCGGCGACCACCTTCATCAGCCCGACGTCGGAGCCGCCCCACACGAGCGTGTGCCCGCCCTTGCCCAGCAGTTTCGCGAACTCGCGCGCGGGGCGCGTGTAACGGTCGTCGAGGTCGGCGGCGGAGAGGAAGACGCAGATTCGCATGCAGTCACCGTACGCGGGAAGAACCGGGGGCTCGCGAACGCTTTTCGGGTATGGCTGACGGACACACGATCACGATCGAGCAGGGCACCCAGCGCGTACGGGTCGTCCACGGCGACCAGGTCCTGGCGGAGACCGACCGACCGCTCCTCCTGCGGGAGACGGGCTGTCCGGTGCGCTACTACATCCCGGCCGAGGACGTACGGCTGGAGCTGCTGACGCCCTCCGACACGCACACCTACTGCCCGTTCAAGGGAACGGCCTCCTACTGGTCGCTGCCGGACGCGGCGGACCTCGTCTGGACGTACCCGGACCCGAAGCCGGACGTGGCCGAGATCAAGGACCACCTCTGCTTCTACGAAGTCGAAGTGTCGTAAGCGATTAGTCCCGTGCCGTACGGCAGTCTCCACAGGCATGGACAAGAAGACATTTTCGGCCGACGGCACCTCCCTCGCGTACGAGATCAGCGGTGAGGGTCCGGCGTTGATCCTCGTCAGCGGCGCGATGTCCACCGGGGGCACGGTGGCGCCACTGGCCGTGCCTCTGGCGGAGCACTTCAGGGTGGTCACGTACGACCGGCGAGGGCGTGGCGAGAGCGGTGACACGCGGCCGTACGCGGTGGAGCGGGAGGTCGAGGACCTCGCCGCGCTGATCGAGGCGGTGGGCGGCGAGGCGGCGTTGTGCGGCATCTCGTCAGGCGGAGCGCTGGTGCTGGAGGCGGCGGCCGACGGGCTGCCGGTGCGTCAGGTCGCGGTGTACGAGGTGCCGTTCTCCGTCCACGAGGGCGGCGCGAAGGAGCGCGCGGAGTACACCGAGCGGCTGACCGAGGCGTTGGCGGAGGGCCGGCGCGGGGACGCCGTGGAGCTCTTCCTGCGGCTGACCGGGATGGCCGAGCAGATGATCCAGGGGGCCCGCCAGTCCCCCATGTGGGCCGGCATGGAGACGATCGCGCCGAGTCTCGCCTACGACAACGCCGTGATGGGCGACGGCCTGGTGCCCCGGGCCCAGCTGTCCTCGATCACGGTTCCGGTGCTGGCTGTCGCGGGCAGCGCGAGCCCCGCATGGATGCGCGAGGCGGCGCGGGCGGTCGCGGAGACCGTGCCCGAGGGGACGTACCGGAGTCTGGCGGGGCAGACCCACATGGTGGAGCCGGACGTCCTCGGGCCGGTGCTGGCGGAGTTCTTCAAGGAGTTCGGGGAGTGATCCGTATCGGTCCGCACACACGCGTGGCCCGCGCCGGGGCTCAGGCCACGCCCGCCGTCGCCCGCGTCGTCGACACGATCGTCGCCGAGCCGACCACGCGCGTGCCGTCGTACAGGACGATCGCCTGGCCGGGCGCCACGCCGCGGACCGGCTCGGTGAACGTGACGTGCAGGGAGCCGTCGATCAGCTCGGCGGTCACCTCGGTCTCGCCGCCGTGGGCGCGGAGCTGGGCGGTGTAGGTGCCGGGGCCGGTCGGGGCGGTGCCGCACCAGCGGGGCTTGATGGCGGTCAGGGCGCTGACGTCGAGGGAGGCCGCCGGGCCGACCGTCACCGTGTTGTTCACCGGCGAGATGTCGAGGACGTAGCGCGGCTTGCCGTCGGAGGCCGGGGTGCCGATGCGCAGGCCCTTGCGCTGGCCGATGGTGAAGCCGTACGCGCCCTCGTGGGTGCCGAGCTTGGCTCCCGACTCGTCGACGATGTCGCCCTCCGCCTTGCCGAGGCGGTTCGCGAGGAAGCCCTGGGTGTCGCCGTCGGCGATGAAGCAGATGTCGTGCGAGTCGGGCTTCTTGGCGACCGCCAGACCGCGGCGCTCGGCCTCGGCGCGGATCTCGTCCTTCGTCGTCAGGGTGTCGCCGAGCGGGAACATGGCGTGCGCCAGCTGCTTCTCGTCCAGGACGCCGAGGACGTACGACTGGTCCTTGGCCATGTCGGAGGCGCGGTGCAGCTCGCGCGTGCCGTCCTCGTTCAGCACGACCGTGGCGTAGTGGCCGGTGCAGACCGCGTCGAAGCCGAGGGCCAGCGCCTTGTCCAGCAGGGCCGCGAACTTGATCTTCTCGTTGCAGCGCAGGCACGGGTTCGGGGTGCGGCCCGCCTCGTACTCGGCGATGAAGTCCTCGACCACGTCCTCCCGGAAGCGGTCGGCGAGGTCCCACACATAGAAGGGGATGCCGATGACGTCGGCGGCGCGGCGGGCGTCGCGCGAGTCCTCGATGGTGCAACAGCCCCGCGCGCCCGTGCGGAAGGATTGGGGGTTCGCGGAGAGCGCGAGGTGGACGCCGGTGACGTCGTGGCCCGCCTCGGCGGCGCGGGCGGCGGCTACAGCGGAGTCGACCCCGCCGGACATGGCGGCGAGGACGCGGAGGGGGCGGGAGGGCTGCGCGGTGTGAGTCATAACGCTTCCAGGGTACGGGGCGCGGGAACCAGGGCCCGCGAGTATGCGTTGACGATCACATGGGACAGCGGAAGGCTTCGAAGGACGGCGACCGGAAGGTCGGGCGTCGTGCGTTGCTCATCGGCGGGACGGCGGCCGCGGTGGGTTCGGCCGTGCTGGCCCGCGACGAGTTGGCGCGGCTGTGGTGGCGGGTGCCGGGCGTGGAGAAGCCGCGCAAGGAGGGCGAGGTCGACTACGCCGACGCGCGGTGGGTGGCGGCGTCGGATGCGAACTGGCGGCGGGCGGACCGTCCCGACGACTACGGCATAGACATGGTGATCATCCATGTCACCCAGGGCAGCTTCGACAGCGCGGTGAAGGTGTTCCAGGACCCGGAGCACGGTGCGGCCGCGCACTACATCGTCCGCAAGGACGGCCACGTCACGCAGATGATCCGCGAGCTGGACGTGGCGTACCACGCGGGCAACCGCGACTACAACGAGCGCAGCATCGGCATCGAGCACGAGGGCTTCGTGGACCGGCCGCAGGACCTCACGGACGAGATGTACGAGGCCTCGGCGCGGCTCACGGCCCGGATATGCGCGCGCTACGACATCCCCGTCGACCGCGAGCACATCATCGGCCACGTGGAGGTGCCGGGCACCGATCACACCGATCCCGGGGAGCACTGGGACTGGGACCGGTACATGAAGCTCGTACGGGCGGCGCACACGGCACCGGCGTAGCGGCCTATGTGAGCCCGGCTGCCCGTGCCCGTTCCACCGCCGGGCCGATCGCCTTGGCGACCGCCTCGACGTCGGCCTCCGTGGAGGTGTGGCCGAGGGAGAAGCGCAGGGTGCCGCGGGCCAGGTCGGGGTCGGTACCGGTGGCCAGGAGGACGTGGCTGGGCTGGGCGACGCCCGCGGTGCAGGCGGAGCCGGTGGAGCACTCGATGCCCTGGGCGTCCAGGAGCAGGAGCAGGGAGTCGCCCTCGCAGCCCGGGAAGGTGAAGTGCGCGTTGGCCGGGAGGCGGCCACCGGGTGCCGGGTCGCCGCCGAGGATCGCGTCCGGCACCGCCGTACGGACCGCCTCGACCAGGGCGTCGCGCAGGGCGCCGATCTCGGAGGCGAACCACTCGCGCTGTTCGGCGGCGAGGCGGCCGGCGACCGCGAAGGAGGCGATGGCGGGGACATCGAGGGTGCCGGAGCGCACGTGGCGCTCCTGGCCGCCGCCGTGCAGGACGGGTACGGGGGTGTACTCGCGGCCGAGAATCAGGGCGCCGATGCCGTAGGGGCCGCCGATCTTGTGGCCCGACACCGTCATCGCGGCGAGGCCGGAGGCGGCGAAGTCGACGGGGACCTGGCCGAAGGCCTGGACGGCGTCGGCGTGCAGCGGGACGTCGAACTCCCTTGCCACGTCGGCCAGTTCTCGGACCGGCATGATCGTGCCGATCTCGTTGTTGGCCCACATCACGGTGGCGAGGGCGATGTCGTCGGGGTTGCGGGCGATGGCCTCGCGCAGGGCGTCCGGGTGGACCCGGCCGTGGGAGTCGACCGGGAGGTACTCGACCGTGGCGCCCTCGTGTTCGGCGAGCCAGTGGACGGCGTCGAGGACGGCGTGGTGTTCGACGGGGCTGGCCAGGACGCGGGTGCGGGTGCCTGCCGGGTCGGCGTCGCGGCGGGACCAGTACAGGCCCTTGACCGCGAGGTTGTCGGCCTCGGTGCCGCCGGACGTGAAGACGACCTCGCTGGGGCGGGCGCCGAGCGCTTCCGCGAGGGTTTCGCGGGCCTCCTCGACGGTGCGCCTCGCGCGGCGGCCGGATGCGTGGAGGGAGGAGGCGTTGCCGGTGACGCTCAGCTGGGCGGTGAGTGCCTCTGCCGCCTCCGGGAGCATGGGGGTCGTCGCGGCGTGGTCGAGGTAAGCCATGGTGGCCACGATTCTAAGGGGCGCCGGTAAACGGCCTCGCGTCAAGGTGCCCCGGGGTTCAGCTCAGGTCCTGCGCGCCGCCTGCGTCGCCGCAGGGCCGTGTCGGCTCGCGGCTGCGGCTGCGGCTCCTCCCCGGCCGCTTGCCGCTGGGTCGCAGCTCCGCTGGCTGCGACTAGAAGCTCCAGGACAGCGTGTTGTCCAGCTGCACGAACGCCAGCAGGACCAGCAGGTCGGCGACCCCGAGGCCCATGCCGAGGAAGGCGCGGCCCCTGCGCTTGGTGCCGCGCCACAGGGACACTGCCGCCAGGACGATGGCGACCGGGCCGAGGAAGATGTTGAAGACCAGCAGGCCGAGGAGGCCGAGGATGAAGGACGCCACGGCCATGCCGTCGGCGTCGCGGGTCCGGTTGCGGGTGGTGCCGGGGCGGGCGGTGGCCGGGGCGGTGAGTTGCATGGGTATCAGCTCCCGAGAAGTCGGTGCGGTGCGGTGGGCGGGGTCAGTTGCGGTGGGCGGGGTCAGTTGCGGCGGGCGCGGCGCTCGCGGGCGGCGAAGATGCCCAGCCAGGCGGCGATCACGGCGGCGGCGACGGCGGTGAAGGCGAGCGGTGCGTGGGCCACGGTGCCGAGCAGCACGCCCAGCAGCAGGAGTGCGGCGACGAGAAACAGCATTGGGATCGAGTCCCCCTTCGAGATCTCTCTGATCGATCTCTCTCGTTACGTTTCAGTGAACAGTTGTAGTAACAGTTGTTCACTGACTACCAAGTCTAGCGCGTCCCACGGCTTTTCAATTCCAGAGAACAGTTGTTAACTGCATGGCATGAGTCACACCCTCGGCCTTCGGCAGGCCCAGAAACAGAAGACCCGACAGGCGCTGCTGGACGCGGCGTTGGGACTGCTGGAGGAGCAGAGCCTGAGCAGTCTCGGTCTGCGCGAGGTCACCCGTGCCGTCGGCGTCGCCCCGACGGCCTTCTACCGGCACTTCCGTTCCACCGCCGACCTCGGTGTCGCCCTCGTCGAAGAGGCGCTGGGCAGCCTGCACCCGATGATCCGCACGATCGTCTCCTCGTCCGGCGACAGCGACCAACGCATAGAGCGCGCCGTCGGGTTGATCGCCCAGCACGTCGCGACGCACCCGGCCCACGTCCGTTTCATCGCCCGTGAGCGGCACGGCGGAGTGCAGTCCGTACGGGAGGCGATCCAGGACCAACTGGCCCGTTTCGCCGACGACGTGAAGGTCGCACTCACCAAGGACCCGGTTTCCGAGGGCTGGAACGACGACGACCTCCTCATGCTGGCCGACCTCTACGTCGACCAGATGCTGATGACGGCCTCGCTGTTCCTGGACGCCCTGGAGGCTCCGGAGGAGGAGCGGCGGCGCGTCGCCCAGGTCGCGACCCGCCAGATGCGGCTGATCAGCATCGGCCGGGAGCACTGGCTGGACTGAGCACCGGCGGCACGACAGGGGCGGCACCCCCGTACCCCGGGAGTGCCGCCCTTGTCGTACGGCGTGAGTGCCGCCCCTGCCTCAGGACCGGCCGGCGTCAGCTCTTGGTCGCCGTGGCCGCAGCGCTCGGCGCACCGCTCGGGGCGCCGCTCGGAGCCGCTCCGCCGCCCTGCCCACCGCCCGGACCGCCACAGCCACCGCCCTGGCCACCGCCGGGACCCCCCTGACCGCCGGCCTGACCGCCGCCCTGTCCCCCACCGGGGGCGCCGCTGGGCGCACCGCTCGGCGCGCCCGAGGGAGCACCGCTCGGCATGCCCGACGGCGCCCCGCTGGGCGCGCCCGAGGGCTGCTGACACGACGACTGCTGCCCGGAGTTGCCACTGTTCGAGGTCGATGACGAGTCGCCGGAGCCACAGGCCACCAGGGCCAGGGGCGAGAGCGCCAGCAGGGCCACAGCAGGGAGGAGACGCGCACGCTTCATGAGAAACAGCTCCAAGGAAGATGAGGAAGTCCTGGGAGGGAACTCAACCAACGCCGCTTAGGGCTACCTTGAGGCCCTGCTGTAAGCAACCTGTGCGCGAGGCAAAGCGCCCCTCAAGACACCTCCGTGACAGAAGCGGCCGCCCGCGCCCCTTCAGGGGGCGTTTCAGCTCAGCCTCACCCGCGCCAGCTGCCTCGACTGCGCCACCAGCCGGTCCGCGCTGTCCCAGACTTCCGCGTCCTCCTCCAGGAATCCACCCGCGAGGTTGCGCGTCCTGATCGACACGCGCAGCGGACCCGGAGCCGGACGGCACCGTATGTGGACGGTGAGTTCGACCGTCGGGACCCAGCCGGAGATGCCGATCTCGAAGGCGGTCGGGGGCAGCGCGTCCACCGCCAGCAGCAGCGAGAGCGGGTCGGCGTCGCGGCCGTCGGCGAGGCCGAACCACGCCCGCATCTCGCCCTTGCCCGACGGCCGGCCGAGGGCCCAGCCCAGGGTGGACGGGTCGAGCTTGAGCATCAGGCGGTCGGCTATCGCCGAGCTGCCGGACACCGGTGCTGGGCCGTCCTCGGGGCCGAAGCACTGGTCCATCGGCGGGATCGCGGGCGGCTTCGCCGTCGTGCGGACGTCGTCGGGGAGGGAGTCCAGGTCGCCGTAGGAGGCGAGGACGCGGATCCGTTCGACCTCGCGGCCCTGCTCGTCGTACTGGAAGAGCGAGGCCTGGCCGGTCGACAGCGTCCGCCCCGTGCGCACCACGTCGGTACGGACGACCGCCGGGCCCGGCTGGGACGCGGTCAGGTAGTGCGCGGAGATCGTGAACGGGTCGCTGTGCGGCAGGGCGTCCGCGAGGGCGCGGCCGAGGACGGCCAGCAGATAGCCGCCGTTGACGGCGCTGATGATGGTCCAGCCGGCCGAGAGGTCGATGTCGTAGACCCCGGGTGAGCGCCGGGTGAGCGCGGTGTCGCGGTCGAACTCGCTGTCGCCGATGGTGGCCTGCGGGGCCGTCGGGGCGGAGGCTGCTTCTGGCATGGATGAACGGTACAACAGCAAACTACTAAGCGGTAGCTTTTGCTGCCCTTCCGAAGCGCTGAGGCTCCTTGAGACATGGGCAACTTTTCGGTAAGTGTCGACCCCCGTCCGAAACCTGAGACGCCGATAAGCCCTCTATCGGGACATGAGTCTCACCGGGACCCCGTTCCTCTACACGCTCATCGCGCTGTGCGTCGTCGCCGTCGCGCTGCCGCTGGTCCTCTGGTCACGGGTGCGCGGACCCAAGGTCCTGCGGGCCGTCGCCCGGGTGCTGATGCTGCTGTTCGCCCAGGGCACGGCGGTCGCCCTGGTCTTCACACTGGTCAACAACTCCAACCAGCTGTACGACAACTGGGGCGACCTGCTCGGCACCAGCAACCATGTGCAGGAGGCCGCCGACCTCGGGGCGAGCGGCACCGGCGGGATCGCGCTGGAGAAGCTGCCCAAGGTCCGGCAGGCCTTCAAGCCGGGCAAGGGGCCCGGCATGCGCGTGGAGGGCGGGGTGCTCGTCACGCAGCTCAAGGGCCGGGTGTCCGGAGTGCACGCCGAGGTCAACGTCTGGCTGCCGCCGCAGTACCGCGACCCCGCCTACCGCAATCACAAGTTCCCGGTCGTCGAGGTGCTGCCGGGCTATCCGGGCTCGTCGAAGGCGTGGTACGGCACGATGGACGCGCCCGAGCAGCTGGCGCCGCTGATGCGCAGCGGGCAGATCGAGCCGTTCATCATCGTCTCGCCGCGCACCACGCTGCTGCCGGGGAAGGACACCGGCTGCGCGAACATCCCGGGCAAGGTGAACGCCGACAGCTGGCTCAGCATCGACGTGCCGAAGATGGTCATGGACAACTTCCGGGCCCAGGCGGCGCCGGACGGCTGGGCGGTCGCCGGGTACTCGGCGGGCGCGCACTGCGCGGCGAAGCTGGCCGTCGCCCACCCCGACCGCTACCGCGCCGCGGTGAGCATGTCCGGCTACAACGACCCCATCGCCGTACCCCAGTCGCTCGCCGGCAATTCCCCGGCCCTGCGGGCCGCGAACAACCCGTATGTGCTCCTCGAGGAGTCCCGGGTCCCGCCGCGCGTGGCGCTGTACCTGTCCGGTCAACCGAAGGACGGGTACGAGGCGGCCATGGCCCTCCGACGGGTCGCGAAGGCGCCGACGACCGTGGACGTGGTGTTCATCCCGGCCGGCGCGGGCGGCCACACCATGGCGCTGTGGAAGCCGCAGGTCGTCCCGGCGTTCCGCTGGCTGACCGAGGTGATGGGCACGCAGCACCCGGTCCGTACGGCGCCGGGCTCCGGCGGGACTACTCCTCTCGCACCGTCGACCGCCGGTTCCAGGCACGCGGAGCTCGCCAGTGGAACCGCATCGCCAGCAGCCGCAGCACGAAGGCCGTGACGGCCGCGAGGGCGCTGGTGAGCGGGATCAGGGCGTCGTAGTGGAGGCACAGGACGGTCATCGTGGCGCCGACGATCGCCGGGACCGCATACAGGTCGCGGTCCCAACGCAGCAGTGACGGCACCTCGTTGGCCAGGACGTCGCGCAGTACACCGCCGCCCACGGCGGTCGCGAGGCCCAGGGCGACGGAGGCGGTGAGGTTGAGCCCGTAGTCGTACGCCTTCGTCGTCCCGGCGACGCAGAAGAGGCCGAGACCCGCCGCGTCGAAGACGTTCACGCCGGTCTGGATGCGCTCCACGTGCGGGTGGAGGAAGAAGACGAGGAGCGCGGCGAGCAGCGGGGTGAGGAAGTACCCGAGGTCCGTGAAGGCGGCCGGGGGTACGGCACCGATGATCACGTCCCGGAACAGCCCGCCGCCCAGGGCGGTGACCTCGGCGAGGACGGCGATGCCGAAGACGTCGAAGTTCTTGCGGACGGCCAGCAGGGCGCCGGAGATCGCGAAGACGAAGATGCCGATCAGGTCGAGCGTGTGCTGGACGGACGGGCTGAACAGTTGCTGGAGCACCCGTACATTCTTGCGCAGAAAAACGCCCCCGCCTTGCAAAGCAAGGCAGGGGCGCTGGTTGGGTTACTTGTCGTTAGCGGCATCCTCGGAAGAGGCTTCCGTCTCCGGCGACTTCGCGAGCACCTTGTCGGAGACCAGCTCCGCCGCCTCCTTGGCCGCGGTCAGCAGCACGGTGTCCTGCGGGGCCTGGTCCGCGAAGTTCTCCGGGTGGTGGCAGGCGACGCGCTGGCCCGGCCGCAGCTCCAGCAGCGGCGGCTCGGTCGTCTTGCAGATCTCCGTCGCCTTCCAGCACCGCGTGTGGAAGCGGCAGCCGCTGGGCGGGGAGATCGGCGAGGGGACGTCGCCGCGGAGCAGGATGCGTTCGCTCTTGGCGCCCCGGCGCTTGGGGTCGGGGACCGGGACGGCCGACATCAGGGCCTTGGTGTACGGGTGCATCGGCGCCTCGTACAGCGAGCTGCGGTCGGCGAGTTCGACGATCTTGCCGAGGTACATCACCGCGATGCGGTCCGAGACGTGCCGTACGACGGAGAGGTCGTGCGCGATGATCACGTACGTGAGGCCGAGCTCCTCCTGGAGGTCGTCCATCAGGTTCACGACCTGCGCCTGGATCGACACGTCCAGCGCGGAGACCGGCTCGTCGGCCACCACCAGCTTGGGCTTCAGCGCGAGCGCCCGCGCGATGCCGATGCGCTGGCGCTGGCCGCCGGAGAACTCGTGCGGGTAGCGGTTGTAGTGCTCGGGGCTCAGCCCCACCAGCTCCAGGAGCCGCTGGACCTCCTTCTTCACCCCGCCCTCCGGCTCGACGCCTTGGAGGCGGAACGGCGCCGAGACGATGCCGCCGATGGTGTGCCGGGGGTTCAGGGAGCCGTACGGGTCCTGGAAGATCATCTGGATGTCCCGCCGCAGCGGGCGCATCCCGGCCGTGTTCAGCCGCGTGATGTCCTTGCCCTCGAAGTGGATCGAGCCGCCGGTCGGGTCCTGGAGGCGGGTGATGACCCGGCCCATGGTCGACTTGCCGCAGCCCGACTCGCCGACCACGCCGAGCGTCTCGCCCTTGCGCACCTCGAAGTCGATGCCGTCGACGGCCTTGACCGCGCCGACCTGACGCTGGAGCACTCCCTTGCGGATCGGGAAGTGCTTCTGCAGGCCCTCGACCTTGAGGAGCACCTCGCGCTCGCCTGAAGCGGCGTCGGTTTTCGCCTCGTCCGTCTTCTTCGTCTCACTCACAGCTTCGGCGCAATCTCTTCGGTCCAGATCCGCGTACGGTCCTCCGGCGAGAGGTGGCACGCGGAGAAGTGCCCGCCGCCGACCTGCTGGAGCTCCGGGCGCACGGTACGGGTGACATCGCCCTTGGGGACGTCCGCGTACGGGCAGCGGGGGTGGAACGCGCAGCCCGAGGGGACGTTGATGAGGCTCGGCGGCTGACCCTTGACGGGGATGAGCCGCTCGGACGTCTCGCGGTCGATGCGCGGCATGGAGCCCAGCAGGCCCCAGGTGTACGGGTGCTGCGGGCGCTCGAAGACGTCGTCGACCGAGCCGCGCTCCACGCACCGGCCGCCGTACATCACCAGAACGTCGTCGGCGATCTCGGCGACCACGCCGAGATCGTGGGTGATGAGGACGACGGCGGAGCCGAACTCCTTCTGCAGGTCCCGGATGAGGTCGAGGATCTGCGCCTGGACGGTGACGTCGAGGGCGGTGGTCGGCTCGTCCGCGATGAGCAGTTCGGGGTTGTTGACGAGCGCCATGGCGATCATCGCGCGCTGGCGCATACCGCCGGAGAACTCGTGCGGGTAGTTGTCGACCCGCTTGTCCGGCTCGGGGATGCCGACCCGGTCGAGCATCTCGATGGCCCGCTTGCGGGCGGTCTTCTTGTTGACGTCGTGGTGGACCCGGTAGGCCTCCACGATCTGGTTGCCGATCGTGTAGTACGGGTGCATCGCGGACAGCGGGTCCTGGAAGATCATCGCCATCTCGCGGCCGCGCAGCCGGCGCACCTCGTCCGGCGCGGCGGAGACCAGCTCCTTGCCGCCGAGCCAGATCTCGCCGGACATCTGCACGTTCTTGCCGCGCGCCCCGAGCCGGTGCAGGCCCATGATCGCCAGCGAGGTGACGGACTTGCCGGAGCCGGACTCGCCCACGATGCAGAGGGTCTTGCCCTTCTCCACCTGGAAGGTGAGTCCGTCGACGGACTTGACCAGGCCGTCGTCGGTGGGGAAGTGCACCTTGAGGTCACGGACCGCGAGGAAGGCGTCGGGCGCGTTCGACGGTGAGCTCGTGGGCTCGCCCACTGCGGCACCGGTCTTGGAGAGTTCGGTCACGAGAGCCTCACGCGCGGGTCGGCGGCGGCGTACAGCAGGTCCACCACGAGATTTGCGATCACGACGAAGAAGGCGGCGAGCAGGGTGACGCCGAGGATCGGGGGCAGGTCGTTGTCGGTGATGCCCTGCACCGCGTACTGGCCGATGCCGGGCAGCGAGAAGACTTTCTCGGTGATCACGGCGCCGCCGAGCAACAGGCCGAGGTCCATGCCGAAGACCGTGATGATCGGCGTGAGCGCGGCCCGCAGCCCGTGCCGGGCCACGACCTTGCGCTCGCGCAGGCCCTTGGCGCGGGCCGTGCGGATGAAGTCCTCGCTCATCGTCTCCAGCATGCCCGAGCGGGTGAGCCGGGCGTAGATCGCGGAGTACAGGAGGGCGAGCGAACACCAGGCCGGGATGAGCGTGTTGGCCCATTGGGCCGGATTCTCGGTGAACGGCACATAGGTGCGTCCGAAGATCGGCCACTGGAAGGTGAAGAGGAACAGTGCGAGCTGTCCCGTGAAGAACATGGGAAGCGAGACACCGGCGAGCGCGACGCCCATGAAGGTGCGGTCGAAGAAGCTGCCGGGCTTGAGCGCGGAGATCACACCGATCACGACGCCGGACACCAGCCACATCACGGCGGCACCGACGGCCAGCGAAAGGGTCACCGGAATGCGCGAGGTGAGCTGCGGCCAGACCTCGACGTGGGTCCTGAAGGAGTAGCCGAAGCAGGGCGCGCTGCAGTGCGTGGTGGTGGGGCCCAGGTCGTAGGTGGCGCCGGCCACGATCCCCTTGATGAAGTGCCAGTACTGGAGGTACACGGGGTCGTCCAGACCGAGGTTCTGCTTGACCGCGACGATGTCCGCCTTCGTCGGACTCTTGCCGAGGTACTGCTGCGCGAGCTGGTCGGCGGTCTGGCCGGCCATCCGTGGCAGCAGAAAGAAGATCGCGAAGGTGACCGCGGTGACGACCAGCAGCAGGATCACTGCCGCAAGCGTCCGACGGAGGATGTACGAGATCACGGGGACCGGCGCTGGTGCCCGCGGGCCGCTGAGCCCGCGGGCACCAATGCCTTCACCTGCCTTCCGGGGCTACTTCTTGGTCGTGCCGATGTTGAGGTAGTCGTACTGACCGCTGAAGGCCGCCGTGGACACCAGGTTGGTGAAGTTGGCCGGGCGGTACAGCAGGACCTTGAAGTAGGTCAGCGGGACGATCGCCGCCTGGTCCATCGCAAGCTTGTCGATCTCGGCGTACATGCTGTTGCGCTGGTTCTCGTCCTCGGTGGCGATGGCCTTCTCCAGCATCTCGTTGATCTTCTTGTCATCGAGGTACGAGAGGTTGGTGTTGCCCGAGGCGCCGATCGCGTCACCGTGCAGGATCTGCTGCAGGAAGCCGTAGCCGCCGGGCCAGTCGGCACCCCACTGCATCATGTGCAGACCGATGTTCTGCTTCTTGTCGAACGCCGGCACACCCGCGTAGTCGGTGAAGTACTTGCCCGACGGGAACTGCTTCAGGCTGGCGTTGATGCCGACGTTCTTCAGCGAGGCGATGATCGCGGTGGCCGCGTCGATCTCCTGCGGGCGGTCGCTGCGCGCCGAGATGTTGGTGCTGATGCTCGACTTGCCGCAGGCCTTCAGCTGCTCCTTGGCCTTGGCGGCGTCGCCCTTGTTGCCCGCGGTGGCGTAGACGTCCGCCTTCTGGTAGCCCGGGATGTCCGGCGGAAGGACGGTGGTGGCGATGTCACCGCGGATCGGGCCGCCCTCGGCGGTCTGCACGGAGACCTTGTCGATGGCGTACTGAACGGCCTTGCGGCACTCGACCTTGTCGAACGGCGCGACCTGGGTGTTGATCGCCATGTAGACGAGGCGGCCACCGTAGGTGTTGTCCGTGTTGGCCTTCAGGGAGGCGTCGTTGACGACCTTCGCCTGCGTCGCGGCCTGAACGCCCGTGCCACCGAGGTCGATCGCGGTACCGGCCTGGACGTCCTGGTCGATCGTCTCGGCGTTGACCTTGAGCTTGACGACGATCTTGTCCGGGTACTGCTTGCGCAGCGGGTCCGTCTTCGCGTCCCAGTTCTTGTTGCGGACGAGGACGGCCTGCTTGCCCTCCTCGTAGCTCTCGAACTGGTACGAGCCCGAGGACACGATGCTCTTGACGTAGTCGATGCCCTTGTCCTTGGCCTGGGGCACCGGTGCCGTCTGCGGCGTCGCGACCAGGTAGTCGAACTCCTGGAAGGCGCGGTTGAGCTTGAAGACGACCGTGGTGTCGTCCGGCGTCTCGATGGACTTCAGGCCCTCGGCGCTCTTGTCCTTGTAGGGGCCCTTGTACTTGTCGCCACCCTCGAGGAACTGCTGGAAGTAGTTCGGGCCGAGGGAGAGCACGTCACGCGCGAAGTTGGAGCGCTCGACGGCGTACTTGACGTCCTTCGAGGTGATCGGCGTGCCGTCCTGGTACTTCAGGCCCGAACGCAGCTTGTACGTCCAGGTCTTGCCGCCGTCGCTCGGCACGCCCGCGCTCGCGGCGAGGTCCGGGACCAGCTCGTTGCCTTCCTCGCCCGGGCCGGGCTTGAAGGTCATCAGCGGGCGGGCGTACAGCCGGCTGAGGTTGTACATGTACGCGTAGTACGTGTTGCCGGGGTCGAAGGAGTCCGGCACGTCCGAGTACTCGTACGTGACCGTCCCACCCTTCTGGGTGGAGGCGTTGACGACACCCTTGGTCGCTGCGTTGGCCCCAGCCGACTTGTTTCCGTCTTCACCGTTGTCATCGGCTTTGCTGCATGCCGAGAGCAGCAGGCTCGCACTGCCGATAGCCGCAACCGCGGCCAGCGTTGACCTTCGCATGATGGTCCGCTTCCCCTCCATTGTTGGAAATCTTTTGAACTCGCACCGCGGCCGCGGATCAGCGGCTGCGCGGGTCGAGAGCGTCACGGAGACCGTCGCCGAGCAGGTTGAACGCCAGGACGGTCACGAAGATGGCCAGACCAGGCACGATCATGTACTGCGGGTCGACCTGGTAGTACGGGACCGCCTGGCTGATCATGCCGCCCCAGGACGCCTGCGGGGGCTGGATGCCGACGCCGAGGAAGCTCAGGGACGCCTCGAAGAGGATGTTGGTCGGGATGAGCAGCGTCGAGTAGACGATGATCGGGCCGACGAGGTTCGGCAGCAGCTCCCGGAAGAGGATGTACGGCCCCTTGGCCCCCATCCCCCGGGAGGCGTCGACGAATTCCCGCTCGCGCAGGGCCAGCGTCTGGCCCCGGACGATACGGCCCAGATAGGGCCAGTTGAAGAAGCCGATGACGAAGATCAGCACGCTGATGTGCAGCGGCAGGCCCTCCAGCCCGAAGGCACCGCCCTGCAGAGTGGCCGAGATGGCGATCGCGAACAGCAGGAGCGGGAACGCCAGGAAGGTGTCCATCAGCCGGCTGATGATCGTGTCGACCCGGCCACCGTAGTAGCCGGCCACCACGCCGAGGACCGTGCCGATCGTGTTGGACAGGACCGTGGCGCCGAAGGCGACGACCAGCGAGACCCAGGAGCCCTCCAGGATGCGGGTGGCGATGTCCCGGCCGAACTTCGGCTCCACACCGAGCGGGTGCTCCCAGCTCATGCCGCCGAAGTCACCCTTGGGCAGCGAGGTGTTGGGGTCGATCAGGTCCTGGTGCAGGGCGTTGGGGTCCAGTCCGAAGAGGGCCTGGATGGGTCGGGAGAGTATGGCCAGCAGGATCAGCAGGATCACGATGACCCCGCCGGCGACCGCCACCTTGTCCTTCTTGAAACGGGTCCAGGCGATCTGCCCGAGAGACCGGCCCTCGATCTGCTTGGACTCGACACCCTTCAGCACGGCCTCGGGCTGGGCCTCGGCCTGCGATCCGGTGGTCTCGATCGGTGCCGTCACGGTGAGATTGACCCCTCTCGGCCGACGGTTGTCGGCCCCCTGGCTTGCCGCGGTAGCGGTTGCTTCAACTCGCACACAGGACCGACCGGCCCGTGTCTAGCGGGGAGTCTTCAACGCTTTGGCGATCTGTTGCCAGAGCTGACGGTGAAAGGATGCGCAACCGTGATGCTGTCTGGGGAATTCCGTTATCCGAACAGCGGGTTACGACCGCCGGACGCGATCCAGTTGGGGCGTATGAGGATGGACTGGGACCTTCCGATCTTATCTACGCGCGGAGATTCGCCTACGAAACCGAAGTCGGTGACCGATTACGCCTACGACAGCCGGGCCGCCGACTGAACAGTAGGTTAGCCGGAGAGCGATCAACGGTGATCAGTAACGACCCTGCGCCGGAGGGTAACCGTAGCCCGCCGCCGGAGCCTGCACGGGGGCGGCGGCGTGCGCCTCCCGGTCGTAGAAGGGGCGGGCGCTCGCCCGCATCCACATGGCGACCGGGTCGTACTCGTCGGACATCGCCACGGTCGACACCGGCAGCCCGTCCGGACACGCGCCGATCGACTGCAGCATCATCGAGCGCACCGAGTCCACCGCGTGCGGGCTGGTGTCGTACACGTCGAGCCCGATGGCGAGATACGGCGCGCCGAGCGCCGGCTGCACCCAGGCGCGGCGCAGGGAGCGGACGGCCGGGGTGCGGTGGGCGTTCTGTGCGAGCAGGGCGTAGAACTGCGGGATCTCGATGCCGGGCTCCGACAGGCGCAGGGGGCCCGCGGGCTGGCGGTCCAGGCCCGTGGCGATGCGGCGCAGGTCGAGCCAGGGGATGCCGACGCCGCCGCCCGGGGCGTGCGGGTTCAGCCAGAGGCCGAAGTGGTCCGGGTAGAGGGTGCGGGCGACGTCGACTCCGTCGACCACCTCGTAGCTCCGGTTCCAGCCGCTGGCCGACAGCTCCTGGGCGGAGGTGACACACGGGGCGTAGCCGTGGCCGTCGACCTCCATGTTTCCGTACTGGGCGTCCGGGGAGCCGGCCTGGCCGTGCCACAGCAGCATCCAGACCTGGCCGGAGGACGGGGTCGCGAGCGCGCGCAGGAGGGCCTCGTAGGCGTCGTAGCGCCCGGGCGTCACCTGGCGCAGCATGTGCTCGACCTGTCCGGTCGAGGTGGTGCCGCTCGCGCTCACCTTTACCGCCCCTTCGGGAAACGTCGTGACTCCGTCGGTTTGGCCGACCGAGTGATGAGCCCAGCTTAGGCGCTCCGCTGGGAGAGCCGGTGAGAGCTCGGGACTTGATGTGATCTGCGGGCTGCGGGTCGTGTGGGGCTGGTCGCGCCCCGCGGCGGAGCCGCATATGTCACAGCCCCGCGCCCCTGAAGGGGCGCTGCCCCTCAGGGACGTTACAAGTTCCGCTGGTAGAACGGGCGCACCTTCTGGCGCATCCACTCGATCACCGGGTCCTGGGCGACGTCCATCAGGACCAGGTTGACCGGCCACTGGATCGGGATGCGGCCCAGGGCTCGGGCGAGGGCGTCCATGGGGGCCGCGCGCAGGTCGCCCTCCCCATGGGAGAGTTCCACGCCTATGAACATCACCGGGGTGGCCGTCTCGATCGCCGCCAGGCAGCGGCGGGCCGTCACGACCACGCCGGTTTCGGCGAACTCGGCCGACGCCGCCGCGAGGAAGTCGATCGGGTCGTCCTGCCAGTCGGGCTCGTAGAGCTTGACGCGGCCACCGGAGTTGAGGCCGTCCAGCGGGGTGCGGCCCACCCGGCAGAGGTCGGCCACCGCAGCCGGGGGCAGCGGGACGCCGACCACGCCGTCCGGGTTCACGGCGATGCCCACCTGCGGGGGCAGGCCGCGGGCGAACTCGACGGCGGGGGCGACGGTGTACGACATGTGGGAGCCGACGACCTGCCGGAACTGTTCCTCGGAGCTGAAGACCGGGACGTACGCCTGGCCCCCGATCTCCACCGTGGGCAGGTCCAGCGGACCGCTGTGCGGGCCGCCGCCGCCCGGCAGGGGCACCCAGACGAAGCTGCGCCCCAGCACCTCGATGATCCGGCCGCCCGCCGAGGGCAGGCCGAGGGAGGCCGAGAGCACCTCCTCCAGTTCGTTGCCGGGCCACCCGCCGTGTGGATGGGGGTGTGCCAGTGCCGGGAGGTCCGCGGGGAGATCCGCCGGGAAGTCCATCTGCTCTCAACCGCCTGCTGTGAACCGCTGCTGTGGGTCAAAAGGCTAACGGGTGACCAGCCCGTACAGGTCTACGGCCGCTCAGCCCGTGAAGCCGATCCGGCGCAGGACGTCCGCCGCAGCCCGGTCGATCAGCACCGCCGAGCCGCAGCCCTGGGGCAGGTGGCCCTTCTCCACCGAGCGCAGCAGGCGGGCGGCCGCTCTGCGGTGGCGCAGGAAGGCATAGCGGGAGACGCCCCGGCCTCGCTCGCGCTGGCCCTCCAGGGCCGTGCCCGGGGTGACGTCGAGCAGCAGCAGGTGCAGGGCGCCGCCGCGGCGGCGGGCCTCACGGGCCAGCCAGCCGCGCACCCAGGCCTGCGTACCGCAGTCGTGCACGACGACGCCCTGGCCGGAGCGCAGGGCGCGGTGCAGTCCGGCGTAGTGCGCGAGACGGACCAGGGGGCGGTAGACGGCGTAGGGGAGGAAGCGGGGCATGCGGGCGGCCCAGCGGTCCCGGGTGTCCTGGGAGTCGATGCGGGTGCCGTACACGGTCCGCTGCATCAGCGTGGACTTGCCGCTGCCGGGCAGGCCGGTGATCACGACCAGGTCCTCGGGGCCGAAGAGCAGGGCGTGCGGGCTGTGGCCGGAGCGCTCGCGCAGGTCACGGACCACGGGTGCGGGGCGCGTGCAGCGGGCTTCGGCGACCGGGGCCGCGGGCTGCTTGGGCAGCGCGATGCCCGAGGTTGTGGCGTACGCCGTGGTGCGCTTCACCGTCATCGTCCTCCTCCGGGGGTCAGGAGTCCCCATCCCCACTGAGCGTAAAGAGAAGGTAATAGAGGATCTCTCGCTTTTTCGTTCGCTTCCTGCCACAAGCCGGTTACAGACGTGGCCTGCCGTTGACGCGCGGGGCGTGCAATGATGTGCGCGCCAACTGCATACCGGCCGTTTGAATCCGCGCGGGAGAGTCCCTGGCAGTGCATCGCCGGGGCGCCGAAGGAGCAAGTCCCTCCCTTGAATCTCTCAGGCCCCGTTACCGCGCGGGCGAGGCACATCTGAAAAGCGGGCCGCTCCGTCTCTCTTCGAGACGCGTGGCTCCACCCAAGGTGCAAACCGTGATCGTCCCCGTGGCGGTCGTGGCGAACCTCTCAGGTTCCGATGACAGATGGGGAGGAACGACCTCGCCCGTCATGCCTTGGGAGACATCCGTCCGATGAGCAGTACAGAAGAACTCCGTCACACCGCGCTCGATGCCCTGCATCGCTCGCTCGGCGCGACGATGACCGACTTCGCCGGCTGGGACATGCCTTTGCGCTACGGCTCCGAGCGCGACGAGCACAACGCCGTGCGGACGAAAGCCGGGCTCTTCGATCTCTCCCACATGGGCGAGATCACCGTCACCGGCCCGCAGGCAGCCGCCCTCCTGAACTTCGCCCTGGTCGGCAACATCGCCTCGGTCGGTGTCGGGCGCGCCCGCTACACCATGATCTGCCGGGCCGACGGCGGCATCCTCGACGACCTGATCGTCTACCGGCTCGCCGAGACCGAGGCCGCTTCTTCTACCTACTTGGTCGTCGCCAACGCCTCCAACGCCCAAGTGGTGCTCGACGCGCTGGTGGAACGTTCCGCCGGCTTCGACGCCGAGGTCCGTGACGACCGGGACGCCTACGCGCTGATCGCCGTGCAGGGCCCGGAGTCCCCCGGCATCCTGAAGTCCCTCACCGACGCCGACCTCGACGGGCTGAAGTACTACGCCGGCCTGCCCGGCACCGTCGCCGGCGTCCCCGCCCTCATCGCGCGCACCGGCTACACCGGCGAGGACGGCTTCGAGCTGTTCGTGAAGCCGGAGCACGCCGTCGAGCTGTGGCAGGCACTGACCAAGGCGGGCGAGGGCGTCGGCCTGGTCCCGTGCGGGCTGTCCTGCCGGGACACGCTGCGCCTGGAGGCGGGCATGCCGCTGTACGGCCATGAGCTGTCGACCTCCCTCACCCCCTTCGACGCCGGGCTCGGCCGGGTGGTGAAGTTCGAGAAGGAGGGCGACTTCGTCGGGCGCGAGGCGCTGACCGAGGCCGCCGCCCGCGCCTCTCAGAACCCGCCGCGTGTCCTGGTCGGCCTGATCGCCGAGGGGCGTCGCGTCCCGCGCGCCGGGTACCCGGTCGTCGCCGGCGGCGAGGTCATCGGCGAGGTCACCTCTGGTGCGCCCTCCCCCACGCTGGGCAAGCCGATCGCCATGGCGTACGTCGACGCGGCGCACTCGGCGCCGGGTACGGCCGGGGTCGGGGTGGACATCCGCGGCAGCCATGAGCCGTACGAGGTCGTGGCGTTGCCGTTCTACAAGCGGCAGAAGTAGCGCCAGAAGCGGCAGAAAAATCGCCACACGGAGAGACTGACAGCGGTCCCTGCGTGACCCCGCGCACATTTCCGCTGCTCACTCACGTTTCCAGCAGTCCCCCATTCATCACCACTCCCGCGCGTACAGGAGAATTCAGGCCATGAGCAACCCCCAGCAGCTGCGCTACAGCAAGGAGCACGAGTGGCTGTCGACCGCCGAGGACGGCGTCGCGACGGTCGGCATCACCGAGTTCGCGGCCAACGCGCTCGGCGATGTCGTCTACGCCCAGCTCCCCGAGGTCGGCTCGACCGTGACCGCGGGTGACACCTGCGGCGAGCTGGAGTCGACCAAGTCGGTGTCCGACCTGTACTCCCCGGTCACCGGCGAGGTCACCGAGGTCAACGAGGACGTGACGAACGACCCGTCGCTGGTGAACTCCGCCCCCTTCGAGGGCGGCTGGCTGTTCAAGGTACGCGTCACGGAGGAGCCGGCCGACCTGCTCTCCGCCGACGAGTACGACGCCCACACCGCCGGCTGAGGAGTCGTATCCCCCATGTCTTCCCCTACCTCTTCCCCGATGTCTGACAAGTCGCTTCTGAACGCGCCCCTGCACGAGCTCGACCCGGCCGTCGCCGCCGCGGTCGACGCGGAGCTGGGGCGGCAGCAGTCCACCCTGGAGATGATCGCCTCCGAGAACTTCGCGCCGGTCGCGGTCATGGAGGCGCAGGGCTCGGTCCTCACCAACAAGTACGCCGAGGGCTACCCGGGCCGCCGTTACTACGGCGGCTGCGAGCACGTCGACGTGGCCGAGCAGATCGCCATCGACCGGATCAAGGAGCTG
>NZ_LLZG01000033.1 GCF_001509475.1 Streptomyces regalis
CACCACCACCAGCACCTGCACATCCGCTGGCACACCCGCCTCTACCAGCTCACCACTGCCAACCCCACCTCACCCCCGGCCCGGCCTCCCCCACCCTGACCTGCCGGAACCTGATCCCCTACCCCGAGACCCTCACCCTCGCAGCAGCCCTCGACCGCCTGCCGCCGCACCCTCTGACACGCACAGAGCAGAGCGCCTTCCTTCACGACCTGGCCAGCCGCCTCCAACTGCCCCGCCTCGCACCCGCCGACCACGACCTGCTCTGGCAACGTCTGACCACCCGCTGAACACCCCCCGGCCGCACCACATCGGTCCGGCACCACGCCGCGTACCTATAGGCGTGCCACTCACCCTGCACAAAAGCCGCCACCTCGCTCAGCTCATTGCGCAACACAAACAGCCAGCTCAACCCAGTTCCGCCCGCCGCCAGACCCTCAATCTCCCGCAAGCCCCACTCCCACAACAGACATACCTCTCAGTACAACTGAGCAACAGCAGGTCACAATCAAGATCAATAAGCAGGCTCACCAGCTACGTCACAGGGGAGTCGCGGGGCTCCTCACCCAGGAGGACCTGCGGATCGCTCAAGCGGCGGGGACCCGGACGGTGGATCCGACCTCGCGCCCGGACCGTACGACAGCGAACCGGTTGTCTGAGCGTCTCGGTTTCCAGGCCCGACAGTCGATGGTCTACCGCTTCGCGTTCGACCAGTGAGGCGCATGCCGGTCTTCGCGTCCGTTCTTCTCGGGTGGCCTGGACAGGACCCGGCGGGGGGATGAGAGGTCGGTTCTTGAGCAGAGCCAGGCGTACGGTGGCGTGGCCTCTTCCGTCCGGGTCAGCGGCGGCCTGAAGCGACAGGTGGTCGGCACGCTCGCGGCGTCGGCGGCCTGGGCGGCTTCCCGGCCGGTGCACGCCGGGCCCCCGTACTGCTTGGGCTTGTCCGCACGTCAGCGCAACGGTGTGCGGTCGCGGGTGGCCTCGGCCAGGTTGCGGCGCCGATGCCATGCGGCCGCCGGACGCAGACGATCCAGGGCCGTGTGGTTGGCACCGCCGGTGATGAGCATGCTGATCACCGACCACATCGGGGTTCCGGCCGGGCTGGTGCGAAACGGCATCCCACCGCCCCGAGATTCGATCTCTATTGGCGGCTTCGGGTCCGGCATTCTCTGCACGTGCCGGAACTGTGGCTTCCACCACAGCGAACGTGATCATGTCCTGATGAGATCTCCGGATGCTCGGCTTCCTCCTCCGTCTCCTGCCCTTCTGGGTCCGCGAGCCCCTGCTCATCGCGGTCGGATCCGTTCTCGGCGTACGCATCATGCATCTCGCCGTCCGCGATCACGACCGGGTCGCGGCCGGTCTCGGCGTGGCGTTCCTCCTGTTCACCGCAGTACGCGTCTACGTGGTGGTCCGGGCTTTGCGCGCACGCCGGAACCCGGGTCCGGCAGCCTCCTCGGACGGGGCGACGGTCGATGCAGCCGCCCAAGCCCAGGTACAGGCTCAGGTCCATGCCCAGACCGGAGCCAAGCCGCGTCCCGGTCCGGACACTTCGGAGAAGGAGCACAACGCATGGGGCCAGGCCGTCGCGGCCGTGGCCCTGTTCGGGGCACTCGCGGCCGTGCTGTGGGTGGCCCCCCGTGTGATGCCGTCCGACGACAGCACCCCGCAGCCTGCCTCGTGTTCAGGCGGGGAACACGAGGAACTGCCGAAGGCCTACAAGGAGACGCCCCGGCCGGTGACCGGTGAAGAGCTGTGCAAGGCACTCAACCGGCCAGACCTGGCCAAGCTCCTTGGCACGCCGGGCGAGACCGCGACCACTGCTTCCGGCACCAGCAACACCGCTCCCCTGACTGATGGGAAGGTCGCCCAGCCGGAGGCCGAGGTCGCGTTCGGCACGTACACCGTGCATGTCTCGGCCACTTACAACAAGCTGTCGACCGACCAGTACGTGAAGCTGATGAAGTACGGGGATGAGAAGGACATCAAGACGCTTGCGGTTCTCGGCCGGCCCGCAGTCCTCGCCTCGGATCACACCATGAAGTTCGAGATCAGTCTCGGGAGTGGCGGATCCGGCGGGCCGGTCGAACAAGGCCCCCTGGCCAGGACGCTGACCGTGGCCCTCGACCATCGGGACCGGGGCGGCTACTACGACATCACAGTGTGGAGCACGTCCGGAGCCCTCCCGGATGACAGCGTTCTCCTCGACATCGCGGAGAAGGTTCTTCAGACGATCCCCGAACGGACTGTTCGATGAGGCGTCCAGAGCTCCTCGGCGGCGAATGGAATGGTCCGGTCGCGCTGCGGACGACGGCATCAGTCCGGTGACGGGATGGGGGCCGCGATCTCCTTGGCCCAGCGCCCGGTCGGCGCCGTGTGCGGCCGAGCGGTCGCCTGGCATCGACACTGATGCGTGCCGGGCGACTTCCGGGACGGCGGTAGCGGGGCTGTCGGCTCCGTAGAAGAGAGGGATACCTGCCGGGCTCATCCGGTTGGGGTGTCCGGCCTGAGTGGGCAACGCGGTTCCCAAGAAGCGGGCGGAACAGCAGAGTTCGGCAGCGTCGTGTGCCCGTGCGCGCCACAGTCGGTGCCCCGCCGACTTTCCTCCACGAGACCTGCCTGGGGGCTGCGATCGCTGAGCGTCTCGAGGACGGCCGCCACCGAGACGGCCGTGCTTGGCCGTCTTGGGCGTTGAAGTCGTGGATCACACTGAACGCGCCGATGGGGAATGGACCCGAGCAGCACATCGCGGTGTACAGCGGTACATGCCGCGACCGGCAACGTTCGCCTTGTCTCGACGGAGTCCGAATCGGTGATCGAGCCGTCGACATGTGCGGCTGGTTCTCGCTCCCGACCGGACAAGGCCAGGATCACGGTAGATCCCGACATCAACAGCCAGCCGGCTACGACCTCGAAGGTCCCCGATCAGCCTTGGATTCCCAGGCCGTTGCGATCCAGCGCTGTTCGGATTTGGCTGAGCCACTCTGTGCCCAGCCGGCGCCCGTTCGGGAGTTGGTCGTCTCGATCCCAGCGCCACGTCGTGATCATCGCCAGCACGAGGATCCGGCACTCGCGCAGCAAGTCGCAATCGACACCCGGATAGTGCTCGCCGACTTCTTCCGGCGCATGGGCGAGGTCGAATGCGACGGGCCCACGGCAACACGTCTCAAGGTCTATGAACAGCAGCCCGTTCTTCGTGTTGAGTACGTTTCCCGGGTGGGGCTCGCCGTGCAGCAGTTGTTCGGCGCCGCCGCGCTCGCCGATCACTCGTCTCAGGCTTCGTAGCGTGTCGCCGAGCAGTTCCCGGTCCGCGTCGGCGAGCGCCGGAGTCTGGTCGCGGTTCGCCAGGAGCTGTTGAGCCTGCTCGACTCGATCCGTGAATCGCGGCGTCGGAACATCGAGCTGGCGCATGCCGGCATGCAGCCGCTCGAGCGTATGGGCGTAGTCGGCTGGTGAGACCTCTCGAGGTGTCACGGGTTCGTAGTAGGTCCACAGCGTGACCACGAAGCCATCACGCTCATAGGCGCGTGGCTCCACTCGAGGCTCGAGAGCAGCCACAGGGCACCCGGATTCGGCGAGTCGCTGAGCAAGCTCGATTTCGAACTGTGCGACCTGATGCGCTGCAGGTGCCACGCGGGCCAGGACGTCGCAAGGCAGCAGACGCAGAGTGAGCTTGTTCGAGTCATGAAGAACGATCGCGTCGTCGACTGTCAGGCCAAGTGATGAGGCGGTCGACATGGCCGCGGCCACCGCACGCGGGACCTCTGACGCCTGCATCGTCGCCCGGCCCCTCTCCCTTGAGTGCTGACACAAGCTCCAAGCGGTGCAATCTGCGCACCATACCAAGTTGTCGATGGAGAGCCGCGGTTGCGCGATGGACAGGGCGCGACTGAATCGGCGATCTGCCACTTCGGCTGCTCAGCCATCAACCGTCAAACGACGCAAACGATTCCGGTCGCGGCACCCTGCCGGGCGGGTGGGCGGCGAACCCTGCGGAACAGGTTTGCTCTGTGACGAGGCTTCGCGGCCTACGCTGCACTGGTACGCCCGGATCCGTGGTTACATTCCGTAGCGAGGAGGGTGCTACAGAACCGCTCCCCTGGACCCGCTTTTGGAGTGCCGCCTTCCCGTGTAGCGGGCTGGGCTCTTGCAAGGTCACAGTGGAAGGCCAGACGGAACGTCCGTTTCCCTAGTAAAAGCAATCGAAAGCCGCATGGGAAACAGCCGGCAACCTCGCCCCCTCGCCACTCCCAGCGTCCTCCACGGCCACCTGGTCCTTGATCGTCTTCACGTTGCCCACATGACCCGTGGATGACTACGCCCCTCATAGCTGCCATGAGCTACTCCTGGAGATCGGCGCCTCATCGCCGCCGGGCACGATGAAGGGCTGCCCCGCAGTTCATTGCACCGGTCGGGCCACCAGAACCCACCCCCACGGGCCGCTCGCGGCCGCCTCTCCCGCCGCGCCGCAACGGCTCTCTGGCGACGGGATCCGATCGGGCGATCCCTTCCACGAACGGCTCGTCCGATTGCAGACAGCGGAACGTCAACTTAGCGTCAAGTATCGGATTTATCCGATAAAGCAGGCGCAGCCCCTTGCGTTGGCATTCTCATGGCATCGAACGGAGCATTCATGTCGGTGATGACCGGTACTCAACCCCTCCAGCAGTACGGCTCGCAGTTCGGCGGGCAGCAGCTGGCCGGCCCGCAGCAGATCGCCCAGGTGGTCCAGCAGACCATCCAGCAGGCGTGTCAGCAGACGGCCCAGCAGGTCGCGCAGCAGGTGCAGCAGACGTTCCAGCAGATCCAGCAGATCCAGCAGCAGCTGCAGCAGCGGCCTGACCTGGCCCAGCAGGCGCACCCGTACCTGGCCCTCACGCTGCACCGCGCGCTGTCCGGTGCCGTCCGCCACGCCGTGGAGCAGTCCGTGCAGCAGGCGCTGCCGAACGCGATCATGACGCTGCTCCAGCAGAGCCAGCAGGGCGTCCAGGCCCAGCAGCCGTGGGGTGGCGGGTACGGCCCGCAGTCGTTCGGTCAGCAGGTCCCGCAGTACCAGCAGCCCGGCTTCGGGTTCGGCCAGATGGGTGGTCAGGCCTTCGGTATCGGCTGACATCCGGCGGCGCGCGATGCGGTGTGCCCGGGAGTGGTTCCCGGGCACACCGCATCACCGTGGAAGCGCGAGCCGCCTCGGCAGCACAAGGACGACGACGTTGGCGTGGTGAAGGTGGAGACGTAATGGTCAAGGGAAGGCCCGGAAACAACCGCGAGAGCGGGCCCGAAGGCGCGGGGGCCGGCGGCCCGGCACCTGAGGGCAAGGATGAGGCGCCGTACAAGAAGGGCGCGCCGTCGCCGATCGCGGTGCAGCCGCGCCGGGAGCGGTACATGGTGACACCGCTGCCACAGCATCTGCTCCCGCCAGGAGTGCCTGAATCGAGTATGGACGCGGTATGTGACCGGCTGGAGCGCATGCCCGAGGTCAAGGTGACCCGCAGGCTCCGGCCATCGGAGAAGCTGCGGTCGGCCGGGCTGGCCGCCTCCTGCCCGGAGATCGCGGTCGTCGAGGCGCCCGAGGCTCAGCTGCCGGCGATGCGGACGCTGCATGTGCACATCGAGCCGGACCTGCCGTTGTCCGATACCGGGCCGGCGGCCGCGCCAGCCGCGGGATTCCTGCCGCCGCGCGATCCAGGGCTGATCATGCCGCTGGAGCAACCTGTGGAGATCTCCCTGCGCGTCTGCGGCCCGGAGAACGAACCGCTGGCCGGCGCGGGTGTGTTCCTGGTCGGGTCGTCATGGCCGGGCCAAGGCGTCACCGCGGCCGACGGGACGGTCACCGTCACGCTGGCCACGGAGACCGTGGAGTCCATTCAGTCCCTGTACGTCCGGCCCGCGGGCGGCTACGCCGACCGCTGGATCCATCGCCCCGATCTGTCACCGACCCAGGAGAACCTCGTCACCCTCACGCCGCTGTCCAAGGTGTATCCGGGGCTGGAGGAGAGACAGGCGTACGGCTGGGGCCAGCAGGCCATGCGGCTGGACCGGCTGCCTCCCACGTTCCGCGCCTTCGGGATCAAGGTCGGGCTCATCGGTTCGGGTGTCGCCACCGAGCATCCCGATCTCAAGCAGCGGGTCAACTCCGGGATCGACGTCGTCTGCCGTACGGAGGAAGGCTGGGCCTACGACACGGTGGGCACCGGTACCCACGCGGCGGGCGTCATCGCCGGGGCAGACACCGGCAAGGGGGTCATCGGCACCGCGGTCGACGCCGAGATCGAGGTCTGCCAGGTGCTGCCCGGCGGCTGCTTCAGCGACCTGATCGCCGCCCTGGACCACTGCATCGAACACGAAATCGACATCGCACATATCGCCGTGGCGACGCCGTACCCATCGCCGCTGGTCTCCCGCAAACTGGCCGACGCCAATGCCGCCGGTATCGCCTGCGTGGCCCCGGCGGGCGACTCGGGCGGACCGGTCTGCTTCCCCGGCTCGCTGCCCACCGTCTTCACTGTGGGTGCGCTCGGCGTCTTCGGGTCCTTCCCGCCGGACACCTCCCAGGCCACCCATGTGGGTCCCCAGCTGACGCCGGAAGGGCTGTTCGCCGCGCCGTTCAGCTGTTACGGCCCCGGAGTCGACGCGTCCGCCCCTGGGGTAGCCGTCCTGTCCTGCTCCCCGCAGGGCGGATACACGGCGATCGACGGCACCGGCACGGCCTCGGCCCACATCGCCGGCCTGGCTGCCCTCGTCCTCGCGCACCACGAGGACTTCCACAGCCAACTGCTGCCGCGCGGGCCGGGCCGGGTGCGGCACCTGTTCGAGATCATCGCTGCCAGCTGCCGTCCGCTGGCCGCCCCGGGCACCATGGAGGCAGCGCGCGTCGGACGCGGCCTGCCCGACGCCCTCACCGCCCTCGGCTTGGCCCCTGGAGTGCACCTCGCTCCGGCCCTGACCCCCTACGCCCCGACTCTGGCCGGTTAAGGCCCTCCACAGCAAGATCCCCAGAACGGCACCCCGACACGAAGGGAGGGGTGCCGTTCAACGCATAGCCTCGGAACGGCGGGGGTGCCGGTCGGCGCGCAGCCGGATGAGCGGATCGGCGATGGCCCATCGGGATGGCCGAAGTCGTGCACCGAGGCGACCTCGGCCGCCGGTTGCGCCAGTTGCGCCAGGCAGACATCGTGATGCCGTGCCGGGCGCGGCTGCCAACCGGTTCGGTCCGCCCTAGCATGGAACGCAGGGCAGGACAGAGAAGCCACCCGCGTGCACCTGTGCGCGCATGCTGTACGGCACCGGGCAGGTGCCGCCCCCGCCCCTTCTGAACGGGCTGCCCGTTCGCAGAGCCGAACACCGCCCGCACGGAGGCGCGGCAACCCCGGAAGCGCATGGGCCCCACGGGAAACCGGAAGGGGAAGACCGATGCCCCCCACCACATCCGCCCGACGGCCCACCGGGTGCTGCGCAGCTGCCCGAGTTGCTGCGGGGTGCGTACCACGACGGCTGGGACCCCAGCACCGTACCGATCAAGTACGACCGCGAAGGCTACGTGAACCGCTTCGTCCAGGAAGCGAAGGTCACTGCCGAAGAAGTGCCCCGGATCGTTCCCGCGGTCACCGCCGTCGTACGCGAGCACGTCTCGCCCGGGCAACAGGAGGCGGCGCTGGAGCAACTGCCCCACGACATCTGCACACTCCTCCTCCAGCCGACTGCCCGATCGCCCACACCATTCCTTGGCATCGGGCACGCACATTGCTCCTGCACCGAGTGCGACCGGCACGGAGACGACGCGACAGCGGGGCGCGGGCGAGGACCTGACGGTCGCTCAGGGCACGACTGCCATATTCCGCTCACTCATCGGCGCAGGTCGTTAACCCAGTAATGGCGCGGCCCGGCACCGTCTCGTAAGGGAGCACGACATGACACAGAACCCCTCCCCTGGACCCGAGGCCGTACCCAGGCCGGAAGAACGGTTGAGCCGGCTGGAGGCACAGGTCGCGACCCTGGCCGAGGCCATCCGGGCACTCGCCCGTGGGCTGGAGAACATCCCGTCACAGAGCGTTCCGCCCGAGGCGGAAGCGGCACACGGCGCACGACTCGCCCACGAACTCCTGCTCTCCCAGGGCCTGTAGACGCAGCATCGTGCCCGATGAGGCGGAGCCGGCCTGACGTGCCGGCCGACGAGACTACTGGGAGTCGGCGATGGCGCATGCAGAAGTCGCCCACGCCGTGCCGGTGGTGGTCGTACGGGAGCCGGAGCACATCACCCAGGAGCAGTCGTACTTCGTGCCCGAGCACGCCCTCGGGCTGATCGTGGGAACGCGCGGGCACGGCGGCTTCACCGGCATGCTGCTGGGCTCCGTCAGTCAGGGCGTACTGCACCACGCACGCTGCCCGGTCATCGCCGTTCCACAGTGACAGGGAGCGATTGTCGTTCGCACGGCCGCGCGCGCCCAGGACTGCGCGGACAGTGCGGAGGCTCTCCCAGGGGCGGACGCTGGAGAGGGAGCCCGTGCCGCGAGCGCCTGGAGGAGGGAGCGGTCACATGCTGCATCGAATGGTCGGCGCCCTCATGACCACGGCCGTTGTGAACGTGCGGCCGGACACAGGCTTCAAGGACATCGTCCAGCACCTCGCGGAGCACGACATCACGGCGGTACCCGTCGTCGACGACCAGGGTCGCCCGATCGGCGTGGTGTCGGAGGCGGACCTGCTGCGCAAACAGGACAGCCGGGCGGATCCGGACGGACATCAGGCCGCGAGACACCTATCGTGCGGGACCTACGCCAAGATCGCCTGTGGGGCATGTCCGGAGAATCCCGTGCCGCGCTCGGCCACAGCGTGAGCGGGCACCGAGGGGCGCGCCACCGCCCCACTGGTCTCCTGATCGAACGTTTCCTTGAGGCATGGCAGCACAACGACCTGGCTCAGGTGTGCAGTACGCGGAGTCGCAGGAGCAACTGCGGCGTGAACTGGCACGCACCGAGCCGGCGTTCATGAGGCGCCTGGGCATTGCCGTCGACGACCTGATGCCGGCCGCCCGATGGCCCTCGCACGGCCGTTGTCACGACCGGCCCGCAGTCAGTAGCGCAGGAGCACGCCGATCCCGTCCTCCAGAGGCGTTTCCTCTCGGGGAACGACGATCAGTTCGGCACCGGTGGCGACGGCGGCGTACAACAGGACGGCGTCCGCGGGCTGCTTCTCGTAGCCGGTGGCGCCGAAGCTTCGCAGGTCGTCGGCGGACAGGGCGATCTGGTCGGGGTCAACGCCGAGCCAGAGCGGGGGCAGCGGGGGCCACTCCTCCACGGGGTGGTTGACCATGAGGGCGTCGGCCTGACCGCGTTGCAGGGCGGCGACCACGGCAGGCAGTCCCTCGCCGCCGGGATGGCGGGCGCGCTGGGCGGCGAAGCTCTCCAGCCGACCGCGGTCGTGGGCGGAGAGTCGGCCGTGGAAGAGGTCGGCGAGCTGGGGCTCGAGCAGGGCCCGGCCGGTCTCGGCGTCCTGTCCTTCGCCGGGGACGGTGGTCACGCGATTGCGTATGGGGGCGGGCAGGCGGTTGACCAGGACGCCGCGGGCCCAGGTGTCTCCGCAGAGCACGAGGGTGTCGGCGTGGCCGAGGTCGACGAGGTGGGCCAGCTCGTCTGCGAGCCGCCCGGCTTCCCGGTGCCACTGGTCGATCGGTATGTGCAGGTGGGTGAGGGCCCGGGGGGCGACCGAGCTGCTCGGCCAGCGCCCGGTCTGCAGCTGCACATGTAGGTCTTCGGAGACGGTGTGGCTGTCATCGGGTGCGCCGCGGGTGAGGGTCGCGGCGGCGTAAGGGATGTCGGGGGCGTGCTGCAGCGCCAGGGGCGTGGCGTCGGGAAGCAGGGCGTAGCTGGTCCTGTCCAGAGGCGGAGGTTGCGGCAGCTCCTCGGTGAGGACCAGTTCACCGTGGGTGGCGAAGAGGGCCTGGCCGTGGCGGCCGGGCAGGTCGGCGTCGGTGCCAACAGCATCGGCGGAGGCGTCGGCGGTGGCCAGGTCGGCGCCGAGCTCGATGAGGTCCGAGCGCGCGTGGCGACGGTGCAGCTCGATCGCCCTGTCCGGGCCGTCGATGTCACGTGAGGTGTCCACGTAGACGCAGGCGTACGGGCCGGGCCGGGCATACAAGGTGTCGAGGAAGTGCAGCCTCATGAGAATCGCTCCTTGGTCCAGTTCACATGGCCGCCGCCTGGGCTGCCTCGTCGGGGCGGCGCCGGCGAGCAGGACCCGTGATGTCATGCGGCGCGTATCCCAGGTGCAGTCGGCGCCGGGGCCCCTCTCATCCCTGGCAACGCCACTCACCTCAGTGTCTTCACGGACAGCTCTTTCCAGGACGTCTCCGTCTCCTCGGCGACGGGAAGGGGCTGCCGCCAGGGGGTGGACGCGTCGATGTCCGGTACGACACGCCGCAGCCGCTGCGCCATGGCCTCCACTTCGTCCCGCACCGAGACGGCCAGCAGTCCGAAGGCAGCCGTGGGCCGCAGCTCGACGCACACCACGCGCCTACCGGGCCGTACGGCCACGAAGTCCTGTCCCCCGGAGTGTCCCCGGATGCCGACGCACAGCACGCCGGGAATCCAGACGCCGTGCAGGGCCACTCCGCGCAGGGCACGCCACCAGTCGGGTTCCACCGTCACCCGGCGCACGGCCGCCAGCGGCACGCGCACACTTCCGCGGTGCGCGGCAGCCTTCTCCCACCACGACAGGCGCACCACGAGGTGGTCGCCCTTCACGAGGATCCGTGCCACGTCCACTCCCTCCCCTCCATCCTCGCTCCGGAACGGGGTGGGAAAGACGCCGGCACGGCAACGGTCTCACCATGCGGTCGCCCTTTCACTCCCCTTCCGGGCATCCCGTTGAATCGGGATTTCTGCCAGCCGGAGGAGGCAAATGATGGGCGAGCATGTTCACGTTCGCATCGGCGACGGCGTCAGGGTGAGTGACGACGGTGAACTGGTCGCGCTCTCCCACTGCCGCTGCGGCGCCACCTGGGCCAAGACCTATCGAGTGGCCGACGGCGCCCCCGAGGACTGAGTACCAGCCAGACTCGGGATCCAGCGGCAGCACCCCGAAGTTGGCCAGGTTCTGCCAGTGGATACGCGCGTAGGACTTTGCGTGACCGCGCGCAGCCCCAGGTAACGCGGGGTGATGACGGCGTGCTCGCGGGAGGAGCCCTGGCCGTAGTTCTCCCCGCCGATAACGCAGTGCGGGCCCGGCCTGCCGCCGGTGGCCAGTTCGGCGGCGCGCCGCGGGTAGTCGGGGTCGAGGCGGGTGAAGGTGAACTCGGCGAGTTCGGGGTGTTGGAGCGGTACGGCAGTGCTTTCGCCCCGGCCGGGGAGATCTCGTCGGTGGAGAGGTTGTCGCCGCACTTGAGCAGGACCGGTCCGTTCAGTACGTCGGGCAGCGGGTCGAAGTCGGGCAGGCCGGAGATGTTGGGCCCGCATTTCAGCTCGATGCGGGCGGCCTGCTCAGGCGGCAGCGCGGCTCGAACATCGCGCGGTTGACCGACGCGTGGTGCTGGTCGGCTTCGGATCGCACTCCGGCACCGTCATCGCCCCGGATGAGTGGGGAGACGTGCCCCGGATCATGGAGGTCCCGCCCGCACACGCCGGCAGCCTGGAGGACCTGCTGCATCAGGCGCTGCCGGGTGGGCGGGCGCTGTTACCTTTCCGCATGTGCAGTTCCAGCGGCCGCCGTCCACCGGCCTGGGCGAGTGGTTCCACCAGGAGCGCGGTCACCGCGATCGGCGTGGTCTACCGGCCGCAGTTCGAGCGCGTGGGCCATTACGTGCCCACCGTGCTGGCCCAACGCCATGACGCCTTCTGCTACCTCGACAGCACTCACGCCCTCACCCCGCTGCACCCGTTGTCCGCGGAACGCCTGGAGGAGCAGGCGTGGCCCGTGGGTGTGGGGCATGACGCAGGATCCCGTCACGGTGGCCGAGCGGACGAGCCTCACCGAAGTGGTGCGGCTGATGCGGGAACGCCCTCGCAGAACGCTCTCGCCACCGTCTCCCCAGCGCGAGTGCGGGAGCATCCGAAGGGCCCCGGCAGCCGCCTCTGACATCCGGGCCCTGCCGCGCGCCGCGCTTTCGGCGGCGCATCACCAGATTGCCGCCCGCGGCGAGCAGCAGGGCTGCTACGGCGGTGAGGCCGATCGTCGGCCCGGCACCTGACCCCACCAGCTGACCGTCATGATCGCCGTTCGCACGGGAGGCACTACGGCCTGTTGCGAAAGTGGATCTTCTGTCAGACCGGCCTGGGATGCTCTGAGCATGGAGATCACAGTGCAGCTGACGATCGACTGCTCCGATCCGCAGAGAATGGTGACCTTCTGGGCCGAGGCCCTGGGCTACGTGCCTGAGCCTCCGCCGGGCGGGCACGCCACCTGGCGTGCCTACTGGGCGGCGGTGGGGGTGCCCGAGGCAGAGTTGCCGGCCGGTGCCGGGGACATTCCGGAGTCGATCGTCGATCCTGCGGGACGTGGACCGAGGGTGTGGTTCCAGCAGGTTCCGGAGCCGAAGGTCGCCAAGAACCGGTGGCACTTCGACCTGAAGGTCGGTGGGGGTCGTGACGTCCCACTGGACGTCCGCATACAGCGGGTCAAGGCTACGGTGGAACGGCTGGTCAAAGCTGGTGCCACCGTGCTGCGGATTAAGGATGAGCCGGACATGGGGCTCTACGCCGCCGCCATGCAGGACCCCGAGGGCAACGAATTCGACGTCGTCTGAGGGCCGTTGCGACGGTGCTGGTCACAGCCACTCGTTCACGGCTGCGACCAGCACCGTCGCCTCGTAGCGGACGGAGAGCGTGTCGTACCTGGCCACTGCCTGGTGCCTTTTAAGTCGGTTGATCCCGCACTCGACCGCATGGCGCTCGCGGTTGTCCACCGCGTCGAAACGCGGCGGTCGACCGCCACGGGAGCCGAGCTTCCTGCGGTTTCGGGCCTGGTCAGCCTTGTTTGGGATGGTTCAGCGGATTCCACGCCGGCGCAGGTAGGCGCGGTTCTTGCGGAAGGAGTACGCCCGATCGGCGCGTACTCGATCGGGGCGGACGCGTGGCCGGCCCGATCCGATGCGGGGTACGCGGACATTCTCCAGCACGGGCTCGAATTGCGGCGAGTCGCCGGTGGTGAACCCGCCACGTGAGCATCCCAGCCCGTGATCACAGGGCTCGGCCAGCACGCGCCCGGTGGGTCCTTCTCTAGGTCCCCATGCTTCCTGGCCCCTGCCGCATGCTGAGTGCGTGTTTCTGATCCCCGATTCTGAGTAGCCTGGAGCCCTAGGCTGACTCGGTGTCCGAGGAGGCGGGACGGGCCGGGGAGAGGATCTGCCGGGGCTGCGGTGAACGGTTGAGGCCGGACACCCAGCCCAGGGCCGAGTTCTGCTCGTCGGCGTGTCGTGCCAGGCAGTGGCGGAAGGAACGTCGGCTGCGCCGACTTCTGGCGGCGGCCCGGAACGGCGCCGGCGAGGCGGAGTGCCCGGAGTGCGGGTCCCGGTGGGTGGTCGGGGTCGACCGCCGGTCGGATGCCATGTACTGCTCGACGCGGTGCAAGGTGAGGGCCTGGAGACGCCGGAAGGAACCGTACGGCGAACGGTCACAGTGACCGCTGAGCGTACGCATCCTGGGTCCAACTCCGGTCGCGGTCCGGTTATTTACGGCCATTTGTTGTGATCTTAAGATTTACGGACTGACTCTCGGTGCGGAAGCGGGCCCTGTCCCGTCGCGGCCCCAAGTCCGTGCCCCGGCCCGCTGTTGGTGGTGAGACACCATGACCGAGGAGACCGAGAAGTTCGGAAACGTCAGCCAGTCCCGTTACGAGGAGATCGTCGCCGAGCTGCGGGCCGTGGTCGAGCAGCAGACGCGCGGGCAGTTCGCGATCGGGGATGGCGCTCTGGAGATCGAGCCGATGCGGCAGCGGGGCGGGCTCGTCGCGGAGACGCCCTGGACGGTCGAGTGGTCGCTGAAGCGGCTGGCCGACGACATCGGGCTTTCCGTCGCCACGGTGAAGACCACGAGGTGGGTGGCCTCCCGTTGGCCGGAGGAACACCGGCAGCCGAAGATCGCCTCCTATACGGTCCACCGGATCCTGGCGAACATCGACGATGAGACCGAGCGGTTCGCCGCGATCCTGTCGCCGCCGGACGGCAGGCCCCGGTGGACCACGGACGATGCGAGCCGGCGGGTGGGGCAGCAGGTCGAGACCCCCATCACGCCGCAGGCGAAGGTCACCGCGATCCATTCCCTGGCCCGGGACGAGGAGGTCGCGGCGGCGGTCACCACCGACTTCCTCAAGCGTCCGCAGGTCGCGGCCAAAGTGTCGGCGGGCGACAAGGTCCGGGTGGTGGAGGAGTTCACTCGGGACGAGTCGGTCGCGGCGACGGCCGCGACCAGCCTGCTGCGCAGGCCGGACGTCGCGTTCAAGGCGATGAGCGACGACACCGCCCGGTTCCAGGTCAACCATGCCCAGAACGAACGCCACCGGCAAGCCCGCGAGGACTTCGACCGCACCAGCCCCGTCGCCCCGGCCGTTCGGCACATCGAGCGGAGCATGGAGTTCCTGGACTTGGTCACCGCCTTCCACTCCTTCGTCGCGGCGGCCGGACGGATCGTTCCCGGCCTGCGCAATCACACCTTCAGCGACGACGAGCGCACCATCGTGCATGAGAACGTGGCCCGCTGCCGGGCCACTCTCGACTGGGTCGAAATGGCTGTCGACACCGGCAAGGTCGACGTCGACGACGAGCTGGCCCGCCTGCTGAAGGGCGAGTAGGCATGCCCCGTGCCTCGCGGCGACGGGGCGATGCGGTCAGACGTCACGCGGACACCGTCCGGTTCGTCCTGTTCGAGGCCAGACCCGCCGGCCTCGAGTTCCCTCAGCTGGTACGCGCCAGCGATCTGACCCCCAGCCAGGTCCGTTCCGGGCTCGCCGCGCTGAAGGACCAGGCCGCGGAGAAGGGCTGGCCCCCGCTGACCTGGGCCAGGGCGACTGGCTATCAGCTCGGAGCCGAGCGGGACGTGCTGGAGGCATAGGAACGGGCCGTGGTCAAAGAGAAGCTGACCGAGTTCCGCCGGTTCATCACCGGCACCGTCGCCCCGCACGCCGCCGCCCACCCGGGCGACAAGTGGGTCAAGCACATCGTCGCCCAGCTCAACTCCATCGAGTCCACCCTCGACCTCATCCACAGCTCCTGACCTGCTGCGGTCCGCCCGGACGGCGGGCGGACCGCAGCACAGCGCGAAGGCCCTCGTCATGCGCTCTCGCCGCTACCCCTCGGACACCACGAACGCAGAATGGGCGCTGCTCGAACCGTTGTTGCCCACCCCGGCCTGCGAGACGTCAGCCGGCGGCAGGCCGGAGAAAGCATCCCCGCCGCGAGATCGTCGACGGCATCCGCTACATCGTCGACACTGGCTGCAAGTGGCGGGCGCTACCTGCGGATTTTCCGCCCTGGCGCACAGTTTGGGGGTTCATGGCCCGCTGGGCAGCCGCCGGGATCGTCGGCCAGATCCGCGACCAGCTCGCCGGCCGGATCCGCCGGGACATGGGCAAAGGACCCCGAGCGGTCGCCACAGTGATCGACTCCCAGAGCGTGAAGGCCGCCGAGACCGTGTCCAAGGCCACCCGCGGCTACGACGCGGGCAAGAAAATCAACGGCCGCAAGCGCAACCTGGTCGTCGACACCCGCGGCCTTCCCCTCATGGTCATGGTCACCCCCGCCGACCTGCACGACGCCGCCGCTGCCAAGGAAGTCCTCTTCCGCCTCCGTCTCATGCATCCTGAGATCACGATCGTCTGGGCCGACTCCGCCTACGCCGGGAAGCTCGTCGACTGGCAAAACAGCACCTCAACCTCACCGTCAAGCCGGTCAGCCGCCCCAAGGACGCCTCCGGCTTCGTCGTGCTGCCCCGCCGCTGGGTCGTCGAACGGAGCCTTGCGTGGATGATGCACGCACGTCGCCATGCCCGCGACTATGAACGACTCATCCAGCACTCCGAGACCCTGATCACCTGGGCCGCCATCACCCTCATGACCAGGCGCCTCGCCCGGAAAGGCGCCACCCCCAGCTGGCCAGGGAAACCCGCACCGGCCGACGGCTGACCCACGTCACCGACCGAGCGGCGACACCTCGTCCACGACTTCCAAAACCTCGACGTACTCGGCCGGGACGATGTGCGCTCCGTCGATGTCCTGCGACGTCTGTCGGCGTACTGGCTTATGTGGCTCTGGCAAGATTTTCGTAGCGGAGATCATCTTGGCGCGAGGGTCGGTCGGTCACTTCGCTCGAGGTGGTACAGGTTGGGAGCGTCAGGGTCCCCAGCAAGGTAGTAGGGCTGAAGCCCCTCGTTGGTCCGCTCCATGCCGAACTCCCACGTGTACTGGGCAATCGGAGCGAATGGCTCGGTCGTCCATTCGTCGATGTCCCTGGGGGGACGCTGGATTTGTCCTGTCACATTGGTGATGGAGACCTGGACCGCCGGGGCGCCACCGATCGTCTGCCCGCTGCCTCCCTTGACCAGTTGCCAGGTTCCGGTGCCAGTCAGCCCCCAGCCTTCGTCGAAATCCCAGTCCTCGCCTCCAAGGTTCCTTACCTCGGCTCGGCCGTCCCCCTCCAAGATCACCTTGGCGCCGTCTGGTCCCGTCCAGTCTCCAGCGAGTTCACTGGTCGAAGCATCACGGACAGTCGGCAGCGTTGGGTAGAAGAGCGCCCCGCAGCCGCTGGTAAGCACGACAAGAACCATTGCCGGGCCCAGCGTCCACCATCTTCCACGCCTGGGATTGCTCATCATGCCCCCAGCTCGGTACCACCTCACAAAAAGTGAACATGTTCAGAATAGCTGACCGGGGGTGTGCAGCGGCCCCGAGGATCTCTAGAGGTACAGAGTCGCCTCTCTTGCCCTGAACCAAGCTGCGCGCACGCGAGTGGCATCAGAGGCTCAGCTCGCTGGGCAGCCGGTCCGCATAGTGGCGGCGGAGGTGGGCGATCAGGACGACGCGGTGGCGGAGGAGTGGGACGCTGGCGCGTCCGGCCATCAGGCGTTTCTGCAGCTTGACATCGGTAATGCGACCTTCGTTGACACCGGCGTTGTAGGGGGTCCTGATGCCCTGCGCGACGGCATGCCGGTCTTCGTGCAGGGCTCTGGCGAGGCCGGCGATTGGGGCCAGTCCGCTGTGTGCGAGGTCGTTCAGCCAGCCTGGCAGGGGTGTCGCGTCGCGGTTGTCGAGCATGGTGGCGAACTGTCGGACGAGGTCGTGGGCAAGCCGGAGTTCGGGGCAGTGGTCGAGGAGCCGGGGCAGGCGGTCGTTGATGTGGGGGCTGCGGCGGTCAGGGTGGGTGGTGATCCAGCGGGCGGTTTCGCGGGGAGGGTGGTCGCTCGCGTGGCTCGTCCAGGGGCAGGCCCCGCCTGAGGGGTGCGACGGCCATTTTCACGCGCTGGTAGTGGCCGAGGTAGCCCTTGTTCTGGAGTTCCTCGTGCAGGATCTTTGCGCTGTGCTGTCCCTCGTCCCAGCGTTGTTGCAGGTAGTCGAGGTAGGGGTCCAGGGTGGAGGGCTTTCGGGGCGGACGGCGCGTTACTTCCTGCCAGGTGCGGGCTCGTGCGTATTTGCTGACGGTGCGGCGGTCCAGGCCGAGCTCCCTGGCCACGGAGCTGTGGCTCCGACCGTTGCGGATCAGAGCCTGGACGGCCTCGAACAGCCTTCGGGCATGCCGCCCCGCCCGGGTGTCCGCCTCGGTCTCCTCGACCGGTGCGGGATCGCCCTCACCGAGGGGGGCACTGCTGCGGGCAGGCAGCCGCGGTGGGCGGAGGCGACGTCCTGAACCCGCCGGGAGAGGCCCTGCCAGAGGTGGAAGCGATCGCTGACCTGCACTGCCTCGGGGGCGCCAGTGGTGATGCCCTGCCGATAGGTGAGGGAGCCGTCGCGGCAGGCGACCTCAACACCCGGGTGCTCGCGGAGCCAGCGGCCAAGTTGTTCAGCGTCGCGTCCCTCCCAGAGTGTGAGCGGGAGCCGGGTGGTGGCGTCGACCAGGAGCGTGCCGTAGGTGCCGCCGTAGAGCGCGAAGTCATCCACCCCTAGCACCCGGGGTGTGACCAGCGGCGGCAGCGGCACCCGCATCAGCTGGGACAGGACGGTGCACCGCGAGAGCCTGACGTTCAGAATTCGCAGCATCCGGGCACCGCCCCGACCGGCCAGCACCACACCGACGGCCTCTGCCAGGCGCTGCAATTGTGGGGTGCGGCGCTGGTACCGCACGGTCAGCCCCGGCACCTGCTCGGCGAAAGTCACCTTCAGACAAGAAGCGTTTTCGCAGTACAGGCGGCGTACGGACAAGTCGATCCGGAGAGGCCGGCCGCCGAGAGTGACGTCGGCGAGGCGCCGTACATAGCAGCTGTGGCACCACGCGCTGAGTCGGCCGCATCCAGTACATCCCGCCGGAACACCAGACCTCGTGCGTGCCCGGACCGCCACGACAGCATCGGAGACATCGGCCGAGACCACCAGCACCTCAGACAACTGGGGTAACAGACTTGCCAGTTCAATAGAACACAGCCACCGGCTGCCCGCTATGCGGACCAGCCGACCGTCCTCGCGAGAGGATCTCCGGCTACGAAAATCTTGCCAGAGCCACGTTCACGTGTACGCCGACAACGTCCACCAAGCCTTGTCCTCGCCCACCGGCCGCCCAGCCCTGCCTCACCTTACGAGCACCAGCTCCTCCCCGGCATGGAAGTGTCGGCGCACCGGCGGATCTACCGCGCCCGCGTCGTAGTCGGCCAGGATCCGGCCCCTCCCCCGGACATACCAGTCCCGAACAGCAACCGCCGCGTCATCACTCATGGCACGGACAACGACCACAGTCAGCCACTGTCACGACCGTGATCTACCACCTCGGACGGTCAAGCGCCGCATCAGCGCGTCCAGCCCGGGGATGCCAGCCACAGGGGCCGTACGCGCCTATCGGCAGGAACGGCTCGATCAACTTCCACTGCTCATCGGTGAGTTGCCTGCGCGTCGCGGTCGGCTTCCTACCGGATCCGCCTCCCAGACGGACCCGGATCGACAACATTGATCACGACATCACACAGGCCCTAGTTGAGCCTCCTCAGGAGCCTGCATCCCAAGGCGGGAAAACCAGGACACTCCGGTTCTGGGCCGTCTGAGATAGGCGAACTCGGCGCTCGCTGGGCACCTCGACGCCGACCGGCCCTCGAGTGGAAGCCAGTTACTCAACCTGAGATCCCTCACCCGAATGGAAAGCCATGCCTGATCGCCCTCGACAAGAACACCTCATATGGTCTGAATTGCGTAAACCAATCGTGATCCGTCTCACCCACAGCGCTGCCCTGGAGGTGGACGTCCGACCGGAGGTCTCGTATGACTGTGATTCCCCTCCCGAAGCGAACGCCTGCGAGCAGACGCTGCCGATCGACCTACTGGAGAGTCCTCACAGGTGGCCTCGGGGCAGCAGCGCTCCTCACACTGGGGTTCCCCACGGTTGCCACGGGCCAGGCTCAGCCCACATGCTTCGGACGACCGGCAACCATCACCGGTGCGGGCACCATCAACGGGACCCCGGGCGACGACGTCATCGTCGGATCCGCCGGCGCCGACACCATCGATGGCGGCGGCGGCAACGACCGGATCTGCAGCCTGGGCGGAGACGACACGGTCTCCGGCGGCGTCGGCGACGACCAGATCGACGGCGGCTCCGGCAATGACTTCCTCATCGGCGACGTCCTCGCCACGACCGGCAACGCCAACGGCGGCGGCAACGACCGGATCTTCGGGCGCGACGGCGACGACAACTCCGCCGGTGACAGCTTCGCCGTCAACGGCAACGCCAGCGGCGGCGGCAACGACTTCATTGACGGCGGCCCCGGGAACGGAATCCTCAGCGGTGACAGCGCCTCGGTGACGGGCGACGCGACGGGCGCAGGCGACGACACCATCCTGGGGGGCCTCGGCGGCGAACTGTTGATCGGCGACGGTTCCGCCGCCCGCAACACCTCCGGAAGCGGCGGGGACGACAGGCTGGACCTCGGCCCAGACGGCGGAGTCGTCGCCATCGGAGATCACAACATCAACTCCCCCCAGGGCGGACGCGCGGCCGGCGCCGGCACCGACCGGGTCACCGGCGGAAGCGGCGCAGACATCCTCGTCGGCGACAGCTCCGTGGTGGACGCCTCGCAGACCTCTGCCCGCAGCGATGTGCTCCAGGGCCGCGGCGGCAACGACACCCTGTTCGGCGACAACGCCGACTTCGACGTCACCCGCACCGTGGGCACCGCCGGCGGTGACGACGCCCTCTTCGGCGGCGACGGCGCCGACACCCTCAGAGCAGGGCCCCGCAACGACTTCCTCGACGGCGGCCCCAGCGCCCCGGACAACTGCGACGGCGAAGCCGGCATCGACATCGCCATCCGCTGCGAGATCACCCGCGGCATCCCGTAGAAAGCCCGACCAGCCGCAGTTGCTGGCGAAGGCAGCGGCTCCAGCCTCAAGACTGAGGCCGGAGCCGCTCAGGCGTTCACGGGTACATGACAGTAACGACGGGGGCTGACACCGGCTGAGGATCAGCGCACTCAGCCATCCCCCAGCAAGCGTTCGATGTTCCGGCTATGCCGCAAGGCATCGAGTCGCGCGGCGGCCAGGGGCCCGCGGGATTACCTCAACGAACGCCTCGCCCATCTCCATCTGCCAGCGCAGATCGTCCTTGCGTTCCTCCAGCGCTGCTACGACGTCGGGCAGCCGACCCGCCGCCACGTCCTCACGCCGGAGTTGCTCAAACGTCTCGAAGCCCCCAGCCATCCCGGCGGCGACAAGCCGCTGAAGGTGCATCTCGATGATCGTCATACCGGCTCAACGAGCACTGGGGATCAGAAACACGCACTGATGGGCGCGACACACTGTGGAATCGACGCTCAGGTCCCACGTAATCCCGCCCTTCGCGTCGGCCTGGGACTGAAGTCGCGTGAGGACCAGGTGCCACGTGCCGTCTCGTTGCCATCGGCGGAACAGATCGTAGATCCGGCCCCACGGCCCGTACTCGACGGGCACATTCCGCCAAGGAACTCCTGTCCGAACCCGGAACCGTATGCCGTCGATCAGCTGCCGCCGGGGCCAGACGGGCGACCGTCCCACCTTCGCCCTCTTCGGCAACAACGGCTCCAACACCGCCCACGGGGCATCCGTGAGATCTCCCCGCGCCATGATCCACGGTCATTCATCAGTCAGGGCGACTCCTCCGCCGCACGGCACACCACACAGGTCAGCTGCCGGGCCGGCTGATCGTGTATCACCTTGCCGGGTTGGGCGGTCCCTCGCAGTTGTACCGGCTCCGTGCGCACGTGGTCCGTGCAGACCGCGGCACCGCAAAGCCGGCAGACGGCCACCGCTTCCGAGTCGCGCCCCGACCGCACGCATTCATAGCACTTCATGCACGACCCCTTCCACCTACAGGGCTGCCCGAGGGCCTGAACGCTCGCCGTGGACCAGGGATGACCACCTCCGCGTCGCCCCGGCGGCCACGGCTCACTTCGTCGGCGCCTCTCGGAGTCCCCTCCCAGCAACTCCGCAAACAGGGTGCCGCACCGAGCGTGAGCTGGCGTCGCTTCGGCCATGTCGCTCATCGCGCCGGTGACACTGCCAATGCTCGAGCCGATTCGCGCATCGGCAGGGCCATTCCTGATCCACCGCGGTAGCCAACCGCGGTGGCTTGTGTCAGGCCCGCGCGGTCACGTCCGCTGGAGTGGTGTATCGACGGCCATTCGGTGATCTCGTTTTGAGGTTATGCGGTGAGTTCGGTCGGCAGGACGGTCTCGTCCGTTT
>NZ_LLZG01000034.1 GCF_001509475.1 Streptomyces regalis
GTACACGACCGCCGTCGGCCGATCAGGCGGCGCAGCCGTGAGCAGCGACCGTGTCGCCCGCGCCCCCGCCTCCCCGGAGAAGTCGGTCGCCACCTGCCACGCCCCGGCCAGCCCCAGTGCCCCCGCCGCCTCGTCGAACGCGGCCGTACGGATGGACGTGTGCCCGAGGGCCGCCGCCCCGCCCACCCGCGCGATCCGCCGATGCCCCAGCGCGGCCAGATACCGCACGGCCTCCGTCACGGCGGTGGCGTCGTCGGTCCACACCGACGTCAGCCCGCCCGTCAGCGACGGGTGCCCGACCGCGACCACCGGCATCCCGAGCCGCTGCGCCGCCGCCACTCTCGGGTCGTCCGCGCGGAAGTCGACCAGGATCGACCCGCCGATCTGCCGCCCCCGCCACCACGACTCCTGGAGCCCGACCTCCTCGTCCAGATTCCGTACCAGCCTGAGCAGCAGCGAGCAGGAGTGCTCGGTCAGGACGCTCTCCACGCCGGAGATGAACTCCATGTAGAAGGGTTCGAGGCCGAGCAGCCGGGCCGGCCGGCAGATCGCGAGGCCGATCACGTCCACCCGGGACCCGGCAAGCGTCCGCGCCGTGAGGTTCGGCGCCCAGCCCAGCTCCCGCGCGGCCCGGAAGATCCGGTCCCGGGTCGCCTCCGACAGCCCCGGCTTGTGGTTGAAGGCGAGGGACACGGCGCCCTTGGACACGCCGGCGCGCGCGGCGACGTCCTTGATGGTGACGCGAGGGGTCGGCGTTGCCGTCATCGGCTGGGCTCCATGCAGTACAGGGCGGAGCGAGCGGCCTCCGCGTCAGGAGTCTCCCAGCCGCGCACACCGATGGTCACCTCTTCGCCGGGCAGCAGCGTGACGAGCCCCCGGTCGGCCCGGGCGTCCGGATGCAGCCGGTCGGCCTGGAGCAACAGGTCCCGTACGAGGGTACGGGCCGTCACCACGACCCCGCCCGGCACGAGCGCGACGTCGAACTCCGGCCGGGGGTAGGGGACTTCACGATCCGGTGCGGGGAAGTGCACGGCGCGCAGACCGTCCGCGTCCGCCACGAGGAACTCCTTCGGCCCGGCCGGCTCCAGCTCCCGGGGTACGCCGACCCGGCCCACCGCCCGCCCCTCGGTACCGAACCCCACATGCGCCTCGCCGACCACCACCCCGTCGACGGACATCCGCCGCAGCCGCACCGCCCCCGCCCAGCTGCCGGCCGCCTGATTGACGACGGCCAACTCCAGCCCCTGCTCCCGCCCCCGCTCCCGCACTTGCAGCGTCAGCAGCCGATCCGCGTACAGCCGCCGCAGCTCGTGGTACAGCGGTTTCTCCCGCCCGTCCCCGTCGATCGCCGCCCAGGACGTCACCGGCCAGCAGTCGTTGAGCTGCCACACGACCGTGCCCGCACACACCGGCCAGTGCGACCGCCAGTGCTCGATCCCGGCTGCCACCGCCCGCGCCTGGTTGACCTGGGTGAGGTAGTGCCAGCGGTCGAAGTTCCCCTCGACGTCCCCTTCGAAGTCCCCCTCGGGAGAGGCGAAATGCCGCTCCAGCCCGCGCCGCAGCTTCCCGTTCCCGTCGTCCGCCTTCTGGTGGTGCAGCATGCCGGGGGAGTCCGCCGCGAGCTCCTCGCCCGGCAGCGCCCGCCGCAGCGTGGCGTACGCGGGCGGCGCCTGCCAGCCGAACTCGGCCACGAACCGGGGCACGCTCAGCCGGTAGTCGGCGTAGTCCTCCCGGTTCCACACCTCCCAGGAGTGGTGCGTGCCGTGCGCCGGATCGTTCGGATGCCGGTCCCACGAACCGGACCAGGGACTCCCTGCCGTGTACGGCCGCGTCGGATCCGACTCGGCCACCACCCGCGGCAGTACGCCCAGGTAGTACCCCTCGCCCCAGGAGTCCCCGGCCAGCCGTGGCTCCCACCCCCAGTCCCGGAACCCCCACAGGTTCTCGTTGTTGCCGTTCCACAGCACGAGCGAGGGATGCGGCATCAGCCGTACGACGTTCTCCCGCGCCTCGGCCTCCACCTCCCCGCGCAGCGGCTGCTCCTCCGGGTAGGCCGCGCACGCGAACGGGAAGTCCTGCCACACCAGCAACCCCAGCTCGTCGCAGGCGCCGTAGAAGTCCTCGCTCTCATAGATCCCGCCACCCCAGACCCGTACGAGATCCACGCCGGCGTCGGCCGCCTGCCCCAGCCGCTCCCGGTACCGCTCGCGGGTGATCCGGGACGGGAACACGTCGTCCGGGATCCAGTTGACGCCCCGCGCGAACAGCCGCTCGCCGTTGACGACGAGAGTGAACCCGGTGCCGTGTTCATCGGTCCGCCGGTCCAGCTCGACGGTCCGGAAGCCGATCCGCCGACGCCACACGTCCAGCGCGTCCTGCCCCTGCAGGAGGGTCAACTCGACGTCGTACAGCGGCTGTTCACCGTACCCCCGCGGCCACCACAGTCGGGCGTCCGGCACCTGCAGCCGTACGACCCCACCCGTCCCGTCGATCTCCGCCCGCGCCCGCACCCCGCCGACCGTCGCCTCCACGGTGAGCGGCGCCTCGACCCGGGTCCGCTCGACGTCGACGGCCAACTCGATGTGCCCGGTGCCCTGTTCGACGGTCACCAGAGGGCGCACGCGGGCGATCCGGGCCGTCGACCACTGCTCCAGCCGCACCGGCCGCCAGATCCCGGCCGTCACCAGGGTCGGCCCCCAGTCCCAGCCGAAGGAGCAGGCCATCTTGCGGATGTACTGGTAGGGCTCGGTGTACGCGGCAGGCCGTTCGCCCAGCTTGCCGCGCACGGCCTCGGCCTCGGCGTAGGCGGAGGCGAAACGCACCGAGAGCCGCCCGCTCAGCCCCGTCACGTCGAAGCGGTACGAGCGGTGCATGTTCCGTACCCGGCCCAGGAGTTGACCGTCGAGCAGGATCTCGGCGACCGTGTCGAGCCCGTCGAAGACGAGGTCGGTCTGCTCGTGCACCGAGTGCACCGAGTGCGCCAAGTCCGCCGTCAGGTCGGTCTCATACGTCCAGTCCCGCCGCCCCACCCACGCCACCTCGGCCTCGTTCCGCCCGAGAAAGGGGTCCGGGATCGCCCCCGCCGCCAGCAGATCGGTGTGCACACAGCCGGGCACGGTGGCCGGCAGCGCGGCGCCCTCGTGCCGCACGATCCATCCGTCGGTGAGCGGTGTGGCCTGAAGCATGCGCGCACTCCTAAACCGATCAAGTTCCAGCGCGGGGAAACATTTTGGCATCGTTGGCGAGATACGGACTTTACCGGTTAAGAAAACGTTGTCAGAGTTCGGAACCAGCCAACCCGCACGTGCTCGTCCGTCCCGAGAACGCCCCGAGAACGGAGCTGATGCACATGAACCGCCGTACAGTCCTCGCCATGGTCACGGGTGCCCTGCTGCTCTCGGCGTGCACCGGCACCGGAGGAAGCTCGCAGGGCGCCGAGGCCAAGGCCGCCGACGACCCGACGAAGGTGAGCGGCACCATCACGGTTCTCACCCACCGGACCGACCTCGTGCAGGACGGGACGATGAAGAAGTACGCCGCCGAGTTCAACAGGACGTACCCCAAGGTGAAGGTCGAGTTCGACGCCATCACCGACTACGAGGGCGAAGTGAAGATCCGTATGAACACGGAGAACTACGGCGACGTCCTCATGATCCCCGCGGTGATCGAGAAGAAGGACTACCCCAAGTTCTTCGCCTCACTGGGCGCTCAGGCCGAGCGCAGCAGGAAGTACCGCTTCACCGACTACACCACCGTGGACGGCAAGGTCTACGGCCAGAGCCCGCTCGGCGCGGTCCCGGGCTTCATCTACAACAAGAAGGTGTGGCAGGAGGCCGGGATCACCGACTGGCCCACGACACCGGCCGAGTTCCTCGACGACCTGAAGGCGATCAAGTCGAAGACCGACGCCATCCCCTACTACACCAACTTCAAGGACATGTGGCCGCTCACCCAGTGGACGCAGGTCAACGGCTCGGTCAGCTGCGACGAGCAGGCCACCACCAGGCTCGCCGAGGGCGACCCGTGGGCGCAGGGCGCCGATGTGCGCACCGCCGACACGCTGCTCTACGACATCGTGCACGAGGGCCTCGTCGAGAAGGACCCGACCACCACCAACTGGGAGGCGTCCAAGCCCAAGTTGGCCAAGGGCGAGATCGCCACGATGTGGCTCGGCTCCTGGGCGGTCATCCAGATGCAGGGCGCGGCGAAGCAGGCCGGCACCGATCCGGACGACATCGGGTTCATGCCCTTCCCCGCCCAGAAGAACGGCACGTTCTGCGCGGTGGCGCAGCCCGACTACAACCAGGCGGTCAACATCCACTCCGAGCACAAGGAGGCGGCCCGCGCCTGGATCGACTGGTTCACCGACAAGTCCGGGTACGCGGCCGACAACCTGGCGCTGTCCCCGCTCAAGTCCGCCCCGCTGCCCGCGATCATGAAGCCGTACGAAGAGGCGGGGGGCAAGATCCTCGACCTCGACGACGCCTTGGGCGCCGAGGTGAAGTCCATCGACAACCAGTCCGAGATCGGCATCTACAAGCCCGACTACCGCCAGGATCTCGTCGACCTCGCGCGCGGCGCCACCAAGGGCGACCTGGACGACTTCCTGAACGACCTCGGCAAGAAGTGGACCGAGACCCAGAAGTCGCTGGGGTCCTGATGACGGACACGTCGACCGAGAAGGCGGCCGCCAAGGCCCCCACGGGGCCGGTGGGCGCCGCCCCCGGACCGGCCGCCGCCCCGCGCACAGCCCAGCTGTGGCGCGGGGCCACCCCCTGGCTCTTCCTGCTCGCGCCCCTCGCCCTCCTGCTCACCTTCACCTACGCGCCGATCGCCAACATGGTCGCGTACAGCTTCACCGACTGGGACGGCGTCAGCCCCGAACTGCACTACACGGGCGCCGAGAACTACGCCGAACTCTTCACCCGCTCCGACCTGTTCGAGGTCTTCTGGGTCAGCGGCTACTACCTGGTCGCGTCCGTCTTCCAGATAGTCGCCGCCCTCTACTTCGCGACGATCCTGAGCTTCAACGTCCGCTTCCGGAACTTCTTCAAGGGCGTGCTGTTCTTCCCGTACCTGATCAACGGGGTCGCGATCGGCTTCGTCTTCCTCTACTTCTTCCAGGACGGCGGCACCCTCGACTCCGTCCTCGGCCTGTTCGGCGTGGAGACGGACCGCGCCTGGCTCGGCACACCGGAGTCGGCGAACACCTCCCTCGCCGCCGTCTCCGTCTGGCGCTACCTGGGCCTGAACTTCGTCCTCTTCCTGGGCGCGATCCAGTCGATCCCCGGCGAGCTGTACGAGGCGGCCGAACTGGACGGGGCGAGCCGCTGGCACCAGTTCCGCTACATCATCGCGCCCGGCATCAAGCCGGTCCTGTCCCTCACCGTGATCCTCTCGATCTCGGGCTCGCTGTCGGTCTTCGAGATCCCGTACATCATGACGGGCGGGGCGACCGGCACCGAGACCTTCGTGATCCAGACCGTGAAGCTGGCCTTCCAGTTCAACAAGACGGGGCTCGCCTCGGCGGCCGCGGTCATGCTGCTGCTGATCGTCCTGGCGGTGACCTGGGTACAGCGGCGCCTCGTCCCCGACGACAAGGTGGACCTCGCATGACGCGCCGCGCAGTGGCCCGCACCCTGGTGTACCTGTCCCTGATCGCCGCGACCGTGGTGGTCCTGCTCCCGCTGGCCGCCGTCCTCCTGACGTCCCTCAAGTCCGAGCGGGAGATGGCGGACGACAGCGGGGCCCTCGCCCTCCCCGACGACCTGCTGAACTTCCACAACTACGCGACGGCGTTCGAGGACGGCCGGATGCTCTCGGCATTCGCCAACACCGCGCTCATCCTGCTCTTCGCCATCGGCGGCACGGTCCTGATCGGCTCGATGACGGCGTACGCCATCGACCGCTTCACCTTCCGCTTCAAGAAGCTGGTCGTGGCCCTGTTCCTGGTCGCCGCCCTGGTCCCCGGCGTCACGACCCAGGTGGCGACCTTCCAGATCGTCAACAGCTTCGGCATGTTCGACAGCCTCTGGGCGCCGATCGTCCTCTATATGGGCACGGACATCGTCTCGATCTACATCTTCCTGCAGTTCGTCCGTTCCATCCCGATCTCACTGGACGAGGCGGCCCGCCTGGACGGCGCCAATGCCTTCACGATCTACCGCAAGATCATCTTCCCGCTGCTGAAACCGGCGATCGCGACAGTGGTGATCGTCAAGGGCATCACGACCTACAACGACTTCTACATCCCGTTCCTCTACATGCCCTCGGAGGATCTTGGCGTGATCTCGACGTCGCTGTTCCGCTTCAAGGGCCCGTTCGGTGCCCACTGGGAGACGATCTCGGCAGGAGCGGTCCTGGTGATCCTGCCGACACTGATCGTCTTCCTGCTGCTGCAACGGTTCATCTACAACGGCTTCATGAAAGGCGCGACGCGTTGAGAACCTGAGGGGCGCGGGGCTGTATTGAATGTGCGGCTACCGCCGCGTGTGCGCGATCAGCCACAAACGACCCGCAGTCGCCGTACGGAGAGAAACCTCCTACGGCGACTAGGCGGACAACGCAGCAACCAACACCGGCGTGACCTGCTCAACCTGCCAAGGCCGAGCCCCATAACCAGCCAGCGCCTCCGCAACAGCCTCCGCATCGACAACCTTCGGCGGCTCCCAGCAAACCCGCCGCACCGTATCCGGCGTAATCAAGTTCTCCTGCGGCATATTGAGCTGCTCCGCCAGCGCGGATACGGCGGCCCGAGCCGCAGACAACCGAGCCGCAGCAGCCGGATCCTTGTCCGCCCAGGCCCGCGGCGGCGGAGGCCCGATCACCGGCTGCCCAGGTGCCGGCAACTGAGGGTCGGCCAAAGCCTTCGCACGATCCACCGCGGACTGCCACTGCTCCAGCTGCCGCCGCCCCATCCGCTGCCCGAATCCGTTCAGCGCGGCGAGGGCGTGCACGTTACCCGGCAGGGAGAGCGCGGCCTCGACGATGGCCGCGTCACTGAGCACCTTGCCCGGCGACACATCGCGTCGCTGAGCGATGCGGTCCCGTGTCTGCCACAGCTCCCGCACCACGGCCAGCTGCCGACGCCGCCGCACCTTGTGCATCCCGGACGTCCGCCGCCAAGGATCCTTGCGCGGCTCAGCAGGCGGCGCAGCCGCAATCGCGTCGAACTCCTGCCGCGCCCACTCCAGCTTCCCCTGCCGGTCCAGCTCCTTCTCCAGCGCGTCGCGCAGATCGACGAGGAGCTCGACGTCGAGCGTCGCGTACCGCAGCCACGGCTCGGGCAGGGGCCGGGTCGACCAGTCGACGGCCGAGTGTCCCTTCTCCAGGACGAACCCGAGCACGCTCTCGACCATCGCGCCGAGGCCGACTCTGGGGAACCCGGCGAGCCGCCCGGCCAGCTCGGTGTCGAACAGCCGGGTCGGCACCATACCTATCTCGCGCAGACAGGGCAGATCCTGGGTGGCCGCGTGCAGCACCCACTCCACGCCGGAGAGCGCCTCACCGAGCCCGGACAAATCGGGGCAGGCCACGGGGTCGATCAGCGCGGACCCCGCGCCCTCGCGGCGCAGCTGCACCAGATAGGCCCGTTGGCCGTATCGGTACCCGGACGCGCGTTCGGCGTCGACGGCGACGGGGCCGGAGCCCGCGGTGAAGGCGGCGATCACCTCGGCGAGCGCGGCCTCGTCGGCGATCACGGGCGGAATGCCCTCACGGGGCTCCAGCAAAGGGATCGGCGCCTCCGTAACAGAAGATCCGCCGTCGTCCGGAGGGGCGCCTCCGGTGGTTCGCAGTGAACTGTCTGCTGCGGTCTCTTGGGCGTCGGTCACATGTCAAGGGTATCTGTAAGGACGAGCGTCTGACCTGCGCGTTCTGGACACGTTGGCGCTGACCTGCGGAAACACGTCTCGTCGTTTCTCACGGCTTACCGGTGCTTCTCGGCCACGTGTGCCCTCGATGCGCCCTGAAGATCACCGGAATCCTCCGAAAGCAGCCCAACACCACCCCGAAGGAGACCGGTCTCTAGTCCTCTGAGGTGGGGGCCTCCGGGGTGGGGGCGGCCGGGCGGAGGGTGGAGATGAAGGCCTGGAAGTCCTCCAGGACGTCCTGGAGCTGGCTCGTCTTCGCCGTCAGCGCGATCTCGATCTCGGCACGTTCACTGCGCCGCTGCTCGTTCTCCAGCACCAGGATGAACTGGCTCTGCGCGAGCTCCATCGGCTGCCCGTTGACGGTGGCCTGGATGCGCAGGTTCTGCACGATCCCCGGCGCGTCGATGAGGCCCGGCGCCGGCGAGGTGCCCACCTCGGTGCGCTTGACGACGTCGACGGCGCCGACGTTCTCGCGCAGCCGCCGCACCGACGCCTCGGCGAGGCTGTGCAGGCTCGACGAGCCATCGAGGGTGTGGCCGGTGACCGTGATGTTCGGCATGAAGCCCTGGCCCCGGGAGGCCATGTGCAGTGCGACGAAGGCGGCGTGCGGGGCGCCGACCTCGTCCGGGGGTGCCGACTGCCAGCCCTGCGGGAGCTCGATGGTGAGCGGGACCGGAAGTGTGCCCGGCATGGTGGATCAACTCCTTGCGGTACGGGTTCCGACGGTACGGGAAGCGACGGGGAACAGGCGATGGCGGGGGGAGCCCCCGGACGGGGGCCGTCCCCGCGGAGGGTCAGTCGAACCAGTCCCCGATCGCGTCGACCGCGTCGCCGGCCGCGTCGGTGATCTTGCCCGGGTCGAGCTCGATCTGGCCGCCGAGCTTGCCGCCGACGCCGAGGGCGACGCCCACGTCGCCGCCGATGACGATCTTGCCGTCCTTCATGCCGGCGTCGAAGTGGGCCTCGGCACCGGCGCCGGCCCACGCCTCCGCCGTGCCACCGACGCCGACACCGGCGACGGAGGCATGCCCCTCAGCGGTGGCCTTGGCGCCGGCGAAGGCCTCGCCGCCGACATGGACACCGTCCGTGCCGATGGAGCCCTTGACGCCGGCCTCGGCGCCCACGTACGCCTCACCCTTGCCGGATGCCTCGAACACGCCGATCCCGTACTTGCCTTCGGCCGTGGCCTGGGCGAGATAGGCCTTGCCGGACGCCTGTGCGGTGGCGTTCCCGTCCACGAGGCCCACCCCGGCGGAGGCATCGACGCCGAGGAGGTTGACGCCGGCCTTGCCGGAGACCTCGCCGCCCGCGAACTCACCGCGGCCCTTGGCTTCGGCGCCCCACACCTTGGCGTCGGCCGTGACGGAAGGACCGGCCACCGTGACGCCCGGGCCCTTGCCCTCGCGCAGTGCTTCCCGCTCCGCCTGCGTCATGTTCTTGTGGTCGCCCCAGGCCCCGATGGGCCTTGTCTCGGGTGCCCGTTCCAGCTCGGTGCGCTGAATCTTCTTGGACGTCGCGCCGGTGTCGTCCTGCGTCGCTTCGGAGGCCCAGAAGAGCCAGTCGGGCGCGTTGTCGCCCTCGCCGCCCTGCGCCTTGAACTTCTTGGCCGCCGCGTCGCCCTCCGCCTCGACATGGGCGCGCGCCGACTCCAGCAGCTGCTCGCCGCCGCTCTCGTCGCCTCCGTCGTACAGCCGGATGGCCTCTTCCGCCTGCCCCTGGGCCCACTGGAGGGCTCTGGCGTAGTCCCGCAGCGCCCCGGCGGCTGCGCCCAGCGCATCCGAGCCGCGGTACCACTTCTGCTTCTGGCCCGAGAAGTCCTCCCAGAAGGCGTCGCTGGCCTGTCCATGCCAGCTGGGGATGCGGACGGAGCCGAGCTCGTCCCCGATGCCGTCGAGGGTCTTCGCATGACCGTCGAGTTTGTCCGCGTCGCCGGTGAGCTTCGACGGGTTGCCCGGGATGAGTGCGCGTGGGTCCCGGGTGGAACCGAGTTGTGCCGCCATCGCTTCCCCGTCAGTAGCCCGGGCCGGCGGCGACCGCGGGCCCGGTGAAGTGGTTCTGGGAATCCTGCTCGGCGCGCTCGTAGGAGGCGGCGTTCTCGGCCAGCTTGTCCGCCGAGTTCTCCCCGTCCTCCTTCATCGGGCTCTTGATGGCCTCCATCCACGTGGCCATCAGCTGACTGAACTCGTCCGCAGCGTCGCCGTGGCCGAAGTCACCGCCGGAGTCCCCGAGTTCGTCGAGCTTCACCTTGTCGCTCCTGCCCACGGAGTCCTTGATCTTCTTGGCGGCCGACCGCAGTTCGGACGGCTCGACATCGAACTGGCCCATCCGCTCCCCCCTCTACGTCCAAGAGGGTGCGAACGCGCGTCCGCACCCTGATTGTTGAGAACGTAAAGAGGGTCTCCCAAAGGCAAAGACGCGGCGACACCGGCCTGGGACCTCACATGATTCCTACCGGGAAGCTTCATAGCGCGACCGCATCGTGCGCGCCCCAGGACGGCTGTGCTACGGCGCCTGCGGAGGCCGGGCGGGTGACAGGGCTCCCAAGTGGCCGACGGCGTCGACGAGATACTCAAGGGGCTCGTCGAACGTCTCACTGCTCAGCTTGGTCCGCGAACGCGAGGTGATCAGCTGACCGTCGTGGAGCCGGAGCGGCAGTTCCAAGGCCCGAGGGTCGGAGGTGAGGAAGTCTGCCAGGCCGCCGAGCAGTACTGCCCGGGCGCGCTCCTCGTCGCGGGAGGTGATGTGGAAGTCATCGTCGAGCTGCGGGATTCCCAGCTCCATGGCCCGTCCCCGCAAGAGGGTGTCGAACCAGCCGTCGCGGTAGACGCGCAGGTCCGGAACCTCCACGCCCAGGTTCAGCGCCCAGACGGAGTGGACGATGACCTGCGTCGTCTCCGTGTCGATGTCGCTGTTGTAATAGCGGTACTCGAAGGCGCGGAAGCCGAATCCGCGGTAAGTGCCGCTGACGACGTTGTCCCCCATGACGCCGCTGGCCTTGACCGGGAGCGGCTCGGCCCCCTGGTACGCGTCGACGAGACTCGGCACGCCCTCCTCGTAAGTCCATCCTCGGCTCTCGGCGAACGACCGCAGCCGCGCGTACGCCTCTTCGGACCCACGCTTCTTGCGGGCTTTGCCCCGGCGGTCCCACACGACGAGAGCCACGATGCCACCACACGCCAGCAGGAACAGGACTGCTTCGATTCCACTCATGGTGCCAGCATCCCCCGGGGCCCCTCTGCGGGCTCACCCCCCTGGCACTCCATCACAATCCGCACCTCGCGGTCACACACTTCCCCCGCGCCCGCCCGGGCGGCAGCCCCCTCCGGATTCACCAGGCTCAACCGGAGAAGTGGACAGGCGGGCGCAGCATCGCCGAACACGGGCTGAGCGAGAAGAAGTTCACGCCGGTCGTCGGCGACAAGGAGTATTCGCGGCGGGTCGCCGCGCTCGTCATGGCCGGTGTGCTGCTGGTGGTGGGCGGTTCTTCGCGCGGGCGAGGAGCCGTGCCGGCGAAGCCGGCCCGCGAGCGCGGCTGGTCGCATGAGCCGAGCAGGTTCGCGGGTCGTGGACCGGCTGGAGGGCGTCGAGTCCGGGGGCGCGGAGTTCGATGCCGCCCACCGTGTGATCGCCGGACCCGGCGGCGGCGAAGCGCCTCGCGGATCCCGGGCTGGTCCGCCATGTCGCCCGTGAGCGCCTGGCGCCGGCCGTGTGCCCCGCCTCCTGTGGGCGGTCCGGGGAGCAGGGCCCCCGGCCTGGCTCAGGAGGCCTTCTCGTCGACCTTGATGTCGTACTTGATCGTGCCGCCGTCGACGGAGGTGACCTTGGTGGTTACGCCGAAGCTGGTGCCGTCGCTCGCGGTGAGCCTGCAGCGCAGCGAGGTGCCGACCTTGCCGACGAGGTCCTCGGGGCAGGTGACATCCGGCTTCGGCTGACCCGTCTGCGCGGCGAGCTTCTCGGCCACCTCGTTCGCCACCTCCTCCTTGGGCAGCTTGGCCTCCGCGGAGCAGCCCACCAGCAGCGCGGCGGCTGTTGCTGCGGCGAGGCTCCAGGAGGCCAAGGAAGAGGAGGACTTGCGCATAACGGGCTCCGTTCGGGGCGAGAGGACCACGAGGGTCGGAAGGTGACACTCGTCAGTGCGACTGTCTATCAGCCCGGGCTGCCCGCCTGATGGATCTTCACATCCTCCCGCTCGGGCCCGCGAGTGATCTTCACTCACCTTCCGTCTCGGTCGGCCGGGCGCATCAAGGGTTTCCGCGCATGGACAGCGCCCGCCGACGGAACGTTCCGTCGGCGGGCGCCTGAGGGTCGTCAACCAGTCAGTCAGCTGAAAGATCCGGTCCACGACAGAGCTGGGACGCGGGCGGGATCAGCGGCCGATCCCGTTCACGTCAGTGAATGATCAAGTGAATGATCAAGCGTTCACATGGAGTGCGGCGGGGCTCGATGGGGTGCGGCGGATGTCGTGGGTGGATGTCAGTGGATGATCCCCGTTCGCAGGGCCACGGCGACCATGCCGGCGCGGTCGCCGGTGCCCAGCTTGCGGGCGATCCGGGCGAGGTGGCTCTTGACGGTCAGGGCGGACAGGCCCATCGAGACGCCGATGGCCTTGTTCGACTGGCCCTCCGCCACCAGCCGCAGCACCTCGACCTCGCGACCGGACAGCTCGCGGTAGCCGCCCGGGTGGCTCGGGGCACCCGGGTGGCGACGGTGCATACGGGCGGCGGCAGCGCCGATTGGGGCGGCACCGGGCCGGGTGGGGAGCCCGACGTTGGTGCGGGTGCCGGTGACGACGTAACCCTTCACGCCGCCGGCGAGGGCGTTGCGCACGGCGCCGATGTCGTCGGCGGCGGAGAGGGCGAGGCCGTTGGGCCAGCCCGCGGCGCGGGTCTCCGACAGGAGGGTGAGGCCGGATCCGTCGGGCAGGTGGACGTCGGCTACACAGATGTCGCGGGGGTTGCCGATGCGGGGACGAGCCTCCGCGATGGACGAGGCCTCGATGACGTCGCGCACACCGAGAGCCCAAAGATGTCGGGTGACGGTGGAGCGGACGCGGGGATCGGCCACGACCACCATGGCGGTCGGCTTGTTCGGGCGGTAGGCGACCAGGCTTGCGGGCTGCTCGAGGAGAACGGACACCAGGCCTCCTGGGTGCGGGGACGGCTTTCAAGGTCACAGTCGTCTTCGGCACCAAACCCGTGGCCCTTTAGGGAAAGATCACGATTTAGTGAGTAACAATCGGGGCAATTCAGACACGTGGTCGATCGTTCGGTGAGCGAATTGGCTCGATCGAGGGCCGTTCCTGACCGAAAGTGGCCGTATCGACAAAGTGATGGTCAAGCGTGTGGCGGTTCGAGCCGGCGCCAGTCGCGCGAGCGGTGACCGACCAGGAGCCGGTCAGCGGGACTGCGGATCGCGGCGCTGCGGCAGCGTCACCACCGACGCGTCGCCCGGGCCCGCCGGCGGCAGGCCCGCGACCTGGGCCAGCAGGTCGCACCAGGACGCCAGATGGGCCGCGGTGTCCGGAACCCCGCCCAGGCCCTCCCGCGGCGTCCAGGAGGCGCGGATCTCGATCTGCGAGGCCGCCGGGCGCTCGGACAGGCCGCCGAAGTAGTGGGAGCTCGCGCGCGTGACGGTGCCGCTCGGTTCGCCGTACGACAGCCCGCGCGCCTGGAGCGCACCGGTCAGCCAGGACCAGCACACGTCGGGCAGCAGCGGATCGGCGGCCATCTCCGGCTCCAGCTCCGCGCGCACCAAGGTCACCAGCCGGAAGGAACCCCGCCAGGCGTCGTGCCCCGCCGGGTCGTACAGCAGCACCAGGCGGCCGTCGGCCAGGTCCTGGTCACCGTCGACGACGGCAGCCTCCAGCGCGTACGCGTACGGAGCCAGGCGCTGGGGCGCCTTTGTCTGCTCGACCTCGATCTGCGGCCGCAATCGCGTGGCCCTGAGCGCGTCGACGGCAGCCCGGAAGGGCAGCGGAGTCGTACCGCTCCCGTCCAAGTCGCCCTCCTTGGCGTCCTTTGCGTCGTCCATTCCGCCAGTGCCGTCCGACAGTCGTTCCTGAGCCGCAGCCATGCCGGGAAGATTAAGGGGAACGGGGGCTTCGTGCAGGGAGAGACACCCGGACAACACGGCAACCCCAACGCCGGGCCCTGCGCGGCCGTGCGAGACTTGCCCCCGTGAGTGCCAACCAGACGCCGCCGACAGCCACGCCCGACGCAGTCAAAGATGCAGCCTTCCTCAAGGCGTGCAGGCGCGACCCCGTGCCGCACACGCCCGTGTGGTTCATGCGGCAGGCCGGGCGCTCCCTGCCGGAGTACCGCAAGGTGCGCGAGGGCATCCCGATGCTCGAGTCGTGCATGCGGCCCGAGCTGGTCACCGAGATCACCCTGCAGCCCGTGCGCCGGCACAACGTGGACGCGGCGATCTACTTCAGCGACATCGTCGTCCCGCTCAAGGCCATCGGCATCGACCTCGACATCAAGCCCGGCGTCGGCCCGGTCGTCGAGAACCCGATCCGCACCCGCGCCGACCTCGCCCAGCTGCGCGACCTCACCCCCGAGGACGTCTCGTACGTCACGGAGGCCATCGGCCTGCTCACCCGGGAGCTCGGTGCCACTCCGCTCATCGGATTCGCCGGCGCGCCTTTCACCCTTGCGAGCTACCTCGTCGAGGGCGGCCCGTCCCGCACGTACGAGAACGCCAAGGCGATGATGTACGGCGACCCCGAGCTCTGGGCCGACCTGCTCGACCGCCTCGCCGACATCACGGCCGCCTTCCTCAAGGTGCAGATCGAGGCCGGCGCCTCGGCGGTCCAGCTCTTCGACTCCTGGGTCGGCTCCCTCGCCCCCGCCGACTACCGGCGCTCGGTGATGCCCCACTCGGCCAAGGTCTTCCAGGCGGTCGCCGAGTACGGCGTCCCGCGCATCCACTTCGGCGTCGGCACCGGTGAGTTGCTGAAGCTCATGGGCGAGGCAGGCGCGGACGTCGTCGGCGTGGACTGGCGCGTCCCGCTGGACGAGGCCGCCCGCCGCGTCGGCCCCGGCAAGGCGCTCCAGGGCAATCTCGACCCGACCGTCCTGTTCGCCACCCCCGAGGTGATCGAGACCAAGACCCGCGAGGTGCTCGACGCCGCGGCCGGCCTCGAGGGCCACGTCTTCAACCTCGGCCACGGCGTCATGCCGTCCACCGACCCGGACGCGCTGACCCGGCTCGTCGAGTACGTCCACACGCAGACGGCTCGCTGAGAAGCGCTCACCACGTCTGCCGGGGCCGCGCCCGCCTGCCGAACAGCAGACCGCGTGGCTCCGGCGGGGGCGGTGTTCCCGGTTTGAGCGGCCAGGCGAGGCCCATGCCCGTGAGGAAGCCCACGATGTGCGCCGCGTACGCCACGGTGCCCGCGTCGGAGACGCCCTCGCCGGACGAGTACACCGCCTGCAGCACGAACCAGAAGCCGAGCACCAGCCAGGCCGGCAACCGCAGCGGCAGGAAGATCAGGAACGGGACGAGAACCCACACCCTGGCCTTCGGATACAGCACGAGATAGGCGCCCAGCACACCCGCGATGGCCCCGGACGCGCCGATCAGCGGCTCGGCGGAGTCGTCGTTGAGGATCGCGAAGCCGTACGACGCCGCGTAGCCGCAGACGACGTAGAAGAGCAAGTACCGCACATGGCCCATGCGGTCCTCGATGTTGTTGCCGAAGATCAGCAGGAAGAGCATGTTGCCCAGCAGATGCAGCCAGCTGCCGTGCAGGAACATCGCGGTGAGGACGGACAGCACCGGGGACTTGTCGTACTCCGGCGCGCCGATCACACAGCCGGGGCCCTGCGCGCCCACGGCGACCTCGCCCGTGGGGACCACTCTCGGCAGCTGGTCGTGGATCAACTCCCTTGGTACCGCCGCGTAGTGGTCCAGGAAGGCGTGCAGATGGCACAGCTGGGCCAGGCTGCTCTCACCGGCCACGGAGCCGGCTATGCCGGGCGTGGACAGGAACACGAGGACGTTCGCGGCGATCAGCGCGTATGTCACCCAGGGGGTGCGGCGCACCGGGTTCACGTCATGGACGGGGATGACCACGAGGGATTTCTGCCCGGGATACGTCCGGCGAACCGGTGAACGCCGTCGCCTGTGCACGCGTATGTCTTCTCAACCACCCGCGGCACGGGGAAGGCGGGTCGCGGGGACTACGTGAGGAACAGGCGATGAACGACCGAGTTACTCCTCCGATGCACGCGTTGCCGGACGGGGAGGCCGAGCTCTCCGTGGTGGTGCGGCTGCCGTGGGAAGACGTGGCCCGGCTGGGTCAGGAGGCGGGGCGGCTTGCTGCGCAGATGCAGCGGCCGGTGACGCTGGACGAGGCCGTGAGTCATCGGTTGCGGTCGGTTCGGCCGGGGGCTGCGCATGCGAAGCCGGCGGGGGAGCAGCCGGCTGCCGCCGCCATGCCGGCGAGTGTGAGTGCGTCTGTGTCGTCGTTGCCTTCACGGCCGCCGACTGAGCAGGCTCGGCAGGCGATCGAGCGGATCAACGGGACTGCGTAAGGGGGTTTGTGCGGGTAGCGCCGTGGGGGTGGGCGGCTTCCGGGGCTGAGGGCTCGCTCCGGCTGGGCGCGTGGATTTCCCGAGCCCCCTGACGTTTTGTCCTGCTTCCCGGTTGGCCTGAGGGTCTCTCACCTCGGCGGCCGGAGGCCCGAGGAGCCGGTGAGGCCTGTGCCTGCACTGCGAAAGCAGGGCGGACCCCACGCCGGCTCCTCCTGTCTTTCCCGGCGGCGCCAGCCGGGCGTCTTCGAGCAGATCGGCCGGCCCATGCATCAGCCGCGCCGGATACAGACCTGTCTGGTTGTCAACGTCACCGGATCTGCTCGGCCCAGTCTCAGTGGGCCCAATGTCACACGTGTTTCTCGGAAAGTTAAAGAAAGTGTTGAGCTTCAGCCTGATTCCGATCGGCGGGTTGCCTTGGAAAGCAGGCAAGGTTGTATGCTTCACATGCTGGTGTAACCCCCCGTAAGCCCCCATGCCCCTGTGCGTACGAGGGGTGCAGTGAGGAAGAAGCGGGAAGCTGATGGAGAAGCAGTCCGAACGCACCCGACAGAGCCTCGTCCATGCCGCGGCGTCCCTCATAGCCAACGGCCGGGTGGCCGACGCCGGACTCGTGAACATCTGCCGTGCCGCGGCGGTGAGCCGCGGCGCGCTCTACCACCATTTCCACTCCGTCGCGGAACTGGTGGGGGAGGTGCACGCGCAGGCCCGAGTCCGTGTCGAGGCCGTGGCCGGTGAGGCGTTCGAGGGGCGAGCCGCCGAAGCCCCGGAGAAGTTCAGTACCGATCTGGGCGTGCTGCTGCGCGAGGACCAGCTGGTCCGTGCGGGCATCCAGGTCGGGCCCGACGGCACGAACGGCCCGGGGCGGTTGCGCGAGGAGGCGCTGACGTGGCTGCGCGAACGGATCGTCGCAAGTGCGCCTGAGGGCGGGGACATGCACTGCCTCGCGGACCTCGCCGTGGTGGTCGCCGCCGGCCTCGAGTCACTGGGCCACACCGACGACTACTGGTGGGACCCCAAAACGGCGGAGCAGATCTGGGGGCTGCTCAAGCCCTTGTTCGCCGTGGCAGGTTGGGCCAGGGACCAGGACTGAAGCAGCTACCGTGCGGACGTGTCGGTCTGTTGCGGTGCCGGAGTCGTCCGAAGGTGGCCGATCATGCCGGGACTGACGAGCCCCGGCAGCAGGAACCGCCACATTATGCTGACGCGTTGGGGCAGGTCCTCCCGATCGGTCTGCACCCGTGACATCACCTGGATCCCGGTGAACGTTCCATTGATCATCTCCGCGGCCTCCAGCAAGTCGACGCCGGGCAGGAGCTCGCCCTGCTCCTTCGCCTGGACCAGCAGCTCCCGGATGGCCTTGCTGGCCTGCTGATACGGGGTGACCGCCGAGTCCCGCAGGGAGGACTGCTCCACCGCCAGGCGCACGCAGGCGCGCAGCATCGGGTCACGCTGCAGCTGGAAGGCGAAGGCGAAGGTCAGGTCGATGACGGCCTGGACCTTCGTCGACTGCGAGGGCACTTCCAGGGCATCGCGGTGCGTGGTGAGCAGCGCGACGGCGATCGCTTCCTTGGAGGGGAAGTGGTGGTACAGGGCCCCGCGGGTCAGCCCTGACCGCTCAAGGATCTCGGTGGTGCTCGCCGAGTCGTAGCCACGCTCGTCGAAGACCTCCGCGGCCGCCCTCAAGAGCAGATTCCGGGACCTCGTCCCGCGTTCCTGCTGTGCCATGCCTCGATCCTTACGCTCACAATAAACCGACTTGTCTGCATCATATGGCTCAGGCCGATCACCCTCGGGATCAGGCCAGTGGCCCGCTCGCGACGGCCGGGGTGCTCATGGGTGGCCGAGGCGGAAGCCGACCCCGCGGACCGTGATGATCCAGCTGGTGGAGCCCAGCTTGCCGCGCAGGCTGCTGACGTGGGTGTCGATGGTACGCCCCCGCTGTGACCAGGTGTCGCCCCAGATCTGCGCCATCAACTGACGGCGCGAGACGATGGAGCCGGGGTGCGTGGCGAGCAGGTGCAGCAGATCGAACTCCTTGCGGGTGAGTTCCACCGGGTCGCCGTCCAGGGTGACTTCGCGCGTGGTCGTGTCGATGTGCAGCGGTCCGTGGGATATGGCTCGCACCGTTTCCGTGCGAGGTCCGCACCGCCGCATCACCGCCTCGATGCGGGCCAGGAGTTCGCGGAAGCCGTACGGCTTGACCAGGTAGTCGTCCGAGCCGGCCTGGAGTCCGAGCACCCGGTCGAGCTCACTGCCGCGTGCGGTGACGGTGATGATCGGGGTGTCGCTGACCGCCCGGATGCCGCGGCAGACCTCAAGGCCGTCCAGGTCGGGCAGGTCGAGGTCCAGCAGCACCAGGTCGGCACGGTGGTGGACACACAGGGCCTCGCCGCCGGTGTTCACGCGCTCGGCGCGGTGGCCCTGCCGCATCAGCCCTTGAACGAGTGCGTCGGCGGCGGTCGGCTCGTTCTCGACGACCAGGACGTGCAGGTTCTTGTGTTCGGTGCTGGGGGTCCAAGTAGGGCGAGGTGCGGGTGCTGTGGTGTGTCGCGGCAAGGAGAGTGAGGAGCTCGTGGGCCGGTGCCCTTCCCTGCGATGAGGCCTGAGCTGGTCAATGGCCTGATGGTTCATCGGGTTCTCCTGGGTGACAGGCATGGCGTCGCGGACTGTCGGAGCGTGATGCAGACCCAAGATACCAAACAGACTTGTCTGATTGTAAGGGATGAGAAGTGTGCTTGCCTCTTGGAGGGCCGATATTCGCCCCTTTCCTCCAGGAACGGGAGGCTGGAGCGACGGTTGAGGCGCTCTTCTGAGCGACAGTTCGTGCCATAGGTAAAATCTTCACTTGATTTTTCGAGCAGACATGTCTGTACTTGCGGGGTCGAACATCGAGCCCAGGGGGACGCCGATGTCCGGGTGCTCTCCCCTGCCCACAACAGCTCAGGAGTGGCACGCATGCAGACTCAAGCCTTCGCAGTGCACGAGCCCAGCGGGAACATCGAGGTGCACGGCCCGAGCGAGGTCAAAGCTCCAGTTGTCATCAGGCCGACGGTCACGAGGGATCTGGGGCTCACCACCACCGTGCCGCGCGAGTTCGTCCACCGTGCCGCGGTCGCGGAAGTCCTGCTCACCGGCTGGGAGGCAGTTCCGGATCCGGAGGGACGGTCCGACAGCTACGTCGTCCGGGCGCAGTGGCCCCGAGGTCACTCCCTCTTCGCTCAGTCCGGTGGGTACCAGGACGCGATGCTCCTCGTCGAGTCGGTCCGTCAGATCGGATCCTTACTGGCCCACGCCGAGTTCGCGGTGCCCTTCGGCCATCAGTTCATGATGCGCGACATAGCGATAACCGCTACCGCGGACCTCCTCCTCGCGACTCCGATGCCGACCGAGCTCGAACTGCGCACGGAATGTCATGATGTGGTCCGCCGGGGTACGAACCTCGCCGACATGCGTTATGACGTGACCGCACTGATCGATGGCGTGGCCCTGGCCACCGCATCGGCAGCCTTCAGGTGCATCAGCCCCGGTGTCTACCGGAGACTGCGCAGCGACCGGCCCACGGGTACGACGCAAGTCGTCGGTGCGCCGGTCGACCCGGCGACGGTCGGGCGTTGCAATGCCGAAAACGTGGTGCTCACCGAGGAGATGGCAGCGGTCGACGGCCGCCGCTCCTGGGGCCTGCGCATCGACAGCACGCACCCGATCTTCTTCGACCACCCCGTCGACCACATCCCCGGCATGGTGCTTCTGGAAGCGGCCCGGCAGGCCGCGCACGCTGTCACGGGCCGGCCCGACAAACTCGTCACCGGCATCAGCGGCACCTTCACGCGCTACGCCGAACTCGACGCGCCGTGCCGTGTCGAAGCGGTCACGGGAGTATCCGTCGCCGGTGAAACGCCCGTGCGGGTGACCGGAGTTCAGGACGACGAGACCGTCTTCACCGCCGACGTCACGCTGAGCGCAACGACCCGTTGACCCTGCCCGAAGACAGATGAGAGGCACCTGGTGCACACCGTCATGATCACTGGCGCGGCCGGGTTCGTGGGCCGGCACGTCGCCGCCGAGGCCGCCCGTCGGGGTACGGCCATGAGGCTACTGTCACACCGTCGTTCTCCGCCCCGGCCCGGCCCGGGCCCGATGCGTTCAGTGCAGGCCGATCTCGCGGATCCGGACTCACTGCGCGGCGTGTGCGACGGCGCGGACGTACTGCTCCACTGCGCCTCGCAGATCGGGGGGACACCCGAGGCCAACCACATCGTCAACGCCCGGGGGACCGCGGCGCTCGTCGCCGACGCACAACGGGCCGGAGTGTCCCGCGTCGTGTATCTCAGCACCGCCGCCGTGTACGGCCGCGGCACCTTCCGAAGCGCCCGCCCCGGTGAACTCGGCCGCAGGCCGCAATCGTCGACGTCACGGTCGCGGGCGGAGGCCGAGGACAGCGTACTGGCCGCCGGAGGCATCGTGCTGCGTCCGTACCTGGTGTACGGCCGCGGAGACAAGTGGGTCGTCCCCGGGCTCACCCGGCTACTGCGCGCTCTGCCCGGCCGGGCGACGAGCTGGAACGCCAGGCTCTCCGTCATCTCGGTGGACGAACTGGCGGCACTTCTGGTGGCAGTTGGGCTTGCTCCGGACGAGAGACTGTCGGCGTCCGTGTACCACGCAGCGCATCCCGCTCCGGTCCCGGCGTCGGAGTTGCTGCGCGCCGTGGCCGACTGCGCGGGGCTTTCACCGGCTCGGCGAGAGGTCACTCCGGAGGAGGCGCGCGCCCATCTGCGCGAGGACAGGGACGCTTCGTACGCACTGGACATGGTGGCCACGGACCACTGGTTCGACAGCACACAGATCTGGACCGACGTGGGGCGTGCGGCGCCGGGCCCGGCTCGGGACGTGGACTTCCCGAGGATGCGCGAGTGGTACGCGGACCAGTCGGCGGCCTGAGCAGTGCGTTGCCGCGAACATCCGCAGCACTGTGAATCAGCGGAGCACCGCCCTCCATGATGGCAGTCCACCCCCCTCGGCTGCAGCGGACGCACTGTGTCCCGGCTCGTGCTCGGCGAGGAGCACCGGGACGCAGGCTTCCGAGGCGGCATCCGCACGGCCATGAGAAGAGCGTCCTCGCCATCAAGCTCCATACCCGTATGTCGGGGAAACGAGCGCCTGCCCGTCCCGGAACTCGGGACCGCTGTTCCCGACTGCCGTGGCGGCCCGGGGAGTTGACCAAAACCTGTACGGAGGTGCGTTGATCTCTGAGGTGGGCCGCGGTGAGGGTGATCGGAAGTATCCGGACCGTCAGGAGAGTTGGTACGTCGTGCGCAAGGTGCTCATCGCCAACCGTGGCGAAATCGCTGTCCGCGTGGCCCGGGCCTGCCGGGACGCCGGGATCGCGAGCGTGGCCGTCTATGCGG
>NZ_LLZG01000035.1 GCF_001509475.1 Streptomyces regalis
GAGCCGGACACCGCGCCTGGCCCCAACCCACCCGCACCGGCACCCAAGCTATCCGCATCCAGCGCCCTCAACCCGCAGAACCGTAAAGCAACAGCATTGCGGCTAGGCCCTCCCGGCCGGGGCGTACGGAGCCCTCGCGGGCGAAGCGGGCGAGGGTCTTGAAGCCGGGCAGCGGAGCGGTGAGACGGTCGTGGAAGGTCCGCGGCCACACGCGGCGTTCGCCCAGCGGGCGGGGTGCGGTGAGCGGCGGGAACGGGGGCGCGAAGGGGGACGGGTCCGTCGGAGCGCCGGTTTCCCTGGTCGTCGTACGCGGCGTGGTCTTCGTACGCGGCGTGGTCGACATGGCTGACTCGGACTGCTGCGTCATCGAGGAGACTCCCATCGCTGAGCGTCGTCGCGGAGATCGTCGAAGACCGACTTCATGTGGATCAACGCGCGTTGCACATGCGGCAGTTCCAACGGCGTGGGTGAAGTGATGCATTCCGCGCGTTCCTCGTCGCTGCCGGCCAACAGCGGTCCGGTGGACAGCCTGACGCGCAGCGCGCCGAGGTCGTCGCCGAAGCGGTGCCCGCCCGGCGCGGGCATGCCGAGCCGTGCGGCGAGGAAGTCCTCCAGGTCCTGCGCGTCCCCCACCTCGTGCCCGGACAGGCCGGCGCGCAGCGGGCCGAGGTCGACGTACAGGTGCCGCCCGGCCTGCGGGGGCCGCGCGACAGCACCGGCCCCTACGGCGGCCGCGTGCACGGCGCCGGCCAGGCGCGCGTGCAGGCGTACGGCGGCGGTGACCCGCGCGGTGACCGACTCGGGCTCGACCAGCGCATACCCGGCCGCGAGGGCGACCGGGCCGGCGATGCGGGCGCCGAGTGCGGTGAGTACGTCGAGCACGCGCGCGTGGAGGCTATTGCCGAACTCGCCCGCGGGGAACCGGGCGACCGCGGCCGGCCAGCCCGGCGGGAGGTGGGCGCCGGACAGGTCGGTGACGACGGTGACCTGTCCGGGCAGCATCTCGGCGGGGCTGAGCAGCACGGTGTCGTGCGGGGCGTGCACGGTGTCACGCCAGGTCTCGTCGCTGACCAGGTGCAGTCCCTCGTCGGTGGCGGCCTCCAGGGTCTCGTGCAGCACTTCGGGCGGGGCCACGGTGGCGGTGGGATCGTCGGCGACGGACAGCACGAGCAGCCGCGGGTCGCCTCCCTCCGCACGGACTCGGCGGACGGTCTCCAGCAGGGCGTAGGGATCCGGGACACCGCCGCACTCGGCCGGTGTCGCCACATGGAAGACGGGTCTGCCCAACAGCCGTGCGTACGGCGCCCACCAGGCGGCGCAGGGCCGCGGCACCAGGACGTCGCCGCCGAGCGCGGCGGTCAGCGCGAGCAGCAGCGCGGGCGCGCCGGGAGCGGCCACCGCCCGACCGGGCTCGGTCGGCAGGCCACGCCGGTCCCAGTAACCGCACGCGGCCTCCAGGAGTGCGGCACCGCCACCGACCGGCTCGCTCTCGGCCCGCCCCGCGGCCGCTGCCAGCACGGCGGCCAACTCGGGCAGCACGGGCAGCCCGTCGTCCGGGAGCGGCGGCCCGAAACGGACGGGGCCGTGGTCTTCGGGATCCGTCCGGCGCATCGTGCCTCCGCGCAGTGCCTGGTGCCAGGGGTGGTTGGTCGTGGTCCGGTGCTCCGTGAGGGTCGGTGGGCCGTGGTGCGGGCTCTGGGTTCGTACGGGCGAGGGGTTCGCACGGTGCGTTGCGTGCCCTCCCGTTCTGCGTACCCATCGGGCGCAACCCCATGGGCACCCGCCGGGGTTACGCCCTTCGCAAGGGCCGTACGGTCGTACGGTCAGTCCTCCATGGTGGGCGTCCTGCGGCGCAGCCGGTACACCGCGCCACCGAGCGCGCCCGCGATCAGGAGGCCTCCGGCGACCAGGGCGGGGACGGAGTCGGTGAAGGCACCGCCCGCGCCGGCCTGCACGCCGCGAGGGATCTCCTCGCCGGCGCAGTCTTCCGAGTGCTGCTGCCCGGTGTCCGAGTGCTGCCCGCCGGTGGCCCAGTTCTGCTCGCCTGTGTCCGAGTGGCGCCCGGTTTCGTACGAGTAGGGTTCTGACTCGTCCAGCTTGGGATCGGTCTTGTCCGCGTGCGGCTCACTGCAGGGACGGCTGCCGCCCTCGGTGCCGCCCCGGCCACCGTCGGCGCCACCCCCGCCCCCGTCCGTGCCGCCATCGCCGGCCCCGACATCGCCTCCGCCACCCTCGACGTCACCCTTGCCACCCTCGACATCGCCCCCGCCACCCTCGACGTCACCCTTGCCACCCTCGGCGTCACCCCCGCCCCCTTCGGCGCCGCCCGTGCCGCCGTCGGCGTCGCGAGCCACCGTGAACGTCGCGCTCCATGGCTTGCCCTCCCCTCCGGATGCCGCCGGGCAGGTGCCGTCGACCGTCCGCGCGGAGTCCGGTCCGGCCGCGTCCGGGTCGCCCTCGAGGTTCTCGGCCGGGGGGACGCGTGCGGTGCCGCTGTAGGCGGCCCCGGCGTCCTTCTCGTCCTTGCCCGAGACCTGCTTCAGCTGGACGGTGCCCTCCTCGAACGCCTGCGAGGTGGCCTCGAGGGTGGCGGGCGCGGACCCACCGAGGGGGTCGCAGGAGACCGAGACGGTGACGCTGCCGCCCGGGGAGACCGTGCTGGGGCTGACCTCCGCGGCCGGGTCCGCGGAGGCGGCCGCGGCGGCGCTGCCGACGACGGCACCGGCCAGAGCGGCGACGGACAGGGCACGGGCGGTGCGGCGCATGGGGTGAACTCCTTCGGCCGACGGCTGCGGGGGTACGGCGTTCGTGCCCCCGCAGCCATGACAGCCCGCCCGGCGTCCGGGCGCGCGCGGCCGGGCACCATTCGCGGGACGCGGTACGGCCGAGCGGGTGACGCGGAGACGGTCGACCGAAGCCAGTTGGATTTCCGAACCGAGTGCACCCCAGCGCGTCCGGTATCCCAACTCACCCCATCAGTGATCCCACCAACCCCCATCAGTTCATCAGCGCCGCCAGGTCCCTCTCCAACCCGCGCCCGCGCCTGCTGACGACGCCGGCCGGAACGCAGGGCGGTGCCGAAGTGGTCGAGCTCGGTGAGCGCGGCGCGGTAGGAGCGGTCGCGGACCAGGCAGCTCGCGGCGAGTTCACCGAGGGCGTGCACGGGCCCGTGCGGGGCGTCCTCGAGGGCGCCGGGCCGGAAGCTGTAGAGACTGAGCGTGGCCGTCAGGCCGGATCGACGGAACGGGAGCGTGACGCTGGAGCGCACGCCCGAGTCAAGCGCCACGGCGCGGTACTCCGGCCGGCGCTCCTCGCGCAGCAGGTCGGCCGAGTCGACGGGCCTGCCACGTTCCAGGGCGGCCGGAAATGGGCCCGTCCCCGGACCGCATCTGCACGGCGACGAGTCCGGCGAGGTCGGGATGGTGACGGCGGCGGGCCGCTCGGCTCCCGCCTCGGCCACCATGCTGCTCCCTCCGCAGCAGTCGGCGGTACAGCGCACGGCCTGTTCGGCCAACTCGGACAACCTGCGCCCCGGCAGGGCGGGGAGACAGTTGGCGACCCGCCGCCCCGGAACGTCTCACCGCCAGCTAGGTTCGCCCCATGGCGCAGACGCACGAATTCGGTGAAGAGCCCGCGGATTTCGTGCGCCGCGTCGCGGAACTCAAGGTGGCACGCTCCCTTTCGGGAGGGGACCTGACGACGGTCCTGGACGCAGCCATATTCGAACTCGACCATGTCGCCGACCAGTTGTGGCCCTGGTACGAGCGGCTTTCCTCGGGCGGACTGCCTCGTACGGTGCCCGCCGACCGCCAGGAGCAGCATCTCCTGCCGGCGGTGTTCCAGCGGTTTCCGCTGCCGGTGGCGCTGGTGGACCGGGAGGCGGTGGTGCGTCGGCTGAACTTCGCGGCGACGTCCTGCACCGGCGTCCGGGCGGGCTATGCCACGGGCCGGCACTGACCGGTTTCCTCGCCCACGCCGACCGGGCGGCCTTCCGTTCCCAGGCCGCGGCGGTGGCGCGCGGCGAGGGCGACCGCAGTCTCACCGTGCGCCTCCAGCAGCGCCCGTCCACGCCGGTCCACGCGACGATGGCCGCGGTACGCCCGAGCGGCGAGCCGCACACCACCGTGCTCGTGGTGCTGCAGCCCGGTGACCTCCACGCGCCCGGGGCCCCGGGCCCGAGCGAGAGCGCGACGGCCCAGGTTCCCGACCTCGGCGAGAGCACCCGGCACGCGGCCCTGATGGACCTCCTGGACGAGATGACCACGACCCTGCTGACCACACCACGCGGCGACCGCGAGGCGGTCCTGCAGCGGGCGGCCCAGGTACTCCACGGCAGCTTCGCCGACTGGGTGATCGCCGACACGGGCACGACCGAGCTCTCCCGTACGACGGTGCCGGCCCGTCGGAAAAGGAGGCGAAGGCTCTGGCGGCCCAGGCCCCCATGGCGTGCCCCCTGGTCCTGACGCTGTTCAGATGCGGAGCCCGGCTGGCGTTCTCCATGGCGGAGGCCAAGGCGATGGACACGATGTCCCGCCACATGGCACTGGCGGCAACGGGAACGCCCTGAAAGGACGCGGGCCTACGCCACGTCGTTGAGCACCTGTTCCCGAACCCGACTGCAGCACCGGCTGATGAGCCGGGACACGTGCATCTGCGAGATACCCAGGTGCTCGGCGATCCGGCTCTGGGTCATGTCCCCGAAGAACCGCATGTACAAGATGGCCCGCTCACGCTCGGGCAGCGCCGCCAGCCGAGGCTTGACGGCCTCCCGGTCCACGACCGTGTCCAGCGCCGGATCCGCGGAACCCAGCGCGTCGCTCAGCGAATACCCGTCCTCGCTGCCGGGCAACTCGGCGTCCAGGGACAGCGCGGTGAAACTCTCCAGCGCCTCCAGACCGACCCGGACGTCGGCCTCGGCCATGTCCGCATGCTCGGCGATCTCACCGACCGTGGGCCTGCGGCCCGAGACGGTCTGCAGATCCTGAACGGCGAACCGCACACGGTTACGCAGGTCCTGCACCCGGCGCGGCACGTGCAGCGTCCACATGTGGTCGCGGAAGTGCCGTTTGATCTCGCCGGTGATGGTCGGCACGGCGTAGCTCTCGAAGGCGTTGCCGCGCTCGGGGTCGTACCTGTCGACGGCCTTGACCAGCCCGAGGGCGGCGACCTGCCGCAGGTCGTCGAAGCTCTCTCCGCGGCTGCGGAACCTCCCGGCGAGCCGGTCGGCCATGGGCAGCCACGCTTCGACGATCTTGTCGCGGAGGGTGTCGCGCTGCGGGCCCTCGGGCAGCGCGGCGAGTGCGCGGAAGTCCTCCGCGGTGTCGGGGGCGTCGTCGTGCGGGTGGTGCTTCGCGCTCACTGAAGTGGGCATCGTGCGTCGCAACTCCCTTGGTTGTGCTCTGGCTTGGACGGTCACCATGGGAGTGCGGGCGTGTACCGGAGCCGGACACACCCGTGGTGGGGGATCCCCGCTCCCACGGACGTGCCTCCTGTCCGAAGCACTGTTTCTTCGCCTGCCCTGACCCCCGGCCCGCAAACACCAGGGCCAGGTTTTCCGGCTGCCCTCAGGGTCACTCGGGGCGGTGCCGCGCATCCCTCGGAGCCCAGGAGGTCCCGCATGAGCACCAAGGTCGCCGACCACGTCCTGCAGCGCCTGCGCGAGTGGGGTGTGGAGCACGTCTTCGGCTATCCCGGCGACGGCATCAACGGCCTGCTCGCCGCCTGGGGCCGGGCCGAGAACCAGCCCCGTTTCATCCAGTCCCGGCACGAGGAGATGTCCGCGTTCCAGGCGGTCGGTTACGCCAAGTTCAGCGGCCGTGTCGGAGTGTGCGCGGCGACGTCCGGTCCCGGCGCGATCCATCTCCTGAACGGCCTGTACGACGCCAAGCTCGACCATGTTCCCGTCCTGGCGATCGTCGGCCAGACGCACCGCACCGCGATGGGCGGCTCGTACCAGCAGGAGGTGGACCTTCACACGCTGTTCAAGGACGTCGCCTCGGACTTCGTGGAGACGGTGACGGTCCCCGAACAGCTGCCGAATGTCCTGGACCGGGCGATTCGCACCGCGTACGCACGCCGCGCCCCCACGGCGGTCATCATCCCCGGCGACGTCCAGGAGCTCGACTACTCGCCGCCGACGCACGAGTTCAGGATGGTGCCCTCCAGCCTGGACCGCAGCAGTTGGACCGCGATCCCCTCGGACGACTCGATCCGCAGGGCGGCCGAGATCCTCAACACCGGTGACAAGGTGGCGATCCTGATCGGCCAGGGCGCGTCCGGCGCGCGGGCCGAGGTGGAACGGATCGCCGAACTGCTCGGCGCCGGCGTGGCCAAGGCGCTGCTCGGCAAGGACGCCCTGAGCGACGAACTGCCGTACGTCACCGGCTCGATAGGTCTGCTGGGCACCCGCCCGTCGTACGAGCTGATGCGGGACTGCGACACCCTGCTGACCATCGGGTCCTCCTTCCCGTACACGCAGTTCCTGCCGGACTTCGGCAAGGCGCGGGGCGTGCAGATCGACATCGACCCGCACATGGTCGGGATGCGCTATCCGTACGAGGTGAATCTCGTCGGCGACGCGAAGGCGACGCTGGAGCGGCTGATCCCGCTGATCGAATCGGAGGAGCGCGGCCGTGAGTGGTACGACACGGTGTGCGACAACGTGACGCGCTGGCGCGAGGTCATGGAGCGGCGGGCGAACCTGTCGGCCGACCCGATCAACCCGGAGTACGTCGCCCGCGCCCTGGACCCTCTGCTCCCCGGCAACGCCATCATCAGCTCCGACTCGGGCTCGGCGGCCAACTGGTACGCCCGTCACCTGACGATGCGGCCCGGCATGCGCTCGTCGCTGTCCGGGACGCTGGCGACGATGGGCTGCGGGGTGCCGTACGCGATCGGCGCCAAGTTCGCCCACCCGGACCGGCCGGCGATCGCGCTGGTCGGCGACGGGGCGATGCAGATGAACGGCCTGGCGGAGCTGATCACGGCGGCGAAGTACCAGGACCTGTGGGAGGACCCGCGCCTGGTCGTCGGCGTGTGGAACAACCACGACCTCAACCAGGTCACCTGGGAGATGCGCGCCATGGAGGGCGCCCCGTCCTTCCTGCCCTCGCAGGAGATCCCGGACGTCCAGTACGCCGCCTTCGCCCGCTCCCTCGGCCTGACCGGCATCCGCGTGGAGAAGCCCGAGGACGTCGAGGCGGGCTGGCGCGCGGGCCTGGAGGCGGACGGCCCCGCGGTGATCGAGTTCCTCACCGACCCCGCCGTACCGCCGATCCCGCCGCATGCCACGTGGGAGCAGATGGAGGCGACGGCGGAGTCGATCCTGAAGGGGGACGCGGACCGGGGGTCGATGGTCAGGCAGGGGTTCAAGGCGAAGGTGCAGGAGTTCCTGCCGGGCCGGGACAAGAAGCACCACTGACCCATGACCGTGTCGAACGGCCGGGAGCTGTCTCGCGGTTGAGCTGCGGCGGCTCCCGGCACTCCTGTGTGGTCAGTGCACGTGCGGGCTGCCGGTCGACTGTGGTTTGCCGCGCGGTACGAGACCCAGAGCCACGACGGCGCCGGCGGCCGCCGCCACGGCACACACCGTGAACGCGTCACCGAAGCCGCCCGGCGAGCCTCGCTCGAACCCGGAGGCCGCGACGGTCGAGACGACGGCGACGCCGATCGAGCCACCCACCTCATGGAAGGTGTTGACGACGCCGGAGGCGAGCCCCGCCTCCCGGTGCTCCACCATGGCCAGGGCGGTCGTCGTGGCGGTGACGAAGACCGCTCCGATGCCGAGGGAGGCGATCACCAGGCCCGGCAGGAGCGCGCCGTACACGCTGCCGGTCCCCGACAACCGGGTCAGCGGGATGGTTCCGGCGGCCGCCACGGCCATGCCGGCCACCGCCGTCGGACGGCTGCCGATCCGGTCGACGAGCCGGGACCCGAGGTGGGCGCCGATGGCCGTGGCCACGGCGACGGGCAGGAACACCAGCCCCGTCCTCAGCGGGCTGAAACCGCGGATGTGCTGGAGGTAGACGGACCCGAGGAAGAAGAACGCGATCAGCAGGGCGGTAGCGATCAGCATCAGGAACGCGCCTGCGAGCACCGGCCGCCGAGTGAACATGCGCAGGTCCATCAGCGGGGCCCGGCTGCTCCGTTCGACGGCCGCGAAGACCACGTACGCGACTACCGCACCGGCCAGGGGCAGCAGGGTCGAGGTGTCCGCCCAGCCGGTGTCTCCGGCCTCGACCAGGCCGTAGATCAGTGCGGCGGTGCCCGCGGTGACGAGCAGCGCGCCAGGAACGTCGAGCCGTGCGGGCTGCGGAGCTCGGGCCGGTACGAAGGCAGGCAGAGCGACCAGCAGAAGCAGCCCGACCGGCACGTTGATGTAGAACACCCACTGCCAGCCCGGTCCGTCGGTCAGGGCCCCGCCGAGGAGCACACCGGCCGCCGAGCCGGTACCGCCGATCGCCGCCCAGACACCGAGCGCCTTGTTGCGTTCGGCGCCGTGGAACGCCGTGGTGACCAGGGACAGCGCGGCCGGGGACAGCAGGGCCGCACCGACACCCTGGCCGATCCGGCCGCCGAGCAGCGTCGGGGCGTTCTCGGCCAGACCGGCGACCAGCGAGGCCGCGGTGAAGAGCGCGAGTCCGGTGAGCAGGGTGCGGCGGGCGCCGAGGGCGTCGGCGAGGCGGCCGCCGAGCAGCATCAGACCGCCGAAGCAGAGGGTGTAGGCGGTGACCACCCAGGTCAGCGTCTCCCGGCCGAGGTCGAGGTCGGCCGCCATGTCGGGCAGGGCGACGTTCACGACGGTGACGTCGAGGATCAGCATGAACTGGGCGAGGCAGATCAGTGCGAGAGCTGCCCAGCGGCGTGGGTCGGCGGGAGGGCGGTGGTCGTGTTCGGCCGTGTGCGGCGCATCGGCCGCGGAGTGAGTCATGACAGATCCTCTGGTCCGTTGTCCCGGTCATGGAGACCGTCGTGGAGAACTAACTGAACCATACTGTTCAGTTCACATGAACTCAACCGTACAGTTCAGGTGGTGTTAGGGTCGAGGCATGAGCGTGGACAGCGTCAAACAGCCCCCGAGCGGCCCCCGCGCGGCGCTCAAGCGGCAGGCCATCGTGCGGGCCGCCCGCGAACTGTTCCTGCGCGAGGGCTTCGGCGTGGGCATGGACACCATCGCCGCCGAAGCGGGCGTGTCCAAGGTGACCGTCTACAACCACTTCGGCAGCAAGGAAGCCCTGTTCACGGCCGTGATCACGAGCGCACTCGACGAACCGCTCGCCGGGGGGGCGTCGGCCGCGCTGGAAGCCCTGGCCGAGGCCGAGGACCTGCGGGCCGCCTTCGTCGAGGCTGCCCGCACCTGGGTCCACGCCGTCCGCACCAACCACGAGGTCACGGCCCTGCGCAACCTCGTCGCCGCCGAACTCCACCGCTTCCCCGAGCTGGGCGAGGCCTGGAAGCACCGCGGTGCGGAAAGCCACCACCCCGCAGTCGCGGGCGCCCTGCGCGCCCTCACCGAGCAAGGTCGGCTGGAGATCCCCGACCTGCAAGTGGCGGTCATCCAGTTCTACGGACTTCTGGTCTTCCCCCACATGGTCTTCAGCTCCTACGGCACCCACATCGACGAGGACCTGACGGACCGTCTTGTCACCAACGGTGTCGACATGTTCCTGGATCACTACGGGCGGCCGCAGAGCACGTAGCGCACGAGTCCCAGGGACGGGGCACCGTGCGGTGCCCCGTCCCTGGGCCGGATTGCCGGTTTGCCGGTTTGCCGGTGGGTCAGGCTGTCGCGGGCAGCGGCGCGCAAGCGCGCGGCGCCGCCAGACGGCCGGTGCGGTGCAGGGCGTACAGAGCAGCCGCGCACGCCAGGCCCAGCGCGCACAGCGTGATCCACGGCAGGGCGGGCATCCCGGCCGCGCGGGCGGCGTCGAGCGCGGCGCCCGTGCCCAGGTTCCCGACGGTGATGCCGATGCCGCAGATCGTGTTGTACAGCCCGTAATGCGTAGCGACGAGGCGGTCACCGGCGAGGCGGACGATGGTGTCCATCTCGAACGGGTAGGCGATCATCGTGCCCACCGCCAGCAGCAGCGCGGCGAGCGTCGGCGGAACCGCAGCGAGCAGCCACAGTCCGATGCCGGACTCCGGGACGGGCACAGCGGTGGCCAGCAGCAGGGGCACGAAGGCCAGGCCCATGGCCGCCAGCCCGCGCACCAGCGCCTGCCCTGGCTCGTACCGCGCCTTGCACCACGCCGTCACCCGTGTCTGACCGACGATCGTGCTCAGCCCGGAGACCGCGAAGAGCACCGCCACCGCCGCCGTGCCGAACTCCCCGTCCCCGCCGAGCCGGCGCACCTCCAGCGGCAGCGCCAGATAGACCTGGAAGGACAGGACGTACGAACCGATCATGGCGAGGGAGAAGAGCAGGAACGGCCGGTTGGCGAGGATGCCGCGCCACTGGGCGAGCACGCCCTGACCCCCTTCCCTCTCCTGTCGCTCGGCGTCCTCGGCCCGCCGGGCGGGCAGCGCGCGGATCTGTACGACGCTCAGCAGCGCGAAGATCCCGGCCGCCACCAGGCAGGTGACACGGAAGTCCACCCCGGTCAGCACCATGCCCACCAGCGGGCCCAGCAGGATGCCCGCCTGGTAGAAGACGTTGAACAGCGCGAACGCCTCGACCCTGCGCTCCCCCGCGTCCGCCGCCAGGTAGGCCCGTACGGCGGGGTTGAACAGTGCGCCGGCCAGTCCGGTTGCCGCCGACGCGGCGATCAGTGCGGCGAGCGAGTCCACCATCCCCAGCGTCGCGAACCCGACGGTGCGCAGCACGCACCCGGCCACGATCATCGGCTTGTACCCGAGCCGGTCGGCGAGCGTCCCGCCGACGAGGAACATGCCCTGCTGGCTGAAGTTGCGTACGCCGAGGACGAGCCCCACGATCCAGCCGGCCAGCCCGAGGGTGCCGGAGAGGTGGGCGGCCAGGTAGGGCATCAGCATGTAGAAGCCGAGGTTGATGGTGAACTGGTTCACCATCAACAGCTGGACGCTGCGCTCGTACGACCGAACCTGGGTGAGGAGCCCCTTCACCGGCCCTCCTCCTCCAAGGACAGGGGGTCGACCACGGTGGTGCACCGGCTCCAGCGGGTGACCTCCTTCTCGTCCAGGCGGCCGATCAGCTCCGGTTCCGGCGCCGGTGGGGAGTCCAGCAAGCCGTGGGCGGCGCAGTAGTCGTCGTCGTAGACCGTTCCCAGGTAACGCTGCGGGCCGTCGGGGAAGATCGCGACGATGCGTGCGTCCGCGGGCATCGTCCGGGCCAGCCAGCCGGCCACCAGCGCGACCGCGCCGACACTCCATCCGCCGGTGGCGTAGTGGGAGGCGGCGAGTTGGCGGCAGGTCCACACCGCCTCGGCGGGGGCCACCCAGTGCACCTCGGAGAAGTTCTCGTAGGCGACGTTGCGGGGGTAGATGCTGGAGCCCAGTCCGCGCATCAGGCGGGGTCGGGCGGGCTGACCGAAGATCGTCGAACCGGTCGTGTCCACGCCGACGACGGTCAGTTCCGGGTAGAGCTGGCGCAGGACCCGGGAGACGCCCGCGGAGTGGCCGCCGGTGCCGACACTGCACACCAGCATGTCGATGTGGCCCATCTCGGAGGCCAGTTCGAGAGCCAGCGGGGTGTAGGCGGCGACGTTGTCGGGGTTGCTGTACTGGTCCGGGCACCAGGAACCGGGGTGCTGCTCCAGCAGCCGCTGCACGCGTTCGCGGCGGGCCTGCTGCCAGCCGCCGGTGGGGTGTGGCTCGGAGACGACGTTGACCTGGGCGCCGTACGCCGTCAGCAGCCGGGTCATGGACAACTCCAGCCCCGGATCGGTGACCAGGGTGACCGGATGGCCGTACACCATGCCGGCCAGGGCCAGTCCCAGGCCCAGGGTTCCGCTGGTGGACTCGATGATCCGGCCGCCGGGCCGCAGGTCGCCGCGGGCCCGGGCGCGCTCCACCATGTGCAGCCCGGGACGGTCCTTGATGCCGCCGGGGTTGAACCCCTCGAGCTTCGCCCAGAAACCGCGCCCGGCCGGGCTCAGTGGCTCCGACACCAGCAGCAGTGGGGTGTTGCCCACCAGTCCGGACAGGGCGGACTGGGCGGACTGGCCCGAGTTGATCGCGGCCTTGGTCAATGACTGCATGTCTGTGTTGTCACTCTCGCTCGATGAATGCACGATGCGGGTTCATCTCGCGCCCCCATGGCGACAGGGCGGACCGAGGGTCCGCGTACCTGCCACGGGCGCGCGGCAGCCGGGCCGGTGATGTCGGTCGGCTGCGAGCAAGTGGCCTAGATCCGCCACCGGGACGTACGGACGAGCGCCATGCGGCCGTTGCGGCCGCTGCGTCGTCTGCGGGATGCAGGTCGTACGAGGGGGCTTCCCACCGCCACGGACAGGGCGACGAGTACGACGACGGTCATCGCGCCGAGGGAGAGGTCCTCGGCCGACGCGGACGCGGTACGGATGATCACGTCCGCGGCACAGTCCCCGGCCTCGTGGGGGAGGTGGGGGAGGTGGGGCCCATGCGCGTCCCCGCCCACTGCCGTCGCCGAAGCGGCGGCGGGTACGGGCGCTGAGGCGTGGGTCTCCTCGGACAAGCCATGCATGACGGCGCACAGCACGAGCACCATCACGAGCCCGCCACGGATCGCCGAGACGAGTCGGCGCCACGAGGGCGAGTCGCATGGGGCCCACGGGGGCCATGGGGCGTGCGCGGGCATACGGGAAAGTGTCGGCACAGGTCCTCCGCGCTGCTGCCGCGTCTCCGGCAAGGACGGAGTGAGGCGCAGACATGGGTGGGGCAGGACGGCATTCGACGAACGTGACGGCTCATCATGAGCACGGGATACGACGCTCGTCACGCGGCACCAGCCGAACCGGTGACAACCGGCGGCCGGTTGGAGGACGTGTACTCCTAGACCTGCTGCACCACGGAGGCCGCTCTCAGCGCCACTGGTGACGCCCCGTCGATGGGCCGACCGGCGGCGGACATGCGCATGGTCGCGGCATCATCGGCACTTCTCGATGCGCGAACCGACCCTGCAGAGCAGGGCAACAGCAGGACAGAACCCTGCTGCGGCTGCCCGGACGCACAATGCTCGCCAGGCTGTGACGGCTCGTGACCGCCACGGTGATCGTCGGCTTCCGCGGCGAACAGCGGCACAGTCTCAACGGCTGCATGGCGAACGTCGTCGGCGCTCTCCCCATGCACACCATGCGTCACGAGGACGCCGAACAGGCACAGGGCCAAGGTCAGCACACGCAGCAGCGGACCCGCGCCGGAGCGGGTCCTGACGATGCGCCAGGGCGACCAAGCCGTAACCATGCCGTAATCCTAGCGGCTGATCGACAGCGCTCGTCCGCCGGACCGGAAAACGACAGGACCCGTCGGGCGCGCCCCCGACGGGTCCTGTCTCGGCTCCTGGTGGGTCAGGCGACCGGTGCCGGCACTTGGTTCCTCGGCGTCCTCGGTTCGAGGACGCGTTCGGCCAGGTATCCGAAGAGCAGGCCGAAGCCGGCCCAGAGCACGACCTGCATGCCGATCGCGGCGAGCCGGAACTCCCACAGGTCGTTGGCGGGGAAGCCGCTCGGGGTGTTGTCCCCGGACGGCAGGAACACCATGGCGACCGTGACGGCCGCCGCGAACGCCAGGCCGGCGGCGATGGAGGCGTTCCAGTTGCCCCACTGGGGCGCCAGGCGGCGGCCGATCAGGACAGCCGCGATGCCCAGCAGCACAGTGAGCACGATCATCAGGAAGAACAGCGCGGTGCGCTTGCCGATGGTGTCCGGGTTGCCGACCGCGGGCGGGTTCGCCGGGTACTTGAGCATCGGCACCAGGTACACGAGGAGAAACGCGGCCAGTGCGGTCAGGGCGGCGGTGGCCCGAGCCGAGAACCGGCCGATACGCCCCAGCGCGAAGCAGAAGGCCAGGGCGGCGATCCCGCCGACCGCCACCCCGAAGACCAGGACCCCGGTGGCCAGACCGGCGGTGGACTGCATCGTCCGGCTGACCAACTCCTCACCGTGCTCGTGGGAGTTGGCCGACTCGAAGGCGATCGCCGCGTCCACCGGCCCTTCGCCCACCAGGTAGGCGAAGGCCAGAGCCGGGACCGCGGCGCCAAGGCCGGCGAGCATGCCGCGCACCAGCAGGGTGCGCACGACGGCGGAATTCACAGTTGTTCCGTCCGTCTCAGTGGCAGGGGAAACCGAGCAGGTGGCGGGCGTCGTGCACCCACTCGTGCACGCCCTCACCGGAGAGAACGGAGGTGGCGCCCTGCTCGGCGCCCACGAAGTACAGCAGGACGAGCATCAGGACGCCGAAGAAGACCGCCCACGGAGCGATCGACTTGAGCGGCAGTGGTGCGACGGCGACCTTGGTGATGGGGGCAGGGGCGGCAGTGGACTGCGCCATGGCGAGACCTCCTCGGGAACAACGCGTCCCGTGTCGTGTGGAGCACGCGACGACGGCATGTGGGTCTGACTCACCACCACCTCCCGCGGGAGGGGCGGCACACAGTGGCGCGACCGTGCCGGACTTGCACCGGGCTTCCGTCGTACCGTCGTCCTTGTCATCCCGGATGGTAGGGGCAAGATAAGGATCAGCCAACATGGCGTACGCCACCTACCATGAGCCGACCGTGGTGAATTGCGCGAAGGGGCTCACATGACCGTCCGGCTCACGCTGGTGTGCGCCGCCGCGCCGGTGGGGCGCGAGGTGCGCTTCGGAGACGTCTCGCTCGACGAGCGGTCGCTGCGGCAGGTACGTACGGCCGCCGGATCACCGCAGCCGACCGGCACACCGTGTGTCGCGCCGTCGCAGCGGTGCCGACAGACCGCGCTCGCCCTGGGCTGGGGCGAGGTCGCCGTGGAACCGGCGCTGCGGGATCTCGACCTGGGCTGCTGGCGGGGACGGACGCCGGAGGAGTTGGCGGCCGAGGACCCCGCGGCGTTCATGGCCTGGATGACGGACCCGGAGGCGGCCCCCCACGGCGGTGAGTCGGTGCGTGACCTGTGCCGCCGGGTGACTGCCTGGATGGACGCGCTTGCGGATGACGCAGGCCGGGTTCACGCGGTGGTCGAGCAGGCCGTGGTCCGAGCCGCAGTGCTCGGCGTCCTTGCTGCACCGCCGCAGTCCTTCTGGAGCGTCGACGTCCCTCCGCTGTCCACCGTCGAGTTCACCGGTCGGGCCGGCCGGTGGCATGTGCGAATGGGGGGCATCCCGCAACAAGAGGTCGGCGACGGCCCGTGAGCCGGCGATGACCCAGCTGCCGCTGAACTCCTTTCCGTCGGACGATCAGCCCAAGGTCCGATGGCGCACCTTGGAAGTCGGCGGTGTGGGGGGCTCAAGGGGATCCGGTTCCCTTCGGGGCAACAACAACTCCTCGTACCGCCCCAGAGCCAGCACCACGCCGAGCATGAGGAGTGGGAGTAGCACAGCGAGCAGTGCCATGACCTGGTCCTTCTCCGGAACCGACGTGCGTCGGACGTGCGTGGGGGGTGAAGGACCGGGTCTCCCTCCTTCCGGTGTGCAAACCCCGTGTCGGCCCCCGATGTGCGGGTACGCGGTGCGCATTCCGAAGGTCTGGAGGGAGTCATGCAGCGAGGCAGTGACCGGCTGAGCGTCCACCGTGACGACGAGATGAAGCACGAACTGCAGGGGCTGCTGCGGTCCGGGCACCCCACCCGGACCGAGGAGTGGCACGATCCGGAGCCGTCGGCCGACGACGACCCGGAGGTCGCCGGCGGGCCGGTGGGGTGGCCGGGGCCCACCACGGCGTCCCTGGCGACGGTCCGGCTCGAGCTGGCGCGGATTCTGGGCCGTAGTGCCTTCCCGGCCACGCCCCGGGAGCTGATCGGCGCACTGCGCCGTGGGTATGCGCCCGACGCCCTTGTCGAGCCGTTGGAGCGGCTGCCGCGCTCGTCGCGCTACGCCAACGTCCAGGAACTGGCCGAGGCCCTGACCGGGGCCGAGCGGTCCACGCGGCGCAGGAACGCATAGGGGCCCGGCAGGTGGGTACTGCGGGCGGGGTCACGCCGACGCGGCCGCGGCGCCCGTACCGGCCGGGGAACGCAGGAGGGCCAGTGATGGCTGATTTCGTGAGGGACGTCATGACTCCGGGGGTGGTCGCCGTGCGTCCGGACGCCTCGCTCGTCGAGGCCGCGCAGCTGATGCGCGCGCAGGACATCGGCGATGTCGTCGTGGCCGACGGACAGCAGGTCGTGGGCGTGCTCACCGACCGTGACATCACGGTGCGGGCGGTCGCGGACGGCGCCGATCCGCTGACGGTGAGCGCTCAGTCGGTGTGCACCGGGGACCCGGTGATGATCGGGCCGGGCGAGCGCGTGTCCGTCGCGGTCGCACTGATGCGCGAGCACGCGGTACGGAGGCTGCCGGTCGTCGAGAACGGCCTGCCGGTCGGCGTCGTCAGCCTCGGCGACCTGGCCGAGACCCAGGATCCCGAATCGGCACTGGCCGAGATCAGCCGCGCCGCTCCGGACGAGTGAGGCTCATGGGCCGGGACCGCCCTGCTGAGGTCCCGGCTTTGCTGCGGCAGCTGTGTCCTGCTGCCGTGCGGCGAGGAGCTGCGGCTCCGCATGCGTACGACCCGACGGAGCGAGAGCGCCCGACCAGCCACAAGGCCCAATTCACGGGAATGGAAGGACGTTGAGACATCATGCGTATCGCTTTTCTGACCGCACCCGAGGGCGTCGAGCAGGTCGAGCTCACCGATCCGTGGCAGGCGGCGGTGGACGCGGGGCACGAGCCGGTGCTGGTGTCGACGAAGCCGGGCACGATCCAGGCCTTCCATCATCTCGACAAGGCGGAGAAGTTCCCCGTGCAGGAGGTCGTCGGCGAGGCGTCGGCCGACTCCTTCGGCGGGCTCGTACTGCCGGGTGGGGTCGCCAACCCGGACTATCTGCGGATGAACCGCAAGGCCGTCGCGTTCGTGCGGGACTTCTTCGAGCAGGGCCGGCCGGTCGCCTCGATCTGCCACGCCGCGTGGACGCTGGTGGAGGCGGACGTCGTACGCGGCCGGGTGCTGACCTCCTGGCCGAGTCTGCAGACCGACATCCGCAACGCGGGCGGCACCTGGGTCGACGAGCAGGTACGGATCTGCGACCACGGCCCGAACAAGCTGGTCACCAGCCGTAAGCCGGACGATCTGAAGGCGTTCTGCGAGACGTTCCTCGAGGTGTTCGCCAGGGAGTCCAAGGAGGAGGTCGCCTGATGGGGGACCGCAAGCAGGAGCACCATGGCCGACTGGGAGAAACAGCACATCGTCGCGGCGTTCCGGTTCGAACTCGGCAAGGTCGGCGCGAAGGCGGTGCGGACCCGTACGGTCGAGCATCTCGCCAAGGTGAACGGTGAGTTGGCGGTCGAGGTGGCGCGCGGCATCGGGGTGCCGGAACCGTCCGGGACACAGGCCGCGGACAAGCTGTCCTCCCCCGCACTGAGCCTGGAGTCACTGCGCGGCGACGGCTCGATCCGCACCCGGCAGGTCGCCGTCCTCGTCGCCGACGGCGTCGACACCGCACAGGTCACGTCCCTGCGTGAGGCGCTCGCGGCCGAGGGTGCGATCGTCGAGGCGCTGGCGCCGACGGACGGCGCGGTCACCGGTGCCGACGGAGAGCGGTACGCGGTCGACCGTGCCGGGACGCCTTCGGCACGGCTGGCCGGTCGGCGCGCTCGGCTCGGGTGTGGGGGTCCTCTCCTCAGGGCGTGGTGACGGACACGTCCCCGGGCCCGGCGAGCGAGGACTTCCTTCGCGCCTTCGCCTCCACGCTGGCGGCCCATCGCCACTGGGGCCGGGCGCCGGCGCACTGCTGAGGGGGCCGGCTCGGCAGGCGGTGCGCTGAGCGGGCCGTGCGGGCTGTGCGAGGCCACGAGGCTGGGCTGCGGCCCGGCCTCGTCCCTTTTGCGGCGCTGCGGCTCACATCGGCGGAACCGTCGGCTCCGGGTTGCCCGCGCAGCGGTCGCGGGCGCCCTCGCGGGTTCGGCCCGCGGCCACCGTGCGGCGTGGGTTGCGGCGCAGGTACTCGCCCTCCAGCTGCGCCATGCGTTCGTTGTGGGCCCGCAGCGCGTCGTTCGAACCGTACAGCAGCGTGTCGTGGCGCGTCCGGTGGATGGTCTCCAGCTCCTTCATGAGCTGTTGGTCGTCCAGCCGGCCGGGGTCGACTCCGGTCATCGTGGTGCCCCGCTCGTCGTGTTCATTCATGCGGTCCGGGTACCCGCCCGTTGAGCACACAGCCCCCGAGCGGCGTACGGGAGAGACCATGGATCTCGCCTTTCTGCATCCACTGTACGAACACTCCGGGCCCTGGGCCTCCGTGTACGTGGACACCTCCCGGCACACGGAGGACACACCGCATGAGCGCCACCTGACGGCCCAGTCCCTGTCCCGGGAACTGGCCGATCAGGGCGCCGACGACGCGACCTGCCGGGCCGTACGGAACGCGCTGGAGGAGTTGGAGCACTCCTCCGAGCCTCATGGCCGTGCGGTCTTCGCCCGCGCCGGTGAGGTGGTCCTGGATCCGCCGCTGGCCCGCGCCCCGCTGCGCGACAGCGCCCACTGGGCGCCGCTGCCCCACACCGCTCCGCTGCTGGAGCTGGCGGGTGAGGACCCGGTCTGCGTCGTGGCCTACGTCGACCGCAGGGGCGCCGCGTTCGAGCTGCGCAGCGCGCTGGGCCGTCAGGAGGTCGGTTCGGTCACCGGCCGGCAGTATCCGATCCACCGTACGAGTACGGTCGACTGGTCCGAGCGGCACTTCCAGCTCAAGGTGGAGAACACGTGGGAGCACAATGCGGCCGAGATCGCCGACGCGCTCACCGTCTGCCAGGAGGAGACCCGCGCCGACCTGCTGATCCTCGTCGGTGACGACCGGGAGCGGCGGTCCGTGCACGACCGGCTGCCGCAGCGGCTGCACGACCTCGTGATCGAGGCCCCGCACGGTACCGGCAGCAGGCTGCTCGACGAGGACGTCGAACGCGCGCGCGAGGAGCATGTACGGCAGCGGGCGGAGCGCGAGCTGGAACGGTTCCTGGCGGCCCGCGCGCCGGATCCCGAGGGACGCTCCGCCGCGGTGGAGGGCGTGCCGGCGCTGATCGAGGCCGCCCGGGAGCACCGTATCGACGAACTGCTGATTCGGCCGGACGGTCCCGACGCCCACCGCGAGGTGTGGATCGGCGAGGATCCGGACCAGGTGGCGGTACGGCGCACGGATCTGAAGATCCTCGGCGAGCAGCAGTCCTGGTCGGCCCGCGCGGACGACGCGCTGATCCGGTGCGCGGTCGTGACGGGGGCTGCGGCGCTGTCGGTGACGCCGACGGGCCGGGGGGAGGCCCCGGCGGGCGGCCTGGGCGCGCTGCTGCGCTGGCAGTGACCGAGTTTTCTCGCCCCCGCCGGCTGAAATCAGGCCCCTCCGGCGTTTGAGGAGCGGGGGTCGAAGGGGCGGAGCCCCTTCAGGATGGGACGGGTAGGGGCGGCGGGGGCGAAGAAACCTACCGCGCCCGCTCCACCCTCCGTTCGTCCCACACCGCCTCCGCCGTCTCGCGCACCCGCCCGTCGCTGCCGAAGACCAGATACCGGTCGAAGGACCGGGCGAACCAGCGGTCGTGCGTGACCGCCAGCACCGTGCCCTCGAAGGCCTCCAGCCCCTCCTGGAGCGCCTCCGCGGACTCCAGGTCGAGGTTGTCGGTCGGCTCGTCGAGGAGCAGGGCCGTGACTCCCTCCAGCTCCAGCAGGAGGATCTGGAAGCGGGCCTGCTGGCCGCCGGAGAGGCGGTCGAAGGTCTGCTCGGCCTGATGGGTGAGCTCGTAGCGGCGCAGCCGGGACATCGCGGCGCCCCGGTCCTGGGCGTGCTCCTTCCACAGGATGTCGAGGAGCGTACGGCCGGTCAGCTCGGGGTGCGCGTGGGTTTGCGCGAAGTGGCCGGGCGTGACGCGCGCACCCAGCTTCCACTCCCCCGTGTGCGCCACGTCCTCACCGGCCAGCAGGCGCAGGAAGTGCGACTTGCCGGAGCCGTTGGAGCCGAGGACGGCGACGCGTTCGCCGTAGAAGACCTCCAGGGAGAACGGCTTCATCAGCCCCGTGAGCTCAAGTCCCTTGCAGGTGACGGCTCTCACCCCGGTACGGCCGCCCTTCAGCCGCATCCGGATGTCCTGCTCGCGCGGCGGTTCCGGCGGCGGTCCCGCCTCCTCGAACTTGCGCAGCCGGGTCTGGGCGGCGCGGTACCGGGAGGCCATGTCGGGGCTGTTCTCGGCGGCTTGACGGAGCGTCAGCACCAGCTTCTTCAACTGGGCGTGCTTCTCGTCCCAGCGCCTGCGCAGCTCCTCGAAGCGGGCGAAGCGCTGGCGCCGCGCCTCGTGGTACGTCGCGAAGCCACCGCCGTGCACCCAGGCGTCGGCGCCCGCCGGCGAAGGCTCCACCGAGACGATCTTCTCGGCGGCCCGGGCGAGGAGTTCACGGTCGTGCGAGACGAAGAGCACCGTCTTGCGGGTCTCCTTCAGGCGCTCCTCCAGCCACCGCTTGCCGGGCACGTCGAGGTAGTTGTCGGGCTCGTCGAGCAGCAGGACCTCGTCGGTGCCGCGCAGCAGCGCCTCCAGCACCAGCCGCTTCTGCTCACCGCCCGACAGGGTCCGCACCTGCCGCCACTGCGCCTTCTCGTACGGCACGCCGAGCGCGGCCGTGGTGCACATGTCCCACAGTGTCTCGGCCTCGTAGCCGCGCGCCTCGGCCCAGTCGGCGAGCGCCTGCGCGTACTTCAGCTGTGCCGCCTCGTCATCGACGGTCATGATGCCGTGCTCGGCGGCATCGACGGCCCGCGCGGCCTCGCGGATCCGGGGCGGCGCGACCGACACCAGCAGATCGCGTACGGTCGTCTCGTCCCGTACGGATCCCACGAACTGCCGCATCACACCGAGGCCCCCACTGACGGTGACGGTGCCGCCGTGCGGTTTCAGCTCGCCCGAGATCAGCCGAAGCAAGGTCGTCTTGCCGGCGCCATTGGGACCGACCAGCGCCACAACGGCGCCTTCCCCCACCCGGAAGGACACGTCGCCGAGCAACGCCCTCCCGTCAGGGAGGTAGTACTCGAGATGCGCGGCTTCCAGGTGTCCCATGGTTCCGCATTCTGAGCTCCCCCGACGGCACCGGGCAAACGCTTATCCGGGGGTGCCCCCTCTGGGGGAGTTTGAGGACGAGGCCCGTAGGGGCGGCGGGGGCGAAACCCCTCGGCGCGGCCCTACGCCGCGTCCACCGGCCGCCCCGTAGGCCCACCC
>NZ_LLZG01000036.1 GCF_001509475.1 Streptomyces regalis
AGGTGGTGCAGGTCCGCCATGAGGAGCATGTTCTCCTCGCCGGTGATCAGGCCGTCGACGGCGGAGAACTGCCCGGTGACACCGATCGCGGCACGCACCCCGTCCGGTGACGTGGCGATGTCGTGGCCCGCGACCTGGGCCTGCCCGCCGTCGGCGGTGATGAGCGTGGAGAGGATCTTCACGGCGGTGGTCTTGCCTGCGCCGTTCGGCCCGAGCAGCGCGAACACGGACCCGGCCGGGATGCGCAGATCGATGCCGTCGAGGACGGTCTTGTCGCCGTACGACTTGCGCAGACCGAGGGTGGAGATGGCGGCCGGCGACGGGTGACCGTCGGCCTGCCTGGGCATGGGCATGACAGAAGAAGCCATGGGGCCCTCCGATCGAAGGCTTGCGAAGGCTGAAGTGGTGTGGGGATGGGGCCTGTTGAGGAGGTGGCGCTCAGGCCTTGGCGCGGAAGACGTCGATGTTGCCCCAGTTGGTCCGTGCGCGGACCTTGACGGTGCCCTCGGTCTGCTCCGGGGCCTCGGACGCGGCGAGCGTGTTGCGCACCTGCCCGCGGTTGGAGCTGACGTCGAGCCAGGCGGCGGTGCCCTCGCGGATACCGACCTCGATGGAGCCGTTGGAGGCCTCCAACTGGACGTCGCCGCTGGAGACTTCGGCGACACGGAGGGAGCCGTTGGTCGTGGTGCCGATGACCGACGCGTCGGCGCGCGTGATGTCGATGCCGCCGTTGGCGCCGTTCACCCGCAGCTCGCCGGTCACGGCGCCGACGGTCGTGGTGCCGTGCGAGTTCTTCAGGACGGCGGGACCGTCGACGAGGCCGACGCGCACGCTGCCGGAGCTGGTGGTGATCTCGGCCTTGCCCTCGACCCGGTCGACGGTGATCGGGCCGTGGGAGACGGTCAGCTGGAGCGGCCCGGTCGTGTCGAGGCGGACATCACCGGTCGAGGTCTTCATCCGGACCTCGCCGAGCCTGCCCTCGCCGAGCACCTGGGCCCAGGAGCCGGTCATTTCGACGTGTGAGCCCGTGGGCAGTCCGACCGTCACGTCGGCGACGCCGGAGGACCCGATCATGCGTCGCTCCTTCGTCCTGACGGTCAGGACGCCGCTCGCGTAGGTGACCTCGGTCTGCTCGGCGGCCCGTACGTCCTTGTCCCTCTTCGGGTCGCGGGGCTGCACCTCGACGACCGTGTCGAGGCGGTCGGCCGCGGTGAACCGGATGGAACCGGCGCCCACGTGGGCGTTGACCGAGATCGGTTCGGGAGTGTCGAAAGAAGGCATGGCTGTCCCGTCCTCTTGAGTCTTTGGGGCGTCCCCGCTGGTGGGACGTGGTGTGGGTGCAGTGCTCTTTTCTTGGCGGGCGGGGGTGCGGCTAGCGCACCCAGCCCGTGAAGCTCTGTCCGACGGTCCGGGTCTTCTCCGGCGTATGCGGCCGGGGGCCGCCGTCGACCGCGGCCGACACGGCGCGCACCAGCCACCCGTTGACCGACAGGCCCTCGCGGCTCGCGGCCTCCTCGGCACGGGCCTTGAGGTGAGCGGGCAGACGCAGGTTGACGCGGGCGGTGCCGCCCTCGTCGTCGGCCGGGGCCGGGGCTTTGAACGGCTCGACCTGCGTGGCCGGTTCCGCGGGGGCCTCGCCGTAGGCGGGCGGCGGTGTCACCACGAAGTCGGGGTCGAGCCCGCGCAGCCGTACGTCGACCGAGCCGGGGGCGAGCTCGCGGGTGATCTCGTCCATCGCGTCGGAGAGCACATTGAGCATCGTCAGCCGGGTCGCCGACTCCAGGGGGGCGGTGAGCCTCTCGGCCAGCTCACGGGCATCTTCCCCGCCGGCTTCGGCGGCCACCGCGAGTTCACGGCGGAGGGTGTCGACATACGGGGTGAGGTCCATGACGCCATCATGGCACCACAGTGGCGCCATTCGCAAGCCTGGATGGCATCTCGCGTTCGGTGAGCTCAAGGTCGGCTTCTTTACCTGCGGAAACGCGAAGCGGGAGCCCCGGGCCGCTGTGGCGCCATGCGGTGCCATGCGGTGCCACGTGGTGTCGCAACAAGCCCCGAGCCCACCGGACTCCCCCCCCGCCCGTCCTCCTGGGAGGAGGAACTCTTGTGCACATGGGGTTGAGCCCTGGTGCGCCAGGGAGTTGATCCGGTGAGCTGAGCGCGTCGGCGGCGATGAGTGACGTACGGCCCGACGACTGAAGGTCTACCTCGGGGCGGCTCTGGGGGTCGGCAAGACCTACCGGATGCTCGACGAGGGGCGGCGCCGTGCCTCGCGCGGGGCGGATGTGGTGGGGTTCGCGCAGTGCCACGGATGCCCGCACACGCAGGCGATGCTCGACGGCCTGGAGACCGTCTCACGCGCGGCCTGCACCTACCGCGACGGACGGTTCGAGGAGATGGACCTGTCCGCGGTCCTCGCACGTCGGCCGCAGGTCGCGATCGTCGACGAGTTGGCCCACAGCAACGTCCCCGGCGGGGGCCGCAACCGCAAGCGCGGGCAGGACATCGAGGCCCTCCCGAGGCCGGCATCTGTGATCACCGCGCTGAACATCCAGCACCTGGGATCCCGCCGGGGGACCTGATGTCCCGGGTCACCTCCGACACGACGCTGCTGCGCGCGGTCACCACCCGGGCGGTCGTCTCCGCGGCCACCGGTCTGGGCGTGCTGGTGCTGATCGGCAGGGCCCTCGCCCTGGTGCCGAGGATCGCGCGGGCCACGGAGCGTTCGCAGGAGGCGGTGGGGGAGATCTCCACCGTGCTGGAGCGGGCCTTCGGGGCGCCACGCCCGTCGTGCCGCCGCCTGCGCCATACAGCTGTCGTCCTCGCTGTGCTCTGGGTCGGCGGGGCGCGGGCGGCGTCCGGGGCGATCTCCGTGTCCACCCTCATGGCGTTCCTGCTGTACCTCTTCTACCTGATCGATCCGGTGTCCCAGCTGGTGGAGGCCGTCACCCGGTACCAGGCGGGGCGCGGCCACGATCTCCCGGATCACGCGGGCGGAGCGTCTGTCGACAGAGTCGACAGTGCCCGCGCACTGCTGCGGCGGCCCCGCCTGCTGCTCCTGGACGAGGCGACCTCGCAACTCCACGCCGTCAACGAGCCGGCGCTGCGGGACGTCATCGCGGAAGCCGCCCGCGAGACCACTGTGCTGGTGGTGGCCCAGGCCGATCGGATTGTTGTGATGGACGCCGGACGGGTACGGGCGGTGGGCACACAAGCGGAACTGGTCGCTCACGACCAGCTGTACGCGGAGCCGGCGGCCACACAGCTGCTGGCCCCCGTCCGATGACCCCTCACACAGACGGTTGCCGGATCGTCCGGCCGGTGCATCCCCGGCCGGACAACCCCACGCGTCGACAAGTAGCGCTACGGCGGCCGCAGGGCGACGAGTTGCCACAAATTCGACGCCTGGTCCCAGGCCGCCTCTGCACCGCGCACCTGCCTCGACACCTCGCCGATGGGCCCCCGCCATGGGGCAGCGCCCCGTGTTCCTCTCATTGAATGCGCCCGGCGATCCCGGTCGCCCTGCCCATCAGCCATTCGAGCGGCCCCCGTTGGAAGAAGCGGGACCAGATGGTGGCGAGAACGGTGACGGACGCGATGAAGCCGAGCAGGATGTACAGGGGCGGGACGGTCAGTTGTTCGGTGCCCAGGAGCCAGATGGCGACGATGTGGTAGACGTACGCCGTCAGCGACATGGAGCCGACGGCAATGACGGGCTTGGCCAGGCGGCGCAGCCGGGGGAAGGCGTCCATGGCGGCCAGGCACGCGGTGATCACCAGGATCGCCACACCGGTGTTGCCCACGATGGACAGGGTCGTTTCGCTGTGCGGGGAGGCGACCAGCAGCCCGGCGGGGGTGTCGCCGAAGATGCCGGCGGTGCCGGGAGATGCGGACGACATGGACGACGTGCCCACTCCCGCTTCGCTCTCCCGGACGGCTGCGACGGCACCGGGTACGAGACGCAACGCCAGCCAGGAGCCGCCGTAGCCGGTGACGGCGAGGGCGACGCCGGTGAGGGCGAGGCGTATCCGGACAGCCGTGGCGGCCAGGTCGAGGCGGGCGACAGCCATACCGGCGATGACGAACGGGACCCAGGTCAGGGCAGGATAGCCGCCGGTGAAGAACAGCGAGACGATGCCGTCGGCCTCGCCGAAGGTGGGGAACGAGCGGTCGCCGACCAACGCCCGCAGCACGTACAGCAGCTGCGGGCCCACCAGCGCCCAACCCACGGCGATCAGCGCCAGCGGCTTGGCGCCCAGCCGGTACAGCGGCAGGACGAGCAGGAAGAACAGACCGTAGAAGGCGAGGATCGGCACGACCGGGGTGCCGGTCATGGTCAGCGCGGTGCCGAGGGCCAACAGGATCACGGCCCGGATGACGACTTTGGCGACGGCCTGGCGGCCGGCCCGCCCGGTCTTCGGTGTGCGGCGCCCGGTGATGAGGGCGACCGCGAAGCCGGCCAGGACGGCGAACAGAGCGGAGGAGCGGCCTTGCGCCGGCTCCATCAGGAAGCCGATGACACCTTCCTGGCCCGGGGCGGGGCCCACATGAACCGCGTACATGCCGAAGACGGCCAGGCCTCGGGCCAGATCCAGCCCGACCAGTCGGCCCACGCCGGGCGCGCCCGGCGAGGGCTTGGTGCGCTCGTGTGCGGGGGACGGTGCGTCGGCCGGGAGCAGCGGGGAGTCCGGGGGATGCGTCATGCCACTCAGGCTGGAGACCGGACCGATCATGGAGTATCCGACGGAAGGCCGTAGTGTCCCTGCCGACTGGTGGGTGATACCCCGCCGGGTGGCTGGAGCTGCGGTTCGCCGGGTCACCAGGGCCGACCGGGGGCTTTAGGGTCGAGGCGGCAAGTATCGGACGGCTTGGGCGAAGGTGAGGCGGAGCGCGCTTGATCCGGGTAGTGGTGGTGGACGACGAGGCGCTGGTCCGCTCGGGGTTCGGGCTCATCCTGGGCGCGTCCGAGGTCATCGAGGTCGTCGCGACGGCGAGCGGGGGCGACGCGGTGGAGACCGTCCGCCGGGAACGGCCCGACGTGGTGCTGCTGGACATCCGGATGCCGGACGTCGACGGGCTCACCGTGCTGCGCGAACTGCGGACGATGCCGGACGCTCCGGTGGTGGCGATGCTGACGACGTTCGACGCCGACGAGTACATCCTGACCGCGCTGCACTCCGGCGCGGCCGGGTTCCTGCTCAAGGACACCGAGCCGGAGCAGCTCGCCCACCTGGTGCGCACCCTGGCCGCGGGCGGCGTGGTGCTCTCCCCCAAGGCTTCGCGGACGCTGCTGCACAGCCACCCCGGCACCGAGGCGGTCGTCGACGAGGAGGCGGCCCGGGTGCGGCTGCTCACCGCCCGCGAGCGCGATGTCCTCGTCCTGGTGGCGGAGGGCCTGTCGAACGCCGACATCGGCGCGCGTATCCACCTGGGCGCCGGCACGGTCAAGGACCATGTCAGCGCCATCCTCACCAAGCTGCGGGTGACCAGCAGGGTGCAGGCCGCGCTGCTGGCGCAGCGGGCCGGACTGCTCGATGAGCGCCCGCAGCCCAGGGCCGGACGATGAGCCGCGCCCCCGCACTGTGGCAGCGGGTGCCCGCGCCGGTCGTCGACCTCGTCCTGGTGTCGGTGGCGGCCGTGGACGTATGGCTGAACATGTGGGACCACACACGACTCGGCCTCGCGCTGGCCGCGCTCGGCTGCGCCGCGCTGGCCTTCCGGCGCAGGTTCCCGCTCGGCGTGTTCCTGCTCACCCTGCCCATCGCGCTGATGCAGGATGTCGCCGTCGCTGTGCTGGTGGCGCTGTTCACCGTGGCCGAACGCTCCCGCAACCGACGTCTGCTCGCGGGGTGCGTCGCCCTGTCCGCCCTCGCGGGCAGCATTCCGTGGACCCTGACCGAGTACGACCGGACCATGACGCTGGTCATCTTCGTGTACAACCTGGCGACCGCCGCGGCCCCGGTCCTCTTCGGCCAGCTTCTCCAGGCGCAACGGGACCTGGCGCGGCGGCTGGTCGAGATCGAGGAAGCCAGGGAGCACGAGCAGGTGCTGCATGCCCAGGCCGTGCTGGCCCGTGAACGCGCCCAGCTGGCCCGCGAGATGCACGACGTGGTCTCCCACCAGGTCAGCCTGATCGCCGTACGGGCCGGAGCCCTGCAGGTCGCCACCCAGGACGCGGACGCCAAAGAGGCCGCCCGCACGATCCGTTCCCTGAGCGTCAACACGCTCGACGAACTACGCACCATGGTCACACTGCTGCGCGCCTCCGGCGGCCGTGCCACGGAGCTGACTCCCCAGCCCACCCTGGCCGACCTGCACAAACTGGTGGAATCAAGCGGCACTCAGGCGGAGCTGTCGGGTGAGCTTCCGCCCGCCGTGGGCACACCCGCACAACGGGCCCTCTACCGGACGGTGCAGGAGGCGTTGACCAACGTCCGCAAACACGCCCCCGGCGCCACGGCCCGCGTCGAACTGTGGCAGGACGGCGACGACGTCGGAGTGACCGTCACCAACACCCCGCCCACACGCCCCTCCCTGTCCCTGCCCGGTTCACAGCAGGGCCTGGTCGGCCTGCGGGAACGGGCCGACATCCTGCACGGCAGCCTGGAGGCGGGCCCGACCGCGGAGGGCGGCTACCGGGTGCGGCTGCGCATTCCCCTCAGCACGGACTGAGAGGTCGTATTCACCTGTAGTGCGGTGTTAACTTCTGGTTTGCGCTGCCTACTGGCGTGTTGTGTATGAGCCTGTAGCGGCGATTCTTCAGGCAGAGGCGGGTGGGGTGACTGCTGGGGCGGGAGTCGGCTTGTGCCTGCCGGTGCTGTCCGCCTGGCGCTTCGAGCGCCGGGGCCCGGCTACTTCGCCAAGTGGCAGAAGGACGGCATCTTCGCCCAGCTCAACGGTCTGCTCAGGGAGTTGGTGCGTCAGCTGGAAGGCAAGCGCCGCCACCCCTCGGCCTGCTTCTCGCCGTGCTGGTCACCGCGGCCGGCGTCCAGGACTCCATCGCCGGCCGAATCCTCCTCGATCGGGCCGCCGCCGACCACCCCACCCTGCGCAAGGTCTGGGGCGACGGCGGCTACCGCAAACACTTCGTCGAGCACGCCGCCGCCCTCGGCATCGACCTCGAAATCGTCCAACGTGCCCCCGGGGCCAGGGGATTCGCCCTATTCCGAAGAGGTGGACGGTCGAGCGGACCTACGGCCGGCTGATGCTCCACCGCCGCCTGGCCCGCGACTACGAAACCCTCCCGCACCGTTCCGAAGCCGTGATCCACCTCGCCATGACCGACCTGATGGCCCGCCGCCTCACGCGCGGCGTGGACTACGACGGGGGGCTGGGCCCAGTACGCCGTCGCCCGCGAGGACACCCTGCTCCCGATCCTGGACGGCGTGCCCTTCGACCAGGCCGCGATCATTCCCGACGCGGTTTCCACCCCGTACGCCGCCATCGTGGATCGGCATCTGGGGTGCGGGCGGCCTGGGCGCGCACGGCATCCGGCTCGCCCGCATGGTCGGCGCGGCCCCGATCATCGCCGTCGACCCGCTGTCCACCGCCCATGAACGCGCCCTCGCCTTCGGGGCGGACGTCGCGCTGGACCCGGCCTCGACGGACTTCGCCGAGGCGGTGGACCAAGCCACGGGCGGACGGGGCCTCCAGGTCGCGTTCGACTTCGCGGGCGCCCCCGCGGCCCGCGCACAGGCCACCGCCGCGCTCGGTGCCGAGGGGGTCCTGGTCCTGACAGGGCTCACGCCGGAGCCGATCACCATCGGCGACAGTGTGGGCTTCTGCTTCCAGGGCAACCAGATCCGCGGCCACTGCGGCTCCGAGCCCAAGCACGTGGAAGAGCTCATCGGCCTGGCCTCCGCCGGACGGATCGACCTGGCCCCGCCCATCACCGCCCATGTACCCCTGGCCCACGCGGCGGACGCCGTCGCACGCCTGGAGAGGAAGATCGGCGACCCGGTCCGGCCCGTACTCACGCCCTGACTCCGCGGCCCTGCCCGTTCCAGCGACGAGATGTCCGAGCCGCTCGGGAGGCGCGGGGCCGCTGCGTGCGGTGCAACGCACCGTCTTGCCGAAGCTTTTGAATCCTCCCTTCCCTGAAGGGAAGGGGATTCCTGGCTCAGGCTGCCTCCTGGAGCAGCGCTCCAGGAGGTCTTCCGCCATCAGCACCAGCCGGGTTGAGACCAGCCCGGACGAGCATGACGCGGGCGGAATTCTTGTCCTGTGGGGACACATCTCCACACGCGGTACAGGTGTAGGTGCGCTCGCCCAGTGGCTGGGGGTCCCCCACGCCCTTAAGGCAGTGGGGGAGCGTGCTTTGCTCTCGCATCGCAGTGCGCGCAGTCCATCGTGGGTGCGCGGGGTGTACGAGGCGGATGTCCCGCCCGTGCTTGCGGCCCATCTCGATCAGAGCAGCCTTGGTGGCGCCGACGGCGGCGTCAGCGGCCTTGCCGGCCATGGTGCCTGGGCGACGCATCTCACAGCAGCTACGTGACACCGGATTCGAGCTACCGACTTTGTCGAATGATAAAGTCTGTCGAACGGGTGCTCGCGGCATTCCCTGCCGCTCCGTGCACCCCCCCTGCCCGCAGGGGCATGGCGAGGACCCTCTTCGAGAAAGGACCCCAGCTCATGCGTGTGTTCATGGACGAACCGGTCGAGAGAATGAACGGCCCCTACGCCCGGCGCTGGTGGGCTCTGCTCGTACTCTGTCTGAGCCTGCTGATGATCGTGATGGCCAACACCGCCCTCACGGTCGCGGCTCCCTCGATGACCCAGGACCTCGGCCTGACCAGCACGGACCTGCAGTGGGTGATTGACGGCTACACCATCCCCTACGCCGCCCTGATGCTGCTGTTCGCCGCGATCGGCGACAAGTACAGCCGACGCGGCGCGCTCGTTCTCGGGCTCGTCCTGTTCGGCGGCGGAGCGATATGGGGTTCACTCGTCGACAGTGCGGCCGGGGCCATCGCGGCCCGCGCGGTGATGGGTGTCGGTGCGGCGCTGATCATGCCCGCCACGCTCTCCCTGCTCGCCGCGACCTTCCCGCGCGCCGAGCGGACCAAGGCGATCACCTTGTGGGCGGGCACCGCCGGGTTCGCCATCGCCGCCGGACCGCTGATCGCGGGCATGCTGCTGGAAAGCTTCAGCTGGCAGTCCACCTTCCTGATCAACGTTCCCGTGATCGCCCTCGCCATCGCCGGCACCTTCGTCCTGGTACCGCCGTCCAAGGCCACGCACGCGCCGCGGATCGACTACGTCGGCGGACTGCTGTCGGTGGTGTGGATCGCCGCGCTGGTCTTCACACTCATCGAGGCCCCGCACGGCTGGGACGCCAAGGCCCTCACGGGCACGGTCGTCACGGTCGTGGGGCTCGTGGGGTTCGTCCTGTGGGAGCTGCACCACCCGCATCCCCTCCTCGACCCGCGCCGCTTCGCGAACCGCGCGTTCACGGGTGCCAACATCGCCGTCGTACTGTTCCTCCTCGCGGTCTTCGGCGCCTTCTACTACCTCACCCAGCACCTCCAGTTCGTCCTGCAATACGACGCGTTGGAGACCGGCATACGCATGCTGCCGCTCGCCGGCGCGGTCTTCGCCGGCTCCGCCCTGACCGGCTACCTCACCCCACGCATCGGCATGAAAGCGACGATCGTCGCGGGCATGGCCGGCGGCACGCTGGCACTCGCGCTGCTCACCCAGGTCGACAAGTCGTCGTCGTACGCCGATTTCGTGGCACCCCTCATCGCACTCGGGCTCGCGATCGGCCTGGCGCTCTCGCCCTGCACGGACGCGATCATGGGTGCGTTCCCTGAGGAGGAGCTGGGCGTGGGCAGCGCGGTCAACGACACCTCGCAGGAACTGGGCGGGGCGATCGGCATCGCCATCCTCGGTTCGCTGCTGTCGACCTCGTACTCGTCGAACCTGTCGGACGCAACCGCGGGCAGCAAGCTCCCGGCCGACGCGCTGAGCCAGGCGCAGGACTCGGTCGCCGCCGGGTACGGGGTCGCCGAGGGCATCGGCGACCAGGCACGGCAGCTCGCCGGACAAGCAGCGCGGGCGACCGACCCGCAGCAGGCCGCGCAGCTCCAGGAGCAGGCCGGCCAACTCACCGACAGCGCGCACCGGATGGCGGACGCGGTCGGCTCGTCCTTCGCGGACGCGGTGGCCCACACCAGCCTGGTGGGCGCGGCGATCCTGGGAGTGGGGGCGGTGTCCGTGGCCCTCCTGCTTCCGGGCAAGGGCCGTAGTGCAGAAGCAGGGGCGGAGAATACGGCCAAGGCTGGAGCAGGGATCAAGACCTCGGTCGCTCAGGAGAAGGAGCCCGAGTTCACTCACTCGAATCCGTGATCCCCCGTCATGTTCCTCGCGGTCCCGCCGGAGGCCGCCGGCCTCCGGGCCCGGTGTGACTGTTCTCCCCTGTCGATCGGTCGGCCTGGGGGCGGTGTCACCGGGCTCGGGGGCGCTGCTCCGGGCGACGGGGGTGTACGCCGTACGAGGACGAGCACGCTGTCGATCGCGACGTCCCGCCACACGGCCTCGGCTGGGCACAGCCGAATCAGCGAGCTGACGATCCCCTTCGCCCGTGCCTTCGGGCCCGCGTCAAGCGCGAGCACGGCGTGGCGCCGGGGCAGTACCGCACGAGCCGGCACCCATGAGATTCAGGGGCCCCGGAACCGGACTCCACCGCCGGTCGTCGTCGAGCTCGGTCAGAACGCCGGGAGGGCCACGGGACTCAGCTGACCGCGTGCCAGCGCCACAACGGCGGCGATGAAGGCTTGCAGGCACGTTGCCTCAGCCTCTTCGTCGGGATGGGCCAGGCGCTGCATAACGAGCCCGTCGAAACCGGAGAGGAAGAACCGCGCGACTGTTTCTGCGGGCTGGGCCAAGGGCTGACCTGCGCGCTCGGCCGCCTGCGTCACGAGCCTCGCCGTCACTTCGACCACGCCACGGTAGTGGCTCTCAAGGGCTTCGCCCAGCGCGGGCGTGCGGAGTGCGAACATGCTCAGCTCCGAGAGGAGGAGGTGGTGGCCTGGCTTCTCGCGCACCGTCCTCCAGAGGGCTGAGGCCAATGTGCCGACCGCCTCCTCGAATCCAGCATCCTCCGGAACGGCCTGCTCGACCTGCGCCAGCAGCTCCGCCGTGAGCTGTTCCATGACGGCGCGGTAGAGCTCTTCCTTCGTGCCGAACGTGTAGTGCACGGTGGCTTGAGCGACGCCCAGTTCGGTGGCGATGGCACGTGTGCTTCCGGCCGAGACTCCTTCTCTCGTCATGAGGTCGATGGCTGCTTTGATCAGCTGAGGGCGGCGCTCGGCCGCTGGGACGTGAGCCATGGGCTCATATTACCGACTTAGTCTCACGAGCAAGTCGATTGAACAAGAAGCTGTTGGTCGCCCTGTCGCAGGCGGGGCCGCCGTCCCCCGGGGCCGGCCCTGCCAGGCATGACGTCCCGGCCCGTACGTCGGCCGATGATCCGAGGGAAGTGTCGGGCTCCTTGTATCGCCCACGGTGTGTCATGCCTCCGCAGGCGGCGGCAAAGGCATCGGGCCGGCGGACGCGATGAACGTGGCCCTCGCCTCGGCCTACCGCACCCACGCCATGTTCACCAACGACCGGTACTTCCGCAGGCACGTCGACGGGCCCGGCGTCCCGCACTTGCTGTTCAACAGCACGGCATGCCAAGGGCCGCCCAGCGGGAAGCCGGGCGGCCCTCAGGATGTTGCCGCGACTGGCGGTGGCTACTCCTGTGCGTGCCGAATGGCGTCCAGCACGATGTGTGCCACATGGTCGTCGGTCAGGCTGTACCGCGTCTCACGGGCCTGGCGCCGGGCTGTGACGATTCGGGAGGTGCGCAGCACCCTCAGGTGCTGGGAGACCAGGGGCTGGCTGACGCCGAGGGCGGTCACCAGCTCGTGCACGTACTTCCCGCCGTCGGCCAACTCGCGGACGATGCCCAGCCGGACGGGTGACGCCAGTGCGCGCAGCAGGTCGCTTGCGGCCTGCAGGGTCTGTAGCGGCTCGTCCGCCGGGGGAGGGGAAGTCGTTACCATATGCAGACATTAGCATATGGCAACGATTTCCAGTGTGGCGGTTGATCGCTCGGTGGGGGCGAGGTGTCAGTGGTCGTCCCAGTGTCCCTCGTGGGCCGCGTGACGGTGACCGTCGTGCACGTAGTCGGTGTGGTCGTCGTGCGGTACGGCGACGTGGCCGCAGTCCTCGCCGTGCTGGTGGTCATGGCCGTCGTGCACGGCGTGGCCGGTTTCCGTGCACTCGTCGATGTGGTCGCCGTGGACCCGGTGGACGTGGCCGTCGTGCGCGTAGTCGGTGTGGTCCCCGTGCGGGAAGGCGACGTGGCCGCAGCCCTCGCCGTGGGTGTGCGAGTGGTCCACGTGGGTGCGGTGTTCGGTTGCGGTGGCCATGGGGGCTCCTTGTGCGTGGTCGTGCGTCCGCGGCTCTCGCTGCGGGCAGTGCATGGCGACATTAACATATAGCGATTACTGCATGCGTTGGTGGTCCGGCGGCGGACTTCTGGTGAACTCGGGGCGTCCATGGCCGACTTCGATGCGGGCGAGCCTGTGGGCCCATGGAATCGGCGTCAGCGCACTCGCCGCTCCTCGAGCGGTGCGGCACGCAGTCGTCCGGCGGTGTCGCTCGGCAGGTGCGGTGTGTGGCCCACCAGGCGGGCGGAGTTGGCGACCACGGCGATGCTGCTGGTGTTGTGCAGCAGGGCTGCCAGGACGGGGTTGATGGAGCCGCCCGCACCCGCGATGAGCCCGGCGAGGTTCACGCCGATGGACAGCGTGTAGTTCTGCCGTACGACACGCAGGGTGTGCCGGCTGAGTTCCACGACGGCGGGGACATTACGCAGGTCGTTGCCGGCCAGGGCGATGTCGGCGGTCTCCAGGGCGACATGGGAGGAGTGGGCGCCCATCACGATGCCGACGTCGGCGAGCGCCAGGGCGGGGGCGTCGTTGGTGCCGTCGCCGACCATCGCGACGCTGTGCCCGTCTGCCTGGAGGTCGCGGATCAGCTGGAGTTTGGCCTCGGGCAGGGCGTGGGCGTGTACCTCTGTGATGTCAAGCGTGTCGGCGACGGCCTGGGCGGTCTCGGGCGCGTCACCGGTGAGCAGCACGATGCGGGTCACCCCGAGGTCGGTGAGCTGGCGGACGACGGTGTCGGCGCCGCCGCGTACCGCGTCGGACAGGCCCAGCATGCCGATCAGTCTCTCGTCGTGGGCGAGGCAGATGACGGTCTCGCCGCCCGCGCGCAGTCGGTTCGTCCACTCCTGGGCGACCTCGGAGAGTTCCAGGCCGTGGCGGCGCAGCAAGGCGGGGCTGCCCACCAGTAGGCGGGTGCCGTCGAGTTCGGCGCGTACGCCCATGCCGAGGACGACTTCGCAGGCTTGGTGGATGGGGATGTGCAGGTGCTGTTCTTCGGTGCGTCGGACGATGGCCTCGGCGAGCGGGTGCCGGGCGTGCAGTTCGCCGGAGGCGGCGAGGCTGAGCACCTCGTCGGCGGTGACCGTCTCGTCGAGGGTGACGACGCTGGTGACCAGGGGGCGGCCGAGGGTGAGGGTGCCGGTCTTGTCGAAGACCACGGCGGTGACGCGGCCGATCCCCTCCAGGTGGGTGCCGCCCTTGATGAGGGTGCCGCGGCGGGCGCCGTTGCCGATGGCCGCGCTGATCGCGGTCGGGGTGGCGAGGCCCGCGGCGCAGGGGCAGGCGATCAGCAGCATGGTCATCGCCCGCCTGGCGTCGCGGGTCAGGACATAGGTGACGCCGGCGAGGGCGAACGAGACTGGTACGAAGCGGCGGGTGAAGGCGGCTGCGACGGTCTGGATCGGGGCGCGGTCGGCCTGCGCCTCCTCGACCCGGGTGATGATCCGCCCGACGACCGTGTCCTGCCCGACCGAGGTGGCCCGGATGGTCAGGGAGCCGGTGGTGAGGAGGGTGCCCGCGTAGACCTCGCCACCGGGCTGGACGTAGACCGGGAGCGCCTCGCCGGTGATCGCCGCCTGGTCCACGAGCGCCTCGCCGGACTCGACGATGCCGTCGACGGGGATGCGGTGATGTTCATAGACCGCGACCACGTCGCCGGGTCGTATCTCCGCGAGGTCAACCTCCACCTCGACGCCGTCGCGGACCAGCCAGACCCGCTCCTCGCCGATGGAGAGCAGTTCCTCGATGGCGCGCCGGGTCCGCCGCAGGGTGATGGCCTGCAGGAACTCGCCGATGTTGAGCAGCCACAGCACCATGAGTGCGACCACGTTCTCGCGCAGCACGAGTGAGATCACGGTCGCTGTCGTGACGAGCAGATCGGTGCCGGCGTGGCGTCTGCCGCCGAGGGTGCGTGCCGCGCCGCGGAAGAACGGCAGCCCGGTGAAGACGGTGACCGCGCCGAGGAGGCCGGCCGAGCCCGCCGGGGTCCATGGGGGCCGGCCGAGCAGCCGTCGTACGCCCACGAGAGCGAGCACCGCGCCGCCGACCACCAGCCGCGCGACCTCCCCCGTGGAGGAGTCGGGTACGGACCGGCTGGCCCTGGCGGGCACTCCCGGCGGCGGCGCCTCGTCCAGGGCGGCGACCAGCCGGTCCACATCGACCAGGTCCGGCTGTACCCAGACGATCACGCCACCGGTACGCGGGAAGATCCGCAGCGCCCGGAACCCCGGCAGATCGGTGAACCGCTCGTCGACGATCCCGGCACAGCCCGGCCGCGCCCGCAACCAGGGAACCATCAGCCGGACGCGGCCCGCGGCGGCGGACCGCACCACGACACCGGAGCCGGCGCCAGGCCCGGATCCTGGAACGACGGACGCGGAACCCGAGGCCGAGGCGGAGCCGGAACGGGGCAGGGGAACGTCGCCGGGTGCGGACATGGCGATCGCCTCTCAGCGTTCGTGACCGGTCAGCGCTCGTGACCGGTCAGCGTTCGTGACCGATCAGTGCTCGCGGTCGTGTCAGTGCTCGTGATCGTGGTCGTGTCCCTCGACCCCGACCGCCGAGGGAGGCGCCGCCTCCTCGCCCAACTGCTCCCTGGCCTCGGCCAGCAGGTCCCCCGCCTTCAGGCGGGCCTCCTCGGCGGCCTCCCCGAGCCGTCGCCCGGTCGTGATGCCACCGGCGATACCGCTGACCAGAAGCCTGCGGGCCGCGGGTTTCGCCTTGGGGGCGGCCTTGGCGGCGCCCCGCAGTACCAGTACACCCGCGGTTCCGGACAGGGCATAGTGCGCGATGCGGCCCACGGCCGCACCTGCGAGAGCGGCGGGATGCATCGTGGTCTCCTTCGCGGAACGGATTCAGCCGTCTTCGACGCGGTATGTCAATTGTCGCCCCATGAGCGATATTGCGCACCAGTCTCACCTGAGCCGGAAAGGCATGCGGAGGGTAAACTTTTCGGTAATGAATGCCATGTTGTATGACTGAGAGATGGTCTTGACACTCGTTTCCACCTAGCGTGGTGCTGAAGCCGGGACCGGCTGAGCTCGGCGGATACATCACCGTGCCGCGGAGGAATCCATGCGTGTGTCCTCGTCCCGCTGTTGGGCGTTCACAGCCGGCATCTCCCTGGTCTTCCTTGCCGGTTGCGGCAGTTCGTCCGATTCCAGAGGTGAGGACGAGGCCGCGCAGCGCCCGGCCGCCTCGTCCTCGGTCCCGGTGGTGGCCTCGACGAATGTCTACGGGGACATCGCCGAGCAGATAGGCGGCGGGAAGGTCCAGGTCACTTCGATCATCAGGGATCCCGACCGGGACCCGCACTCCTACGAGGCCAACACGCAGAACCAGTTGGCGCTGTCCAAGGCGAAGGTCGTCATCGAGAACGGCGGCGGTTACGACGACTTCATCGACCGCATGCTCAAGAGCGGCGGTTCGTCCGCCGAGGTGATCAACGCGGTCGATGTCTCCGGGAAGAGCGCCCCTGCGGGCGGAGAGCTCAACGAGCACGTCTGGTACGACTTCCCCACCGTCGCCAGGCTCGCCGACCGGATAGCGGCCGCCCTGGGCAAGGCGGCACCCGACGACGCCGCCACCTTCACGAGGAACGCCGGGACGTTCAAGGCGAAGCTCAAGCCCCTGGAGACGAAGGAAGCGCAGATCAAGGCCGACCACGGCGGTGAGCCAGTGGCCATCACCGAGCCCGTACCGCTGTACATGACCGAGGCGAGCGGACTGGTCAACAAGACACCGGAGGAGTTCAGCGAGGCGATCGAGGAAGGCGACGACGTCTCCCCGCGGAGGCTGCAGGAAACGCTGGCGCTGTTCACCGGCAAGCAGGTGAAAGCGCTGGTCTACAACGACCAGACCACCGGCCCGCAGACCGAGAAGGTCGAGCAGGCGGCCAAGGCCGCCGGGATCCCCGTCGTCCCCGTGACCGAGACTCTGCCCGAGGGCAAGGGCTACGTCGGCTGGATGACCGCCAACGTCGACGCGCTCGCGAGCGCTCTGGGCAAGTGAGGGTCGCTGTGGCGTCGTTGCCCCGCGCCAGAGAGGCCAGGATCGACGATCCTGGGGCCGACGCCGCGGTGATCAGCCTGCGCGGAGCTGCCTTGTCCTACGGCGAGCGCGTGCTGTGGCAGGAGATGGACCTCGACGTGTGGCCCGGGGAGTTCCTGGCGGTGCTCGGCCCCAACGGATCGGGCAAGACCAGCCTCGTGCGCGCCCTGCTGGGGCAACGGCGGTTGTCGGCGGGCACGTTGACGGTCCTGGGCCACCCGCCCCACGGCGGCAGCCGGCACATCGGCTACGTCCCGCAGCAGGCGACGCTGTCCGCGCACGCCATGCTGCGGGCCCGCGACCTGGTCCGCTTCGGCATCGACGGGCACGGCTTCGGGCCCCGACTGCGGACGCGCGCGGTGCGTCGCCAAGTGGACGAAGTCCTCGAGTCGGTGGGGGCCGCCGCCTACGCGGACGTCCCGGTCGGCCTGCTCTCCGGCGGCGAACGGCAGCGGGTACGCATCGCGCAGGCCCTGGCGACCGATCCCCGCATCCTGCTGTGCGACGAACCCTTGCTCTCCCTCGACCTGCACCACCAGCGGGCGGTCACGGAACTGGTCGATGCCCGACGCCGCTCCCACGGCACGGCGGTGGTCTTCGTGACCCACGAGATCAACCCCGTGCTGGGCATGGTGGACCGCGTGCTGTACCTCGCCCGGGGTGGCTACCGGGTCGGGACACCCGACGAGGTGCTGACCTCCGAGTCCCTGTCGCAGCTGTACGGCACACAGGTCGATGTCATCCGCGTCCGGGACCGGATCACGGTCGTGGGGGTGCCCGACGAGGCGACGGCACCGGCGCATCACCATGAACCACCCCGCGGAGTACTGCCATGACGATGGCCGACGGTATCTGGCAGCAGATCTTCAATTTCGACAACTACGGCGAACTGCTGGACCTGGTCCGCAACTCCCTCGTCGCCGGCGCCGCCCTCGGCCTGATCGGCGGCCTGGTGGGCGTTTTCGTGATCATGCGGGACCTACCGTTCGCGGTGCACGGGATCAGCGAGTTGTCGTTCGCGGGCGCCTCGGCCGCGCTGCTGCTGGGCGTGAACATCGTGGCCGGCTCGATCGCGGGGTCGCTGATCGCGGCCGGGGCGATCGGTCTGCTCGGCTCCCGCGCCCGGGACCGCAACTCGGTGATCGGCACGCTCATGCCGTTCGGCCTCGGACTGGGCGTGCTCTTCCTCGCGCTGTACGAGGGGCGGGCGGCGAACAAGTTCGGCATCCTCACCGGACAGATCGTCACCGTCGACACCCCGCAGATGTCGTGGCTGCTCGGCACGTCGGCGGTGGTGCTCGTGGCGCTGGCGGTGATGTGGCGGCCGCTCGCCTTCGCCAGCGCCGACCCGGATGTGGCCGAGGCGCGAGGTGTGCCGGTGCGGGGGTTGTCGTTCACCTTCATGCTCGTGCTCGGCCTCGCGGTTGCGCTGTCCGTGCAGATCGTCGGCGCGCTGCTGGTCCTCAGTCTGCTCGTCACGCCCGCGGCCGCCGCGGCCCGGATCACTGCCTCGCCCGTGCTGCTGCCCGTGCTGAGCGTCGTCTTCGCGATGGCCTCCATCGAGGGCGGCATCCTGCTGGCCTTGGGCAGCTCCATCCCCATCAGCCCGTACGTCACCACGATCTCGTTCGCGATCTACCTCGTGTGCCGGCTGGTGGGTACGTACCGGACTCGGCAGTGGGGGGCCGGGAGAACGGTTCCCGAGCCCGGCTGACGCTCAGGCGGACCACCCGCGCTTATTGAAAACGATTTTCGAGACCGGTACTGTGTGTACGTCGTATACCTCGGGCATCCGGTCGTTCGGCTGCCCGGGTCCGGTGTGTGCAAGGGGAGAGGGAACCGGCGTGATAGGTCGGCGTGCCGCGCTGCGCGGTGTCGCGGGAGGGGCGGCTGCGGTCGCCGTCGGCGGAGTGCTGGCGGGCTGCGGAAACGGGAGCGGGAAGGAACAGCCCGCCGGCGCCGAGCCGTCCGTCGCCCCGCGCAGGGGCGGGAAGCTGCGGGCGGCGTTCATCGGGGGAAGCGCGGAGTCCACCGACCCCACGCTCGCCGCCGGGGTCGGTATCGACTACGTGCGCGCCCGGGTCGTCTGGGACAGCCTCGGTGAGCTGGACGGCGGCAAGCCCGTCTGGCGGCTGGCGGAGACCGTCGAACCCAACTCCGACGCGACGAAGTGGACCGTACGGGTCAGGAAGGGCGTCACCTTCAGCGACGGACGCCAACTCACCGCCCACGACGTGCTGTTCAGTCTGCGCACGCTCGTCGAGAAGCGGAGCCCGCAGGGCGGCTTCGCCACTCACCTCGACCTCAAGAACGCGCGCGCCCGCGACGCGCGGACCGTCGAACTGCCCCTCACCATGGCCGACGGGTTCTTCGATCTCGCCCTCGCTCATTCGATGTTCGTGTTCCCGGACGGCACCAAGAACCTCGCCAAGGCCGTGGGCAGCGGGCCGTACGTGCTCAAGCAGTGGCAGGCCGGGCGCAGCAGCGTGCTGGTCCCGCGCAAGGACTACTGGGACGCGGCGGGCGGCGGCCCGTACCTGGACGAGCTCGAGCTGATCTCCGTCACCGACGCGGCCGCCCGGCTCAGCGGCCTGAAGTCGGGCCAGTTCGAGTACGCCGGCGGGCTCGCCCTCACCGCCGTACGCACCGAACGCGGCAACAGCGCCCTGCGCATCGAGACGCCGCCCAAGGACCTGTGGGTCGACCTCAACCTCCCCATGAACCTGGGGCTGAAGCCCTTCACGGACGCACGCGTCGTCCGCGCCGTGAAGCTCGCGCTCGACCGCGAGTCCCTGGTGCGCACCGTGACCCTCGGTCAGGGCGAGGTCGGTAACGACCTGGTGGGCGCGCACCAGCCGTACTACGACAGTGACATCGCGCAGACCGAGTACGACCCCGAGCAGGCCAAGAAGCTTCTCGCCCAGGCCGGCCAGGAAGGGCTCTCCGTACGGATCCGCACCTCCGACTACGACTACGGCACCGAGGAGAGCGCCACCGCGATGGTGCCGATGCTGGCGAAGGCCGGGATCAAGGCGACGCTCGACAAGGTGCCCGCCGCTGACTACTACAGCGACTTCAAGACCATCCTCAGCACGCCCGTCCAGACCGCCGCCTACCACCCCAATCCGCTGCCGCTGGCGATCCGCACGTACTACGGCTCGACGGCCTCCTTCCCGCTCACCGGAACCAAGGGCGCGGCAGAACTCGACCCGCTGATCGCCGCCATGAACCGCGCCACGCGGGAGGCGGATCGCCGGGCGCGCGTGACGGACCTCCTGCGGCATCTCCATGAGCATGGCGGGGACGCGTTGTTCGCGCGGGTGCCCACGGTGTCCGGCTCGGCCGCGAAGGCGCACGGGGTGAAGTCGCGCGGCTACGCGGACTTTCCCAGTCTGCGGGACGCGTTCGTCGAATGAGCTCGTCGCAGTCGCGAGTCCGGCGCCCGCGGTCTCGCTTGTGGCCGGCGCGGAGCGCAGGCGCGCTGCTCGTGCTGTTCGCCGTGTCCGTGCTGGTGTTCGCCGCCACCGAGGCCGCCCCCGGCGACGCGGCCACTGCCCGGCTGGGCCCGCAGGCCCCCGCGGACGCCGTCGCGGCGCTGCGGGACCGGCTGGGGCTGGACCGGCCCGCGCCGCTGCGGTACCTCGACTGGTTCGGGCACGCCGTGCGGGGTGACTTCGGTGCCAGTTACGCGAGCGGGCGGCCGGTCGGCGAGGTGATCGCCGACCGGTTCGGTAACTCCCTGGTGCTGGGGCTCGCCGCCACGGCCGTGCTGGTGCCGCTCGCCGTGGGACTGGGGCTGTGGGCGGGGCTGCGGGCCGGGCGGCGTGGTGACCGGCTCGTCTCCGGCACGGCTCTCGGGCTGGCCGCCGTACCGGAGTTCGTCACGGGCGCTCTGCTGATGGCGGTGTTCGCGGCCGGTCTCGGCTGGCTGCCCGCCGTGTCCCTGCTCGGTGCCGGGCAGGGTCCGCTCGACGAACCGTCCGTGCTGGTCCTGCCCGTGATCACCCTCGTCTCGGTGTGTCTCGCCCAGAACCTTCGGCTGGTGCGGGCGGGCGTGGCCGAGGCCGCGCGCTCCCCGGCGGTGGAGGCCGCGCGACTGAACGGGGTGCCCGAGAGCCGGGTCGCCCTGCGCTACGTCCTGCCCGCCGGGCTCGGCCCCGCCGTCCCGATGCTCGCCCGTTCCGTCGCCTACCTGCTGGGCGGGGCGCTCGTCGCGGAGTCCCTGTTCGGCTACCCGGGCATCGCCGCGCTCCTGGTGGACGCCACGGCGGCCCGGGACGTCCCGGTGGTGCAGGCGGTGGCCCTGCTCGGCGCGGCCGTCGCGGTGGCCGCCAACCTCTTCGCCGACCTGGCCGTACCGCTCCTCGATCCCGTGCAGAGGCGCCCGCGATGACCCTGATCTCCGAACGTCCGCCGACCCTGGCGGCCCCCGAGGCCGACGGGCCGGCACGGCGGCGATGGCGTGGACGAGCCGCGCTGGCCGTCCTGCTGCTCGTCGCCGCCGTCGCCCTGCTCGGACCACTGTTCGCGCCGTACCCCGTGACCGAGCCCCTGGACATCCCGTACGCGCCCGGCAGCCGCCAAGCCCCCCTCGGAACCGACCGGTTGGGCTCCGACGTGCTCAGCCGGGTGCTGTCCGGCGGCCGCTCCCTGCTGCTGAACGGGCTCCTGGTCACGGCCGCGGTCTGCGCCCTGGGCGCGGTCGCCGGGATGACCGCCGCCTACCGCAAGGGATGGACCGACACCCTGATCCTGCGCCTGGCCGACGTCCTGCTCGGGCTGCCCGCCTTCCTGCTGCTGAGCGTGGTGGTCGTGGCCACCGGGCGCGGCACGGCGGGCGTCGCACTCGCGGCCGGGCTCGTCCTGCTGCCGGAGAGCATCCGCGTGGTCCGGGCCGCGACCCTGCGCATCCTCTCCCAGGACTATGTGGAGGTCGCCGTCGCCCGCGGCGAGCGCACGGCGAACGTGCTGGGGCGCGAGGTGCTGCCCAACCTCGCTCCGGTGCTCGCGGCCGACGCAGGGGTGCGTTTCCTGGGCGCGGTGACGGTCGTCGCCACCGCTGCCTTCCTCGGATACGGTGCCCAACCGCCCGCCGCCGACTGGGGGTTGATGGTCCTCGAGAACCGCGACGGCCTCACCCTTCAGCCCCTCGCGGTCCTCGCGCCCGCGGTCCTGCTCCTCGTCCTCCTGCTCGCCACGAACCTGCTGCTCGACGTCGCGTTCCCCGGACCGGAGGCGAGGGTCGTCGGCCGTCGGCGCAAGGTCGCGCAGGGTGTTTCTGAGGTGTCGGGGGCTCTGCTGTCCGTGCGCGGGTTGCGTGTCGAGCGCGGCGAAGGACACACGGTGCTGGACGCTGTGGACCTCGACCTCGCGCCCGGTGAACTCCTCGCCGTCGTGGGGGAGTCGGGCAGCGGCAAGACCACGCTCGTCCTCGCGGCACTGGGGCATGTCGCGCCGGGGCTGCGGCACACGGGCGGCGCCGTACGGCTCGACGGTCATGACCCCATGACGCTGGACGAGCGTCGGCTACGGCGGCTGCGCGCATCCGTGTGCGGGTACGTCGCCCAGGATCCGCGCACCGCGCTCGCCCCGCATCTGCGGGTCGGCACCCAGATCAGCGAGGTGATGCGGGCTCGCCAAGTACCAAGGGAGCAGTGGCCGGAGCGGATCGAGCGGGCGCTGCGGCTCGCGGGGCTCGACCGGCCGCAGGAGGTCGCCCACCGCCTGCCGCATCAGCTGTCGGGAGGCCAGCGTCAGCGGGCCGCGCTGGCGGTGACCCTCGCCGCCGAACCCCGGCTGCTGGTCCTCGACGAACCGACCAGCGCCCTCGACACCGTCACCGCCGCCGCGTTCCTCGCCGACCTGACCCGGCTGCGGCGCGAGACGGACACGGCGGTCCTGCTCGTCTCGCACGACCTCGCGTCGGTCGCCTCCGTGGCCGGCCGGGTGGCCGTCATGGACGGCGGGCGGATCGTCGAACTCGGGCCCGCAGAAGCCGTGTTGACCGATCCGGTGAGTGAACGCGGGAGAGCGCTGGTCGCGGCCGCCCGCCCCGGAGCCCTCGCGTCGGCCGGCCCGGATGAACCCGAGGGCGAGGGCGCCCTGTTGCGCGCGTCCGAGATCGCACTCGCCCGGGAAAAGCCGGTGCTCGAGGGGGTGTCCCTCGCCCTCGGCCCAGGAGACTGCCTGTCCGTGGTCGGCCCCTCCGGCTGCGGCAAGACGACCCTGCTGCGCTGTCTCGCCGGACTCGACACCCCCACGCGAGGCGAGATACGCCTGCATGGCGAGGAGCTGGCCCGCGACGTGCGCGACCGTGAACCCGGGCAGCGCCGCCGAGTGCAGCTCGTCCCCCAGGACCCGTACGCCTCGCTCAACCCGCGCCACACCGTGGCCGCGATCGTCGGCCGCCCGCTCGTGTTCCGCCCTGACATACCGGCGGCGCGGCAACCGGCGGAAGTGGACCGGCTGCTCGCGCAGGTGGGCCTGGATCCGCAGCTGGGCGGACGGCTCCCCGGAGCCCTGTCGGGCGGGCAGCGGCAGCGGGTGGCCCTGGCGCGAGCGCTGGCCGCGGGCCCGGAGGTGCTGCTCTGCGACGAAGTGACCAGCGCCCTGGATCCGTCGGTGGCGGCCGCGGTCACCGAGCTGATCGCAGGTTTGCGGGCGGAGTTGGGGATCGCCGTCGTCATGGTCACGCACGACCTGTCGGTCGCCGCCCGCCTCGGCGGCCGGGTGGCGGTCCTGCACGACGGCCGGATCCGTGAGACGGGGCCGGCGGCCCGGGTGCTGAGCCGGCCCGAGCACGACGTGACCCGCGCCCTGGTGGCGGCGCTGCCGCACCGGACGCGGCCCGCCGGAGAGGACGTGACACGGTGACCTTAAGGTGGCGGTATGCCGAGCTCGACGACCGACAGCGACGGAACGCGCCCCGGGACCGGCAAGCGCCGCGCCCCGCTGAACCGGGCGACCGTCGTGGCCGCCGGGCGGCGGGTGGCCCGCGACGAGGGGCTGTCGGCGGTCACGCTGCGCCGTGTCGCGGCGGAACTCGGCGTGACGGCCATGGCGTTGTACCGGCACGTGGGCGACAAGCGCGAGCTGCTGGTCGCGATGCTGGACGACGTGGCCGAGCAACTGGTGCTCCCGGACAGCGACGGGGCGCCCTCGGACCGGCTGGTCCTGGCCTTCCGTGTGCTGCACGACCACTTGACGGCCGAGCCGTGGGTGGCCGAAGTCCTGAAGGCCGGCGAGCTGTTCGGGCCGCGCGCCTCCCGGTTCGTCGAGCATGTGCTGGCGCTCCTGGAGGAGGCCGGGCTCACCGAGGAGGAGGCGGCCGACGCCTACTGGGCGCTGTGGTGGTACACCTTCGGGCACCTGTCGTACCTGCCCGCGCTGCGGCCAGAGGGCCGCCCCGCCCGGCATGAGCTGATGACCCGAGTCCGTATGACCGACCATCCCCGGCTGGCCCGGATGCTGGCCCGCCCGCCGCGCCAGGCGGAGGCGGAGGACGCGTTCGTGCCCGGCCTGAGGGCCCTTCTACGGGGCTTGCTGCCCGACTGAGGCTCGAGGGGCACGTACTTCGCACGCGGTGCCTCGTCGGTCTCCGTCCGCCCACATGTATACGCCGTATACCCATGTCTACAAGGGGTTTGCCCATGACCCAGGACGTACGCCAGGAGCCGGCCGCCGAGACCGGCCCGGCGGCCGGCAGCGGCTGGCTGCTCGCCATGACGTCACTGGCCGCCGTGCTGATGACGCTGGACATCACCGTCGTCAACGTCGCCTTGCCCGAAGTCGCCGCCGATCTCGACGCCGGACTGACCGGCCTCCAGTGGGTGGTGAACGCCTACACGCTGGCCTTCGCCGCCCTCCTGCTGCCCGCGGGCGCGTTGTCCGATCGCATAGGCCGCCGCAGCATGTTCCTGACCGGTGTCGCGGTCTTCACCGCCGCGTCGGCGGGCTGCGGTGCCGCACCCGGCGTCGGGACGCTGATCGCCTGCCGCGCCGTGCAGGGCCTGGGCGGGGCGATGGTGATGTCGACCGCGCTCGCCCTCATCGCCGGGGCCTACGAGAGTCGGCGCCGCCAGTCGGCCATCGGGATGTTCTCCGCGGCGGGCGGCGTCGCGGCCGCCCTCGGCCCGCTGGTGGGCGGCGCCGTGGTGGAGGGCCTCGACTGGCGGTGGATCTTCTACCTCAACCTGCCGGTCGGCGTCCTCATCCTCGTCGGCACCGTGCTGCGCGTGCCGGGCGACCGCACCGGCCAACTGCCCCGCCCCGAAGGCCGGTTCGACCTCGGCGGGCTGCTCCTCGCCGCCGGGGCGCTGCTCGGCCTCAACTACGGCCTGGTGACCGGCCCCGAGGACGGCTGGACCTCGGCCTCCGCCCTGCTGCCCCTCGTCGCCGGGGCGCTGCTCGTCGCCGCGTTCACGGCGTGGGAGGTGAAGCGCCGAGACGCGGCGATGTTCGACGTACGGCTGCTGCGGGTGCCGTCGTTCACCGGCGCGATCGTGCTCAGCTTCGTCTGCCGGGTCGTCAGCTTCGGTGTGCTGCCGTACCTGATCCTGTGGCTGTCGGGGATGCTCGGGTACAGCCCGCTGGGCACCGGGCTGCGTCTGCTGGCGATGACGGCCTTCATCATGCTGGTCGCTCCCTTCAGCGGGCTGTTCCTGAAGCTGATGCCGACGCGTGGTGTCATGGCGCTCGGCACGGGGATCACCGCGGTCGGGCTGCTCACCATGGCGCGGGTCGGGCCCGACGACTCCTGGCTGGTGATGCTGCCCGGACTGGTGCTGCTCGGCATCGGCGGGGCGATCGCCTTTCCGCCACTGATGGGCATCGCCGTCGGAGTCGTACCGCCGGAGCGGGCGGGTATGGCGTCCGGGATGACCAACACGTTCTTCCCGCTCGGCACGGCGGCCGGAGTGGCCGCCTTCGGCGCCGTGTTCAGCACCCGCATCGACAACGACCTCGACGACGCGCGGCTCGCCGCGCTCAACGTCCCGGAAGGCATGCGGCAACAGGTGAGGGACGCCGTGGCCGCCGGGCAGTTCGGACAGCTCGAACGCGCCCTGCCGACCGCCGCCCGTGAACCGGTCCTCGACGCGGCCCGTTCCGCGCTCACCGGCGGCCTGGCGACGATCTGCCTCGCGGCGGCCGTGGTCAGCCTGCTCGCCGCCCTCGCCTCGTGGACGCTCATCCGCGACCGGGACCAGCTGACCGCGAAGGAGCCGGCCGATGCCCCTGCCTGACACCACCGCCGTCCACGACCTCTACGGTCCGGCCGCCGAGTTCTACGACCTGCTCGCCGCTCCCGCCTGGGCGCGGCTCGGCCCGCTGCTGCACCGTGCCCTGGACGGCGTCGACCCGGCGGACGGACCCCTGCTCGACATCGGCGCGGGCACCGGTCTGTCCACCGAGGCCGCCGCCGACGCCGTTCCCGGCGCGCAGGTGCTGGCGGTGGAGCCGTCCGCCGGGATGCGCATCGCGCTGTCCACCCGGCTCGCCTGCCGCTCCGCGCTCGCCGAGCGGGTCACCGTCACCGCGGGCACGGTCCACGACGCGCGGCTGCCGGGCCGCCTGTGCGCGGCCGTCGCCCTGGGCGTCGTAGGACATCTCGGGTCCGCTGAACGCGCCGCGCTGTGGCGGCTGTTGAGCGAGCGGCTGGCGCCCGGAGCGCCCGCCGTCGTCGACGTCCTCGACCGCACCGCACCCCCGACCCGGGCCCCGCTGCGGCTGGCGACGCGTCGCGTGGGCGACCTGACCTACGAGTCGTGGAGTGAGGGCGCCGACGACGGCTGGACCCTCACCTACCGCGTGCGCGACGGGGAGACGGTCGTCCGTGAACACGCCGTACCGCTGCCCTGGTCGGGGATCGGCATCGACGTCCTCGCCGAGGAAGCCGGCGCCGCCGGACTCCTCTGCACGCCGCTCGCCCCCGACTTCGCCGTATTCCGTCCCGTCACCACCCGAGAGGAACACTCATGACCGGCGCGGCCCTCGCGGACACGCGAGAGGGCACCCCCGACACCGCCCCTCTGCCACCGGAGGACCCCGGCAAGCCGCCAGGCCTCGGTGACCTGCTCGCCCCTGTACGCGGGCGCCTGATCGCCGCGGTCGTCGCGCAGGCGGCCGCCGCGGTCTGCTCGATGATCCCGTTCATCGCGGTCGCCGAACTGGCCCGTGCCCTGCTGGCGTCCGGCGGCCCGGACGAGAGCCGCGCCTGGGCCGCGGCCTGGACCGCCGTGGCGGCCCTGGTGGCCCGGCTCGTGCTGTACGCCACCGCCGGCGTCCTCACCCACCACGCTGACGCCGACTTCCAACTCGGGCTGCGCCGCCGCATAGCCCGGCACCTCGGGCGGTTGCCGCTCGGCTGGTTCACCGAGAACAGCTCGGGCGAGGTGAAGAAGGCGGCGGGCGACAACATCTCCACGCTGCACCACCTGGTCGCGCACACCGCGCTGGAGGTCACCGCCGCGGTCGTCGCGCCGCTGACCGCTCTGGTCTATCTGCTGACCGTGGACTGGCGGCTCACCCTCGTCGCCCTGCTCCCGCTCCTGCTCGGCGCCTACTTCTTCAAGCAGGCCATGTCCGGCGGCGAGGAGGTCACGGCCCGCTTCTTCGGCGCGATGGGCGGCGTGAACGCGGCCGTCGTCGAGCTCGTCCACGGCATCACGGTGATCAAGGCATACGGCCGTACCTCGCGCGCCCATCGCGCCTACGACGACGCGGCCGACAGCTTCTCCGTCTTCTTCCGTGACTGGATCATGAGTACGACGCGGGCGAGCACGTCAGCCGGCCTCGCCCTGTCCGGCCCGGCCGCCCTGCTCGTCGCCACCGCCGCGGGCACCCTGTTCGTCACCCAGGGCTGGACCGACGCCGTCGACCTCGTGCCGTTCGTCCTGCTGGGACCGGCGCTGACCGGGTCCGTGATGGGACTCGCCCAGTCCGGGCACGCCGTCCAGGGCGGCCTGCAGAGCGCCCGCGAGATCCACGCGCTGCTGGCAGCCCCCGCCCTGCCCGAGGCGCCCGAGCCTGCGGCGCCGGGAGCGGACGGCCGCGTCGAGCTGACCGGCGTCGGCTTCAGCTACGACGGTGCCACGGACGTCCTGAGCGGCATCGACCTGACCCTGCGGCCGGGCACCGTCACCGCCCTGGTCGGCGCCTCCGGCTCGGGCAAGTCCACCCTCGCCCGGCTGGTGCCCCGCTTCTGGGACACGACCGCAGGCACGGTGCGGATCGGCGGCACGGACGTCCGGGACATCGACCCGAACGACCTGTACCACCAGGTGTCCTTCGTCTTCCAGGAACCCCATCTGCTGCGCACGACCGTCCACGACAACATCCGGCTCGGCCGTCCGAATGCCGACGACGTGGCCGTGGAGCAGGCCGCGCGCGCCGCGCACATCCATGAGCGGATCACCGTGCTGCCGCGCGGCTACGACTCGGTGGTCGGCGAGGACGCGTTGCTCTCCGGCGGTGAGTCCCAACGCCTGTCCGTGGCAAGGGCGTTGCTCGCCGACGCGCCCGTCCTCGTCCTCGACGAGGCGACCTCCTTCGCCGACCCCGAGTCCGAGGCGGCCGTCCAGCAGGCCCTGTCCGCGCTGGCCGCGGGGCGCACGCTGCTGGTCATCGCCCACCGGCTCGCGACCGTACGGGACGCCGACCACATCGTCGTCCTGGACGGCGGACACATCGCCGAACAGGGCACTCACGCCGAACTGCTGGCCCTGGACGGCCGCTACGCCCGCATGTGGGCCCTCCAGCAGAAGGGAGCCGCGCGATGACCGCGCTGCTGACACGCGTACTGGGACGGGAGCAGACCGAGGGGCTGCGCCGCGTCCTGCTCTGGGCGGCCGGCGCCGCCGCCCTCCAGGGAGTGGCGTACGCCCTGCTGGTGCCGCTGCTGACCCGGCTCCTCGGGGACGACCCGGAGGCCGCCTGGCCGTGGGTCGCCGCCCTCGCTGCCGCGACGGTCGCCTACGGGGCCGCCGCGTTCGGCGCGACCGTGCGGGGCAATCGCTTCAGCGCCGAGCTCGGGCGCACCCTGCACCACCGCATCGGTGACCATGTCGTCGCGCTGCCGCTCGGCTGGTTCGGCGGCGAACGCACCGGCCCGCTGGGCCAGTTGGCGGGACAGGGTGTCGTCCAGGTGATGAACGCCGCCGCCAACCTGCTGCGGCCGCTGTGCAACGCCTTCGTCACGCCCGCCGTCGTCGTCCTGGCCACGTTCGTCTTCGACTGGCGGCTCGCGCTGGCCATGGTGGTGGCGGCGCCGGTCGCGGCCGCCGCGTACCGCTGGTCCGGGCGGCTGATGTCCCGCGTCGACCGGCAGTCCCATGCCGCCGCGGCCGAGACCGCGGACCGGCTGGTGGAGTTCGCCCGGCACCAGCCCGCGCTGCGGGCCTTCGGCCGGACCGCCGAGGACCATGAACTCCTCGACGCCGCCCTGCGCGACCAGCAGGCCAGGGCCCGCGCCGCCGTACGCATCGGCGTGCCCGGCATCGCGGGCTTCGCGCTCGCCGTGCAGCTCTGCTTCACCTGCGTCCTGCTGCTCGGCACGGTCCTGGCGGTGGACGGATCGGTCGGCGCCGGTGAACTGATCGCGGTGCTCGTGCTGGCCGTGCGCTTCGTCGAACCCATGGGCGCCGCAGCCGAGTTGGGCGGCTCCCTGCGGATGGCCCGCGGCACCCTGGAGCGCCTGGACGAGACGCTGGCCGCCGATCCGCTGCCGCAGCCGGAGACCGCGGCGCCGCTCCCGGAGGCGTACGGCATCGAACTCGACGGTGTCTCCTTCGACTACGGCGACGGGCGCACCGTACTCGACGGGCTCGACCTGCGTGTCCCCGCCGGGCACACCGTGGCGCTGGTCGGCCCCTCCGGCTCGGGCAAGACGACGGTGACGCGGCTCATGGCCCGCTTCTGGGACGTGACGGCGGGCACGGTCCGCGTGGGCGGCACGGATGTCCGCGATCTGACGACAGACCAGCTGATGGCGCGGCTCGCCATGGTCTTCCAGGACGTGTACCTCTTCGCAGGCACGATCGAGGAGAACATCCGCGCCGGACGCGAGGACGCCACGGACGAAGAAGTGCGCTTGGCCGGGCGGCTCGCCCGCGTCGACGAGATCGCCGAGCGGCTCCCGGACGGCTGGGCCGCCCGTGTCGGCGAGGGCGGCGCGGCCCTGTCCGGCGGCGAGCGGCAGCGCATCTCCCTCGCCCGTGCCCTGCTCAAGCAGGCCCCGATCGTGCTGCTCGACGAGGCGACCTCGGCGCTCGACGCCGAGAACGAGGCCGCAGTTCAGCAGGCCCTGACCGCGCTCACCGCGGACCGGACCGTGCTGGTCGTCGCCCACCGCCTCGACACCATCCGGGGTGCCGACCTGATCGCGTTCCTGGAGGGCGGGCGGATCGTCGAGCAGGGAACCCATGAGGAGCTGATGGCGCTCGGCGGACGCTATGCGGCGTTCTGGGCCGAGCGGGAGCAGGCGAGCGGGTGGCGTCTGGCGGCGCGTCCGTAAATGTGTGGAAGGGCGGCACGGTGGATCACCGTGCCGCCCTTCCACTTTGCGTGTCACCCGGCGAGCGCGCAGGTCACCAGGTGGATGCCGGTTCCGGTGACCTGGCGGCCGGTGACCCGCAGCCCCGCCCGCGTCACCAGGTCGTCCAGCTGCCCGGGCGTACGTTCACGGCCGCTGAACAGCACCAGCAGCCGTAGATCCATGGCCGCGGCCACGTCGGCGCGGCGTCCGTCCGTGACCAGGTTCTCCACGACGAGGATCCTGCCGTCCTCGCCGGCCGCTTCGGCGCACCGGCGCAGGATCCGCTCGGCCTCTTCGTCGCTCCAGTCGTGCAGGACCCAGGTGAGCAGATACAGATCCGCTCCCGCGGGCAGCGGGTCGAAGAAGCTGCCCGGATGCACCGAGGCACGCTCCGCCAGCCCGGCCGACGCCAGCGCACGCCCGGCCTCCTCGGCCGCCTCCGGCAGGTCGAGCAGCGTGCCGCGCAGCCCGGGGCGCGCGGTGAGCAGCCGCGTGAGCAGCGATCCGGAACCGCCGCCGACGTCCACCACGTGTCCGCGCTCGGGCCAGGCGTACGCCGCGACGACCTCCGGTGCCGCGAACCTGGTGTGCGCGGCCATCAAGTCGGCGTAGGAGCGGGCGAGTTCGGGGTCGTCCAGGGTGTCCTGCCACAGGGACCGGCCGTGCACGAGGGGGTAGGCGGGCTCCCCGGTGCGCACGGTGTCCAGCAGGCGCCCGAACGCCTGGTCCATGCGCCCGCCCATGCCGTCCAGGTCGTACCAGGCGCGCAACCCGAACGCCCCGCTCTCCTTGAGGAGTTCGGCCGCAGGTGTCAGGGCGTACGTGTCCTCGACCGGCTCGGCGAAGACGCCTCGGCCGGTGAGCACGCGCAGCATGCGGCGCAGCGCGTCCGGGTCGGCGCCCGCGGCCCGGGCGAGGTCGGGCAGCGCCGTGTGACCGGCGGTGATGTGGTCGGCCAGGCGCAGGGTCGCCGCGACCCTGATCGCCCACGGGGTGACGAGGTCGGCGAGCGCGGCCAGGTCGACGCGCGAGGGGGCGGCTTCCGGAAGGGTGGTCATGTCGCTCCAGCTTCAGGGGAGTACGGGGTGCACGGCAGGGGCGGACGCGCCGCAGACATCGAGGACGGCCGCGACGACCCGCTCCACCTGCGCGACCAGGTAGAAGTGACCGCCCGGCAGCACCCGGCTGCCGAAGGCGCCCGAGGTGGCGCTGCGCCACGCCGCCACGTCCGCCTCCGTGGCCTCCTCGTCGCGGTCCCCGGTGAGGGCGGTGAGGGAGCAGTGCAGCCGGGCGGTGGTGTCCGGGCGGTAGGTCTCGATGAGGCGGTAGTCGGCGCGTACGGCGGGCAGCAGCACGGCCCGTACCTCGGGGTCGTCGAGCAGAGCGGCGTGGGTGCCGTCGAGGCGGCGCAGTTCGGCGGCGAGGCCGTCGTCGTCCCGCAGGTGCACCGTGCCGGGGCGCTGGTGGTGTGGTCCGGGACGCCCGGAGACGACGACATGCCGCGGGCCCGCGCCCGAGCGCTCCAGCCGCAGGGCGGTCTCCCAGGCGACCGAGGCGCCCATGCTGTGCCCGAACAGGACGTGCTCCCGGTCCGGCCGGTCGGCGCGCAGCGCCTCGGCGACGGCACCGGCGAGCGCGTCCATGGTCTCGGCGGCGGGTTCCGTGAGCCGGTCCTGCCGGCCCGGGTACTGCACAGCCACGAGCTCCACATGCGGCGGCAGCAGCCGGGCCCAGGCGGTGTAGAAGGCGGCGCTGCCGCCCGCGTGCGGACAGCACACCACCGACACGCGCGCTGCCGGGCGGGGCAGCGGGCGGCGCAGCCAGGAGGAAGCAAAGCTGGTCACAGGAGTCACTCCAGGTGGACGGGAAGCGCGGCGGGGCCGCGGCTCATGAAGTCGCCGGCACGGCGGAAACGGAAGTCGGGGGCGAGCCGCATCTTCGGGTACCGCCTGGTCAACACCTCGGCAGCCACACGCAGTTGGAGTCGGGTGAGGGAGGCGCCGAGGCAGGCGTGCGGGCCCTTGCCGAACGCCAGATGGGCGCGCACGCCCGGCCGGTCGGGCCGGAACGCGTCGGCGTCCGCACCCCAGCGGGCCGGGTCGCGGTTGGCGGAGGCGACGACGGCGATCACCCGCTCCCCGGCCCGTACGGGTGTGTCGGCCACGGTGGTGTCGCGGGTGGCGGTACGCATCTGCCACAGCGCCGGCGGGTCGAGGCGCAGCGACTCCTCGATCGCCTCCGGCAGTCCCTCGGCCCGCCAGTGGTCCTCGCGCAGCAGCCGCAGCACGAGATTCCCCAGCGCATGGCGGAGGTTGGGCACCCCGGCCACGATCAGGAAGTGCAGGAAGGTCACCGCCTCGGTGCGGTCCAGCTGCTCCAGGACACCGTTCAGGGCCGGGCCGTCGGCGGTCCGCAGCGCCCAGCGTTCGAAGGCGGGCCACTCGGGGTGCGCCCGTTGGCCGAGCAGGTCGGTGAAGGTGCCGGCCCACCGTTCGTAGGCCACCGCATCGGCCTCGTCCACCCCGCAGAAGGCGGCCAGCACGGCGCGCGGCAGTGGCACGGTGAACGCGGCGACCAGATCGGTGTCCGTGCCCTGCTCGAAGCGGCCCGCCAGCGTCTCGGCCCGTTCGCGTACGACGGGTTCCAGCTCCGCCACGACGGTGCGGGCGAAGGCGGGGGAGAGGAGCCGCCGCAGCCGTGTGTGCGCGGGCGGGTCGAGCTGGGAGAGGGCCAACTCCCGGTCCGCTTCAGGTGTGTCCGGTACGGAGGTGTTGTTGCGGCGGCTCGACCAGAGAGCCGGGTCCGCCAGCACCGCGCGCACATCCGCGTCGCGGACCACCACGTGCCAGCCGGGCAGCGGGGTCGAGACGGGCCGTTCGCGGCGCAGCGCGGCCAGCCGGGGATACGGGTCGTCCGTGTGCCTCAGGTCGAGTGGGTTGAAAGCAGCGGAGGGGCTGGAAGCAGCCGCCGAGGTGGTCACAGGCCCTCCCGCTCACGCACCGCCGCGACCAGGTCGGGCGCGGTGACCGGCTCCGGCGCGGGGCGGCGTACGAGGTCCGGATAGCCGAGCCGGGCCGTGAGGTCCTGCCAGATCTGGCTGAGGGTGAGGTGGTACTGGCCCGCGCGCATCGGGTCCTCACCCGCCCCGGCCGAGTCCGCCATCGCCCGCAGCGCCCGCCGTACGCCGTCCGGCCACGCCTCGGCGTACACCTCCCGGTGCGTGGGCGCTTCGGCCGGGCCGACCGGCTGGACGCTCGGCAGGTGCACCAGACGGTGGGCCTCGGCGTCGAAGTCCAGCTCGCCGTCGTCCCCGCGCGGGGCGGGCAGGGCTGGGCTCCACAGGACCGGGCCGTGCGTTCCGGCCAGGATCAGCGTGCCGCCGGTGAAGCCGAGGGTGGCCCGGTGCAGGAGGTGTGTGTGGTTGTCGGGGTCCTCAGGGTCGAGCTGGTTCAGGACGCGCAGGGTGAGGGGGACTCCGCCGAGACGTCCCTCCAGGGTCGTGAACGGCCCTCCGCCGGCCATGGGTTCGCCGAGTTGCCAGGGACGCAGTCCGCCGAGCGCCTGGCCGAGGATGTCGATCAGGTCGTACGACACGTGCACGGCGCACGCGCCCTCCGCGTACAGCAGCTCCTGCCGCTCGGCCAGATGACGGGCCGCGGCGAGGAAGCGGCGCACCGGAGCCAGGTGCGGATAGAAGGTGTTCAGCCGGTACTGGACGCCCTGGCGGCGCGCTGTGCGCAGGCAGGCTGCCAGTTCCACCTGGTGGATCGGATGCTCGTGCAGCACATGCACCCCGTGCTCCATCAGCCGCTGCGCCAGCGCCGCGCCGCCCCCGCCACCGACCCCGTTGGGCACCACCACGCAGGCAAGGTCGGCGTGTCGGGGCACCTCGTCGGGGTCGGTGAGCAGGGGGACCCCATAGCGTTCCGCGCAGGCCTTGGAGCGGGCGCTGCCCCGGCCGAGAACGCCGGTCAGCCGGAAAGGGAAGTCAGGCCCCGGTTCCCGGAAGGCACTGAGGTACACGCGGCCGAAACCGGTGCCGCAGACGACGACTCGGGTCACGGGAGTCACAGGATTCCTTCTTCCAGGGGGAGTTCGGCGAGCGGCCCGTCCAGCAGCCGCAGCCCGGTCACGGCAGGGGCCTGGGCGATACGCCGGGTGAGGCGCGCCGGATCGGGGAGTTCGGCGAAGTGCAGCTGCCCGGGCGGGAGTTCACCGCCCAGCACGGCCAGTGCCGCGTGGGCGGCGGTGGTTCCGGTGAGGGCCGAAGAGTCGGTGCCGGTGAGGACGAGCGCGCGCCCGTCCAGCTCGCAGGTCACGGCCTGGTACGGCGCGCGGCCCGCGAGATCGGTGAGCGTGGCGCGCGACAGCTCGTCCGCCGCTTCGTCCACGGCCCGGCCGCCCGGCGCCAGTCCCGCGCGATAGCGGTCGAGAACCGCGCGGGTGTGCTCGCCGCCGAACACCGTGTACCAGCGCACCTCGCCGAGCCCGTATCGACGGGCGACGGCCACGGCCTCCTCGGTGAGGTACGGGATCGCCGTCACGTCCCCGGGGAAGTACGGCAGCCTCGCCTCCCGCTCCACAGCGAGTGCCCCCGGCACTCGGCGCCCGTCGCGCCAGACGGCCGTCACCTCGCCGCCCGGCCGGGCGAGCCGGTCCATGAAGTCCCGGGCCGCGGCGGGCGGGAAGTGGGGGAGCCCGCCGATGCGCACGGTGAGTGTGCCGCCCTTGTCCTCCCAGCCTTCGGTGAGAAGCCCCGGCAGCAGCCCCGCCAGCCCGGGCATCAGCCCCGCCCCGATCACCGCCGTCCGCCACCGCAACAGCCGCTCGTACGGCGGCGGTTCGGACAGCTCGGCCGTGTCGTTCACGTCGACCAGGTCCGCACCCGCCCCGAGAGCCGCGGCCGCCACACGGTGCCCCACGGCCCGGACCGGCCCGGTGGCGTTGACGACGACACGGCACTCGGCGCAGAACGCGGCGAGGGCCCGCGCGTCGGTCACGTCCACTGGATCCGGCCACAGCCCGACCCCCGCGGGCAGGGCCCGGCCGGGCGGGCGACGCACCGCCGCCCGCACCGGCCCGACCCCGAGCCGCAGCAACTCGTCCAGCACGGCCCGGCCCACCGCCCCGGCCGCCCCGACCACGCCCACCGCGACCGGCGCGGTACGGCCTCGGTTCACGGTGTGCCTCCGGCAGCCGCGGCCACCTGGTCGACGTGCGGCGCGCGCAGGCAGCTGAAGTGGTCGCCGTCGACGTCGAACACCGTCAGATCACCGAGGCACACCTCACGCCACAGCTCGTCCGCCTCCTGCCCGAAGCCCGCGAGGAACCGCAGCCGCCCCCGCGGCTGTACGAGGGTGATGTCGCCCGCGTACGGCTGGGTGGTGTGCAGCGACGCGGCGGCGAAGGCGTGCCGGAACACCCGGTACAGGCCCGGCACGTGGGCGGCATCCCCGTCCCCACCCAAGGTGCGGGCGATCGCCGCGAGCCGCTCCGGCTGGGGTACCTCGGCCAGGGAGCGCATGCGGCGGGCCACCGCCTCCAGGCGCGGCTCACCGCACAGGGCGGCGAAGGCCCCGGCCGGCACCCGGCCGGGGGTGGTGTCGAGGACGGCCCGCAGCGCCGCCCCCAGCTCCTCCTCGTCGTCCGGGTATCCGGCCGCCGCCGGGTCCGCGCCGAGCACCCGTGCGAAGGCGTGCTCGATCAGCAGCTCGTCCTCGCACACGAAGGCGGGCGGGCTGCTGCTGACCACCGTCAGCCGGTCGACGTGCGCCCCGCCCTCGGTGAGCTGCCGGGCGATCTCGGTGGCGAGCTGGCCGCCCAGGCAGTACCCGGTGAGCCGGAACCGGTCGGCACCGGTCGCGGTCAATCGCCGTACGTGCTCGGCCGCGAGCCGCTCCACGAACTCCTCCGCCGGAATCTCCGTGCACGCCTCGACATCGCCGACGGCCAGACCGACGAGCGGCCCGTACGCGGTGAGCCGGGCCGCGAGGTCGCGGTACGGCGCCATGGTGCCGATGCCTTCGTGCACCAGCACATGCAGGACCCCGCCGTCCGGTGCGTCGCCGAGGGGCAGCAGCGCACTCGCCTCGCCCGTACCGGCCTCCGCGTCGTCCGTCCCACGCAGATGGCGGGCCAGGTCGGCGACCGTCGGGCGGTTGAGGAGTTCCCGCAGCAGGGTGTCGAACTGCTGGTCCGCCGCCTGCGGCACCTCCTCGATCAGCCGCGCAGACAGCTGGGCGAGGAGCAGAGAGTCCGCGCCCAGGTCGAACAGGCTGCGGTCCCGGGGTACGGCGGCGACACCGAGTGCCGCCGCGGCCACCGTCGCCAGCCGCTCCTCCAACTCGTCGGCGGGCGAGGCGGTTTCCTCCACAGTGGCCGTGTCCTGCCCTGCGACCGTGACGGCCGCCCGGGCCACGAGAGCCTTGCGGTCCACCTTGCCGTTGGGCGTGAGCGGGAGCGCGTCGAGGACGTGCAGCGCGGCGGGCAGCATGTAGACCGGCAGCCGCGTCGCGAGCTGGTCGAGGGCGTCCGCCGGGTCCACGAGGGCCCGGTCGGTCTTGAACCGCACGGCGAAGACATGCTGGCCCAGCGGCTCGAGCGGGTGGCCTTCCTGGGGCAGGCAGAGCGCGTTCTTGCCGTCGGCCTCGGCGAAGAGGCGCAGCCACTGCTCGCGGGTGACGAAGGTGGCGTCCGTGTCGTCCGTGTCGTCCGCGCGCCGCAGGTCCTCCGCCTCGGTCATCATGAACGCCTGCGAGATCAGGATCTCGTAGTGCTCCCGGGTCGGCTCGGTGACCAGCAGCAGTCCGCCGGGCACGAGAAGCGAGCGCAGCGCGGCGAGCGCCGCCGCCGTGTCACGGGCGTTGTTGAGCACGCCCGCGCACACCACCGCGTCGAACGAGTTCGGGACCAGCCCCTGCTCGACCGGATCACGGTCCACGTCGTACAGCCCGTACCGCAGCCTCGGGTCGGGCCCGAACCGCTCGCGCGCCTTGTCCAGGAAGAACGGGCTCACATCGGTGAACAGCCACTCCACCGGCGTCCCGTCCAGCGCGGCCAGCGCCCCTGCCGTACTCGCCCCCGTTCCGGCGCCCACCTCCAGCACGCGCAACGGCCGGCCGGACGCTGCCCGTTCCTCGGCCGCCGTGCACAGGGCCTCGGCGACGACACGGTTGAGGTAGGCGGACATGACGTTCTCGCGGTAGGCCGCGTCGGCGGTTTCCATCCGGGCGCCGGGGAAGAGCAGGTCGACGGCGGCGACCCGGTCCTCCATCAGGGCGCCCAACTGGTCCGCGTTGGCGCGCAGATAGGCCAGCAGGTCGGTCGGCCCGAGCTCGTCGCTCCATACGGCGGCGACCCGGTCCCACGCCGCAGCGGCCGAGGGCGCGTCACCCGCGAGCCGGTAACGACCTGCGCCGAGGTCCAGGAGCCCCTCGTCGTGCAGCACGCGCAGCCAGCGCCGGATCACGCGGTGATGGCGCGGTGCGGCCGCCGCCTGCGCCACCTCGTCCGCGGTGTGGGCGGCCTCGGGCTCCCCGAACAGGCCGCGGGCGCGCAGCGCGTCGAGCATGGACGCCAGCGACGCCTCGTCCAGCAGCCTGGCGAACTCGGCGATCCGCTCCGGCTCGGCCACCTCGAACGCGTCGGCCGCCAGTCGGGCCCGGCGTGCCATGGCGGCCTCGCCCGCCTCAACGACCGAGGCGACGCGCGCCGGTTCCGCGAAGGCCACCAGCCGGCGCTGCAGCGGATCGTCGCCGACGGCGAGCACGGCCGCCCCGCCGACCGCCGGAAGGCCCGTCAACGCGGCTTCGATCTCGGCGAGTTCGATGCGATGGCCGCGAATCTTGACCTGCCCGTCCTCGCGCCCCAGGAACTCGATGTCCCCACTGGGCAGCCACCGGCCCAGGTCACCGGTGCGGTACAGCCGCTCCCCGGTGACGGGATGGGTGACGAACCGCCGTGCCGTCGTCTCCGGGTCCCTGTGGTAGCCGAGCGCCAGGCCGCTGCCCCCGATGCACAGCTCTCCCGGCACCCAGTCAGGCCGGGGGCGCAGTGCCTCGTCCAGGACGTGGAAGGTCTGGTTGGCGAGCGGCCTGCCGTACAGGATGCTCGGCCGGTCCGGGTCGACGGGCTGCTCGATCGGGTGGTGGATGGACCAGATCGCCGCCTCCGTCGCCCCGCCCAGGCTGATCAGCCGCAGCCCCGGCAGCAGCTCCCGCACCCGGTCCGGCAGGCGTACGGGGATCCAGTCGCCGGACAGCAGCCCGAGCCGCAGCCCGGACAGTCCTGCCACGTCGGCCGCACCGGCGCCGGAGGCCAGGTAGTCGTACAGCATCTGGAGCTGTGCGGGCACGGAGTTCCACAGGGTCACCCGGTGGCGGGCCGCGAGGTCGGCCCAGTGCGAGGGGTCGCCACGGCGCTCCGCATCCGGCAGGACGACCGCGCCGCCGTGCGCGAGGGGACCGAACAGGTCGTAGACGGACAGGTCGAAGCCCAGCTGGGCGAGCCCGAGAACCCGGTCGCCGCAGTCCACGCCGAACCGCTCGTCGATGTCGGCGACCGTGTTGAGCGCGGCCCGGTGGGAGACCACGACGCCCTTGGGCTCACCGGTCGACCCGGAGGTGTAGATGATGTACGCCGCCTGGTCGGGGTCCACGGGCCGCGACTCCACCACCTCCGACGGCTCAAGCGCGTCGACGGCGATCGTCGGCAGCTCGTACGAGCCGTCGACCCGCGCCTGCGTGAGCACGGCGACCGCCCCACTGGAGGCCAGCACCTTCGCGCGGCGCGCGGACGGGTGGACGGTGTCCACCGGCACGTACACGCAGCCCGCGGCCAACGCGCCGAGCACGGCCGGGACCTGCTCCCAGCCCTTGTCCATCACGATCGCGACCCGGTCGCCCGGCGTGACCCCGGCCTCCCGCAGCCGGGCGGCCACCGCGTGGGCGTACCCGGCGAGTTCGGCGTACGTGAGCCTGCGGTCGGGTGCGATGACCGCCGGGCGGTCGGCGTGCGCGACGGCCGCGGCGAACACCCGCTCGTGCAGCAGCCCTTCGGGCAAGGGCCGCGTGGTGGCGTTGACCTCCGCGTGCCGGTCCGTCTGCGCCTGGGGCAGCCGCACCGGATCGGTGCTGTCCCACGGAGCGTCGGAGACGGCCAAGTCCCGTACAAGAGAAGCGAACGCCCCGTACGCGTCGTCGGCGACCCCCTCCGGCAGGACGCCCTCCCGCACGTCCCAGCCCAGCAGGATCTCCCCGCCCGACTCCATCACCTGGCAGTCGATCCACACCTGCGGCGTCTGCGTCACGCCGTACACGACCCTGCCGGGGCCCGTGGCCGGCACCTCGGTGCCCTGAAGGGTGCTCGTGAACACGACCGGCATCAGCGCCTGCCGATCCGAGCGGCGGGCCGCCTCCCTCAGCACCTCCACGCCCGAGTACAGCCCGTGGTCGAGGTCCTCGAAGAGCCGCCCGCCGAGCACGCGGGCCCGGTCCGCGAAGCCCTTCTCGGCCTCGGGCTCGACGGCCAGCAGCGTCACAGACGTGAAGTCGCCCACGACCCGGCCGATGTCGGGGTGCACCGGGCGCTTGGCGAACACCGGCAGGTTGAGCGTGAGGCGCGGCTTGGCGCTCCACCGGCCGATCACCTCGGCGTACGCGGCGAGCAGCACGGTGGACACGGTCAGGTCGCGTCCGGCGGCCCGGCGCCGCAGAGCCGCCGACTCCTCCACGGTCAGCCGGTCGGCCAGCCGCCGGAACCGCACGCCTGCGCCCGACTCCTCACTCAGCACGGGGAGTTCGGGTGCGGGCGGCAGATCATCGAGCCGGTCCAGCCAGTAGGCCCGGTCACGGGCCCAGCGCGCGCTGTCGTGCAGCCGCCGCTCGGCGAGCACGTGATCGCGGAAGGACACCGGCACGGGCTCCAGTGCCCGGTCGGGCTCGAGGCACAACTGCTCCAGTTCGCCCAGCAGTTGCTGAACTCCGGAGAAGTCCGTGACGAGCAGGTCGACGGAGAGGTGCACGAGCAGCCGCTCGGGGGAGTGCGTGAGCCGCACGTCGAACAGCGGCCAGGCAGCCGGGTCGTACGTGCGCTGCGCCAGCTCCCCGCGGATCCGCTCCGCCTGCTCGGCCCCGGCCACGGGAATCTCGTACGGAGGCAGGTCCTTGAGCACCTGCTGCCCGTCCGGGTGATACACGGTGCGCAGCGCGTCATGCCGCTCGACGAGCGCCCGCCACGCGCCGGCGGCCCGCTCGGGGGCGACGCTGCCCGGCAGCTCGTACTCCAGGTAGGCGTGGCACCCGATCCCGCCGTACGGGAAGGCGTCGGTGCGGCCCAGCAGATACGAGGACTGCACCTCCGTCAGCGGGAACGGCAGGTACTGCCCGTCCGGGTCGGGCACCAGGGGCTCGGCGAAGGGGTCGCGCAGATGGGCGAGTACGGCGTCGCGGTCGGCGCGCAGCCGCTCACGCAGCTCCTCGGTGAGGGCGCCCTGCGGCGCCCGGAAACGGATACGGCCGTCCTCCTCCCACAACTCGACCCCAGCGGCGGCCAGTTCCGACACCAGCTCGGCGGCGCTCACAGTTCCCCCTCTTCCCAGTTCTGATCAGTGGTGCGGTCGGTGATGTCGTCCACGGCGGCGGCGAGCGCGGCCACGGACGGGGTGGCGAAGAACTCCCGCAGCGGGACCTCCACGCCGGTGCGTTCGCGCAGCCGCGCGATGAGGCGGGTGGCGAGCAGGCTGTCGCCGCCGGCCGCGAAGAAGCCCTGCTCGCGGCCCGCGAGCGGGGTGTCGGGCAGCAGCTCCGACCAGAGCTCGGCGACGAGTTCCTCGGTGGTGCCGCGCGGCGGGCCGCCGGCGTCGGCCTCGGCGGCCGTCGTCACGGGAACGGCGGACTGTTCTCCTGCCCGCAGACCCGTGATGAGGGTCAACGCGTCCCAGTCGTCGGCCGAGGACAGCTCTTCCAGCAAGGCAAGTTGACGGGACATCAGCGACTCGGGCAGGTCGCCCGGCAGCAGCCCGGTCACCGCGTCCCAAGTCAGCCGCAGCCCCTCGGCGTCCTCCAGCACCTGGTGGTCGAGCCAGACCTGCGGGGTCTGGGACACCGACCAGTACGGCGGGGTCAGCAGCCGGGCCCGCTCGTCGTCGATGCCGAGCGCGCTGGTGAACACCACCGGCATGGCCGCCTGACCGGGGCCGCGCTGCTGGGCGAGCTGCCGCATCACCCACACCGCCGAGACCGCCCGGTGGTCGAGGTCGGTCCACAGGTGGGCCTGCAACCCCCGCAGTCGCGCGAGCCAGGACTCGCCCGCCCGCGGATGGTGGGCGGCCAGCAGCAGCGAAGTGAAGTCACCGGCGATCCGGTTGATGTCCGGGTGGATCTCCTGCCGGTCGAACAGGGTGAGGTTGACGGTGAGTTCGGGGCTGTCGGCGTGCTCGCCGAGCGCCTCGGCGTACACGGCGAGCAGCAGCACGGAGGGCGTGATGCCGTAGGCCCGGGCACGGTCCTTCACGCGCTCCCATCTGTCGTACGGCAGATGCGTGGCGCGTCGCTCGAAGCATGGGCGCCCGACCGCCGACGGCTCGCGCAGCAGCGGCAGCCGGGGCGCCGCGGGCAGCGAGGGGAGCCGTTCGCGCCAGTACTCCTGGTCGGCCGCCAGCGTGCCGTCCGGCGGCCGGGCGGAGGCGAGATAGTCCCGGAACGTCACGTCCACCGACGGGAGTTCGGCGTCCAGGTCGTCCCGCAGCTGCCGCAGTTCGGTGAAGACGATCATCATGCTGAGGCCGTCGAGTAGCAGGTTGTCGAGGCTGATCCCGATCCGGGTCCGGCGCTCGCCGTCCGGCGCCGTGTAGTGCACGGCCCGGACGTCGAACAGTGGACAGCGGGCGGGGTCGAGGACCTGGTGGGACATCTCCTCGCGCAGGGTGGCGAGATGTTCCTCGCCGTCCCGGACCGGGATGGTGAAGTCCGGCACCTCGGCGTCGGTGAGCACGCGCTGGCGCCCGTCCTCGTCGAAGACGGCCCGCAGCATCGGGTGGCGGGCGATGAGCCGCCGCCAGGCCCGCTCCAGCCCGGCGATGTCGACGTACTCCTCGTCGGTCTCGCTGTAGTAGTGCGAGCCGACCCCGCCCAGGTCGAGCTGCGCGGTCCGCCCGATCCAGTACGCCCGCTGCACGTCGGTCGCCTCGAACGGCTCGTGCGCGTGCGCCGGATCGCTCACCAGGACCGGCGTGGCGGGCTTCTCGGTGCCCAGGGCCAGGGTGACGGCGTAGTCCTTGAGCACCGGGTGGGTGAACAGCGCCGCGATACGGGCGCCGCGCACCCCGGCCTCGCGCAGCCGGGCCACGAGGCGCGTGGCGAGCAGGCTGTCGCCGCCGAGTGCGAAGAACTCGTCGTCCCTGCCGACCTGTTCGGCCCCCAGCAGGTCCCGCCACGCTGCGGCGACCAGCTCCTCGACCAGGCCGGTCGGCTGCCGTGTCCCGCCGGACGACACCCCGAGTCCGGCCGCGTGCTCGGTGAGCGCGGCACGGTCGACCTTGCCGTTGGCGGTCAGAGGCAGCCCATCGGGCAGGGGCACGAGTGCGGAGGGCACCGCGTGCGCGGGCAGGTGGTCGGCGAGACGGCGCTCCACCTCCACCAGGTCGAGCGTGCCTTCCGGTACCACGAACGCGGTCAGCCGTTGCTGTCCCCGTGGCCCGGTCGCCACGGTGACCGCACGGGCGATCTCCGGCTGTGCGTGCAGCGCCGCGTCGACCTCCCCGAGTTCGGTGCGATGGCCGCGGATCTTCAGCTGGTGGTCGCGCCGCCCCAGGAACTCCAGGAGCCCGTCGGGTCGGTATCGGCCCAGGTCGCCGGTGCGATACCAGCGCTCCCCGCCCTCGGTCACGAACCGGTCGGCGGTGCGCTCGGGATCGCCCCGGTATCCGGTGGCCACCCCGGCTCCGCCGATCCACAGCTCGCCCGGCACCCAGTCCGGGCAGTCCTCGCCCTGCGGACCCACTACCCGGAACCGCTGTCCGCGCAACGGCGTCCCGTACGGCACCGACGGCCAGCCCTCCGGTGCGCCACGGGTGGCGTCGTAGGCGTTGGACCAGATGGCGGCCTCGGTGGCACCGCCCATGGCGATGAGCCGGCAGCCACCCCCGGAGGACAGGCGCGCGTGCAGGTCCAGCGGCACCCAGTCGCCCGAGACCATGGCGAGCCTGAGCGTGGGCGGTGCCTGCCCCGCCGACGCGGTGAGCAGCATGTCCAGCAGCATCGGTACGGAGTTCCAGACGGTGACACCGTGCCGTGCCGCCAGATCGCGCCACCGCTGGGCGTCCCTGCGCTCCTCCTCGGCGACCAGGACGAGCGCGCCGCCCGCGCCGAGCAGTCCGAAGATGTCGTACACGGAAAGGTCGAAGTCGAGCGCGGAGACCGCCAGGACCCGGTCGCCGGGGCCGATGCCGTGCCGCTCGTTGATGTCCTCGACGGTGTTGGCGGCGGCCCGGTGGGTGAGCTCGACGCCCTTGGGCTCACCGGTGGAACCCGACGTGAAGATCACGTACGCGCAGGAGTCCGGGTCGGTGGCCACGGGTTGCGCCAGCGGGGCGGGCAGCGGTTCGGCGAGGAACTCCACGTCGAGTACGCACCGAGCCCGCGACGCCTTGAGCATCCGCTCGCGCCGCACCGGCGGCTGGTCGGCGCCGACCGGGACGTACGCGGCCCCGGCGGCGAGCACCCCGAGTACGGCGGTGATCTGCTCGGGCCCCTTGGGCAGCGACACGGCGACCGTGTCACCGGGTTCGACCCCGCGTGCCGCCAGCGCGGCGGCGATGCACAGCGCCCGCTCGCGCAGTTCGCCTCGGGACAGCACACCGTCGTCGCCCCAGAGCAGGGCGGGGGAGTCGGGCTCGGCGGCGGCCCGCTCGAAGAACGGCAGGTGCAGGGCGCGTTCGCCGCCGGGCTTCCCCGTGGCGTTGACCCGCTCGCGGACCGCACGCTGTCCGTCGGGCAGCAGGGCCGGCCGAGGCAGCCGCCAGTCGCTGTCGCACAGGTGACCCAGCAGCTCGTCGAAGGCGGCGGACATGGTCTCCACCAGTCCCTCGGGGAACAGCTCCCGCACGGCGTCCCACTGATGGCGCAGCACCCCGTCCCGGCCCTCGTAGACCTGGAGGTCGAGCCAGACCTGCGGGGTCTGGCTGACACCCCACACGCGGGGCGGGAACCCGTCGGGCGCGTCCATGGACACGCCGTCGTCCACACCGAGCGCACTCGTGAACACCACCGGCACGGCCGCCTCCCGCTCGCCGCGCGCCCGGGCCAGTTCCCGCATCACCCACACCGCGGAGACCGAACGGTGGTCGAGGTCGCGCCACAACTGCTCCTGGAGCCCGCGCACGCGGGTCAGCCAGTCCTCGCCGGGCCGCGGCCGGTGGGCGGCGAGCAGCAGTGAGGTGAAGTCACCGAGGACCCGGTTGATGTCCGGGTGGATCTCCTGCCGGTCGAACAGGGTGAGGTTGACAGTGAGTTCGGGGCTCTCGCTCCAGGTGCCGAGCACCTCCGAGTAGGCCGCCAGCAACAGGGTGGAGGGGGTGACGCCGTGCTCGCGGGCGTGTTCCTTCAGACGCCGCCAGCGGTCGGCGCTCAGCTGCCCCGAGGTGCGCGTGAAGCGGGGGCGGCCCAGCGTGGCAGGGTCGCGTTGCAGCGGAAGCCGGGGCGCCGGCGGCAGCTCGGGCAGCCGGTCGCGCCAGTACGCCTGGTCGGCGGCGACCGTCTCGGGTGCGGGGCGTACGGAGGCGAGGTAGTCGCGGAACGTCGGCTCCACGGGCGGGAGTTCGGCGTCCGGGTCGGCGTACAGCACGCCCAGCTCGGTGAACACGGTCATCATGCTGAGGCCGTCGAGGACGATGTTGTCGAGGCTCACGCCGAGCCGCGTCCGGCCCTGCCCGTACCGCACGGCCCGGACGTCGAACAGTGGCCAGCGGGCGGGGTCGAGGACCTGGTGGGACATCTCCTCGCGCAGCGCGGCGAGATGTTCCTCGCCGTCCCGGACCGGGATGGTGAAGTCCGGCACCTCGGCGTCGGTGAGCACGCGTTGCCGTCCGTCCTCGTCGAAGACGGCCCGCAGCATCGGGTGCCGTACGACCAGCCGGCGCCAGGCCGCTTCCAGCCGCGGCAGGTCCACGTCGGTGCCGTCGAACTCCGAGTAGTAGTGCGACCCGACCCCGCCGAGCCGCATCTCCTCGGCCCGGCCCAGCCAGTAGGCGCGCTGCACGTCGGTCGTCGGGAAGGGGTCGTGCGCGTGCTCCGGGTCCGGTACGAGCGTCAGCGCGGTCGGCTGCTCCGTGTCCAGGGTGAGCGTCGCGGCATAGTCCTTCAGTACGGGGCTGGTGAACAGGTCGGCGATGCGGGCACCACGCACCCCGCGTTCGCCGAGGCGGTGCAGCATCCGCGTGGCGAGCAGACTGTCGCCGCCGAGCGCGAAGAAGTCGTCCTCGCGGTGCACGCCACGGGAGCCGAGGAGGTCCCGCCACACCTCGGCGACCAGTTCCTCGACACCCGGCCTGGGCGGTGTGCCCTGCCGTATGCCTTCCCGTGCGGACGAGACGTGCCGGGCGAGGAGTTCGCGCACCGCGCGCCGGTCGACCTTGCCGTTCGCGGTGAGCGGCATGACCGGCAGCAGGACCAGCCGGTCGGGGACCATGTACGACGGCACCTGGTCAGTGGCGAAGGCACGCACGCGGTCGGTGTCGCAGGGCAGGGCGTCCGGGTCGCGGACCGCGCGGATCAGCAGCGCGGGCTCCTGGTCGCGTACCGACGTGCCCACCTCGCCGAATCCATGGCCGCGCAGCAACTGCTCCCAGGCCGACGGCGGCAGCAGCGGGCTGCCGGCCGCGCGGCGGGCCTGGTCCGCGTTCGCGAACCCCCGCGTGGGCAGCGCGGCGCAGATCAGACCCAGCGGCGGCAGACCCCCCTGTTCCACAGCGAGCAGGACGCCACCGGGCGTCAGCAGCGCCGCCGCCTGGGCGACTCCGGAGGCCGGGTCGTCGAAGGCGTGCAGCGCGCCGAGGGCGAGTACGGCGTCGAACCCGCCGGGCAGCTCCTCGGGCAGCGCACCGTCCGGCAGGGCCTGGTACCGCACGTCGTGCGGCAGGCCGGCGAGCCGTACGCGGGCTTGCTCCAGTAGTCCGGCAGAGGTGTCGAGCAGCGTCAACTGCACGGTTTCTGCCGGTAGTTGCCCTGCCACACGCAGGACTCCCAGCCCGCCACGCGCCCCGACGACCGCGACTCGCAGCACACCACCCCGGCCCGGCTCCGCGGCGAGCGCGCGCAGTGCCTCCGCGCAGTCCGCGGCGGCTTCCGCACTGGCGGGCAGCGCATCGAGCGCCGCTTCCGGGGCGAGAACGGGGTCGTCGAGGAGCTCCAGTGGATCGCGCTCGCCCGTGAGCATGGCCCGCAGGTCCGGGATCCGCTCGGTCAGACGGGAGAGCACGGGTTCGAGGCGGGTTCCGGCGACGCGCTCGGCCAGACGCTGCGCGTCGACCGGCCGTGGACGGCGGTTCAGCCAGTCCCGCCACAGGTGCACAAGACCGTGCATGGACTCGGCGTGACGCATTTCGCCGTCGAGAACCCGGCCGATGACGTGCGCGACGACATCGCTCTCCAACGGATCCGGCCGTGCGGCCACGACCTGCGGAGTGATCCCGTTGTTCCGGCTCGACACCTCGCCGAGCGCGGGCGCGTACGCCGCCACCAGTGCCCGCGCTGCTCCGTCCGCCTCGCCGACGACGGCCGCGACCGCACGCCCCACACCCGGCGCCCGCTCAACAGCCGCCTCCACCTCGCCCAGTTCCACCCGGTGGCCGCGCAGCTTCACCTGCGAGTCGGCCCGGCCCAGGAACTCGACGGTGCCGCCGGGCCGGTAGCGGGCGAGGTCGCCCGTGCGGTACCAGCGCAGCCCGTCGTGCCGGACGAACCGGTCGGCGGTGCGCTCCGGATCGCCGAGATAGCCGTCGGCCACCCCGGCCCCGCCGATCCACAACTCGCCGGGCACCCAGTCGGGACAGTCCCGGCCCCGGGCATCGACGACCCGGCACCGCACGTTGCGCAGCGGCGTCCCGTACGGCACCGCCGTCCAGTCCTCGGGCACCGCGGCGCCGGCCACCTCGCACACCGTGGAATGGATCGCGGTCTCCGTCGTACCGCCCAGCGCCACGAACCGGCAGTCCGGCGCGCGCGCCGCCAGCCGCCCGGGCAGGTCTACGCCCACCCAGTCACCGCCCAGCAGCACCAGCCGCAGCGCCGCGAGTCCCTCCCCTGCGGTGCTGAGCAGCATGTCCAGCACGGACGGCACACAGTTGAGGACGGTGACGCCGTGCCGGGCCATCAGCGCGTGCCAGCGCGCCGCGTCCCGCCGGTCCTCCTCCCGCACGAGCACGACCGCGCCGCCGACGGACAGCGGCCCGAACAGGTCGTACACCGAGAGGTCGAAGTCGAGCGCGGACAGCGCGAACGTCCGGTCGTCGCCGCCCACACCGAACCGCTCGTCGAGGTCGTCGACCGTGTTGCGCGCCGCGCGGTGCGGTACGACGACGCCCTTCGGCTCGCCCGTGGAGCCGGAGGTGAACAGGATGTACGCCGGGTCGTCCTCCGGCACCGCGACCGGCTCCTTGACCGGTTCGTGCGCCAACGCGTCCGCCACCGTCAGGGCCACCACCCCCTCGGGCAGCTTCGCCGTGTCCTCGGTGTCCTCGGTGACGAAGGCGACCCGGGTTTCCGCCCGGGTCAGCACACGGTCGCGGCGGGCCGGCGGATGGTCACGCCCGATGGGCACGTAGGCCGCGCCCGCGGTCAGGACGCCAAGCACGGCGACGATCTGGTCCGGCCCCTTGGGCAGGCAGACGGCGACCCGGTCGCCGGGACCGACGGCGTGCGCGGCGAGCGCGGCGGCGATCCGCCGGGCCCGGTCGGCGAGTTCGCCGTAGGTGAGGCAGCCGTCGGTGCCCCACAGCAGCGCGGGCCGGTCCGGGGTGCGCTCGGCGCGGTCCAGGAAGTCCTCGTGCAGCAGCAGCCCGCTGCGCGGACCGTCGGTGGCGTTGGCACGCGCGCGTGCCTCCCGCTGGCTCTCGGGCAGCAGGTCCGGGACGGGCGCGTCCCAGGGAGCGTCGGACTCGGCGAGGGAGTCCACCAGCGTGCGGTACGCGGCGAACATCGCGTCCAGCATGTCCTCGGGGAACGCCTGCTCCAGGGCGTCCCAGTTCACGAGCAGACCGCCGTCGAGCTCGGTGACCTGGGCGTCCAGCCACACCTGCGGCCCCTGCGAGATGATCCACACCGGCCGCCCGAAGCAGACGCGCACGTCCTCGGAGAACAGCTCGCCCAGGTTGAGGGCGCTGGTGAACACCACCGGCGCGAGCACCCGCCCGCCGCCGTGCTGGGCCCGGTTCAGGTCGCGCAGCACCTCGACACCGGAGTACGAGGCGTGCGCGGCGTCCTCGAGGAACCGTTCCTGCACACCCCGGGCCCGTTCCTGGAACACCTGCCGGCCGGACACGTCGGCGGTGAGCAGCACCGACCCGGTGAAGTCGCCCACGAGCAGCGGTACGTCGGCATGCAGCGGCTCGCGGTCGAACAGCGGCACGTTCAGCAGGAAGCGGTGCTCGGCGCTCCAGGCCGCGAGCACCTCGGCGTACGCGGAAGCCAGGGCCATCGCCGGGGTGACACCGTGCCGGTGGGCGCGGGCGAACAGGGCGTCGCGGGCCTCGGGCGGCAGCCAGTGGTGGCGGCGGGTGACCCGGGGTCGGACCGGCTCCTGGAGGACGGGCAGTGCGGGCGCGCCCGGCAGGTCCGGCAGCCGGGCCGCCCACCAGGCCGCGTCCCGGCTGCGGTCGCGCTCCCGCTCGGCGGAGGCGGCACGGTCGGCGAGGTAGCGGCGGTAGCTGTAGCCGATGGGCGGGAGTTGTTCCGTACCGTCGTAGAGAGCCGCGAGGTCGGCGAGGAGGACGCGCAGGCTGAGCGCGTCGGCGGCCAGCATGTCGAGATTGAGGTGCGTGCGCGTTCGGCCGCCCGGCAGCAGCGACAGCTGCACGTCGCAGACCTCGCCCGCGCCGACCCGCAGCATGCGGTGCGACAACGTGTCCCGCAGCTCCGCCAGCCGGCGGTCCGCCTCGTCCTCGGGCAGCGCGCGCAGGTCGTGCACGCGCAGCCCCGGCCAGGCGGAGGCGGCCGGGGTGTGCTGACGGCCGTCGTCCCCGAACACCGCCCGCAGCTGGGCGTGCCGGGCGAGCAGGGCGCGTACGGCACGCTCCAGGCGCTGCGGGTCGACGCCCTCGCCGTCGAACTCGTTGTAGAAGTGCGCGGCCACGCCCCCGAGTTCGTGCTCCTCGCCGCGGCCCACCCAGTAGGCGTGCTGCATCAGGGCCAGGTCGAAGGGGGAGGTCTCGTCATCGGCCGGGGGGCGCTCGGGCGGTTCCTGAGTCCGGTCCTGAGTCCGGCTGTCGGCGCTCGGACATCGCTCGGCCAGCAGTTCCTCCCACGCATGCAGCGTGGGGGTGCGGGCGAGCTCCGCGAAGGTCAGCCGTATGCCCGCGCGGCGCAGAGCCGCGGACACGGTCATCAGGCGGATGGAGTCCAGGCCCTGCTCGATGAGGTTGTCGTCAGGGCCGACCCGCTCGGCGTCGGGGCCGAGCCAGTCCGCGAGCAGGGGGTGGATCGTCCGCAGAAGATCGGGTTCTGACACTGCGTCACCAGCCTCGATGGCATCAGTTATTGAAAATGATATTCATTTACTACAGTATGAAGAGGGGGATGGACAAGCCCCTGCCGAGCAGGACACGACCAGAGGGGGACCACGTGCTGGACGGCTGTACGCCCTGGCCCGAGGAACTCGCCACGCGCTTCCGGGAGGCCGGGTACTGGCGAGGTGAAACGTTCGACCAGCTACTGCGGACCTGGACTCGCACCCACCCGCACCGCACCGCCCTCGTGCACGGCGGACGACGCCTGGACCGGGCGGAACTGGAGCGATCCGCCGACCGCGTCGCCCGCCGGCTCGCCGGACTCGGCGTCCGGGCGGGGGAGCGCGTGGTCCTCCAGCTCCCGAACGTGCCGGAGTTCTTCACCGTCTTCTTCGGCCTCCAGCGACTCGGCGCGATCCCCGTCCTCGCCCTGCCGCTGCACCGCCGTAGCGAGATCGTGCACCTGTGCCGCCTGTCGGGGGCGGTGGCGTACGTCGTCCCGGACATCCATCAGGGCTTCGACCACCGTGAGCTGGCCACCGAGGTCGTCAAGGAGTGCCCGGACCTGCGGCACGTCCTGGTGGCCGGCGACCAGGGCGCGCACCTCCCGCTGGACGGCCCGGGAATCGCCGGAGAGCTGCAGCCTGCCCCCGACGACGCCTCCGAGGTGGCCCTGCTCCTGGTCTCCGGCGGCACCACCGGGCTGCCCAAGCTCATCCCGCGCACCCACGACGACTACGCGTACAACGTGCGGGCCAGCGCCGAGCTGTGCGGCTTCGGCCCCGACACCGTCTACCTCGCCGCGCTGCCCGTGGCCCACAACTTCGCGCTCGGTTGCCCCGGGGTGCTCGGCGCCCTGCACGCGGGCGGCACCGCGGTGCTCACGGACGAGCCCGACCCCGACGCGGCGTTCGCCCTCGTCGAACGCGAACGCGTCACCGTGTCAGCGCTCGTACCACCGACCGCCCGTATGTGGGCGGCGGCGACGGAGTGGGGCGAGGCGGACCTGTCCTCGCTACGGCTGCTCCAGGTCGGCGGCGCCCGGCTGCTGCCCGAGCACGCCGCCCAGGTGCGCGGCGCCTTCGGCCCCGTCCTGCAGCAGGTGTTCGGCATGGCGGAGGGCCTGCTGAACTACACCGAGCCGGACGCACCGGAGCAGGTCGTCCTGCACACACAGGGCCGCCCACTGTCCCCCGACGACGAACTCCGCATCGTCGACGAGGACGACCGCGACGTCCCGCCCGGCACGACCGGACGGCTCCTCACCCGCGGCCCCTACACCCTGCGCGGCTACTACCGGGCCGACGAGCACAACGCCACCGCGTTCACCGCCGACGGCCACTACCGCACCGGCGACCTCGTCCGGCGCACGCCCACCGGCCACCTCGTCGTCGAGGGCCGTGTGAAGGAGCAGATCAACCGGGGCGGCGACAAGGTGGCCGCGGCCGAGGTCGAGGAGCAACTCGCCCACCACCCGGCGGTCCTGGACACTGCCGTCGTACCCGTCCCCGACGACCTGCTCGGCGAGCGCACCTGCGCTTTCGTCGTCCCCAGGCCCGGCGCCACCGCCCCCGACAGGAACGAGGCGGCCGCCTTCCTCCGCGAACGCGGCCTGGCCCCGTACAAGATCCCCGACCGGGTCGAGACCCTCGGCGCCCTCCCGGTGACGGCCGTCGGCAAGACCGACAAGAAGGCATTGACGGCGCTGGCGCGCGAGCTCGCGACCGAGGGCGCGCGGCGCAAGGAAGGGAACCCCCGTTCATGACCGGCTCGACCGACCCTCGACGTACTGCCAGGACTTCACACTCGCCCCACACGTCCGGCGATTCCTGGGATTCCTCGGACTCGTTGCACTCCTCGGACTCGTTGCCACCCTCGGACTCTTTGGGCTCCTGGGCCGACGCCCTGCCCGCACCCGGCCCCGTGCACACCGTCGAGTCCCCCGAGGACCCGGCGGAGGCGGCGGTCCGCCTCGCGCGCGCCGGGCTCGGCGGCGAGTACGTCGTCTACGAACGCGCCGGGGTCTGGCACTACGCCTGCGGCCCCGCGGCAACCGTCACCCTGGACGCCGAAGGGATCACCGCACGCTGCGGCAACCGCTCCGTGACCCGGCCCCTCGGCGCGGCGCCGCTGAAGCAGGTAGCCGATGCCCTGGCCCAACTGCCGTACCGGGACTGGCGGGTGTACGGCTGGGCGGCCTTCGAACTGGCCCACCTGCTGCACCCCGGCACAGGGGACACGGGCCGCGACCCGCTGCTCCACCTCATGCTGCCGGCCACCGAGGTCGCCCTCACCCCGGGAACGGCACGCATACGCACGGCGGACCCGGAACACCTGCCCCTCATGGCCAAGGCCCTGGCCATTCCCACAGGAGCGGTCGGCGACGGCCTCACCGACGTGGAAGAACTGCTGGGGTCCGGGGCGGGGCCGTACCAGCACGCTGTCGCACGCACGGTGGCCGACATCCGGGCAGGGCTCCTCCAGAAGGCCGTACTGTCCCGGCCCCTGCCGCTGCCCGCGCATACGGCCCTCGACCTGACCGCCACCTACCTGGCGGGCCGCCGCGCCAACACCCCCGCCCGGTCCTTCCTGTTGGACCTGGGCGGCTGGCGGGCGGCGGGCTTCAGCCCCGAGACCGTGTTGGAGGTCGAGGGGGGCACCCGCCGCGTCTCCACCCAGCCGCTGGCCGGAACCCGCGCCCTCGACCCCCGCCCCGAGGAGACCGCGCGGCTACGGGCCGACCTGCTCGGCGACCCGAAGGAGATCCACGAACACGCCCTCTCCGTCCGCCTCGCCGTCGACGAACTGACCGGCATCTGCCACCCGAGCACGGTCGTGGTCGAGGAGTTCATGACGGTCCGGGAACGCGGCTCGGTGCAGCACCTCGCCTCGCGCGCCGCAGGACGCCTCGCCGACGACCAGGGCCCCTGGGACGCATTCGCGGCGCTGTTCCCCGCGATCACCGCCACCGGCTGCCCGAAACCTGAGGCACTGCGCACCATCGGCCGCTACGAGAGCGAACCCCGAGGGCTGTACGCCGGAGCCGCGTTTACCGCGGACGCCGACGGCTCTCTCGACGCGGCGCTGGTCCTGCGCACCGTCTTCCAGCGCGACGGCCGCAGTTGGATGCGGGCGGGCGCCGGAGTCATGGGGCAGTCGACACCCGAACGGGAGTGGGAGGAGACCTGCGAGAAGCTCCGCAGCGTGGCCCCGTACCTCCGCCGCAGCCCCGGCACGGCACCCGAGGAGCCGCGATGAACGATCAGGCGCCCGCAGCCCTGGTCCCGGCAGCTGGTTCACGGGCGCCTGCTGGGAGCCCGTCCTGCCCCACCTGTCCGTCCCGTGTCTCACCCCCGACCTTCCCGGCCGCGCCGGCAGACCGGCGGATCTCACCACGCTGGCCATCGGCGACCTGGCACGAGCGGTGGCGGACGACATCGACGCGGCCGGACTCGCCAGGTCGTCCTGTTGGGCCACTCCCTGGCCGGCGTCGTCATTCCTCAGGTCGCCTCGCTGCTCCCGCACCGGATCCGCCGGCTGGTGTTCCTCGCCGCCACCGTGCCGCGTGAGGGCACCTCCGCCCTCGACGGCTTCCCGCTCGTCGTCCGCGCGGCGATGCGAAGGCGGCTGCGCTCCGGCCTGTCACCACGCCCGGCGCGGCCGGTGGCCCGCTGGAGCTACTGCCGCGACCTGCCGCCCGACACCGCCGAGCATGTCCTTTCCCACGCCTACGGCACCTTCTACCTGCTGTCGCTGTACCTGCAGCAGGTCCGACGGTCATCTCCGTCGACGACACGCGTCCAGGTCCCCGCCGACGCATCGTCATCGACCGCTCCACACCCGAGGCGAACGTTCTCGAGGCCGTCGACTGGGGACGCGAGATCACGACCATGGAGCGGGCCGGCATTCACAGCCTCACACTGGACGGCTTGGCTCTCTCTTCCGGTGACTACTGTGTGGGCCTTCCGTACGCCAGGGGATCTGGTGTGTCTGAAAGCTTCGTTCGCTTCAGGACGGCGGAAACCCTGATTCCAGGCGGTGATAGAACTCGCGTGCGAGCCGACCGGGCTCCGGTACCCTCACAGGACGCAGTCGCCGCCCACGGCCGTCCTCCCGGGAACCAAGTGACGAGATCCGGGATTTCCCTGACCTCACGCCCACGCCGGCTCCAAGATGTGCGCAACCGTTTCCAGGAGATGCACGCCACCGGTTCCAGCACTTGGCACCTCCTGCGCGAAGTACGGACTGGAAGCTCCGGTCGACGGCGGAGGCCCAACACCAATGATCACCGGAGTCACCAGGGGGAGCCCGCAGCATGACCGGCACCACGGAGGCCCTTGGCGGGTCGGCTGCAGTCGACGATGCAGCACGAAGCGTCACGCGCCCGTTCTACGTATACGCCGTGCTCGCCAACTCGCTGTTCCAGCGTGGCGTATTCGTCCTCTTCCTTTATGAGCGAGGCTTCTCCGCCGGGCAAGTGGCCCTACTTCAGACACTGCTCTATCTGGTCAGCGGACTTGCGGAGGTGCCGACGGGAGTCATCGCCGACCGAATCGGCAGGCGTGCCAGCATCGTGATCGGCCAGGTGCTGATAGCTGGATGTCTGCTCGGTCAGGTGGCGTTCTCCAACTACTGGGTGTTCCTGGCGCTGTTCATCGGACAGGGCGTGGGCATGGCATGTGTATCCGGTTCGGACACCGCCCTGCTGTACGACCTGCTCGTGCGTCGTGGTGCAACGGCCGGCTACGTCAAGATCAAGTCCCGGTTCACCATGCTCGGGACGGTCACCTCGGGAGTCGCCATCGTCCTCGGTGGCCAACTGCAGCAGTTTTCCTGGGGAGTCGTCTACGTCGGTTCGGCGTCGTGCCTCGTCCTGGCCGTGGTGGTGCTGATGTCACGGGTGCCCGAGATCCGCGGCGCGGACGCGGTGGACGAGCAGGACGGAGCCGAGAAGGAGCACGGCGACGCCACAGCATGGCGGGCGATGCTTCGGGTCGCCACGCCGGCGCTCGTGACGCTTGTCGTGGTGTCCGGATTGATGCATGCGACTTTGACGCCGTACATCATTTTTACGCAGAAGACCCTCTCCGATCAGGGAGCGGGCACCGCATGGGTCGGCGTGGTCATATCGGCGGGATTCTTCGTCGGCGGACTCACTCCCTTGCTGTCGGACCGCGCGGACCGGCGCATCGGGTATCGGGTCATCGTCCCGGTGTCTCTCCTGACGCTCGCCGTGGCGCTCGGCCTGAGCGGCCTCGGCCTTGTCCGGGTCACCATCGCCGCGTTCCTGGTTCTGGTCGGAATTCCCGAGATCACCGCCGTGATCGTGGACAACGTGTTCAACGAGGCAGTGCCCTCGCGCCACCGGGCGAGCCTGCTGTCGATGATCGCATTCGTGGAGTCGGCGCTCATCGGCATCGGCTATCTCGTCCTCGGCGCGCTCATGGACGGGTTGGGCTCCAGTGTGGGCATGGCCACCTACGCCGCGGTCCCCCTGCTGGCATGTCTCCTGTGGCTCCCGGTGCTCTTCCGAGGGGCACGGGTGACCACCGAGATCGAGAGGCCCGCCGACCAAAAGGCATCCTGAAACAGACCATCTCGAGCAACGCCCCTGCCCGATGGCGGGGGCGTTGCTCGTTGACCTCCGCGGGGTAGAACTCGCCGACGGGCGGACACTTCAGGCAGCAGGGGTGTTCCTCCTCCCGAGGAGGATCCCGAACGGTGGTGTCCTGGGAGGGCTTTGCTGCGAGAGGGACGAGCAGGGCTTCCTGCGCACCGGCCCCGCCGGGCGCATCAGCCGCGCCGGTCTCTGGGCCATCGGGAACGTGGTTGATCCACGGGCCCAGGCGATCACGGCGGCCGGGATGGGAGCGACCTGTGCCGCCGCGCTCAACCACGAGTTGGTCGAGGAGGTCACCGAGCGGGATCTCCGCGCGCACCGTCCCGCCACCGGCCGCCCACTCCAGGGTGCCGACACCGGTTCTTTAACCTCGCGCCTTCACTCAACTCGTCCTGAGCTTCGAGGACTTGATGACGTCCGTTGTCCCGCGGCTCAACTATGGTTTGCGCGCCACGCCACCGAAGTCGTCGACCTCGGCCGCCGCTTCGGAAGCGGTCGCCGCGGGGCGCCACCGGGAGACTGAGACGAGGCCGGGTTCCAGCAGTTCCAGACCGTCGAAGAAGCGGGCAAGTTGCTCCGGGCTGCGGTTGATGCGGGGGTTGTCACTCGCCTCGTTCCACTGCTCGACCATCGCGCGCTGCCGCTCGGGGTGGACGACCTCGGTGCTGTCGCAGAACACGAGGTAGCTGCCGGACGGCAGGGCGTCGACGAGGCGGCTCACGATGTCGTAGACGGAGTCGTCGGTGACGTGCGCGGCGATGCCCAGCAGGATCAGCGCCACGGGCTGGGTGAGGTCCAGTGTCTTGGCGGCCTGTTCCAGGATCGCGTCGGGGTCGCGCAGGTCGGCGTCGATGTAGGCCGTCGAGCCCTCGGGCGTGCTGGTGAGCAGCGCCTCCGCGTGGGCCAGCACGATGGGATCGTGGTCGACGTAGACGATCCGTGTCTCGGGGACGAGGCGCTGGGCGACCTCGTGGGTGTTGTTCGCGGTGGGCAGGCCGGTGCCCACGTCCAGGAACTGGCGGATGCTGGTCTCGGCGATGAGGTACTCCACGGCACGGACCAGGAACGCCCGTTGCGCCCGGGCGACGTCGAGGATGGCCGGGTTGGCCTCGGCGATCTGGTCGCCTACCTGTCGGTCGATCTCGTAGCAGTCCTTGCCGCCGAGCCAGTAGTTCCAGATGCGGGCGGAGTGCGGCACGCTGCTGTTGATGATCGGACGTTCAACTGACATGAGAGCTCCACGAGTTGGCCTGATGTCACGCAATCTAGCTGCATCGCACGCCAGGTACCGGGGAAGCTTGGATCTTTGGCGATCATCTGCCCGTGTTCGCTGCACGGCGCCCCGTCACTCGCCGAACGACCGGCGCATGATGCGGTGGTGGAGCAGAGCGCCGGCCCGGGGGCGCGGCACAATGACGGCATGGACCAAGCGCGCTGGCAGCACGGGGTCGAGCGGGCGGAACGGGTAGCCCGGTACGGCAGGCATCCGGCCGTCTCGTGGGACGAACGTGCGGTACGCGGCGTTCTGGCCGTCACCCTCGCCGGGCTCGCCGCCCGGCAGAGCTGCCCGGTTGAGGACGTCGGGACCGGCAGCGTGCTGTGGCACCTGGACCTTGTCACCGCCCCGTCTGGGCCGAGCACGCCGAACGCACCGAGATCTTCCTCGGCCAGCTCGGCACCACCCGCAAGACCGAACGCACCCGGCTCCAAGCCGACTACGACCGGGCCCTCCGCGTCATCTCCGAGATCGACGCCGCCAGCACCGTGGACGAGGAACTCTCAGAGAATCTCCGCAGCCCAGCGGACCGAGTACGAGAACCGCATCCGGGCCGCCATGGACCGGCTCCTAAGCGGTGAGATCCCGCCCGGCGGAAAGTGCGACATCAAGACCCTCGCCCGCGAAGCCGCAGTCAACCGCACCGCCTTCTACGGCACCCGCCCATACGCGCACCTCCGCACCCAGTTCGAGCGACGCCTTCAGTCGCTCCAGCAGGTCGGAGAGATTCCCGATCCCCGCGAAGCCCAGACGGTCACCGAGCTGACCGACTTCCGTGCTGAGTCCCTGGCCCGGCTCGCCGCACCGCACGAAGAGATCGTCCGGCTCCGCGAAGCCGCCGCCGGGACCCGTCGCGTCAGCCGCCTCCCCACGCCGCGAACCACCGTGATCGGCTCATGCAGCTGACCGCAGGATCTGCACTCGACGCGGTGTCAGCCCAGCGTGATCCACCGAATGCCGAGCCGCCCGACCTGGGCGGTCTCCGTCGCGTCAAGCGTCGCGCGACCGGTGACCTTGCGAAGGAAGGTCGGTCCATCCCAGCCGAGTTCACCCGCAGCGTCCAACTGCTCGGGCCCGAGCAGAAGTTCCAGCACTGCCACCCCGGCCTCCGGAGTCAGCCACGGTTCGCGTCCCAGCGCGTCCGCCAAGTCCAAGCCATGAACCGCGACCTCCACCACTCTGGTGAGCAGGAACTCCGAGAGGAGCATCGCGTCGCCGTGACGAGTACGCACGACTCGGTCTTCCGGTTCGTCCTGGCACATCTGATCCACCTGCCGCCATGTCGCGGCGAAGTCCGCGGCGAGGGCGGCGCCGTTGGCATGCTCGGCCGCGTGGTTCTGGGCCAGGCCGATGCGGGCAGCGTTGGTCTGCGGGCTGAACCGATCGTCGGGCCGGTAGTACTGCGCTGCACTGACCTCGGCCTTGTCCGGAGCAAGGCCGCCCAGCATCTGTGGCAGCCACGCGATCACCACCCGGACGTGACCCAACAACTCGCGCACGGACCAGGGCTCACACCGCGTCGGACGATCCCACTCCGACTCGGACAGCCCGGCAACCGCCCGGGAGAGCTCCCCCGCTTCGAGGCGGAACGCTTCCAGCACACGACCCTGATCCATGCTGATCAAGCTATCGGAGGCCTCTACCTCGCACCCGAGAGGGTGATCTGCATCACGTCGACGAGGCCGGAATGCAACACCACCGACCATGAGCGTCGCGAATCGACGCTCGGCGAGGATGCCTGCTCAATGGCGACACGGACTCCATCGCACACGGTCTCTGCGGACACAAGCCACTCGTACGCCTCGGTCATCCTCGAAGCGGGCGAGTCCGTCGTCACACTCGCCCGCCGGCTGGGCCATCGACGCCTTGCTCGGCCAACCTGCCGCCGCTGCCACGGCCGCGTAGACCACCACTCCAGCCCACACACTCCCCAGCGGCCCCGAACGCGTCATCTGCGCCCTCGATCGGAGCTGCACGCGCTCAAGACGGCAGCCCTCCGCGGCGATTACTCAGAGCCAATCTCGCCGCTTGAAGATGACGTACAAACTGGTACAAACGATCCCCATTAGGGCGATCGCGAAGGGGTATCCGAGCACCCAGCGCAACTCCGGCATGTGCTCGAAGTTCATCCCGTAGATCGTCCCGACCAGCGTCGGAGCGAACAAAATGGCCGCCCACGACGAGATCTTCTTGATCTCCTCGTTCTGCTCGAACCCCGCCTCCGCCAACGCCCGCATCTCCGCGTTCTGCTGCTGCGTGACCAGCGTCGCGTTCACCGTGAGGATCTCGGTCAGGGCTTGGCGGAAGCCGTCGACGCGTTCGCTGGTGTGGGTGACGTGGTCGGCCACGTCGCGGAGGTAGCGCTGTAGTTCCTCGTCCGTGCCGTATTTGGAGAAGCCGGCCATCAGGCCGTGCAGCATGCCGACCAGGGGGCGGGTGGCGCGCTGGAACTCGACCATTTCCCGGGAGAGTTCGTAGATACGGCGGGAGACCTCGGGGTCGCCGCGGAAGACCTCGGTCTCGATCTCGTCGATGTCGTTCTGGACGCCCACCACCACCGGCTCATAGCCGTCGACCACCGCGTCCAGTATCGCGTAGAGCACCGCCTCCGGGCCGAGTTTGAGCAGTTCCGGCGTCTCCTCCATGCGCCGGCGCACCGACGACAGATCGGGGGCCGCACCGTGACGGACCGTGATCACGAAGTCGGGGCCGACGAAGACGTGGAGTTCGCCGAAGTCGACTTCCTCGGGCGCGTCCAGGTAGCGGGCCGCGCGCAGGACCACGAAGAGCGTGTCGCCGTAGCGCTCCAGCTTGGGTCGCTGGTGTGCCTCCATCGCGTCCTCGACCGCGAGCGGGTGCAGGTCGAACTCCGCGGCCAAGGAGAGGAGTTCGGATTCCGTGGGACGGGCCAGGCCGATCCAGGCCATCCCGGACGGCTGGTCGCGCAGCTCGCGGTAGGTCTCGGCGAGGGTGGCGGGGGAGGAGACCCGGACGCCGTCCTGGTACAGCGCCGCCTCCACGACGCTCGCCACCTCGGAGGAGTCGGGAGCCGTGGCGCGTGCCGGAGGCGTCGGGGCCGGTGGCTCCGGTGGCTGCGGGGGAGTGAGGGCTCGGCGCCAGGCGGACTTCACGGGGTTCTTCGAGGCGGGGCGTGCGCGTCGCTCGGACACTGCGGCTGCCTCCCGGTGGGGACGACGAGTGCGTGTGCGTGATCACGGAGCAGGATATACGGGGCGAATGGCATGGGTGGGACCGAGCCGATCCCGGATTTCGTGAGAGTTGCGGACTGACGGTGTCCGCAAGCCTCGCTAGCGTGCGGAGCATGACGAAGCGGACCACGACGAAGCGGACCACGACGAAGCCCGGCACACATCAGACGAAGCGCGGCACTCAGCAGACGGCGACCGCGACGGGCCCCGTGCTCAGCACCCGCGCCCTCAACCGTGCCACCCTCGACCGGCAGCTGCTGCTGCACCGGGCGCCGCTGTCCGCGCGGGCGGCCGTGGAGCATCTGGTCGGCCTGCAGGCCCAGGAGGTCAAGCCGCCGTACTACGCGCTCGCCGCCCGTCTCGACGGCTTCACGCCCGAGGAGCTGTCCGGGCTGCTGGCCGACCGTGCGGCCGTGCGCATCGTCACCATGCGCTCGACCATCCACCTGCACACCGCCGACGACAGTCTCACCCTGCGTCCGCTGGTCCAGCCCGCCCGGGACCGCGAGATCAACTACTTCCGCAAGGGCCTCGTCGGTGTCGACCTGGACCGGCTCGCCGTACTCGCCCGCGACCTTGTCGAGGCCGAGCCTCGCACCATGAAGCAGCTGCGCGAGGCCCTCAGCGCCGAGTGGCCGGACGCCGACCCGCAGTCCCTCGCCGTCGCCGCCCGCTGCACGCTGCCCCTCGTCCAGGTCACCCCGCGCGGAATGTGGGGCCGCAGCGCCCAGGTCTGCCTCACCACCGCCGAGCACTGGCTGGGCCGCCCCGCCGAGCCGGCCGCCTCCCCGGACGCCACGGTTCTGCGCTACCTGGCCGCTTTCGGGCCCGCCTCCGTGAAGGACATGCAGACCTGGTCCGGTCTCACCCGGATGCGTCCTGCCTTCGAACGGCTCCGCCCCGCGCTGGTCACCTTCCGGGACGAAGGCGGCGTCGAACTCTTCGACCTCCCCGACGCCCCGCGCCCGGACCCGGACACCCCGGCGCCGCCCCGCTTCCTGCCAGAGTTCGACAACCTCCTCCTCTCCCACGCCGACCGCACCCGTGTGATTCCGCCCGCCAACCGTGGCCGCACCTGGCAGGCGAACACGGTCTACTGCCCCCTCCTCGTCGACGGCTTCCTCGCGGGGGTATGGCGGATCCTCGGCGACGCCCTCGTCATCGAGGAGTTCACCGAGCTCACCAAGGCCCAGCGCGGGGAGGTGACCGAGGAGGGGGAGCGGATGGTGAAGGTGATGCATCCGGAGGTGTCGTACGACATCCGCTTCGGGACCGTCATCCCCTAGGGCCTGTCCGGCTACCCCTGGCGACCGTCTTCCCGAGGCGTCACTCCGCCCGCCCCGTCACCGCGACCGTCACCCCGAGCCCGATCATCGTGCAGCCGCCCGCTCCGCCTATCAGTGACAGTCGGCGGTCGGAGCGGGCGAACCAGGTGCGGGCCGCCGACGCGGTCAGGCCCCACAGGGTGTCCGTGACCAGGCCGATGGAGATCGGGATCAGACCCAACAGCAGCATCTGCAGGGGGACATGGCCCGCCGAGTGGTCCACGAACTGGGGGAGTACGGCGGCGAAGAACACGACGCCCTTCGGGTTGGTGACACCGACGAGGACGCCGTCGAGGAGGGTTCGCAGATCGCCGCGCTTCGGTGCGGCCGGCGTCGCTCCGATCGCCGCCGCCTTCAGCTCACCCCGGTGCCGGTACGCCTGCACACCCAGATAGACCAGATAGGCCGCGCCCGCCAGCTTCACCGTCATGTAGACGGCCACCGAGCGTTCGACCAGCGAGCCGATCCCGATGGCGACCGCCACCACCAGCAGATACGAGCCGAAGACATTGCCGATCGCCGTGGCCACGGCGGTACGCCGACCGTGGGCCAGCGCGCGGCCGATGACGAACAGCACGCTCGGCCCCGGAATCACGATCACCAGCAGCGACATCGCCGCGAAGGCCAGGAAACGATCTGTGGACACCATGCCCGCCACCCCCATCCGCAGCCCATTGAAACAGGTCCCTCTGACAACGGACATGGACAGGTGACGACGGACATGGATAGGGGGCGTTGCGGGCCGCTCGTGGAGGCCCGCAACGCCCCCTGGTCTTGCACCTGAGGTGTGCTCAGGAGACCTTCTGGGTGCCGTTCCCGGTTACGACTGGACCTGTTCGGTCACCTCGTCCGAGAAGGTGGTCAGCCGGGTGTAGACACCCGGGTAACCGGCCTGGGCGCAGCCTTCGCCCCAGGAAGTTATCCCTGCCAGGACGCCCCCGATGAGCAGGGGACCGCCGCTGTCGCCCTGGCAGGTGTCAGTGCCGCCGGAGGTGTATCCGGCGCAGACCATGTCGGACGCGAGGAAGTCCGAACCGTAGGAGCTCGCACAGCTGGAGTTGGAGACGGTCGGCACGGTCGCCGTCCGCAGCTGGTTGGAGGAGCTGCCGTTCGAGGACGTGGTGCCCCAGCCGACGATGCGGGCGGTGGTGCCGGCCGCGTACACGCCGGTGTCCGAGGAGTCGACGTACGAGGCCGTCGTGTACGGCATCGAGGTCGACAGGGTCAGCACGGCCACGTCGTTGCCGTCGGTGGCGTCCGTGTAGTCCGGGTGGACCCAGATGTCGCTGACCCGGCTGACCGTGCCGTTCGTGCCGTTGCGGTAGGTGCGGCCGCCGACGACGCGGACACTGCTCGTCGTCTCGCCGACCATGCAGTGGGCGGCGGTGACCACCTTTGTCGCGGAGACGAGCGTGCCACCGCAGAACTGGCTCTGCGAGGCGTCCGTGATCTGCATCATGAAGGGGTACGCGGTCGTCGTGGTCGTCGTGCCGCCCACGATGCGCGTCGACGCGGCCTCAGCGGTGGGGGCGCTGAGCAGTGCGGCCGCGGCGGCGGCAGCGGTCGCCACGACGGCGGCGGTCTTTCTGGCACGGGTGAGCCCGAACATGGGTCTCCTCATTGGGGGTTGCCGGTGGGGGGTCGCGCGGGTGTGGGGGGTTGTGCACGGGGGTCGCGGGACCGACCCCCGTGTGCCCGGCGAGCGGCACATCCACAAGGTAGGTCCCGGAAGTTCCCCTTCCCAATGAGGGAACCCCCTAAGGGAGTTGGGCAGGGAAAACCCTCGGTCGAGTCCGGCTAAACCTCCACGGACCGACAAAGACGGGTGAACTCACGTCGTACGGCGCCCCGCCGCCAATCTGACGATGTCGACCCGCGATCGGATCCCGAGCTTGCGGTATACGCGGGTAAGTGTCGCTTCGACTGTTTTGACGCTGATGAACAGGCGCGCGGCGATCTCCCGGTTGGTCGCGCCCTCCATGACGAGCGCGGCGACCTGACGCTCCATCGAGGCGAGCCCGTCCAGGCCGTCGAGACCGTCCGGCGTGGCGGCGGGGGTGGGGACCGCCTCCGCGGGGCGCGCGGCGGCGGCCGCCTCGACCTGCCGCAGCCAGGGCAGCGCCCGGCAGCGGCGGAACAGCCGGGCCGCCTCGTCGTACGAGGTCGGGCCCGGAGTTCCTGTGCGCAGCTGGGCCAGCGCGAAGGCGGCCCGGGCCTCCTCCAGGCCGTAGCCCAGTTTGCCGAGCCGGTCCTGTGCCGACGTCAACTGGGCGATGGCGGCGTCCTGTTCGCCCCGTGCGGCGCGGATCAGCGCCTCGGCCCGGTCGAGGACGGCCAGGACGCTCTCGCGGTCCAGCCGCAGCGCCTGCTCGCGCGTGACGTCGATGACGTCCTGCGCCTCCGCGAACTCGCCGCTGCGCACCAGGGCCTCGGCCAGGTCGCCGTGCCAGCGGCCCCGTGCCGGGTCGGTGATGCCGAGGCTCTGCTCCACCTCGCGCACCCGGCGCAGCGAACGGACCGCTCCCTCAGTGTCCCCGGCCACCAACTGGGCGTGGCCGAGGGCGGCCAGAGCGCGGGAGACGTACATCTGGTCGCCGTCCTCCTCGGCGTGCTCCACCGCTTCCCGAGCCAGGGCCAGCGCCCGGTCCACGTCCCCGCCCGCGGCCTCCGCGAGGGAGGTCAGCACGGCGGAGGCGACCTCGCCGATGCCGGTGTCGCGGGCGAGGCGCAGGCTCTCGCGGGCCAGGTCGAGGGCGCGCCCGCAGTGCCCGGAGTGCAGCTCGGTCTCCGCGACCCCGCGCAGGAAGTGCACCTCGCTCTCCACCCAGCCGTGCCGGCGCACCTCGCGCAGCAGCGTGGTGACCGCCGCGCGGGCCTCGGGCAGTTGGTCGCTCATGATCAGCCAGCGGAAGCGGGAGTAGCCGGCCCCGTTGTGATGGCAGGCCACCCTCGGGTCCTGGGGTTCCTCCAGCGCCCGTCGAATGGTCCCGGGGGCGTCCGCGTGGCCCATGAGGGTCTCGATCTGGGCCTGGAAGGCGAGCGCCATGAGCTCGGTGTACCGGTCGCCGGCCCGCGCGGCCAGCTCCGCCACATACGCGGCCTCCCCCCGGGCCTCGTCGAAGTCCCCCTCCACGAGCAGGGCGCGCCACGTCAGCTGGTAGTGGACCAGCGCGAGCAGCTTCGGGTCGTCACCCGCGTCGGCCAGGGCCTGCGGGAAGATCGCGTCGACCTCCGCCATGGCATGCCCCGCCGTCTCGATCACCGCGATCCAGGCCCGCACCCGGTCCGCGGGGACGGTCGCCCGGGTGAGCACCTCCCGGGCGATGTCCCGGGCGAGATCCAGCTCGCCGGCGGTGATCGCGTCCTCGGCGGCCTCCAGGCGCAGCACCTCCGGGCTCTGCGGGCCGTCCGCCGGGGTGTGCCGGGCGGCGAGCAGGGAGAGCTGCGCGGCCACCGACGGCGCTCCCCGGTCCCGGGCCAGGGCGGCGGCCTCGGCGAGACGGGCCGCGACCTCCGGGTCGGTGCCGGTGGTCGCAAGGGCCAGGTGCCGGGCGCGCTCGATCGGGTCGGAGGCCGCCGTGGACAGCGCGGCGTGCGCGGCGCGGCGCTCCTGCGCGGGCGCCTCCGCGTAGAGCGCGGCGGAGACCATCGGGTGCGCGAACCGCAGGGCGGGACCCTCGGGCTCGGTCGCCAGCAGCCCGAGTTCGGCGGCCTGAGCGGTCTCGGCCTCGGCGTTGTCGCGGCCGGCCGCGTGCAGCAGGGCCAGCGTGGGGCGGGCGCCCGCGCTTGCGACGAGGAGGGTGCGGCGGGCCTCCTCCGAGAGCATCTCCAGGCGGTTCAGCACCAGGGCGCGCAGCGAGGTGGGCACCGGCAGGGGTTCGCCGGGGCGGGGCGGGGTGGGGTTCTCGGCGAGGGCGCGGCCCAGTTCGAGGGCGAACAGGGCGTTGCCGCCGCTGGTGCGGTGGATGTCCCGGACCGTGGAGCGGGGCAGGCCGGTGTAGCCGCGGTGGTCGAGGAGGACGGACATCTGGGCGCGCGAGAGGGGGCCGAGGCGTACGGCGAGGGTGTCCGGCGGGGACGCGCGTAGATGGCGGTCGTACTCCTGGCCGTCGGTCCGTACCGCGCACAGCATCCGTACCGGGGTGTCGCCGAGGCGGCGGGCGGCGAAGCCGAGGAGTTCGGCGCTGGCCGGGTCGAGCCACTGGAGGTCGTCGGCGACGACGAGGACGGGGCCGGTGTCGGCGAGGGCGCGCAGGGTGGACAGTACGGCCAGCCGCAGGGCGAGGCCGTCGCGCTGGAGGGTGGACTCGCCGCGGCCGGTGAGCGCCGACTCCAGGGCGGTGCGCTGGGCGGTGGGGAGCCGCTCGGAGACCTCGTCCAGGACCAGGCCGAGGAGGTCGGCCAGGGCGAGGAAGGGGAGATGGGATTCGGACTCCGTGGGCGAGCAGCGCAACACGGTGCGTGCCGCCCCGCCGTATTCCGCGGCCAATGCCCGCAGGACCGTCGACTTCCCAATTCCGGCAGGGCCGTGCAGCAGCACGCTGCCGCCCCGTCCGAGCTGCTCACGCGCCGCGGTGAACAGCTCCTCCCTGCCGATGACCTGGTCGGGGCGGCATCTGGCAGGCTCCTTGAAGTCCCGTCGCACGGTCACCGCTCCCCTCCGTGTGTCGTGTTCGGGCCAATATTAGGCAACGGATCTTTGAAATTCGGACCGAAGGCATGGTGAGGCAAATAACAGCCGCGCAGCATGGGGAAATTCAAGGCTCGGTCGAATGAATAAAGATCGCCCGGGAGAGCCGGCCCGAGGGGGGCGACCTGCGGTCCTGCGGGACCCCACTCCCGCAGATTCCGGCCCTAGGGCAGCAAACCCGCCCGACGTGCCGCCACCACCGCCTCACCACGGGTGTGCGTGCCCAGCTTTTGCATCGCCGAGCGCAGATAGCCCTTGACCGTCTCCGCCCGCAGCCCCAGCCGCTCGGCGGCGGCCGCGTTCGTCGAGCCTGCGGCCACGCACGCCAGCACATCCAGTTCGCGGGGGGACAGCTCTACGCCGCTTCGCGCAGGCCCCTCCGTCAGCAGGCCGCAGGCCTCGAGGAGCTCCGCGCGCAGGGCGGGGTCGCTGATCCGCGGGGCCAGGGCACGCAGTGTCGCGTGGGCCTCGCGGACCTGCTCCCACGCGGAGACCCGGTCGGACGGCGCCGTCTCCAGCCGAGCCGTCTCCGGCCGGGCCGCCTCCAGCAACACCCGCACCTCGTCCCGCACCACCAGCGCCTGCTCCACGTCCCGCGCCGCCGCCACGGCAGCCGTCAGCGTGCGGTCACCGAGAGGCTGGGCCGTGCGCAGGGCGCCGTACAGGACACCGCGTACCCGGCGTCGTACGACGACGGGGACCGCCAGCACCGAACGCAGTCCCTCCGCGGCGACCGCGGCGTCGTACTCGTGGGTGATCTGCCGGGAGACGGAGTAGTCCGTGACCGCGCAGGGGCGGGCGAGGGCCACCGCCTTGCCGCCCAAGCCATTGCCGGCGGTCACCGCGAGTCTCCTCAGGGACTCGGTGGCTGTGCCGTTCAGTTCGCTGATGCGCATGCGTGAGCGCCCGGACTCCACCAGGCCGCCGAAGGCGACCGGGAGCCCGGTCGAGCGACGCAGGCGCGCCAGCGCGCCCCTTATCTCCACAGTTGCGGCCGCGTCCACTGCCACGTCCTTGCCCTTTCAGTGCGGCTTCCTGGAGCGCACACCCCCGTTCGGGGGTAGTGAGACCCACGTCACGGATTAGACGATGACCGAGAGCCGCCCGGCAAGGTCCGGTAACCAGGAGGACAGATGACGACGGGGACGGAGCTGTTCCGCAACGCGCGGGACTTCCTGCTCGAGCACCGCGAGGACTACGCGACTGCCTACGAAGGTTTTGCCTGGCCCCGGCCCGAGCGGTTCAACTGGGCCCTCGACTGGTTCGACGTCATCGCGGACGGAAACGACCGCACCGCGCTGCACATCGTCGAGGAGGACGGCAGCGAGGTCCAGCTGTCCTTCGCCGAGATGGCCGAGCGGTCCGCCCGGGTCGCGGGCTGGCTGCGGGCGCGCGGCGTCCGCGCCGAGGACCGCATCCTCGTCATGCTCGGCAACCAGGCCGAGCTGTGGGAGACCGCCCTCGCCGCGATGAAGCTGCGCGCCGTCGTCATCCCGGCCACCCCGCTGCTCGGCCCCGCCGACCTGCGCGACCGGGTGGAGCGGGGACGCGTCCGGCATGTGCTGGTGCGGGCCGAGGACACCGGCAAGTTCGACGAGGTGCCCGGCCGCTACACGCGCATCAGCGTCGGCGGGGTGCGCGAGGGGTGGCAGTCGTACGAGGACGCGTACACCGCCTCCGCCGAGTTCACCCCCGACGGTTCGACCGCCTCCGACGACCCGCTGATGCTCTACTTCACCTCCGGCACCACCGCCCGCCCCAAGCTGGTCGAGCACACCCACACCTCGTACCCGATCGGGCACCTGGCCACCATGTACTGGATCGGCCTCAAGCCCGGCGACGTGCACCTGAACATCTCCTCGCCCGGCTGGGCCAAGCACGCCTGGTCCAACCTTTTCGCGCCGTGGAACGCGGAGGCGACCGTCTTCCTCCACAACTACACGCGCTTCGACGCCGTCCGGCTGATGGCGGAGATGGACCGCGCGGGCGTCACCACCTTCTGCGCCCCGCCGACTGTCTGGCGCATGCTCATCCAGGCCGACCTGAGCGCCCTGCGCACCCCGCCCCGCGAGGCCGTGGCAGCCGGTGAGCCGCTCAACCCCGAGGTCATCGAGCGGGTGCGGGAGGCCTGGGGCGTGACCATCCGGGACGGCTTCGGGCAGACCGAGACGGCCGTCCAGGTCTCCAACAGCCCCGGCCAGCCGCTGAAGACCGGCTCGATGGGCCGCCCCAGCCCCGGCTTCCGCGTCGAACTCCTCGACCCGGTCTCCGGCGCGCCGGGGGCCGAGGAGGGCGAGATCGCCCTCGACCTGTCCGCCCGCCCCGTCGGCGTGATGACCGGCTACCACGGTGACGCCGACCGTACGGCGGAGGCGATGGCCGGCGGTTACTACCGGACAGGAGACATCGGTTCGCGAGACGCCGACGGATACATCACCTACGTCGGGCGGGCCGACGACGTCTTCAAGGCGTCGGACTACAAGATCAGCCCCTTCGAGCTGGAGAGCGCCCTGCTGGAGCACGACGCGGTGGCCGAGGCCGCCGTCGTGCCCGCGCCGGACGAGCTGCGGCTCGCGGTGCCGAAGGCGTACGTCGTCCTGGCGGAGGGCTGGGAGCCCGGCCCCGACACGGCCAAGGTGCTCTTCGAGCACTCACGGGAGGTCCTGGCGCCGTACAAGCGCGTCCGCCGTCTGGAGTTCGCGCCGCTGCCCAAGACCGTCTCCGGCAAGATCCGCCGGATCGAGCTGCGCGAGGCCACGGCGGTGGGCTCGGACGCCGAGTACCGCGAGGAGGACTTCCGGTGACCGCACAGCTGTCGTACACCCACGGGACGAGCGAGACGGTTCTGCTCGGCGAGACGATCGGGGCCGGCCTGGACCGGGCCGTCGCCGCCTGGCCGGACCGGGAGGCGTTGGTCGACGTACCGTCCGGGCGGCGCTGGACGTACGCCCGGTTCGCCGCCGACGTCGACGAGTTGGCGTACGCGCTGCTCGCGAGCGGGGTCGCCAAGGGCGACCGGGTGGGCATCTGGGCGATCAACTGTCCCGAGTGGGTCCTGGTCCAGTACGCCACGGCCCGCATCGGCGCGATCATGGTGAACATCAACCCGGCCTACCGCACCCACGAGGTCGAGTACGTCCTCAACCAGGCCGGGATCTCGCTGCTCTTCGCATCCCTGAGCCACAAGACCAGCGACTACCGGGCGATGGTCGAGCAGGTGCGCGGCAAGTGCCCGCAGCTGCGGGAGACCGTGTTCATCGGGGACCCGAGCTGGGAGGCGCTGATCGGGCGGGGAACGCCGGTTCCGTTCGAGGAGCTGTCCTGCGACGACCCGATCAACATCCAGTACACGTCGGGCACGACGGGCTTCCCCAAGGGGGCGACCCTCTCCCACCACAACATCCTCAACAACGGTTACTTCGTGGGGGAGCTGATCGCCTACAGCGAGCAGGACCGGGTGTGCGTCCCCGTGCCCTTCTACCACTGCTTCGGCATGGTCATGGGCAATCTCGCCGCCACCTCCCACGGCGCCTGCATCGTGATCCCGGCCCCGTCCTTCGATCCGAAGGCCACCCTGGAGGCCGTCCAGCAGGAGCGCTGCACCTCCCTGTACGGCGTACCGACCATGTTCATCGCGGAGCTGAACCACCCCGACTTCGCCTCGTACGACCTCTCCTCCCTGCGCACCGGGATCATGGCGGGCTCGCCCTGCCCGGTGGAGGTGATGAGGCGGGTGGTCACCGAGATGCACATGGCCGAGGTGTCGATCTGCTACGGCATGACGGAGACCTCGCCCGTCTCCGCCCAGACCCGGCGCGACGACGACCTGGAACACCGCACCGGCACGGTCGGCCGTGTGCTGCCGCACATCGAGGTGAAGGTCGTCGACCCGGCGACCGGCGTGACCCAGCCTCGGGGAACGGCGGGGGAGCTGTGCACCCGCGGCTACAGCGTGATGCTCGGCTACTGGAACGAGCCCGAGAAGACCGCCGAGGCCGTCGACCGCGGCCGCTGGATGCACACCGGTGACCTCGCGACGATGCGGGAGGACGGCTATGTCGAGATCGTCGGCCGCATCAAGGACATGATCATCCGGGGCGGCGAGAACATCTACCCGCGCGAGATCGAGGAGTTCCTGTACGCCCACCCCAAGATCGCGGACGTCCAGGTCGTCGGGGTGCCGCACGAGCGGTACGGCGAGGAGGTGCTGGCCTGCGTCATCCCGCGCGACACGGGCGACCCGCTGACGCTGCAGGAGCTACGGGGGTTCTGCGACGGGCGGCTGGCGCACTACAAGATCCCGAGCCGGTTGCGGATCCTCGACTCCTTCCCGATGACCGTGTCCGGGAAGGTGCGGAAGGTGGAGCTGCGGGAGAAGTACGGGGCCCACTGAGGCCGGCTGCGGCGCTTGCCTAGCCCCGGCGCATACAGACCCGTGGCCATCGGTCGAGGCCGAGTTCCGCCTCGTGGGCGCGGATCTTCCGCAGCCCCGGGGTGAGCTCGGCCTCGTCCAGGACGCGGAAGCCGAGGCGTTCGTAGTACGGCGCGTTCCACGGAATCTCGGTGAAGGTGGTCAGGGTGAGAGCGGTCAGGCCCTCCTCGCGTGCGCGGTCGGCGGCGTGCGCGAGGAGGGCCTGGCCCATGCGGCGGTGCGCGTGGTCCGGGTGTACCGAGACCTGCTCGACGTGCAGCGCGCCGTCTACGGGCTCGGAGATCAGATAGCCGACCGGGCGGTCACCGTCGTCGCAGGCGACCCAGGCGCGCCCTGCCCGGCGGAACTGCTCCAGGACGTCCAGGGCGGGCGGCTCGTCGTCGGCGATCGCCGCCATGCCGAGGGCACGGAAGGCGGATCCTGCGGCGCGCTCGATGTCCTGGAGGGCCGGGAGCTCGGCGGGCGTGGCGGGGCGGATGCGCATGTGCCGAGTGTCCGCCGGTGGCTGCGCTCGGCGCGAGCGGACTACCGGGCCCCCGTCGCGTCCAGTTCGTCGGCGAGGCTGTTGACCGGCTGGGGCGTGCCCGTGAGGTCGAGGACGAACAGGGGGACGCCGAGGGTGTCGGCTCGGGTGCGGGCCTCGGGGGCGTATCCGGAGAGGGAGAAGTACACGCAGGCCGCGGACTCCGTCATGGCCGTCAGCCACAGGCACTCCACGTCCCGCAGGGAGGCCGGACGTACGGTCGGGTCGACCTGGGCGAGCAGACCGTGGGCGGCGATGCCGATGCCGGTCGGGGGCCGCTGGTCGGCGCGGCGGATGTCCCGGTAGCCGAGCCAGCGCAGATAGACGGCGGCTGCCGTGACCGCGTCGCGCGCGGTGCGGATCGTGACGGGCTGGAAGACGCGGCGCGCGGCGGGCGCCTTCTGCCGCGCCGAGCCCGTGTCGGCCCGCGCCACCGGAACGCGCAGCAGCGTCCCGCAGGGACAGCCCACCTCCGGACGGGGCCACTCGCTCCTTCTGCCGCACGCCGCACAGCGCACGCCGATCCACTCGTCGTCCCAGGCCCGATGCACGACGGCCGTCGCGGCCCCGTCCGGATCGAGCGCCGGTGCGACGGGCGCCCCGCACTGACACGGATAGGCAGGTGCCTCGTAGAGATGCTCGCGCCGGCAGGCCGGGCAGCGCACCGACACGCTCTCGGACATGGCCCACTCCAGGACGACCTCGCATCGGACAGCGCTCCCATCGTCCTCCAGGTGGTGCCCGGTTGTCCGCCTCTTGACGGTCTTCACCCACCCACCTACATTGCTTCCAGATAGTAGAAAATAGTTTCCGCGATACGGAATTAACAAGATCGCGGGAATGTCATCGTCACGGAATTGCTCACCGCGGGGCGCGACGGGAGTGCGAATCCGACAGCCGAAGCAGGAGTACTCAATGGCTCGTATGACCGCTGCCCGAGCGGCAGTCGAGATCCTCAAGCGCGAGGGCGTCAGCAACGCGTTCGGCGTGCCGGGCGCGGCGATCAACCCCTTCTACGCGGCGCTCAAGGCCTCCGGCGGGATCCATCACACCCTCGCCCGCCATGTGGAGGGCGCCTCGCACATGGCCGAGGGCTACACCCGCACGCACCCGGGCAACATCGGCGTCTGCATCGGCACGTCCGGGCCCGCCGGCACCGACATGATCACCGGCCTGTACTCCGCGATCGGTGACTCCATCCCGATCCTGTGCATCACGGGCCAGGCGCCGACCGCCGTGATCCACAAAGAGGACTTCCAGGCCGTCGACATCGCCTCGATCGCCAAGCCGGTCACGAAAATGGCGGTGACCGTGCTGGAGGCCGCGCAGGTCCCCGGCGTCTTCCAGCAGGCGTTCCACCTGATGCGCTCCGGCCGTCCCGGCCCGGTCCTGATCGACCTGCCGATCGATGTCCAGCTGACGGAGATCGAGTTCGACCCGGAGACGTACGCGCCGCTCCCGGTCTACAAGCCCGCCGCGACCCGCGCCCAGATCGAGAAGGCGATCGGGATGCTGAACGCGTCCGAGCGCCCGCTGATCGTGGCTGGCGGCGGTGTCATCAACGCCGACGCCGTCGAACTCCTCGTCGAATTCGCCGAGTTGACCGGCACCCCGGTCGTCCCGACCCTGATGGGCTGGGGCCTGCTGCCCGACGACCACGAGCTGAACGCCGGCATGGTCGGCCTGCAGACCTCGCACCGGTACGGCAACGCCACCTTCCTGGAGTCCGACTTCGTCCTCGGCATCGGCAACCGCTGGGCCAACCGCCACACCGGCAAGCTGGACGTCTACACGGCCGGGCGGAAGTTCGTCCACGTGGACGTCGAGCCCACCCAGATCGGCAAGATCTTCGCGCCCGACTACGGCATCGCGTCCGACGCCAAGGCCGCCCTGGAGCTGTTCGTCGAGGTGGCAAGGGAGCTGAAGGCGGCGGGCAAGCTGCCCGACCGCTCGGCGTGGGCGGCCTCCGCACAGGAGCGCAAGGCGACCCTCCAGCGCCGTACGCACTTCGACGACATCCCGATCAAGCCGCAGCGCGTCTACGAGGAGATGAACAAGGCCTTCGGCCCGGAGACCCGGTACGTCTCCACCATCGGCCTCTCGCAGATCGCCGGCGCCCAGATGCTGCACGTCTTCAAGCCGCGGCACTGGATCAACTGCGGCCAGGCGGGCCCCCTCGGCTGGACGATCCCGGCCGCGCTGGGCGTGGCGAAGGCCGACCCGGAGGCGCAGGTCGTCGCCCTGTCCGGGGACTACGACTTCCAGTTCATGATCGAGGAGCTGGCGGTCGGGGCGCAGCACAAGATCCCGTACGTCCACGTCCTGGTCAACAACTCCTACCTGGGCCTGATCCGCCAGGCGCAGCGGGCGTTCGACATCGACTTCCAGGTCAAGCTGGAGTTCGAGAACGTCAACTCGCCCGAGCTGGGCGTCTACGGCGTCGACCACGTCAAGGTCGCCGAGGGCCTCGGCTGCAAGGCGATCCGCGTGACCGACCCGAACGAGCTGGGCGCGGCCTTCGAGCAGGCCAAGAAGCTCGCGCAGGAGTACCAGGTGCCGGTGGTCGTCGAGGCGATCCTGGAGCGCGTCACCAACATCTCCATGTCGACGACGAACGACATCAGCAACGTCGTGGAGTTCGAGGAACTCGCGACGGAGCCGGGTCACGCGCCGACGTCGATCAAGACGCTGAAGGTCTGACGCGGCGGACCTTACGCCACCGTCAGCAAGGGGCGGCCCAACCGAGAGGTTGGGCCGCCCCTTTGGTGTTCCCCCGTGCGCTGTTCCCCCGTGTGGTGCTCCCCCGTTCACGGGACCCGCCGCCCCCGTGCCGGCGGGCCCCGTGTGAGAAGAATGTGCCCGCGAGCGGCGGCGGTTGAAGCCTCTTGAACCAGGTTCAGAGCTTCATTTGAGGATTGCGTAGACGATCTACGGCGCCACGCGTACGCGCGCAGCACGCCGAAGAGCGCCGGGTACGGGACCGTCCGTACCCGGCGCTCTTCAGCCGGTGAGGTATTCGGTTGTGGCCGTCCGACGGTGCGAGGCTGGGCGCGACAGGACGTTCGCGCCGCCGGACGGAGTCTTGGGGGCTCGGGACCGCGGCGGTTGCGACGGCACCGGGGCTCCTTCCCTCAGGTCGAAGAAGGAGGCCGGGGCCTTCACCACCGCACTGGCTCGCACGCCGCCGCGGTCCTCGCGTTGCCCGCGCCCCGCCCGGGCGACCACCCCTCATCCGGGTCGCTCGGGCGTGCGGCGCGGGCGGTGCGTCCGTCTTGTGACTTACCGTCAGCAGACGGACGCCGCCATGGGGTTCAGTCCTCGCGCAGGGCGCGGACCGCCTCCTCCACGCGCTTGCCGTACTCCGGGTCGGCGGCGTGGAAGTGGGCCAGGTTCTTCTCGATCACGTCGTCGCGGGAGACCTGCGAGAGGCCGCCGGCGATGTTGGCGATCAGGCGGGACTTCTCCTCGGCGGACATCAGGCGGTACAGCTCACCGGCCTGGAAGAAGTCGTCGTCCTTGGTGTGCAGGGGCGCCTCGTGGGTGCCCGTGTGGCCGTTCACCGCGAGCGGGGCCGACAGCGGGCGGCCGGTCTGCACCGGGCCGTCGTAGGAGTTCGGCTCGTAGTTCTTCGCCGCGCGGCCCTGGGAGTTGCTCGCCATGAAGCCGTCACGGCCGTAGTTGTCGGCCACGGTCGCCTTGGGTGTGTTGACGGCCAGCTGGGTGTGGTTGACGCCCAGGCGGTAGCGGTGCGCGTCCGCGTAGGCGAACAGGCGGCCCTGGAGCATCTTGTCGGGGGAGGGGCCGATGCCCGGCACGAAGTTGTTCGGGGAGAACGCGGCCTGTTCGACCTCGGCGAAGACGTTGTCCGGGTTGCGGTCCAGGACCAGGCGGCCCACGCGCTGCAGCGGGTAGTCCTTGTGCGGCCAGACCTTGGTGAGGTCGAACGGGTTGAAGCGGAAGTCGGCCGCCTCGGCCGCCGGCATGAGCTGGACGTAGAGGGTCCAGGACGGGTGCACGCCCCGCTCGATGGCCTGGAGCAGGTCCGTCTGGTGGGAGTTCGGGTCCTTGCCCGCGAGCTCGGCGCCCTGCTCGGCGCTCAGGCAGCGGATGCCCTGGTTCGTCTTGAAGTGGTACTTGACGAAGAAGGCCTCGCCGTCGGCGTTCGTCCACTGGTAGGTGTGCGAGCCGTAGCCGTTCATGTGGCGGTACGACGCGGGGATGCCGCGATCGCCCATCAGCCAGGTCACCTGGTGCGTGGCCTCGGGGGCGTGCGCCCAGAAGTCCCAGACGTTGTCCGGCTCCTGACGACCCGTGAACGGGTCGCGCTTCTGCGAGTGGATGAAGTCGGGGAACTTGATCGGGTCCTTGATGAAGAACACCGGGGTGTTGTTCCCGACGAGGTCGTAATTGCCCTCGGCCGTATAGAACTTGACCGCGAAGCCGCGCGGGTCGCGGACCGCGTCCGCGCCGCCGAGGCTGTCGGCCACGGTCGAGAAGCGCAGGAACACCTCGGTCCGCTTGCCGACCGCGCTCAGGAAGTCGGCGTGGGTGAAGCCGGTGACGTCGTCGGTCACCTCGAAGTGGCCGTACGCGCCGGAGCCCCGGGCGTGTACCACGCGCTCCGGGATGCGCTCGCGGTTGAAGCGCGCCAGCTTCTCCAGGAGGTGCTGGTCCTGGAGCAGGAGCGGGCCGCCGACGCCGGCGGAGGCTGAGTTCTGGTTGTCGGCGACCGGGGCGCCGGACTCGGTGGTGAGCACGCGCTTCGACATCGTGGACCTTCCGTGCGATGGCACTTCCGTGCTGGTGGCAGCGGAAAACTCTTTCCGCTTGGTGGAGCCTAGAAGTGAGGGAATCTAGCGTCAACAGTTTGTTGAAGTTGATTCCGGGCGGCGCCCCCGCCTGGGCGCGACAGGACAAGTGTCAGCGGAGGCGCCGCCCGGAAGTCTCGGGGTGGGTCAGACCTGGGCGCCGGAGAGGCGCTCCACGGCCCGCAGCAGGGCCGAGTGGTCCAGGCCGCCGTCGCCCTGCGTGCGCAGGGACGCGACCAGCTGGGCGACCACGGCACCGACCGGAAGGGCAGCGCCGACGTTGCGGGCGGCGTCCGTGACGATGCCCATGTCCTTGTGGTGCAGGTCGATGCGGAAGCCGGGCTTGAAGTCGCGGTTGAGGAAGTTGTCCTTCTTGCGCGTCAGCACGGTCGAGCCGGCCAGGCCGCCGTTGAGGACGTCCAGCGCCGCCTTGAGGTCCACGCCCGACTTCTCCAGGAAGACCACGGCCTCGGCGCACGCCTGGATGTTCACGGCGACGATCAGCTGGTTGGCCGCCTTCACGGTCTGGCCCGAGCCGTGCGGACCGCACAGCACAATGGTCTTGCCGAGGGCCTCGAGGATCGGCTTCGCGGCGTCGAAGTCGGCCTGCTCACCGCCGACCATGATCGACAGCACGGCCTCGATGGCGCCCGCCTCGCCACCGGACACGGGGGCGTCCAGGACGCGGATGCCCTTGTCCTTGGCGGCCTTCGCCAGGTCGACCGAGGTCTGCGGGGTGATCGAGGACATGTCGATCAGCAGCGCGCCGGACTTCGCGTTCTCCAGGATGCCGTCGGGGCCGTAGGAGATGGCCTCGACCTGCGGGGAGGCCGGCACCATCGTGATGACGACGTCGGCGTCCCGCACGGCCTCGGCGATCGAACCGGCGGCCGTGCCACCAGCGGCGGTCAGGCGGTCCAGCTTGTCCTGCTCCAGGGTGAAGCCGGTGACGTCGTAGCCCGCCTTGATGAGGTTCTCGGACATGGGGGAGCCCATGATGCCGAGGCCTATCCAGGCAATCGCCGGGCGGGTCGGGTGGGAAGAGTCTGCGAGGTTGCTCATGATGGGGTGCCTCTCAAATACGGGGGGGGGGGGGTGTTCAGCGGGCGGCGCGCGCTTCGCGGGGCAGCCAGTCGAAGGCCTCGGCGCTCGGGCGGTCGCCCGGCTTGTACTCGAGGCCGACCCAGCCCTCGTAGCCCGCCTTCCTCAGCTGGTCGAGCAGCTCCTCCAGCGGGAGCGTGCCCGTGCCCGGCGCGCCACGGCCCGGGTTGTCGGCGATCTGGACGTGACCGGTCCGGTCCGCGTATGCGGCGATCACCTGCGGCAGGTCCTCGCCGTTCATGGACAGGTGGTAGAGGTCCATGAGGAACTTCGCGTTGCCCAGCCCCGTCGCCTCGTTGACCTTGTCGACGATGCCGACGCCTGCCGGGGCGGTCACCAGCGGGTACAGCGGCGACTCCGGCTGGTTGAGGGTCTCGATCAGCAGGATCGCGCCGATGCGGTCGGCCGCCCGGGCCGCGAGGGCCAGGTTCTCCAGCGCGAGCGCGTCCTGCTGGGCCGGGTCCACGCCCTCGACGCGGTTGCCGTACAGGGCGTTGAGCGCCTTGCAGCCGAGGGAGGCCGCGAAGTCCGCAGCCACGTCGATGTTGGCGCGGAACTTCTCCGACTCCTCGCCCGGGATCGACAGGGCGCCGCGGTCGGGGCCGGGCAGCTGACCGGCGTAGAAGTTCAGGCCGGTGAGCTGGACGCCCGCGTCCTCGATCGCCTTCTTCAGGGCGTCGAGCTCGGACTGCTCGGGGGTGGGGGAGTCGACCCAGGGCCACCACAGCTCGACCGCGGTGAAGCCGGCCGCGGCGGCGGCCGCGGGGCGCTCCAGGAGCGGGAGTTCCGTGAAGAGGATCGACAGGTTGACGTTGAAGCGCTGCTCTGCGAATCCCATGTGGGTCGGCGCTCCCTTCCGTTTGTCGAGATTCCGTATAGCGGAAGTTAGTTTCTGCGTACTGGAAGATTGCCGTTGTGTGTCCGAGCTTGTCAAGAGGGCTCGGCGGAAGGCGGTACCGCACGTTAGGTTGAGCGCGTGCGATTGAGAGTGGAGTTCACGACCGAGCCCTTCGACCTCGACGAGGCACCCGCGCACGCGCTGGTGGCCCGCGAGGTCATCGAGGCGGCCGAGCTCGATGCGGTGGACGTCGGCCCGTTCGGCAACACGGCCGAGGGGGGCACCGACGCCGTGCTCACCGCCGTGGACGCCCTGCTGCGCAAGACCCTGGAGGCCGGTGCCACCCGGATCTCGCTTCAGCTCAATGTGGTCGGGGAGGGCGAGGAGTGACCGGTACCGGGGACGAGCCCTTCATCGCGGCCGTGAAGCCGCTGGTCGACGCCATGGGCGGCGAGATCATCGCGCCGGACGAGGCCGGTCCCGAGGATGTCGTGCTCTCCTGGGAGGGTGCCGACGTCGTCGCCGTGCGCCTGCCTCAGCTGGCCGACTCCCTGGATCACATCCTGGCGGCCATGGAGCGCAGGAAGGGCAAGCCGCTGGCCGACCTGGACCGCAAGGCCAAGCAGGAGGTCGTGCGGATACTCGAGGCGCGCGGCGCCTTCTCCGTGCGGCACGGTGTGGAGACCGTGGCGAGCGCGCTCGGGGTGAGCCGTTTCACGGTCTACAACTATCTGAACCGTGAGAAGGGCGCCTGAAGCGCCCTACCGGGTTTCGTTACCGGGAATTTTCAACAAAGTGTTGACGTCTCGTCGTCGTAGGGCGTTAGCTATCGGCACGCCCGTTCAGTACGAAGGCCCTTCGCGGCCACGGAGGCTCCCGTGACGTCGAATTCCACGCCCTCGGGCCTGGCCCGGTTCAACGCCCTGGAGGAGCACGCGGCCCACGCCGCGCTCCACGAGGCGTGCGCCTCCACGGCGTGGGCGAAGCAGCTGCTCGCCGCCCGTCCCTACGCCACCGCCGACGCCCTCTACGCCGCCAGCGACGCCGCCATGGCCGAGCTGACCGCCGAGGACCTGGCCGAGGCGATGGCCGGGCACCCGCCGATCGGCCGCCCCAAGCCGGGCGATCCGACCTCGGCCCGCGAGCAGCGCGGCATGGCCGGCGCCTCCGAGGAGCTCAAGGCTCAGATGCTCGAACTCAACCTGGCCTACCAGGACAAGTTCGGCCACGTCTTTCTGATCTGCGCCACCGGCCGGACCGGCGAGCAGATGCGCGACGCCGTCAAGGAGCGGATCGGCAACTCGCCGGAGCAGGAGCGGGAGATCGTCCGCACCGAGCTGGGCAAGATCAACCGTATCCGGCTCGCCCGACTCGTCGAAGAGGACTGACCAAGCCATGAGCACCAGCACCACCGCCTCGGTGTCCACGCACATCCTGGACACCAGCATCGGCCGCCCCGCCGAGGGCGTCGCCATCCAGCTTGCGGCCCGCAGTGGCCGCGCCGCGGACTGGCAGGCACTCGGCGGCTCCGCGACCGACGCGGACGGGCGGTGCAAGGACCTCCCGGCGCTGCCGGAGGGGACCACACACGTACGGCTCGACTTCGCGGTGGAGCCGTATTTCGAGAAGAAGCAAGCCGATGCGCAGCAGGACGCCCCCGCGAATCGGGACAGCGGTGCCGTGTTCTTCCCCGAGGTGGCGATCACCTTCGCCGTGAAGCCCGGGGAGCATTACCACGTGCCGCTGCTGCTCAACCCGTTCGGCTACTCCGTATACCGAGGGAGCTAGCAGACATGCCCACGATCCTGGGACAGAACCAGTACGGCAAGGCCGAGAACCGAGTCGTAAAGATCACGCGGGACGGCGCCACCCATCACATCAAGGACCTGAACGTATCCGTGGCGCTGAGCGGCGACATGGACGAGGTCCACTACTCCGGCTCGAACGCCAACGTCCTGCCGACCGACACCACCAAGAACACGGTGTACGCGTTCGCCAAGGAGTACGGCATCGAGTCCGCCGAGCAGTTCGGCATCCACCTCGCCCGCCACTTCGTCACCTCGCAGGAGCCGATCCACCAGGCCCGGATCCGCATCGAGGAGTACGCCTGGGAGCGCATCGCCGCCTCCGACGCCAACTCCCAGTTCATCGGCGCGGACGAGGTCAAGCACTCCTTCGTCCGCAAGGGCCAGGAGACCCGGGTCACCCAGATCACCTACGACGGTGAGAAGTGGGAGGTCATCTCCGGCCTGAAGGACCTCGTCGTGATGAACTCGACCAACTCCGAATTCTGGGGCTACGTCAAGGACAAGTACACGACGCTGAAGGAGGCGTACGACCGCATCCTGGCCACCCAGGTCTCCGGCCGCTGGCGGTTCAACTGGACCGACGACGACCAGCGGATGCCCAACTGGGAGAAGTCCTACGAGCAGACCAAGAAGCACATGCTCCAGGCCTTCGCCGAGACCTACTCGCTCTCGCTCCAGCAGACCCTGTACCAAATGGGTTCGCGCATCATCAACAACCGCAGCGAGATCGACGAGGTCCGCTTCTCCCTCCCGAACAAGCACCACTTCCTGGTGGACCTGGAGCCGTTCGGGCTGAAGAACGACAATGAGGTGTACTTCGCCGCCGACCGCCCCTACGGCCTGATCGAGGCCACCATCCTGCGGGACGGCTGCGAGGCGAAGATCCCCATGGACCTCACCAACCTGTAAGCCTGCAACTCCATTTCGGCACCCGCGGCCGGGGCGGCTCCCACCCCGCCGGCCGCGGTACTCAAATCCCCCAGGGTCCTGCCGTGCCCTCTCGAACTCAGCACAACTCCCGTGAAAAAGGGGCGAATCATGGCAGCAGCCCAGCGCATCGTCATCGAGAACTGTTCGATCGCGACGGTGGACGCGAACGACACCGAACACGCCACGGGCCACGTCGTCATCGCGGACAACCGCATCGAGTCGCTCGGCGCGGGCAAGGCACCCGAGGGCCTGGAGAACGTCGTACGCCGTATCGACGCCACCGGGCACCTGGTCACCCCCGGCCTGGTCAACACCCACCACCACTTCTACCAGTGGATCACCCGGGGCCTGGCCACGGACCACAACCTCTTCAACTGGCTCGTCGCGCTGTACCCGACGTGGGCGCGCATCGACGAACAGATGGTCCGCTCCGCCGCGCAGGGCTCGCTGGCGATGATGGCCCGCGGTGGCGTCACCACTGCCATGGACCACCACTACGTCTTCCCGCAGGGCTCCGGCGACCTCTCCGGCGCCATCATCGGCGCCGCCCGCGACATGGGCGTCCGCTTCACCCTCGCCCGCGGCTCCATGGACCGCAGCGAGAAGGACGGCGGCCTGCCCCCGGACTTCGCCGTCGAGACCCTCGAGGGCGCGCTGGCCGGGACCGAGGAGACCGTCAAGCAGCACCACGACGCCTCCTTCGACGCGATGACCCAGGTCGCCGTCGCCCCCTGCTCCCCCTTCTCCGTCTCCACCGAACTCATGCGTGACGGCGCCGCGCTGGCCCGTCGCCTCGGCGTACGGCTGCACACCCACGGCTCGGAGACGGTCGAGGAGGAGAAGTTCTGCCACGAGCTGTTCGGCATGGGCCCGACCGACTACTTCGAGTCCACCGGCTGGCTCGGCGAGGACGTGTGGATGGCGCACTGCGTCCACATGAACGACTCCGACATCGCCGCCTTCGCCCGCACGAAGACGGGTGTCGCCCACTGCCCGTCCTCCAACGCCCGCCTCGCGGCCGGCATCGCCCGCGTCCCCGACATGCTGGCGGCCGGCGTCCCGGTCGGCCTCGGCGTCGACGGCACCGCCTCCAACGAGTCCGGCGAGCTGCACACCGAACTGCGCAACGCCCTCCTCATCAACCGCCTCGGCGCCCACCGCGAGGCCGCCCTGAACGCCCGGCAGGCGCTGCGCCTCGGGACGTACGGCGGCGCCCAGGTCCTCGGCCGTGCCGCCGAGATCGGCTCGCTGGAGCCGGGCAAGCTGGCCGACCTCGTGCTGTGGAAGCTGGACACCCTCGCCCACGCCTCCATCGCCGACCCGGTGACCGCGCTGGTCTTCGGCGCGGCGGCTCCGGTCACGGCGTCGTTCGTGAACGGCCGCCAGATCGTGGAGGACGGGCGGCTGCTCACGGCCGACGAGGACGCGATCGCCCGCTCGACGAGGGAAGAGGCACAGCGCCTGGCGAGGATCGCGGCGCAGGCGTGACGCAGGCCTGATACAGGCCTGACCAGTTGAAGATCTCCGGTCGGGAGGGACGGCTCCCGACCGGTGGCCGTGGACCCGAGCGGGGTCCATGGCGGCCGTCTCCGGGGCGCGCGTGGACGCGTGCGCCCCGGAACGGTCACCGTCCCCCGGTCCCGCACGACCGCGCACCACCTCCCTGAAACCCACGGCGGCCATGTCGCGCAGCCGTGTACCCGACCGGAGGAGAGCCGCAGTGTCCGCCCAGTCCGCTCACCCAGTCGACGAGAAACTCCCCGCCCTGAAAATGGCGACCACCGGTCTGCAACACGTGGCCGCCATGTACGCGGGAGTCGTCGCCCCACCTCTGATCGTCGGCGCGGCCATAGGCCTGACCGCCACCGACCTGACCTTCCTCACCGGCGCCTGCCTGTTCACCGCGGGCCTCGCGACCTTCCTCCAAACCCTCGGAATCTGGAAGATCGGCGCCCGGCTGCCGTTCGTCAACGGCGTCACCTTCGCCGGCGTCGCCCCGATGACCGCGATCGTCGCCTCCACCGAGGACAAGTCCGACGCCCTGCCGATCATCTTCGGCGCGGTCATCGTCGCCGGTTTCCTCGGCTTCCTGGCGGCCCCCTTCTTCAGCAAGGCGGTCCGCTTCTTCCCGCCGGTGGTGACGGGTACGGTCATCACCCTGATCGGCATCTCCCTTCTCCCGGTCGCCTTCGGCTGGGCACAGGGCCCCAACCCCGCGGCGCACGACTACGGTTCGGCGACCAACCTGGGCCTCGCGGCCGGGACCCTGCTGATCGTCCTGCTCCTGCGCCGCTTCACCACAGGGTTCGTCAAGCAGATCGCCGTACTGCTCGGCCTGGTGGCCGGCACGCTGATCGCGATCCCGTTCGGCGTCACGGACTTCGGCCCCGTCGCGGACGCGGACGTCATCGGCTTCCCGACGCCGTTCCACTTCGGCGCCCCGGAGTTCCAGCTCGCCGCGATCATCTCGCTGTGCGTGGTCATGGTGGTCTCGATGACCGAATCGACGGCCGACATGCTGGCGTTGGGCGAGATCGTCGACCGCCCGGCGGACGAGAAGACCATCGCGGCGGGTCTGCGCGCCGACACCCTCGGCTCCGCGATCAGCCCCCTCTTCAACGGCTTCATGTGCAGCGCCTTCGCGCAGAACATCGGCCTGGTGGCGATGACGAAGATCCGCAGCCGGTACGTCGTCGCCGTGGGCGGCGGCTTCCTGGTCCTGATGGGCCTGTGCCCGATGGCGGCGTCGCTCATCGCGGTCGTACCGCGCCCGGTGCTCGGCGGTGCGGGCGTGGTCCTCTTCGGCTCGGTCGCCGCGAGCGGCATCCAGACCCTGGTCCGGGCCGGCCTCGACCGGGACAACAACGTCCTGATCGTCGCCGTATCGCTGGCCGTCGGCATCATCCCGATCACGGCGCCGGAGTTCTACCACGCTTTCCCGGAGACGGCGAAGATCGTGCTCGACTCGGGCATCTCGACGGGGTGCGTGGCGGCGGTCCTGCTGAACGTGGTCTTCAACCACCTGGGCAGGGGCCGCGAGGCCGACGAGGTCACGGCCCCGATGGAACCGGTGACCACGCCATGAGGTTGGCGAACAGCTCGGCCTGCTCGATGGCGTCGTCCAGGGCGTGGTGTGTGTGCCGGCGCCGCGACAGCAGCTCGCGCGGCATCGTGCCCTTGGCCACCGCCCGCAGCGGCAGCCCGGCCTTCGTGGCGTAGAGCGTCTTCATGTCCAGGCAGTGCGAGTGGAGCGAGATCTGCGTCAAGCACTCATCCGGCGACATCGGACTGATCGTGATCCAGACGAAGTCGACCGCCCTGCCGGAACTCGCCTTCCTGCAGCTGGACATGACGATCCGGCGGGCGGCGGCCTAGGCACGGCACGGCAACACACGCTCGCCCCGGCCGAACTCCGCGAGTCCTGCCAGGGCGAGCCGTACCGCTGTGCCGGGTCAGCGAGTGAAGGTGACCCGGTGCTCCTTCAGGGCGCCGCAGTTGGAGCCCGTCACCTGCACGTACACGTTGTTGATGTGACCGCCCCAGTCGACGCAGTGGGCCTTGCCATAGACGTAGGTCGGTCCGGCGTACGACGTGTACAGCCCCCAGTCCTCGTCCGCCTCCTCGGTGTCGGGGACGTAGACCCACGCGGACATCTCCAGGGCGGTACCCGGGTTGTTGCGGATGGTCGCCACGCAGTTCTCGCCGTTGGAGGCGTTGTACGTCAGGTAGACGGTGCCCAGCGAGCCGATGGGCGCCGAGTTCACGGTCTTGTAGCCGCTTCCGCAGACCTTCTGCGGTGTGGTGTTGGGCGCGGCGGAGGCGGGCGCCGAAAGGGCGGCCGTGGTCCCCACCGTCAGGGCCGCTAACGCGGCGGCGGACAGGACGGAACGCGCGTATCGCATATTTCCCCCTGGTATCCATTGGAGATGGTTGCTCCTGCATGGTGTGACCCACGGGGTATGCGAATGGTTGTGCGGAGTTCTGCCGCGTGGTGTTGAAGAGCCCGGACGCCAGTCCCGCGTCCTCCGCGCCTACAGGCCGAACAGAGCGGGGTCCGAGGCGAGTTCCTTGAAGTACTCCCGCGGATCGGCGACCAGCCTGCGCTCCTTGAGGTCCAGCAGCCCTCCGACCCCGGTGACCTCGGCTGCAACGGTGCCGTCCGTCTTGCGGATCGTCTGCTCGATGCGGAACGTCTTGCCGCTGCCCCAGTCGAAGGCGCATGTCACCTCGACCTCGTCGCCCGCGAGCAGCTCCCGCCTGTAGCGGATCGTGGTCTCCAGAGCCACCGGGCCCACGCCCCTGCTGATCAGGCCCGTCTGGCTGATCCCGGCGGCCTGGAGCAGGGACCAGCGGGCGTGCTCCGCGTAGTTGAGGTACACGGCCTGATTGAGGTGCCCCTGCACATCCGTCTCGTACCCACGGACGGTCACCGGAACGGAAAACGGCTCGGTCACTACTTCCCCTTCGCGTGCCACGCTTGCTCGTCGTTCCGATCCTGACATGTGCCCTCTACATCCGTCGCGGGGAAGCCAAGAGATAGCGCGCTCTTGTACGGGGCTCGGTGTGCTCGCCGACCTGCCAGCCGGCCTTCTCCAAGGTCGCCGCACAGGCATGCAGCGCGTCGATGCCCGGCTCGTGTACGGCGACCGCCTCCGGCTGCGGCGTCGCCCGGACCCGGTATCCCTCGGCCTCCGGCTCCGGATCGGGCCCTGCCGGACGGTGCCCGGCCGCCTCCAGGGCGAGTGCGGCGGCCTGCACCAGATGAGTACGCTCCCACCCGCACGGCCGGTCCGTGGCCCCGTCCGGATTGGTCATCCGGCGCAGCTCCAGCAGGCCCTGCCAGGCGCCACGAACCTCACGCAGCCGGGCCGGTCCGGCCCCCGGGGCGCCCTCCTCACCGCCGATCCGCGCGGCGAACACCCCGGTGGCCGCGGGAGCCCCATGCTCCGGAGGCGCCGTCGGCTCGGCCTCCCGTATGCGATGCCCTGCCGGCGTCAGAAAGTGATCGTGCGGCGGCCGCGGATGCCGGAAGGCGAGCCCCCGCTTCACCAGCGCCGCGAGCTGCGCCTCCGTACCCCTGAGCCGTCCGGTGACGGGATCGGCGGCGTCGATGACACGCCGCTGAGCTGCGGTCGGTGGTCTGGTCACGGCGTGCTCCTTTCGGACGCGGGGGATCGGCCCCGTCGGCCCCGGCCCATAGCCATAGCGGCCAAGGCACCGGCACCATGCCGGCCAAGGCACGGCCCATGCCGGCCAAGGCACCGGCCGGCCCCGTCCTGGCCAAGCACCGTCCCCATCTGCTGGAAGGCTACGACCCGGGTCTGACATTCCACCCGGCGATCACGGGCTGCCCGTGCTCCGTGCCCAGCCGGCCCACCGCCCCCGTCGCCAGCTGGAACAACGCCCCGTCCGCCGCCGGCAGTCCGAGCCACCGGGCCGTGAGCACCCGCAGGAAGTGCCCGTGCGCCACGAGCACTACGCACCCCTCGCGGTCGGCGAACGCCGCGTCCACCTTGGTCAGCATCCGGTCGGCGCGCTCCCCGACCTGCTCCACGCCCTCCCCGGGATGGTCGGACGGCCCGGGCACGACCCCGTCCTTGAACAGGAACCACCCCGGTCGCTCGCGCTGGATCTCGACGGTGGTGACCCCTTCGTACCCGCCGTAGTCCCTCCCCCAGAGGGGGCACCCCCACGCGCAGATCCGCGTCGACCCGTACGTCGTTCAGCCCGATCAGCTCGGCGGTCTCCCGCGCCCGCTGCAACGGGCTGACGAACGTGGCCCCGATCCGATGGGACCGGATCAGCGGCACCAGCCGCCGCGCCTCCTCCCGCCCGTGTCCGGTCAGCGGCACGTCCGTCCAGCTGGTGTGCCGCCCGGACCGCGACCACTCGGTCTCACCGTGCCGGACCAACAAGAGATCACCCACGTGCGTGGCCCTTCCCGCTCGCCTCCCGGCACCGTGCCACACGGTTCCTGAGGCCCGCAGGGCGGACTGGGCCGGACGGCCGTCCGAGACTCCCGGGCGGCCTCAGATCCCCGGGAGACCCTGTACCGACTGCGCGAGTTGTCCGACCGCGACGACGAGCGGGGCCACGGGCTGGACGAACTCGTTGAGGCGGTCCAGAGCACGCCGCACGACGCCGGGCTCGGGCTGCGGCTCGTCCAGCTCCTCGCGCAGGCGGCGCAGTTCCCGGGTGGTGCCATCGGGATCGGCGAGTTCCGTGCGGTGCTCCTCCAGCAACCGCTCGACCTGCGCCAGGAGTTCGGCCGTCCGTCCGGAGTCCTGTTGCTGGAAGGAGACGGAGCCGGAGAACGCCTGGGCGCCGCGCCCTACGGCCTGGTTGCCGACGTAGTGGGTGCCGCCGCTGATCATGACCCCCTCGTTGACGGGAGGATCGTGTCGTGCGCCGTCTCGTGCGTCGTCGTCGCGCATGAGGAGGACCCCTCTACTTGTCGGATCCGCCGGCGGCGCTCATCGCGGCCGCGCCGGACTGCTGCGGGATGTTCTGGGTGGCGGTCGCCCCGGTGCCGATCGCCTGGTTGCCGATGATGCTCGTCCCGCCCTGCTGGATGACGCCCTGGTTGAGGATGGTCTGCTGCTGGGCTCGGAAGTCGGTGGTGTCATAGCCGTGCGAGTCGAGGAACTCGCGGATGGCGGCGAAGACGTGGCGCTGCACCAGGGATGTGATCCGCTCGGCGTCCACGACCTGGAAGTAGTTGTGGTAGTCGGGGCTCAGCGCCATCTCCCGGATGCTCACCCGGGCGCCGTAGTCGTAGACCGGGTCCTGCTCCATGGCCTTGATCTCGTCCGCCATCCGCTGGTTGTGGCGGGTCTCGAAGCGGGCGTGGCGTCCCGCCCGGAACGGCGCCCCGGCGAACGCTCTGCCCGTGCGGAGGAGAGCGTCGATCAGCAGTCCCCGCTTCGCCTCGGGAGTGAGGGGGCCGCGCAGGCGGTCCACGACGTGGTAGTCCGCGCGCACCGGGCCGAGCACGTGGTTGCTGATGTGCAGGTGGAGCGTCCTGCCCACGGTCGAGAAGTGCAGGAACACACTCGGCACCACGTCGCCGCCCCACAGCGGCACATGGATCGCCAGGTAGTGGCGCACCGTGCCGGTCGGACGCCGCATGATCTGCTCGACCGCCTCGGCCGGCAGCCGGGTGGCCGGGGCCAGCGTCGTGGGCCTGATGAACCGGTCGTCGTCCCCGATGGTTGTGCCGCTCGCGAAGACCCGGTCCTCGATGCGGAGGGAGCCGAGAGTCTCCTCGCCGGACGTCGTCGTTCCGTCCAAGGCGCCGCCCGCGGCGACCGCCTGGAGCTGTTCGCGCACGTGGTCGACGAGTTCGGTGACGGTGAACGGCCGGGGCTCGGCGGGGCGTGCCCTCATGCCGGCGGGGTCGTCGGCGGGCAGGAGCGGCACGGTGAGCGGCCACTTGGAGCTGCTCGCCGCAAAGCCGATGAAGGGGGTGTACCCGCTGTACACGGTGGCGTTTCCGTCCCTCGCCTCCTTGATGGCCGCGAGCCGGTCGGCGATCCACTTCCGCCGGGGCACCGTGGGGCGAGGCTGTCGGGCGAACGTCTCGCGGGTCATGGTGGTGCGCAGCAGCCGGTCGACGTCGAGCTCATGGCGTACGACCGTCACGTACGCGAAGGCCACCGCGCCGAGGGACGTGAGCGCGGCCGGTATCCCGGCCAGATAGGCGCCGAGCAGCCAGCTCACGAATCCGGGCACGGGCAGCAACGAGAGGATGACGGCGAAGTAGAAGGCGAGGAGCACCACCACGCCGGCCGCGATCCCGGTGCGCACCAGCACTTTGCGGTCGGGCTGGCGGTGGCCGCGCGTGGCCAGGCTCGGCTGGGAGCCGGGGCGCCCGGTGATCCCCAGGAACATCAGGGAGAAGACGAGCCACAGCGGCGCGACGACTGCCACGCCGGCGAAGGCCGCCGTCAGCCGCAGATCGCGGCGGTGGCGGATCTCCTGGGCCGTCAGGCAGTGGCGCACCACCGCCACCAGATCGACGTCGGGCGAGGGTGCCACGGCGCTGGCCTCGTCGGCCAGGACGTCCTCCACCACCCGGTCGGCGAAGCCTTCGTCGACGTAGGCCGCGGCGCACAGATACCGGGTGACGTCACCCGGCGCGCTCCCGACCGGCATGTGGACCTGCGGGGTCGTCATGGCGAGCCCTCCTGCTTTCCTCCGACGGAGCGAGGCCGTCGCGGCACCGACGGTCCTTGTGGCACGTGTCCCCGGCAGCCCGTCGGTCAGGAGCGCGAGCAGTACGCCGGCCACCAGGCCGAAGACGAGGGCCGAGAGCGTCAGGTTCTTGAGCAGGGTGCCGAGCGGTGCGAACTCCACATCGGAGACGAAGGCCTTGAGCATGCCTAACCGCAGCAGGGCCTCGACCTCGGACGCCAGCACACCCACGGCGAGGCAGCGGATCCAGCCCGCCCCGCGGGCCAGGAGCCGTGCCGCGAAGAAGGCGAGCCCCACGAGCAGCAGCAGGGTGCCGACATCGTCGACGACCAGAAAGGACACGCTGTCGTACGCTTCGGAGGAGTACTCCCAGCCAGGGACGAACGCCGCCTGGGCGATCGTGCGCAAGGTCTCGTTGCCGACATCCTCTATGTAGAACTTCTCTACGTAGAAGTCGCCGTACGGCCGCTGCACCCAGGGGCTGCCCGCGACGAGGACGACCAGGAGCAGCAGCGCGACACGGCCGCGTAAGAACGATGGTGAGCCTGACGCACTCCGACGAGACAAGAACACCTGGGGTTCCCCCATCCCCCGATCCCGGAGATCAGTGGCCGCACCCTATGCCATTCCCGCTCTCCGCGACCGCGAATCCGCGAACATCGTCGGGCCCGACGACTACTGCCGGTACCCGCTCAGGAACCGCCCGATCCGCCCGATCGCCGCCTCCAGGTCGTCCGCGTAGGGGAGCGTCAGGATCCGGAAGTGATCGGGGGTCGGCCAGTTGAAGCCCGTGCCCTGGACCACCTGGATCTTCTCCCGCAGCAGCAGGTCCAGGACGAACTTCTCGTCATCGTGGATCTTGTACACCTTGGGGTCGAGGCGCGGGAACGCGTACAACGAGCCTTTCGGCTTCACGCACGACACACCGGGGATCTCGTTGAGCTTCTCCCAGGCCACGTTGCGCTGTTCGTACAACCGCCCGCCCGGCATGGTCAGCTCGCGGATGGACTGGCGGCCCCCGAGCGCGGCCTGGATGGCGTACTGCGCGGGCGCGTTGGCGCACAGACGCATGGAGGCCAGCATCGTCAGGCCCTCCAGGTAGTCCTTCGCGTGCTGCTTCGGGCCGGTGACGACGAGCCAGCCGGAGCGGAAGCCCGCCACCCGGTACGTCTTCGACAGGCCGCAGAAGGTGAGGACCACGAGGTCGGGGGCGAGGGCGGCGACCGAGTGGTGGACCGCGTCGTCGTACAGGATCTGGTCGTAGATCTCGTCGGCGAACACCATCAGGCCGTGCCGGCGGGCGAGGTCGAGGATGCCCTCCAGGACCTCCTTGGGGTAGACCGCGCCGGTCGGGTTGTTCGGGTTGATGATGACCACCGCGCGCGTGCGGTCCGTGATCTTCGACGCCATGTCGTCGAGGTCCGGGTACCAGTCGGCCTGCTCGTCGCAGAGGTAGTGGACCGCCTTGCCGCCGGCGAGTGTCGTCACCGCCGTCCACAGCGGGAAGTCCGGGGCGGGGATGAGGATTTCGTCGCCGTCCTCGAGCAGCGCCTGTACGGCCATGGAGACCAGCTCGGACACGCCGTTGCCGAGGAAGACGTCGTCGACGCCGACCTCCAGGCCCAGGGTCTGGTACCGCTGGGCCACGGCCCGGCGGGCGGAGAGGATGCCGCGTGAGTCGGTGTAGCCGTGCGCCTGGGGCAGCATCCGGATCATGTCCTGGAGGATCTCCTCCGGCGCCTCGAAACCGAAGAGCGCGGGGTTGCCGGTGTTCAGGCGCAGCACACTGTGGCCCGCCTCCTCCAGCGCGTTCGCGTGCTCGATCACCGGGCCGCGGATCTCGTAACAGACCTCGCTGAGCTTGCTGGACTGCCGGAACTCCATGCGCTGCTGCCTCTCCGGTTTCGTGTGTTGCTTGGTTTTACCAAGTTCGAGCTTGGAAAGTCCAACAACTTGTCTAGACTGCGTCGCATGTCACCTCGCCGAAGCTACGACCAGTACTGCTCTGCCGCCCGCGCCCTCGACGTCGTCGGCGACCGCTGGACCCTGCTGATCGTCCGGGAGCTGCTGGCCGGCCCGCGGCGCTACACCGACCTGCACGCCGACCTGCCGGGCGTCAGCACGGACGTACTCGCCTCACGGCTGAAGGACATGGAGCGGGACGGGCTCGGCACGCGGCGCCGGCTGCCGCCGCCCGGCGCGGCGTACGTGTACGAACTCACCTCCCGGGGGCGGGAGTTGCTGTCGGTCCTCCAGGCGTTGGGGGAGTGGGGCCAGGCCGAGCTCGGCGAGCGGCGGCCCACCGACGCGGTGCGCGCGCACTGGTTCGCGCTGCCGCTGCTGCGGTCGCTGGAGGGGGAAGGGCTCGTCGAAGTCCGCCTGGAGGAGGGGAACTTCCACCTGTACGTCGGTGCCGAGGACGGGCCGGTCTACGGCGACGGGCCCGCCCCCGGGGAGCCCGATGCGCGGCTGGTGCTGGACTCCGGGACGTGTGAGGCGGTCGCGCGGGGGGAGCTGAGTGTCGCCGACGCCGTGCGGGACGGCCGTATCGACGTGACCGGTGACGGAACCCTCGCCAAGGTGCTGCGGGAGGGATGACGAAAGGGCCCGCTGCCGAGCGCAGCGGGCCCCTTGGCGAGTTGGCGAGGTGTCAGGCCCCCGGCGGCACCCGCGTCGGCCGACCCGCGCCGCGCGTCAGCGCATAGCCGCCGACACCCGCGAGCGCGGCCAGCATGCCGCCGATCCCGGTCCACACCCACCGGTCGGACCACCAGCCGGACGCCCAGCCGCCGCTGGGTTCGAGGCTCGCGAGCAGCGCCTCCTTGGTCGACTCCTCCTCGCCGCCCTGGGAGATGGCGCCGGCCCCCGGCACCAACGGCTGAGCCAGCGACCCGTCCACCGCCGCCGCCCCGCCGATGTCCTCGGAGTCGACCCGTACCTCGGCGTCGACCGGCAGACCGAGGTCGGACGTGGCCAGGTTCACGACCGTCAGCCGGATGTAGTACGTGCCCGGCAGCGGGTCATTGGCCCAGGGTTCCGACCAGGCGTGGACGGTACGCAGCACACAGGCCAACTCCACGGACGAGGCTCCCCCAGAGGGGGTACCCCCAGCCGCGGCCGTGCGCGTCTGTGCCCCGTACTGGCAGGCCTGGCGGCGACGCAGGCCGTCGTACACGTCGATCTGCCAGGTCTCGGCGGCGTGCGTGTCCGGCAGCTTCACCGTCGCCTTGACGGTGGGGCGCTGTCCGGCGTCCGCGGGGAACGACCAGTACAGGTAGTCGCCCGTGGAGGCGCTCGCGGTGGCCGTCTGCCCCTGCTCGATCTCGGTCGCCGTACGGAAGGAGGTGCCCGCCTGGGTCGGCGCGCCGGAGTCCTCCGACGGGCTCGGCGACGGCGACGAGTCGGCGACCGCCGGGGTGACCGCAAGGCCGAGCATCAGCGCCGTGGCGCTCAACACGCGTGTGATCCGCATCAGTTGGTCCTCCAGACCGCGACCCGCCAGCGCGACAGCCAGCCCCAGACGAGACCGGCGAGGAAGCCGGCGAGGATCAGCGCACCGAGCAGCCACCAGCCGCGCCCGAGGCCGAAGGAGGCCACGTCGCTCGACTGCGACGGCCCGTCGACGACGTCGACCGTCAGCTCCAGCGGCAGTCCAGGCGTGGCCTGCACGCCGGAGCCCGCCGAGAAGGAGTGGGTGACCTGGAGGCAGACGGTCTCGGCGGTCGCGGTGTCCTCGTCCTCGTCGTCGCTCTGCGCCTTCGGATAGCGCAGACCGGTCGAGATGACGTCCGTACGGCCGTTGCCCGCCGCCTCACCGCGTACGATCTCCCGGCCGCGCGCGGTCTCCGCCCGCAACAGCACCCCGTAGGAGGGGCTCACGGCCCGGTCGGCCGACACGCTCACCGAGGCGCGCAGTTCCTGGCCGGGCTCGACGTCCACGCGGTACCAGCGCTGCTGCCCGAACTCCTCGCGGTCGGTGTACAGACCGGACTTCAGGGTCGGCGCCTTCGCACACTGCTCCGCGCCCGTCGTCGCGACCGGCGTCACCACCGGGTCGGCCGCGCGGTCCACCAACTGGTTGACCTTGTCGGCGAGTTCGTCGGTGTGCTCGACCGAGGTGAACGTGCCACCGGTCGCCTCGGCGATGCAGCTGAGCTGCCGGCGCAGCTTGGTGTTCGGGACCAGGCCGAGCGTGTCGATGGTCAGGCCGATGCCCTTGGCGGCGATCTCGCGGGCCACCTCGCACGGGTCGAGCGGGGCGCAGGTGTCCTCGCCGTCGCTGATCAGCACGATGCGCTTGGAGCCCTCGCCGCCGTCCAGATCCTCGGCCGCCTTCAGCAGCGCGGGACCGATCGGCGTCCAGCCGGTGGGCGTCAGGGTCGCCACCGCCGTCTTGGCCTCGGTGCGGTCCAGCGGGCCGACCGGGTAGAGCTGCGCGGTGTCCTTGCACCCCGTCTTGCGGTCGTCGCCCGGGTAGTTGGCGCCCAGCGTGCGGATACCGAGCTGGACCTCCTCGGGCGTCGCGTCCAGCACCTCGTTGAAGGCCTGCTTCGCCGCGGCCATCCGCGACTGGCCGTCCATGTCATTCGCCCGCATCGAGCCGCTGACGTCGATCACGAGATCGACTTTCGGGGCGGTGGCGGTGGTCTCGTCGGCTACCGCCCCGGCCGGGAAGGCTATCCCGGCCGTGAGCGCGGCGAGCAGGGCACAGACCCCGGCCGTCAGCCGTTGTGTTCTGATCATCGGCGGATCTTATTGATCAGAGGTGCTCCCCTTCAAAACGAGATCAGAACACCTGCCGGACCACCCGTCAGCGCACGTCGGTGACCAGCGGATTGGGCAACTCGGCCCACTGATCCCCGGGCGTCCCGGGCGACAGCCGCATCAGCGTCAGCGCCTTCGTCGGCAGTGGCTCCTCGCGCAGTGCCGCGAGATCCACGGTGCCCGGCAGATCCCGTACGACCGACTCCAGCGCCCCGCGCAACGCGGCCGCCGAACCCGCCGTACCCGCCAGCGCCCCGGCCACCAGCGAGCCGAACAGCTTACGGCGCAGGGTCGTCACGTCGTCCGTGACGATCCGGCCGGTCAGCTCCGGTATGGGGATGCCGTGCCGGGCCAGCCGGGCCGGACCGACCCGGATGTCGGCGAGGTCCCGGTAGACCAGGCGTACCGGGGAGCCGCTCGCGGACAGCACCACCAGCAGATTCTGGCCGTGCGCCTCCAGCGCGACCCCCAGCTCCAGCAGCCGCAGCCCCACAGTGAGGGCGAGACGCGCGAACTCGGCCAGCCACGCGGGCTTCTCGGGCAGCTCGGTGGTGGCGAGCGCGGCCACCGGTACGACCCGCTCTCCGGGCCCCGCGTACTCCTGCGGCGACTGGCGCAACACCGCGGCGAGATCGGGCGAGTTGGCCGTGGCGGCCCCCAGCGTGCGGGTGATGTGCAGCAGCCCGTCCGTCCGCGCCGCCAGCGCCTCCGCGAAGTCCGACACCGTGGCCGACAGAGCGATCGAGTACACCGAGATGTCCCGCACCGAGGACGTCAGCCGGGCACTCAGCGCGGTCTTGACGTGCGGGCCGTCGGGGAGGGCGAGCGTCCGCAGGGACATCAGCGGGTGCGCGGCGATTCCGTCGCCGTAGGGATCGCAGGGGCGCTTGAGCACATGCTCGGCCTGCCACGGATGCACGGGGATCAGCAGCCGCTGCCCGTCCCGCATCCCCTCCGGCCACTCGCCCGTCACCAGGCACTCGTCCGCCCGCACCGGCACCAGCCCCAGCGTGACCACCGGCCGGTGCTCGGGCCCGTACGCCAGCTGCTCGGCGACCGAGAAGCCGGGCCGGGAACGGCAGTTGGGATGGAACGGATGCCCGTCGACCACCCGCTGCTCCCACTCCCAGTCACACAGCGGCCACTCCTTCGAGTGAGCGTCCCGCCCGGCCCCCTGCCCGGCCCGGGACAGCGCCAACGAGGCGACACTGTGGCCGAGTTCGGCGGCGAAGGAGGTGCCGTGCGGTACGGAGAGGTCGGCGAGCAGCCGGGCCGGATCGTCGTACGACGTCCCGTCGAGCCGTACGGCGGTGACGTACGCGGTGGTGGCGTACGGGTCCGCGTGCGGGCCGTGCAGTCGGCGGCCGTCCGAGAGGCGCAGGGTGAGGCCCTCCGGGCCCGGCTCGCGCCGGGCGACCCAGGGCAGGGGCTCGTGCGCGAGGGCACGCCACAGCCGGGTCAGCACCGCCGCCCGGGCCCCGGGGAGCTCGGCCGCGTACCGCGATGCGAGGTGGGGGCGTACATCGGCAAGTTCGGCGGCGACCTCGGCCTCGGCGCTGGGGGGACGGTGCACGGGCGGGCTCCTCGGGTACGAGTAGGGCGTCGGAGCAGGCACCGACGACAGACATACTGATCGTCTTCCTGCCTGAACGGACCGTAGAGACCGTCCTGAGCGGACGTAAGACCCGTCCCGGACGGACCGTAGAGAACGAGTGGATCGCGTGCACCTCAACCCTCCACCCGCCGCCGACATCGCGGCACGCGCCGACGCCCACGCGGTCGCGCCCCTGCTCAACTGCCTGCTGCGCGAGGTGGCCGAACCGCAGGGCGGGTCCGGCGAGCGGCACGTGTACCGGCTGCCCGGCACGGGCCGCCTGCTGCGGGTCCTCGGCGAGCGGCGGCCCGCCGAGCCCGAGGTGTACGTGGCCGGCGCGTGGCAGCGCGTCGGGCACACCGAGCTCGTCAAACTCGTCGCCGAGGAACTGCGCCGCCACACCGGTCTGTCCAACCACGAACTGCCCGCCGAGATGATCGACAGCCGCGACGCGGTGGCCGCGTTGCTCACCGCACGCGCGCGTGCGACGCCGCCGGACGACGCGTACCTGCGCTCCGAGCAGTCCCTCCTCACCGGCCACCTCTACCACCCCGCCCCCAAGGCGCGCGGCGGCGGCCCGGTCGCGGCCTGGCTGCCGTACGCCCCCGAGGCACACGCCCGCTTCCCGCTGGCGCTGCTCGGCCTGCGCGAGGACACGGTCGTCGAGGAGGGCGACACCTCCGCCCTGGACGCCCTCGGCAAGGCCCCGCCCGGCTACCGGCTGCTGCCCGCGCACCCCTGGCAGCTCGGCCTCGTGGACCTGGCACCGGCCTTCGCGGACGGCACGCTGATCCGGCTGGGCACCACCGACCTGGACGTCTGGCCCACGGCCGCGATCCGCACCCTGTACGCCCCCGAGCGCGACCTGTTCCTGAAGTTCAGCCTCGATGTGCGGATCACGAACGACATCCGCCGGCTGTGGCGTCACGACCTGATGAAACTGCGCCGCACCGACGCGGCTGTCGCGGCCGCCCTCGCCACCGACCGGGCGGCCTGGCTGAGCGACCGCGGCTACCGCACCGCCGGCTTCGCCTTCGAGGAACTCGCCGTCCTCGTCCGCGACGGCTTCCACGACCGTCTGCCGCCCGGCACGACCCCGCTGCTCGCCGCCGCCCTCGTGGAGGGCTTCGAGGGCAGCCCGCTCGACGCCACGGCGGACCCGGCGGCCTGGTGGGAGGCGTACCTGGGCGCGGTCGTACCGCCCGCCCTCGCGGCCTTCGCCGAGCACGGCGTCGTACTCGAAGCGCATCTGCAGAACACGCTCGTCGCCGTCGGCAGCGACGGCATGCCGGTACAGGCGCTGTTCCGGGATGCCGAGGGCGTGAAGCTGCTCCCGGACGTGACACGGGCGGCCGGCTGGGAGCGGCTGGTGTACTGCCTGGTCGTCAACCACCTCGTGGAGGTCGCCGGCGCCCTGGCCGAACGCCACCCGCCCCTGGACCCCTGGCCCGCCGTACGCCGCGAACTCTCCCGCCACGACCTCCCCGAGATCGCCGGCCTGCTCACCGCGCCCACTCTGCCCGGCAAGACGAACCTGCTCCTGCGCTGGACGAACGCCGACGGCGCCGACGCCCGCTACCGGCCCCTGCCGAACCCACTGGCCGGCGCGTAATTGCTGATCAGCTCGGTGGGGTGCTGCCGTACCCTGGCCGGTGTGCTGCGCGACGTGACTGCTGTTCGATACGTGACCCCGTTGCGGTCCGGCGGCTCCGTGCCCGGAGTCGTCGAGGCCGACGACCTGGGCACGTACGTCGTCAAGTTCACCGGCTCCGCGCAGGGCCGCAAGGCGCTGGTCGCCGAGGTGATCGTCGGTGAACTGGCCCGCGCCCTGGGGCTGCGCTTCCCCGAGCTGGTCCTGGTCCACTTCGACCCGGCGATCGCCGACCACGAGCCGCACCAGGAGGTGCGGGAGCTGCACGCGTCCAGCGCGGGCGTCAACCTCGGCATGGACTACCTGCCGGGCGCGGTGGACTTCACCCCGGAGGTCGCCAAGGCCTTCCGCGTCGACCGGCTGGAGGCGGGCCGGATCGTCTGGCTGGACGCTCTGACCGCGAACGTCGACCGTACGGTGCACAGCTCGAACCTGATGGTCTGGCCGACGCTGGGCACGGTTCCCCCGCGCCTGTGGCTGATCGACCACGGAGCGGCCCTGATCTTCCACCACCGCTGGGACGGCTCGGACCCCGAGAAGGCGTACGACTTCCGCCACCACGCCCTCGGCCACTACGGGCCCTACGTGCGTGCCGCCGACGCGGAACTGGCGCCCAAGGTGACGGAGGAACTGCTGCGCGAGATCGTGGCGGAGGTCCCCGATGCCTGGCTCACCGACTTCGCCTCGCCCGGCGAGGCACGCGAGGCCTACGTGACGTACCTCCACACGCGCGTGCGCGCCTCGCAGCAGTGGCTGCCCACGGACTTCCCCAGCCGGGAGGAACTCGCCGCCGAGGAGGCCCTCCGGGCGGCGAAGACACAGCAAGGCCGGCCGAACTGGCTGAAGCGGGTCCCCGACCTGCACGGCAAGCCGGCCGCGGAACAGGATTGGTCGGTGCACCTCGGATGAGTGGCCGGGTAGAGATCGAGTACTGCACCCAGTGCCGCTGGCTGCCGCGTGCGGCCTGGCTGGCACAGGAGCTGCTGACGACCTTCGAGGCGGAGCTGTCCGAGCTGGCGCTGAAGCCCGGCAAGGGCGGCGTCTTCGTCGTCCGCGTCGACGACGAGGTCGTATGGGACCGCAAGGAACAGGGCTTCCCGGAGCCCACGGCCGTGAAGCAGGCCGTACGCGACCGAGTGGCCCCGGGAAGGTCCCTGGGCCACTCGGACAAACCGGCTTCCTGAGGGCTCAGCCCTTCAGCTGCTCGTACGCCGGCAGCGTCAGGAAGTCCGCGTAGTTCTCGTCGAGGGAGACCTCCAGGAGCAGGTCGTGGGCCTGCTGCCAGTGGCCGGCCGCGAAGGCCTCCTCGCCGATCTCGGTGCGGATGGCGGACAGTTCCTCGGCGGCGACCTTGCGGGCCAGCTCCGGGGTGGCCTTCTCGCCGTTCTCGAACTCGACGCCCGCGTTGATCCACTGCCAGATCTGCGAGCGGGAGATCTCGGCGGTCGCCGCGTCCTCCATGAGGTTGAAGATGGCGACCGCGCCGAGGCCGCGCAGCCACGCCTCGATGTAACGGATGCCGACCTGCACGGCGTTGATCAGGCCGTTGTACGTCGGCTTGGCGTCCAGCGAGTCGACGGCGATCAGGTCGGCCGCCTCGACGTGCACGTCCTCGCGCAGCCGGTCCTTCTGGTTCGGCTTGTCGCCGAGGACCTTGTCGAAGGACTCCATGGCGATCGGGACCAGGTCGGGGTGGGCGACCCAGGAGCCGTCGAAGCCGTCGCCGGCCTCGCGGTCCTTGTCGGCGCGGACCTTCTCGAAGGCCACCTTGTTGACCTCGGCGTCCCGGCGCGACGGGATGAACGCCGCCATGCCGCCGATCGCGTGCGCGCCGCGCTTGTGGCAGGTGCGGACGAGGAGTTCGGTGTACGCGCGCATGAACGGGGCCGTCATCGTGACCGCGTTGCGGTCCGGCAGGACGAACTTGGCGCCGCCGTCACGGAAGTTCTTGACGATGGAGAACAGGTAGTCCCAGCGGCCGGCGTTCAACCCGGCGGCGTGGTCGCGGAGTTCGTAGAGGATCTCCTCCATCTCGTACGCGGCCGTGATCGTCTCGATCAGGACGGTCGCGCGGACGGTGCCCTGCGGGATGCCGACGTAGTCCTGGGCGAAGACGAACACCTCGTTCCAGAGGCGGGCCTCCAGGTGCGACTCCGTCTTCGGGAGGTAGAAGTACGGGCCCTTGCCGAGGTCGAGCAGGCGCTGGGCGTTGTGGAAGAAGTACAGGCCGAAGTCGACCAGCGCGCCGGGGACCGGGGTGCCGTCCGCGTCGACGAGGTGGCGCTCGTTCAGGTGCCAGCCGCGGGGGCGCATGACGACCGTCGCCAGCTCCTCGTTCGGCCGCAGGGCGTACGACTTGCCGGTGCGCTCGTCCGTGAAGTCGATGTTCCTGGTGTAGGCGTCGGCCATGTTGACCTGGCCGAGGATCACGTTCTCCCAGGTGGGAGCCGAGGCGTCCTCGAAGTCCGCGAGCCAGATCTTCGCGCCCGAGTTGAGGGCGTTGATGGTCATCTTGCGGTCGGTCGGGCCGGTGATCTCCACCCGGCGGTCCTGCAGCGCGGGCGGGCACGGGCCCACCTTCCAGGAGTCGTCCGCGCGGATCGCGGCCGTCTCGGGGAGGAAGTCGAGGGTCGACGTACGGGCGATCTCGGCGCGACGCTCCGCGCGGCGGGCGAGGAGCTCGTCACGCCGGGGCGTGAACCGGCGGTGCAGCTCGGCCACGAAGGCGAGGGCCGCCTCCGTGAGCACCTCCTCCTGCCGGGGCAGGGGCTCGGCGTCGACGATGGCCAGCGGGGACGGCGCTGGTGCGGACATGAGCTGTCACTTCCTTCAGCGAGCTACGAAGACGAGCGGTCGAGCTGTCTGGCACCGGGTGCCAGTCTTCCCGGGTACGGCTGCGAAGGCCCGCGGAGCGGGCGGGCGCTTCTGAACAGTGGATACTAGTTTCCTCATGGTGGAAGTTCAATGGTTTGTTGATGTCGAGATTCTCTGAGTCGAGGCAACGTGGCTCTGGGTGCCACCGCACTTACTCAAGGTGGGCGAGATCGGCCTCCGTGTCGATGTCGTACGCCCGTGCCACGTCCCCGCACTCGACGAGCCTGATCGCCTCCTCCCGCTCCTTCAGATAGGCGCGGGCCCCTCGATCGCCGGTCGCAGTCGCCGCGATACCCGCCCAGTGGGCGGCGCCGAAGAGGACGGGATGGCCGCGTACGCCGTCGTAGGCGGCCGAGGCGAGCGACGTCTCGTCCTCGTACGCGGCGAGCACGCGCGCGACGGCCTCCGGTCCGATGCCGGGCTGGTCGACGAGCGAGACGAGCGCCGCCCTCGCCCCCGTACCGGCGAGCGAGTCGAGCCCGGCGCGCAGGGAGGAGCCCATCCCGTCGGCCCAGTCGGGGTTCTCCACCAGCACGCAGCCACCGAGCTCCGCCCGCTCCCGTACGGCGGCGGCCTGCGCGCCCAGCACCACATGCACGCGGGCACAGCCGGCCGCGCGCAGCACCCCGACGGCGTACTCGACGAGCGGCCGGCCGCGGTGCCGGAGGAGTGCCTTGGGGCGTCCGCCGAGCCGTCGTCCACCGCCCGCGGCGAGGATCAGACCGGCGACCGGGCGTGCTTCTTTCTCCGTCATGCGTCCTGCATACCTGACGTCCACGGGTGCGCCGGGTTTCCTTGGACTGAATTTCGGTCCGTACGGTGGCGCGCCCGGCACCGGTGGCGTTTACTGACCCGCGTCCCCGGCGCCCGACCACCGCCAGGGTGGCTCAACGGGGGAGCGGGACTACTGGCGCACAACGGCGTGCGAGGGGGGAGTGCTGTGTTGCGGAGCTTGGGACAGAGGCCGGTGACGGGCAGCGACGAGGACCCGAGGGTGGCGGAACTGCGGACGGCGGTGTCCCGTCTGCGCCGCGAACTCGCCGCGCATCCCTCCGAGTTCCCCGACCGGGGCATCGCCGAGGACGAACTCGGCGCGCTGGCCGCGATGACGATCGAGGGGGCGCCGGAGATTCCGCGGCTGCGCCGGTCACTGTTGCTGATCGCCGGCGCGATCGGGTCGGTCAGCGCGCTGTCCCGGGGTCTGTCGGACGTGCGTGACGCGGTGGAGCTGTTCGGGGAACCGCCGCGCGGGCGGGGCTAGGGCCTGTCTGACAATTCCCGTCGTCCGCCCGGAGGGCGGGCCCCGCGGCGTCATGGGGGTCCCCCCGCGCGAGGTTGTTCGAGCGTGCGTGCCAGGCGTCGCGGGGCAGGCGGGAATTGTCAGACAGGCCCTAGATCACCAAGGCGTGCCGAGGTGGGGAAACGGCCCCCGGTAGCCCCGGTCGGAGGTCCGGTGCTCGAACTCCTCGCAGAGCCACGTCTCCTGGGCGAACTCGGTGCGCTCCTGCCAGATCGCCAAGATGCCGTGCGGGCCGTGCTTGCCGTCGCACCGCCGGTAGAGGTCCTTGGCGTCACGGAAGCAGGCCGGCCCCGCCATCAGCGGGACGCCGGCGGGGCTGTAGTCGGACCAGACGCACGCGACGCACGCCTTGATCCGGGTGATCAGGTTCTGCTCGTCCAGGCCCGGGCCCACCGGGTCCCCGAGCCGCAGGGCGCAGTGCAGCACTCCTGCGGACATGCCCCGAAGGCGGCGCCCCTGATCGTCGTACGGATCGAATCCCGGCCGTCCGACTCGAAGACGATCTCCTCTGAGCCATGCCGGTCGGTGTAGCGCCCTGGCCGGCGCTGCATCGCCGTCAGGACTGGTTCTGGCTGGCCAGTGCCTCGGACAACTCACTGGCCACCTGCTGCAGCACCGGCACGATCTTGTCCGTCGCGGCCTCTGTGACGCGGCCCGCCGGGCCCGAGATCGAGATGGCGGCCGCGGTGGGGGAGTTGGGGACCGAGACCGCGAGGCAGCGGACGCCGACCTCCTGCTCGTTGTCATCGACCGCGTAGCCGTTGCGCCGCACGTCCTCCAGGGCCGCCAGGAAGCCGTCCGGGGTGGTGATCGTCTTCTCTGTCGCGGCGGGCATGCCGGTGCGGTACAGCAGGGCGCGCACCTCCTCCGGCGGGAACACGGCCAGCAGCGCCTTGCCGACGCCCGTGGAGTGCGGCAGGACGCGCCGGCCGACCTCGGTGAACATGCGCATCGAGTGCTTGGACGGCACCTGGGCGACGTACACGATCTCGTCGCCGTCGAGCAGGGCCATGTTCGCCGTCTCGCCGGTCTCCTCGACCAGCCGGGCGAGGTACGGCCGGGCCCAGGTGCCGAGGAGCCGGGCGGCGGACTCGCCGAGGCGGATCAGGCGCGGGCCGAGGGCGTAGCGGCGGTTGGGCTGCTGGCGTACGTATCCGCACGCCACCAGCGTCCGCATGAGGCGGTGGATGGTGGGCAGCGGCAGCCCGCTGCTCGCGGACAGCTCGCTCAGACCGACCTCGCCGCCCGCGTCCGCCATCCTCTCCAGCAGGTCGAAGGCGCGCTCGAGGGACTGGACACCGCCGCCGTTGCTGGACCTGGCGGAGTCGGTGGTGCTGGCGCTGGACGTCGGCACGGCGCGTTCCTTTCGGGGCGGTGGGAAGGGCAGAAGCCTACCCGTCAGTCGGTTGACTCCCCGCTTGTACATAGCTACGTTCTGCGTGCTGGAATTCTAATTCCGCTTTGTGGAAACGTCCAGAGTGCGCGGGGTGGGTGCACTGTGGAGAAGTGTGCCCTTGACGGCGCGGGAACGGGAGCGGAGACTCCTTCAACAGAAAGTTGAATTCCGTTACGCGGAAGTTAACGGCGGCAGAGAGGGGTCCGGGTGTCCGACGTCGAACTGGTGCTGCGCTCGACGCGCGTCATCACTCCTGAGGGGACGCGGGCCGCTTCGGTCACGGTCTCCGCCGGCAAGATCACGGCCGTGCTCGGGTACGACGCCGAAGTACCCTCCGGCGCCCGGCTGGAGGACCTCGGCGACGATGTCCTGCTGCCCGGCCTGGTCGACACCCACGTGCACGTCAACGACCCCGGCCGCACCGAGTGGGAGGGCTTCTGGACCGCCACGCGCGCGGCGGCGGCCGGCGGCATCACCACCCTCGTCGACATGCCGCTCAACTCCCTCCCGCCCACCACGACGGTCGACCACCTCCGCACCAAGCAGGACGTCGCCGCCGACAAGGCGCACATCGACGTCGGCTTCTGGGGCGGCGCCCTGCCCGACAACGTCAAGGACCTGCGCCCGCTGCACGAGGCCGGTGTCTTCGGCTTCAAGGCCTTCCTGTCGCCGTCCGGGGTGGACGAGTTCCCGCACCTCGACCAGGACCGACTCGCCCAGTCGCTGGCCGAGATCGCCTCCTTCGGCGGCCTGCTGATCGTGCACGCCGAGGACCCGCATCACCTCGAAGCCGCCCCGCAGCAGGGCGGCCCCAAGTACGCCGACTTCCTGGCCTCCCGCCCGCGCGACGCTGAGGACACGGCGATCGCCCAGCTGATCGCCCAGGCGAGGCGCCTGCACGCGCGCGTGCACGTCCTGCACCTGTCGTCGAGCGACGCGCTGCCGCTGATCGCCGAGGCCAAGCGGGACGGCGTACGGATCACCGTCGAGACCTGCCCGCACTACCTGACCCTCACCGCCGAGGAAGTCCCCGACGGCGCCAGCGAGTTCAAGTGCTGCCCGCCGATCCGCGAGTCCGCCAACCAGGACCTGCTCTGGCAGGCGCTGGCCGACGGCACGATCGACTGCGTGGTGACCGACCACTCGCCGTCCACGGCCGACCTGAAGACCGACGACTTCGCGACCGCCTGGGGCGGTATCTCCGGACTCCAGCTGAGCCTGGCCGCGGTGTGGACCGAGGCCCGCAGGCGCGGGCACGGCCTGGAGGACGTGGTCCGCTGGATGTCCGCGCGGACGGCGCAGCTCGTCGGACTGGATCAGAAGGGCGCCATCGAGGCCGGCCGCGACGCCGACTTCGCCGTCCTCGCGCCCGACGAGACCTTCACCGTGGACCCGGCCGCCCTCCAGCACCGCAACCGCGTGACGGCGTACGCGGGCAAGACCCTCTATGGCGTCGTGAAGTCCACCTGGCTGCGCGGCGAACGCATCGTGGCCGAGGGCGAGTTCACCGATCCGAAGGGCCGACTGCTCACGCGCGCCCACTGACCGTCCCCCATCCCGCACCCGCAGCGGCCGATTCCTGAAAGGCACACCTCGTGACGGCGATACCCAGCTTCACCGGCGACGCGAACCCCTACGGAGGCGGTGACCCGTACGCGGACTACCGCACCGCCGACTTCCCCTTCACCCAGTACGCCAACCTCGCCGACCGCCGGCTCGGCGCCGGTGTCGTCGCCGCCAACGACGAGTTCTTCGCCCAGCGCGAGAACCTGCTGGTGCCCGAGCGGGCCGAGTTCGACCCCGAGCACTTCGGGCACAAGGGCAAGATCATGGACGGCTGGGAGACGCGGCGGCGGCGCGGTGCCTCCGCCGAGCACCCGTGGCCGACGGCCGAGGACCACGACTGGGCGCTGGTACGCCTGGGTGCGCCCGGGGTGATCCGCGGGATCGTCGTCGACACGGCCCACTTCCGCGGCAACTACCCGCAGGCGGTGTCCGTCGAGGGCACGTCGGTTCCGGGCTCTCCGTCGCCCGAGGAACTGCTGGCCGACGACGTGAAGTGGACCCCGCTGGTGCCGCGCACGCCGGTGGGCGGACATGCGGAGAATGGTTTCTCCATCGCCGTCGAACAGCGCTTCACCCATCTGCGGGTCAACCAGCACCCCGACGGCGGCATCGCGCGCCTGCGGGTGTACGGCGAGGTGGCACCGGACCCGCAGTGGCTGAAGGTGCTGAGCACCTTCGACGTGGTCGCCCTGGAGAACGGCGGCCAGGTCGAGGACGCCTCCAACCTCTTCTACTCGCCCGCCACGAACACCATCCAGCCGGGCCGCTCCCGCAAGATGGACGACGGCTGGGAGACCCGCCGACGCCGCGACCAGGGCAACGACTGGATCCGCTACCGGCTGGCGGCGCAGTCCCAGATCCGGGCGATCGAGATCGACACGGCGTATCTGAAGGGCAACAGCGCGGGCTGGGCGTCGGTGTCGGTGAAGGATGCCGATGAGAGCGGGGCCGGTGAGTGGACCGAGATCCTCCCGCGCACCCGCCTCCAGCCCGACACCAACCACCGCTTCGTCCTGCCGACCCCTGCCGTCGGCACGCACGCGCGCGTGGACATCTTCCCGGACGGCGGTATCTCCCGGCTGCGGCTGCACGGCTCGCTGACGGAGCAGGGGGCGGCGGCGCTGGCGGCCCGACACCAGGAGCTGGGCGGCTGACCCCGGTGGCGCACCGGACCGCCAACACCGGTGCGCCTCGCTATCGTTGACCTGGTTGCCGTAAACGGACCAGGGGGACTCGATGGGCGTGTTGCTGTACTACCCGACGGTGAATCCGCCCACCGAGGTCGTCCACCAGGCCCTGCTCTACTGGGACGGCATCGCCTCGGTCGTGCCACGCGACCCTCGGCTGTACGAGGCGCTCGTCGGCCCCGAACTGAGGCGGCTGGAAGAGCGTGAGCTGTACCGGCCGCTCGCCTTCACCGATGAGTCGCTCGATGTCCTGGACAGATACGGGCCCTCGCCCCACGCGGACCAGAACTGGTCCGTCCTGACCGGTGAGCTCCGGCGGATCGCGGCCCGCCCGGATCCGCCCGTGCCCACGTCACCGCCCGAAGCGGTCCTCTTCACGTCGAAGATCACCTACCCGCTCAAGCAGCTGCTGCTGGAGCTCGGGCTGGCCACCAACCTCGTGCCCTGGTCCTTCGGGGCGCAGCTCTCCGTCTCCAAGGAGGTCCAGAGCCTGGTCGTCGGTGTGCTGGCCCGCGAGCTCGCCGCCACCACGGACAGCGCCCTCTTCCCGTACACGGACAGCGAGGACGCGTACCGCAACAGCCTGCGGCCGGCCTCCCCGACCCGCTGTCTGGCCTGGGAGATGGAACTGGGCCGGCTGCTGCCCGTCCCGGCGCCGGACACCCCGACCGAGGACGTCCTCGCCTTCCGCGAGAAGTACGCCGACGAACGACGCCGCCTGATGCGCGCCCTGCACCGCATGCTGGGCGATCTGCGCCGTGACTACGAGCACCCGGCGGACGTCTTCGCCCAGCTGCGCCTGGAACTCTCCGAGGCGGTCGAGGACTACCGAGCAGCGCGCCGCAGCAGCCGTATGGCCTGGGCGCACCGTTCGGTCACGGTGTCGGTCGCGCTTGCCGCCGCGGCCGGCGGCGCCCTGCTGCTGCCGGACCTCGGCTGGTTGCTCGGCACGATCGGCGGCTACGCCCTGAACGTGGCCACCCGGGAGATCCGCCCGCTGGCCAGGGCCCGGGACGACCACGACTTCAGCTATCTGCACCGGGTGCAGAGCGGACTGGCCTGAAGTGGCCTGAAGTGGCCTGAAGGAGGGCATCACGGTGGCACTGGCGTCGAGACACCCGGGCAGCGCACGGCTGGAGGCAGGACGCCCTTGGCGTGTCGAGATCACCTACGCACGAGGGTGGCACGCACTGCGCCTCTCGTCCGGGGGCGCCGCACCGACGTGGGACGAGATCGACCGATTCCTCGCGGAGAGCGGCTACGCCCGGACGGCACCGGCGCCCTGCCGGGCCCCCCGGGCAGGCGACGAGTTCGACGTCGTGGGCTGGAGCGGGCACGCCCCCGGAGGATCGCTCCGGCGAGAGAAGGACCCCGAGCGGGCCGGGCCGGCGCAGGACGTCACCGTGGCGCTGCCCTTGGTGGAGGTGGGGGAGATACGGCGGGCCCTGGACGCGCTGCGGGCCCATCTCCCCCGGCCCGAGCAGACCGCACGGATCTCCGCGCTGATCGCGGCCCTGGACGCCGTCGACACGGTGACAGTGGCGCTCCCCGCCGCCACCGCCGGCGCCCTCCACCACACCTTGTCGGTGATCGGCCCCTGGACCGAGGGTCTCGACGACGACACCGCGCGCGTGGTGGGCGACCTCGCCCGGTACGTGGGCATGTCGCAGCCCGGTGCCGGCCCCTGGCGCCACGTCCGGGGCACCTTGCAGGACGCCCTGCGCGAGGCCCTGTCCCGCCCCGGCGCCGAGGGACTGGCCGCACGCGACGAACTGCTCACCGTCCTCCGCAGATTCACCGACGCCCACGCGGCGGCGACGGCGGCGGACGATGCGGAGCAGCGGCGCTTGCAGGCGGAGAGGGCGGCGGGGGAGCGGGCGGAACCCTGAGCTCCGTCGTCGATGCCGGCTGGCCGGCCGGCGAACCGGCGGGCCGGCGAGTCGGCCCGGCCGCAGGAGCTAGGCAGCATGGCCCCCGTCCACCGCGAACTCCGCCCCCGTGACGTAGTCCGCCCCGGCCAGGTGCACCACCGTCGACGCCACCTCGTCGGCCGTGCCGAAGCGGCCCAGTGCGGTCATCGCCGCCTGGTCGGGCGCGTGGGGGCCGTCGGCGGGGTTCATGTCCGTGTCGATGGGGCCGGGGTGGACGATGTTCGCCGTGATGCCGCGCGGGCCCAGCTCGCGGGCCAGGGCTCGCGTCAGGCCGATCAGGGCCGACTTGCTGGTCGCGTAGAGCGTTCCGCCGGGGCCCGGCACACGCTGGGTCATGCAGGTGCCGATCGTGATGATCCTGCCCCCTTCCGTCATGCGGGCGGCCGCTGCCTGGGAGGCCAGGAAGACGCCCCGGACGTTCACGGCGATGACCCGGTCCACGTCCGCGAGCGAGAGGCCCTCCAGCGGGCCCAGCACGCCGACGCCGGCGTTGTTCACCAGCACGTCCAGGCCTCCCAGTGCCTCCGCCGTACGCCCCGCCGCGCCCGCCGCCTCGTCTGCGTCCGCGGAGTCCGCCCGCAGGGCCACGGCCCGCCGTCCCAGCGACTGAACGGCCCGTACGACCTCCTCGGCCGCCTCCTTGCCGTTCACGTAGGTCACGGCGACGTCCGCGCCCTCCCGCGCGAGCCGCAGTGCCGTCGCCGCGCCGATGCCGCGGCTGCCGCCGGTGACCAGGGCGACCTTGCCGTGCAGGGCACCGGGTGCGGTGGTCATGGGTACATGAGTGGTGGTGGTTGTCATGGGTCCATCCCAGCGCCGCGCGGGCCGAAGCGCTGGCGGCGAACGGACACCGAGATCGCGGGGAGATGGAACCAGTCGGAACCAGATGAAAACCGGCGGAACTCATCGGAACCCGGCGAAACGCATCGGAACTCTTTGCTCCGGTTCTCTCGTTCACCCCACGTGACTCTTCAGCAAGAAATCGTCGGCAACGCCATGCAGATGGCGGTCGTCAGCCTGCAGCCCGGCCAGACCGTGTACTGCGAGGCGGGCAAGTTTCTCTTCAAGACCACGAACGTGACCATGGAGACCCGCCTGACCGGTCCGTCGAACGGACAGCAACCCCAAGGCGGCTCGACCGCCGGCGGCGGAGGCGGCATGGGCGGCATGCTGCGCCAGGCCATGGGCACCGCCATGCAGGTCGGCCAGCGCGTCCTCGCGGGCGAGTCGATCGCGTTCCAGTACTTCACGTCCCAGGGCGGGGAGGGCACCGTCGGCTTCGCGGGCGTCCTCCCGGGCGAGATGCGCGCCCTGGAGCTCGACGGCACGCGCGCGTGGTTCGCCGAGAAGGACGCCTTCGTCGCCGCCGAGTCCACCGTCGACTTCGGCATCGCCTTCCAGGGCGGCAGGACCGGCATGAAGGGCGGCGAGGGCTTCGTCCTGGAGAAGTTCACCGGGCGGGGCACGGTGATCATCGCCGGTGCGGGCAACTTCATCGACCTCAACCCGGCCGACTTCGGCGGCCGTATCGAGGTCGACACGGGCTGCGTCGTCGCCTTCGAGGAGGGCATCCAGTACGGCGTCCAGCGCGTCGGCGGCCTGAACCGGCAGGGCCTGATGAACGCCGTCTTCGGCGGTGAGGGCCTCTCCCTGGCCACCCTGGAGGGCAACGGCCGCGTCATCCTGCAGTCCCTCACCATCGAAAGCCTGGCCAACGCCCTGAAGAAGGCCCAGGGCGGCGACAAGCAGGGCCCGACGGGCGGCCTGTTCTCGACGAACGCGGGCTGAGGCGCACGCGGCCCACCGATGAGTTGCGGGTGCCGGTGGGGTCTGAGGTGATGACAGCAGGACCCCCACCCCGGAAAAGAGGCACCCCTCATGGGCAAGCTCGTCTCCACCCTCTTCGTCACGCTCGACGGCGTCTACCAGGCTCCCGGCGGCCCGCAGGAGGACACCCGCGGCGGCTTCGAGCACGGCGGCTGGAGCTTTCCGTACGCCGACGACGACTTCGGCCAGTTCATCAACGAGGTCTTCGCACGCCCCGGCGCCTTCCTCCTCGGGCGGCGTACGTACGACATCTTCGCGTCGTACTGGCCGAAGGTGACCGACCCGGCCGACCCGGTCGCGTCCAAGCTCAACGGGCTGCCGAAGTACGTCGCCTCCTCGACGCTGACGGACCCCGAGTGGTCCGGCACCACCGTGGTCAGCGGCGACCTCGCCAAGGAGGTCACCGCCCTGAAGGAGCGCACCGACGGCGAGCTCCAGGTCCACGGCAGCGGCGCCCTGGTCAGGTCTCTGCTGGCCTTCGACCTGGTCGACACCCTCCACCTGCTGACCTTCCCGGTGGTGCTCGGCACGGGCCACCGCCTGTTCGGGGAGGGCGCCGTGCCCACCGCGTTCAGGCACACCGCCGGCCGCACCACGAGCAAGGGCGTCGCCATCCATTCGTACGACCTCGCGGGCCGCCCCGAATACGGCTCGTTCGAGCTCCCCGAGAACGCCTGACGACCCGTCCCGCGGCGTTCTCGCACAGCCACCTCATGGAGGGTCCTGCGCGTGCGGGCAAGGAGTGGTGCACTGCGCGTCAACCGGCCCCCGGCGTCCCGGCCCAGCGTGACCGAGTCGCCTGCCAGCCACCCGGAATCGAGGAAGCAGCGCATGCCGTTCATCACCGTGGGCCAGGAGAACTCCACCACCATCGACCTCTATTACGAGGACCACGGGACCGGGCAGCCGGTCGTCCTCATCCACGGCTTCCCGCTCGACGGACACCCCTGAGAGCGACAGAGTGCCGTGCTGCTCGACGCCGGCTACCGCGTGATCACCTACGATCGCCGCGGGTTCGGGCAGTCCAGCCAGCCGACGACCGGCTACGACTACGACACCTTCGCGGCTGACCTGAACACCGTGATGGAGACCCTCGACCTGACCGACACCGTCCTGGTCGGGTTCTCCATGGGCACCGGTGAGGTCGCCCGCTACGTGTCCCACTACGGCTCCGCCCGGGTTGCCAAGGCCGCCTTCCTGGCCTCGTTGGAGCCCTGCCTGCTCAAGAGCGACGACAACCCGGACGGGGTCGCCCCGCAGGAGTTCTTCGACGGCGTCGTCGCGGCCGTCAAGGCGGACCGCTATGCGTACTACACCGCCTTCTACAACGACTTCTACAACCTCGGCGAGAACCTCGGCACCAGGATCAGCGAGGAGGCCGTGCGCAACAGCTGGAACGTCGCCGCCGGCGGTGGCTTCCACGCGGCGGCTGCCGCGCCGTCGACCTGGTACATCGATTTCCGGGCCGACATCCCGGCCCTCGACGTACCGGCCCTGATCCTGCACGGCACGGGCGACCGCATCCTGCCCGTCGAGGGCACCGCGCGGCCGTTCCACAAGGCCCTCCCGTCCGCCAACTATGTGGAGATCGAGGGCGCGCCGCACGGCCTGCTCTGGACCCACGGGTGCGGGAGCGCTGGGCGCGCAGGTAGTCCCGGCGGGCATGAGTTCGCCGGCCTAGAGGAGGATGCGTACGTCCGCCTGGTACAGCTCGGGGACGGCGCGCAGGGTGCGCTCGTGGTAGGCGGTGGCCTCCGGGACCATCAGGCCCCACTGAGTGGCCCGGATGTAGCGCGTCATGGGGATCTCGACGTCGACGAGGCGGGCACCGAGGCTCTCGAGACGGTCGATCGCGCGCCGGACCGTGGCCTCGACCTCGGGGCCGACGTGGTCGAAGTAGTAATTGCTCGGCACTCCGACGCGCAGGCCCGTCAAATCCGTGCTCCCGCCCGGCCGGTGGTCCGCGGTGGACGCGGTGAGGGAAGCGGGATCGCGCGGGTCGTGCCCGGCCAGGGCGTCGAGGACCAGCGCCGCGTCCTCGACGGTGCCGGTGATCGGCCCGACGTGGTCCAGCGACCAGGAGAGCGATGTGACGCCGTGGCGGGGGACGAGGCCGTAGGTCGGCTTGAGGCCGACGACCCCGTTGAGCGCGGAAGGCACGCGGATCGATCCGCCGGTGTCGGTCCCCAGGGCGAAGGTCGCGGTGCCCGCGGCGACGGCGACGGCGGACCCGCCGCTGGAGCCGTCTGCGACCCGGCCGGTGTCCCAGGCGTTGTTGGTCTGGGGAGTGGTCAGACCGTAGGTGAACTCATGGGTGTGGGTCTTGCCGATCAGGACCGCGCCGGCCGCGGTCAGGCGGGCGGCGACCGTGCTGTCGGCCTCGGCGCGGTGGTCGGCGCGCACCCGGGAGCCGGCCGTGGTGGCCGCGCCGGCGACATCGATCAGGTCCTTCAGCCCCATGGGCCGGGTGCGGACGCACCCTTGCGGGTACCGGCCGGCTCGCGGATGCTCGCAGGCAGCGGCGTGCCGAGGCTGCAGGCCGCAGCGCGGGGGACTGTGCGCTCTTCGTGTTCGTCTTGTGTGTTTGTGGCGTGCCGATGCCGCCCCCGTGCCGTTGCGTGCACGAGAGCCGCGTCGGGCGGGTCAGCGGTGGGCGGCACGGTTCATCTCGACGACGTCGTCGAGGGTGGGGTCGGCCGGGAGGGCGGCCCTGCGCTCCAGCATGCTGTCGCGGACGGCCCTGTCCTTGACAGGATCGGCCGCGGCCAGGGCGGCGGGGAGTTCGTCGAGGGTGAGCTCGGTGCAGTAGGCAGGGCCCATCGGCTGCTGACGCCAGGAGTCGGCCAGGCCGCCCGCGTCGTACGGGTCGAAGCCCGTGTCGTCCACCAGGCTCATGGCCACCTTCCGCGCCTCGTCGGAGTCGCCGGCGACCGGGATGGCGATACGGCCGGGGGTTCCCGCCGGGACGCCCCGCGTGCGCTGGGTTTCTGCCAGCGCGGCGTTCCATGCCTTGACGACGGGACGGCCGAGCTGCTCGGCGGTGTACACGCTCTCTATCTGGCCGTTGTCCACCGCCTCGATCTGCCCGCTGAGGATGCCCGGGTAGTAGTTCGAGGTGTCGATGACCACCGTCTCGGCGGGCACCGACGCGAACAGGTCCGCCAGCTGCCCCGCCACCCCGAACGGGATCGACAGGATGATCACGTCCCTGCCCTGGACCGACTCCTCCAGGGCCACAGCGCGGGCCCCGGACTCCAGCACGTCGGCCGCTATGGCCTCGGGGCCGCGGGCGTCGGCGACCTGGACGTCGTGACCGGCCGTGCTGAGCTTGGCGGCGAGATTCCCGCCGATGGCACCGGCGCCTATGACGGTAATTTTCATGATTTGGTCCTCGGGGGGTTGTGCTGCCCCTGAGGGCAGCGCGATGTGATGGCTGGGTGGTGGCGCCACCTGGCGTTGCGGGGGTCGGGGCAGGGCGAGGGGCCTGGCGGTTTACGCCGGGGTGTCCCCCTGGCTGTAGCCGTTCGCGATGAGCGTGCGGAGCCGGTCGAGCGGCTCCTCCTCGGTACCGGTGCCTTTGATCCAGGCAACGGAACAGGCCGCGAGGAACAGGTCGTGCCCGCGCACCGACGCGCGCACGCGCCCCGCGAGCTGCGCGGCTCGCACGTACTGATCGGTGGCGGAGATGAGGATGTCGCAGGGAATCGTGAGCGGGTTGTCCGGCTCCTGCGCCCGGGCCGCGGCCATGAGCGGGTCCGGCAGCCCGCTGAAGGCGCTGAAGTAGTCCTCCATCGCCCGCAGCCACTGCTCCAGCGCCTCGGCGGGGTCGTCGAGCCGCTTGATGTCCGCCTGACGAGCCGCCAGCTCCTCGGAGCGCGTCTGCAGCACAGCCGCCAGCAGCGCCTCCCGGGTGGGGAAGTGCCGGTACAGAGTGCCGGGCCCGACGCCCGCCTCCTTGGCCACCGCCTCGAGGGAGGTGCCGACCCCGTGCTGCAGAAAGTGGCGCTGCGCGGTCTCCAGGAGGGCAGCGCGGTTGCGCTGAACGTCCGCGCGGGGCTTGCGTCCCCGCAGTTCACCGGCGCTCATGCGCCCTCCTGCCTGCCCTGATCCTGCGGCCGCATCAAAGCGGATGCTGCCTCCGTATGCATTCGAGAGTAAAGCGGAGGCGGCATCCGGTCAATTCGGCGACCCGACCACGGAGCCCGGACAGCACAGGGCCCACCTGTCTGGCCGCAGCGCGCAGAGCAAGAGCCGTGCGGAAGTGGGCGTGCGGGGTGCCGCGCCGCCGGTCCCGACTTCCGGCGTCCTGGACCGTGACCCGCATGCATCACCAGCACCCCTGACCGGGTTCGGGACACAGGTCTCCAACTTGTTCGGCCCTCCTGCGCCGAGCCCTGACCCGTCCCCCGGCCCAGGACGTCAGGGGGTGAGCTGCTGGTGCCCTATGACGGAGAGCAGTTCGAGCTTGCTGTGGCTCTCCGTGCCGGGGCGAGTGGTCAGCACCACCAGGGTCTGGGCGCGGTTCTCGGTGAACAGGATCTGGGCGTCGACGTCGATGCGGCCGAGTTCGGGATGGAGGATGGTCTTGCAGTCGTCGTAGCTCTGTGCGACCTCCTGAAGTTCCCACATGCGGACGAACTCGGGGCTGTGTTCCTGGAGTTCGGCGAGGATCCGGGCGGCCCGGGGGGTGTTGCTGCCGGCTGTCAGCGCGGCCCGCAGGCGCGCTGCCTGGGCACGGCCGTGGCGTTCGTGGGTCTCCTCGGGAACCATCAGACGTTCGGCCGGGTCCATGAACCAGCGGTAGTAGCCGCTGCGGGCCAGACCGGTGTGGCGGGTCTGGTCGCCGAGCAGCGCCACGGCCAAGGGGTTCATCGCGAGGGTGTCGAACAGATCGGTCTGCGCCAGGGCCGGGGAGTCGTCCAGGCGGTCCAGGACCCGCATCAGCGGCGGGCTGACATGTTCGGAGCGTTGGAAGCGGGCCGGGGCGTTGTGGCCGATGAGCACGAAGAGATGGTCGCGCTCGTCCAGGGACAGCCGCAGCGCCCGGGCGAGAGCCGCGGTGATCTGGACGGAAGGCTGCGGAGCACGCTGCTGCTCCAGCCGGGCGTAGTAGTCGGTGGACATGCCGGCGAGCTGCGCGACCTCCTCGCGACGCAGCCCCTGGGTACGCCTGCGTGGCCCCTCGACCAGCCCGACGTCGCGGGGCCGCAGCGTCTCACGCCGGTGGCGCAGGAATGCCGCCAGTTCCTTCTTGTCCATGCCCCCATCCTCACCGTATCCCGGCCGGCTATCCAGAGACCGCCGATCCATGGCTGAGCACTCCTCTCCCACCTGCGCGAAGCCGCCCATGAGTGAGGCTGACGCCGAGGGCGCTCGCGGCGGGACGATCCAATGGTCCCTTGACCTGCATGACCCGCTGGGAAATTCGCTGACCGTCGGCGGTGCGCCGCCGACCGCCGGCAGGGAAGACGGCCTGCGGCGACGGTCCCCCGTCGACGACGCCCGACGCTTTGGGAGCGGCCCCGGGCCTCGCCGGCCCGGCCTGGCCGAGACGACGATGTGCGCCGTGTCGGCCGGGCGCTCGGGCCCGTCGGTACTCAGGACCGAGCCGGTCGTGCCTCCCCGCACCTGCCTGCGTGCTGTTGTTCCGCGTCGGTCACTGCAGGTCGGTCAGCTGCTGGTGATCATGGCGAGGACGTTGTCGTAGGAGCCGTTGGCCTGCGCGTCGCGGATGAACCTGGCGTCCTCGACGACAAGCTCCTTCGCGTCGGGCTTCTCGCGCAGCAGGTCGAGGGTCTGGGTGAGGAAGTCGTCCAACGGCATGGCGTGCTCGTTGTCCTCCTGGCCCAGCAGGGTCGTGCGCACGCCCGGCGGGGCGACCTCGATCACCTGGACGCCGGCGTCAGCACCGGCGAGCTGGATGCGCAGGCTCTCGGAGAAGGAGTGCAGCGCGGCCTTGGTCGCGCTGTAGGTCGGGGTGCTCGGGTACGGTACGAACGCCAGCGCGGAGGTGACGTTCATGACGACCGCGTCGTCCTTGCCCGCGAGCAGGGGCAGGAAGGCGTACGTCATCCGGATCGTGCCGAGCAGATTGGTCGCGACGTGATCCTCGGCGACCGGGAGTTCGGCCGGGTCGAGGAGGTTCTCCCGCAACATGATGCCCGCGTTGTTGACCAGGACGTTCAGCCCCGGGTAGCTCGCCGCCACGGTCTCACGGGCCCGGGCGATCGAGTCGGGGTCCGCGATGTCGAGGACGAGCCCGTCGATGCCCGGGTGCTCGGCCGTGATCCCGTCGAGGAGTTCCTTGCGCCGGCCGGCGACGACCACCTTGTTGCCGGCCTCGTGCAGACGCAGGGCCAGACCGAGGCCGATGCCCGAGGTTCCACCGGTGATCAGGATCGTGTTGCCGGTCATCTTCATGGGGGTCTCGCTCCTTCGGTACGGCGGGCCGGTGAGCGCCCGCAGCCTCGACCGTAGGGGCGCCCGCGCAGGGGCGGGAGAGGAAGGTTTATCCATGGATCGGCGGTCCCTGGCTGAGCCGTAGAAGGCGCCACAGCCGGTCAGCGCCTCCAGACCAGGCGCAGCGAGCCGCCGGTAGGAGACCCTGGTGGCCAGGGTCACGGTCTGTGCGGTAACGGCGGATCCGTCGTTGAACCGCAGCATCCGCGCGGACCCGCCCGGCTCCAGCGTCCGCGAGCTTCCGCAGCAGCGCTGCGCCCGCGTGCCCAGCCAGCGTCTTCCCATCGGCCGCCACCGACAGCCCATGCCCCCCGTACGCCTGACCACCAGAAAGGATTCCGCTGAATAGCCGGGTTGGCCAACCGCGGACAGTCCTGCGGTCTTCCCTCCAACCCGATGCTGGTGGTGGCGGCCCGGACGACGGTCGGCACCGTGGCTCCGGTTGTGGACCTCGCTGCACGGCATACGGGCATGAGCACCGTTTGGTCGCCGATGAGCGAGCGGTTGTAGGGCTGCTGGAAAGCAACGCGGGCTGCCGGGCCGCCTGCCCTGTACCCCGAGTCGGCGAGACGAAGAGGTGACGAGCGCGTCCGTCGACTGTGCAGCACCCAACCACGGTCGCTCCATCGGTCCGTACGCAAGGGGCCATGTGCGATCTCAGTCGCCTGGACCGGAAGGGTCCGGTCCCAGGCCATTGAGCGGCGCCGTGCCCGTCCCCACGGACGGCGCCTGTACCGGCGCGGTGACTATCCGCTCCTGAGCCGTGCCGGTACGTCAGGTGTCACCTCGGTGCAGGGTCGGCGCTCACCGATGGGAGGCGGCTGACTGCGGCCGGGCTGCCGTACGAGTGTCGGCGGTGGGCAGGCCGGGGGTGCGAGGCCCTTGGACGGAGACAGCCGGGCCTGCGGACGGTAGGGCCGCCTGCTGCGGCCGGCGCAGCAGGACGAAGCCCACCGCGGCTGCCAGCACGGTCAGGGCGGCCGCGACGACCAGGCAGAGCTGAAGACCGTCGACGAATGCCTGCGACAGGGCGCCGAGGACACGCGGGGTGTCCGCGCCCATGCGAAGCCCGCCGACCGCACTCAGTCCGCCGGCGTCCGCGGCCTCGGTGACGCGCCGGACCGTCGCCCCGTCCAGGCCCGCGGCGGTGAGATGTCCGGGCAGAGCGTCCACGGCCCGAGCGGACAGCAGCGCGCCCAGGACAGCGGGGCCGAGGGCGGCGCCGAGCTGGCGGAAGGCGTTGTTGGCGGCAGCGGCCATACCGGCCTGGTGGAACGGCAAGGCTCTGTGCCGTCCTTGTCCTGTGATGGCGCAATGTCGGCAGTGGGCGCTCGACTCGGGCCAGGAGGCCGGTCTGGGGTGGCCTGAGTGAGGACGAGCGTCGTGCGATGAAGCACTGTGCCGCCAGGGTGTCGGCCGGCAGAGGCTCCGAGCATGGACGATCGTCCTGCGGGTAGTGCCGGCCGTGGTTGCCGGAGCGGCGGCCGGCGTGGGGGCGAGCGATCCGGGCCGGTGCCGGATGGTGGCGCTGTGTCCCAAGGACATACCTCGCCCCGCGGCCGATGGGCGTGGGGGGTCCGCGGGGCGAGGGGTCCGTACAGGCTTCCTCAGCAGCTGTAGTTGATCAGGTCGAACGACGCGTAGTGGTCGGCCGTGTAGTAGTCCTCCCGGTTCTCCTCACCGGTGACGATGCGGCGAGCTCCGCGCGTAGACGAACCAGGCGTGATGACCGTGTACTCGTGGTAGTACCCGGACGACTGGCTGGGCAGGATGCCTTCCCGGTTCTGGAAGACGGTCCCGTCCTGCGAGTAGGGGTACGGCCCGCCCTGCGCGATCAGGTCGAGCGTGTTGTGCGCCTGCGAGGGCAGGGCGCCGTAGCAGATGCTGCCGACCGCGGCGGCGGCCGGCGTGGCGGTGACGGTGCCGCCGACGAGGAGGGCGGACAGGACGGCGGCTGCGGCGCCGATGCGAGTGATTCGTGGGGGGAATCTCATGCCCTCATGATGACGCGCGTAGACAGTGGCATGTCAATGTCAAGACTGGAGATTTTCCCGGCAAGTCCGATGAGTTTTCTGGAAGTTAACCTGGCGCGCGGTGGCCCCACGAAGCCTGCACACTCGGCGGCGCACGGCGCTGACAGCTCAGAGGGGTGCGCCGGGTTCCAGATGGACGCCGACCAACGGCGCGACCAGCGGGAAGTCCGGTCCACGCTCAACCGGACCTCCGGCTCTCGGCGGCGGCGAACAGCGCGAACGCCAGCACCAGCAGTGCGACGCTCGCGTAGATCTCGAAGCCGTCGAGGAAGTCGATCCGCTGTACGAGTCCCCAGTGCCAGTCGGTGAACTCGTGCACCAGGCCGGCGACGCCCTGCACCAGGGCGATGAATCCAATGATTTCCAGCAACTGCTTCATGCCATGACTCTCGCCCCGCGGACCCCCCACGCCAATCGGCCGCGGGGCGAGCCATGCCCGACGGAAGTAGACGTTCCGTACGGGCGACGCACGCCGAAAGTCTGCCGCCGTGCGACTTTGGTCGACGATCAGGCGTGCGATGAGGTGGCGCCGGCCGTCACTGCGTAGATTTGTCGGCCGTGAGTGGTGACAAGCCGGAGGCCGTGCCCCGGATGTTCGAGGGGCGGCGCTGGCTGCTGCCCTCGGCCATGCTGCGTGAACTCGATCCCGACGCGGAGCGCTCCGGACGGCCCCGGCGTACGGCTCGCGACTGGGTGGTCGACTTCTGCTGCTTCCTGGTCGCCGTCCTGGTGGGACTGACCGCCGCCGACGCGCTCGACGACCACCCCGACCTCCCGCACACCCTCGTCGTCGTCGACCAGTGGATCGGTGCGCTCTCGCTGGGCGCGGTCTGGCTGCGGCGCCGCTGGCCGCTCGGGCTGGCCGTGGCGATGACCCCGATCGCCATGGTCTCCGACACCTCGGGCGGCGTGGGCCTGATCGCCCTGTTCACCCTCGCCGTGCACCGTCCCTTCCGGTACGTGGCCTGGGTCGCAGGCGCCAACCTGGCGCTGCTCCCGCTCTATATCTGGCTGCGCCCCGAGCCCGGCATGCCCTTCCTCGCCGCACTCGCCTTCTCCATTGCTCTGCTCGGCGCGGTCGTCGGCTGGGGCATGTTCGTCCGGTCGAAACGGCAGCTCATGCTGAGCCTGCGCGACCGGGCCCGGCGCGCCGAGACGGAGGCACGGCTGCGTGCCGAGCAGGCCCAGCGGCTCGCCCGGGAGAGCATCGCCCGGGAGATGCACGACGTCCTCGCGCACCGGCTGACGCTGCTCAGCGTGCACGCGGGCGCGTGAGTTCCGGCCCGACGCGCCCCGTGAGGAGATCGCGCGGGCGGCGGGCGTCATCCGGGAGAGCGCCCACGAGGCGCTCCAGGACCTGCGGGAGATCATCGGTGTGCTGCGGGCCGGTGAACCCGACGACTCCGGCCGCCCGCAGCCGACCCTCGGGGCGCTGGAGGCGCTGGTCACCGAGTCTCGCGAGGCCGGCATGAAGGTCACCCTCGACCAGCGCGTCACCGACCCCGCCGCCGTGCCCGCCTCCGTCGGCCGCACCGCCTACCGCATCGCCCAGGAGGGCCTGACCAACGCCCGCAAGCACGCCCCCGGCACGGAGGTCACGGTCACGGTGACCGGCGCACCGGGTGAGGGCCTGTCGGTATCGGTACGCAACCCCGCGCCCGAGGGCGAGGTTCCCCATGTTCCCGGCTCCGGACAGGGCCTGATCGGGCTGACCGAACGGGCCACGCTGACGGGCGGCCGGCTGGAGCACGGGCCGAGCGCGGGCGGGGGGTTCGAGGTGCGGGCCTGGCTGCCGTGGGGATGAGGGGATGAGCGGGGGCGCCCGTCGCCACGCGCGCGTGAGGCGCTGCACACCTCACAGAGTGAGCCCGCGTGCCCGGGGAGGGCTCCTCGCCGTCCGGCACATCCACGTCGTACAACCGTGATTACGTAAGGCACATGACTGCGATCAGACTCCTCCTCGTCGACGACGACCCGTTGGTCAGGGCCGGCCTGTCCTTCATGCTGGGCGGCGCCGAGGACATCGAGATCGTCGGTGAGGCGGCCGACGGCGCCGAGGTCGAGTCGCTGGTCGACCGGACCCGGCCGCACGTGGTCCTGATGGACATCCGGATGCCGTCGGTCGACGGCCTCACCGCCACGGAGCGGCTGCGCGGCAGGAAGGACGCCCCGCAGGTCGTGCTGCTGACCACCTTCCACGCCGACGAACAGGTGCTGCGCGCCCTGCGGGCCGGCGCCGCCGGGTTCGTGCTCAAGGACACCCCGCCCGTCGAGATCGTCGACGCGGTGCGCCGGGTCGCGGCCGGTGACCCGGTCCTGTCGCCCACGGTGACCCGTCAGTTGATGGATCACGCGGCCGGCACCGCAGCCGACACGCGCCGCGCACGCGCGCGTGAGCGGCTCACCGCCCTCAACGACCGCGAACGCGAGGTCGCCGTCGCGGTGGGCCGGGGTCTGTCCAACGCCGAGATCGCCGCGGGCCTCTTCATGAGCGTCGCCACCGTCAAGACTCACGTCTCGCGCATCCTGGCCAAGCTCGACCTCAACAACCGTGTGCAGATCGCCCTGTTGGCGTACGACGCGGGGCTGTTGGAGGAAGCGGAGGACGACGGGCACTAGTCGGGGATCCCGAGCGTTGTCGGTGTGTCGGAGGGGAGCGACATGGCAGAAGTGATCGACCTGGGGGAGCTCGGGGGAGCGGGCTTTCGCGAGAACCCGCATCCGGTGTACGCGCGTTTGCGTGAGCGGGGCCCCGTGCACCGCGTCCGGCTGCCCGACTGGCAGTCCGAGGTCTGGCTGGTCGTCGGACACGAGGAGGCTCGCGCGGCGCTCGCCGACCAGCGGCTGTCCAAGGACGGCTCCAAGATCGGCCTGAAGTCGCTCGAAGAGGAGATGATCGGGAAGAACCTGCTGGCCACCGACCCGCCCCAGCACACCCGGCTGCGCGGGCTCATCTCGCGTGCCTTCACCATGCGCCGCGTGGAGGAGCTGCGGCCGAGGATCCAGCAGCTCACCGACGACCTCCTCGACGACATGCTGCCGCGGGGCCGCGCCGACCTCGTGGAGTCCCTGTCCCACCCGCTGCCGCTCATCGTCATCTGCGAACTGCTCGGCGTGCCCGAGATGGACCGCGGGGAGTTCCGCAAGATGTCGACGGAGGCGATAGCGCCCACCAGCCCGGGCAACGAGGTCGACGCCTTCACGGGCCTCGGCGCCTACTTCACCGACCTGATCGAGGACAAGAGGTCTGCCGGGCCCGGCGGTGACCTGCTGAGCGACCTGATCCGCACCACGGCCGAGGACGGCGACCGGCTCTCCCCGGACGAACTGCGGGGCATGGCCTTCATCCTGCTGATCGCCGGGCACGAGACGACGGTCAACCTCATCACCAGCGGCGTGCACGCCCTGCTCACCCACCCCGATCAACTCGCCGCCCTGCGCGCCGACATGACCCTCCTCGACGGCGCGGTGGAGGAGATGCTGCGCCACGAGGGCCCGGTGGAGACGGCGACGTACCGGTATGCCGCCGAGCCCCTGGAGATCGCCGGCATCACCGTCGGGAAGGGCGAACCGGTGATGGTCGGCCTCACGGCGGCCAACCGGGACGCGAGCCGCTATGCCGCTCCCGACACCTTCGACATCCGCCGTGACGCCCGGGGCCACGTCGCCTTCGGCCACGGCATCCACTTCTGCCTGGGCGCCCCCCTGGCCCGTCTGGAGGCCCGCACGGCGATACGGTCCCTGCTGGAGCGCGCTCCCGGTCTGGCGCCGGACGGTCCACCTGGGGAGTGGTTGCCGGGGATGCTGGTGCGGGGGGTGCGGAGTCTGCCGGTGCGCTGGTAGCGGACCGGGCGCCCGGGTTGCCGAGTCCGGTTCTCACAGAGCCGCAGCCGGAGCCCCGCCCGCGATCTCCGCGAGCGCGACCGGTCTTCTCTCGCTCCGCGACAGCTCGCACGCCTCCGCGATCCGCAACGCCTGCAAGGCCTCCCGCCCGTCGCAGGGATTGGCCCGCTCCCCGCGCACCACCTCCACGAACGCGTTCAGCTCCGCCTCGTACGCCGGTCCGAACCGCTCCAGGAACCCCGACCACGGCTTGTCCGCCGCGGGCGGCCCGGTCGGCTCGGTGGACGCGATCGGCGTACGGTCGTCCAGACCGACCACGATCTGGTCCAACTCCCCGGCCAGCTCCATGCGTACGTCGTACCCGGCGCCGTTCAGTCGCGTGGCCGTGGCCGTGGCGAGCGTGCCGCCGTCCAGCGTCAGCACCACCGCGGCCGTGTCGACGTCGCCCGCCTCGCGGAACATCGCGGGCCCGGCGTCCGACCCGGCCGCGTACACCTCGACGACCTCGCGCCCGGTCACCCAGCGCAGCACGTCGAAGTCATGGATCAGCGTGTCCCGGTACAGCCCGCCGGACAGCGGCAGCCACTCGACCGGCGGCGGCTTCTGGTCGCTGGTGAGTGCCCGCACGGTGTGCAACCGCCCGAGCCGCCCGGACCGCACCGCCTCACGTGCGCCCACGTACCCCGGGTCGAAGCGGCGCTGGAAACCCATCTGGAGAATGGTCCCGGCGCTCTCCACCTCCCCGATCGCGTGCAGCGTGCCCGGCAGATCGAGCGCTATGGGCTTCTCGCAGAACACCGGAAGTTCCGCCCGTGCTGCCCGACCGATCAGTTCGGCGTGGGCCGACGTCGCCGTGGTGATCACCACCGCGTCCACACCCCACCTGAAGATCTCGTCCACTCCGGGCGCCGCCGTCTCGCCCAGGCGCCGCGCCAGTTCCTGGGCCCGCCCGCCGTCCGCGTCCGTGAGGATCAGGGAGCCGACCTCGCGATGGCGGCTCAGCGTGTTGGCGTGAATCGTGCCGATGCGGCCCGTACCGATGACCCCGATGCGCATGGAAACAAAGTGGGGGTTCAGTGCGTACGCTGTCAATGAATATGTCAGGACAATCGAACTACACTACTTCCCGTCAACAACGCGTAGAGCTACGCTCGGCCCGTGCCGAAACCAGAAGTGGATCCGATCGTGGAACTCGAGCTCAGTGTGGACCGGAGCAGTCCGGTGCCCTTGTACTTCCAGCTTTCCCAGCAGCTCGAGGCCGCGATCGAGCACGGAGCGCTGACGCCCGGCAGTCTGCTGGGCAACGAGATCGAACTCGCCGCACGCCTCGGCCTGTCCCGGCCGACCGTCCGCCAGGCCATCCAGTCGCTGGTCGACAAGGGTCTGCTGGTGCGCCGTCGAGGCGTCGGTACGCAGGTCGTGCACAGCCAGGTCAAGCGCCCGCTGGAACTCAGCAGCCTCTATGACGACCTGGAGTCGGCCGGCCAGCGCCCGGCGACCAAGGTGCTCGTCAACACCGTCGTCCCGGCGTCCGCCGAGGTCGCGGCGGCGCTGGGAGTGGCCGAGGACAGCGACGTGCACCGGATCGAGCGGCTGCGCCTCGCGCACGGTGAGCCGATGGCGTATCTGTGCAACTTCCTGCCGCCCGCCCTGATCGACCTGGACACCGCGCAATTGGAGGCCACCGGCCTGTACCGCCTGATGCGTGCCGCGGGCATCACCCTGCACAGCGCCCGCCAGACGATCGGCGCCCGCGCGGCCGGCGCCGAGGAAGCCGAGCGCCTGGCTGAGGAGGAGGGCGCCCCGCTCCTTACGATGCAGCGCGTCACCTTCGACGACACAGGGCGAGCCGTCGAGTACGGCACCCACACGTATCGTCCGACGCGGTACTCCTTCGAGTTCCAGTTGCTGGTGCGGTCATGAGCGTCAGCTCGTACGCTCCGGGTCAGGTGAAATAGACCGCTTGGTACGTTGCAATGTCAGGACAATGCGCCGTCCCTGCGCTGCGACGCCCTGAAGGGGCGCGGGGCTGTGTCGATATGCGGCTCCGCCGCGTGGGCGCGATCCACCACAAACCGCCCGCACTCGGCAGATCACAGGAACCGCCCCATTGTTCCCCCGCCCGGCACACGTCCCGACGGTGAGGCAGAATCGGCCGTGATGAGCACCTACCGCGACCTCACAGCCGCCCCCATCGGCTCCCGCCGCGCGCCCGCGCTCCGCACGGTCGGCCCCCGGGAGCGCCGCTCACACCTGTCGGCGCCCCGCGTGCCGACCGTGGGCATCGACATCGGCGGCACCAAGGTGATGGCGGGCGTCGTGGACGCCGACGGCAACATCCTGGAGAAGCTCCGCACGGAGACCCCGGACAAGTCCAAGAGCCCGAAGGTCGTCGAGGACACGATCGTCGAGCTGGTCCTGGACCTGTCCGACCGCCACGATGTGCACGCCGTCGGCATCGGCGCGGCCGGCTGGGTCGACGCCGACCGCAACCGCGTCCTGTTCGCGCCGCACCTGTCCTGGCGCAACGAGCCGCTGCGCGACCGCATCGCGGGCCGCCTCGCCGTACCCGTCCTGGTCGACAACGACGCCAACACGGCCGCCTGGGCCGAGTGGCGCTTCGGCGCCGGCCGTGGCGAGGACCACCTCGTCATGATCACGCTGGGCACCGGCATCGGCGGCGCGATTTTGGAGGACGGGCAGGTCAAGCGCGGCAAGTACGGCGTCGCCGGTGAGTTCGGCCATATGCAGGTCGTGCCCGGCGGCCACCGCTGCCCGTGCGGCAACCGAGGCTGCTGGGAGCAGTACAGCTCCGGCAACGCACTGGTCAGGGAGGCGCGCGAGCTCGCCGCCGCCGACTCGCCGGTGGCGTACGGGATCATCGAGCACGTCAAGGGCAACATCGCCGACATCACAGGCCCGATGATCACCGAGCTGGCCCGCGAGGGCGACGCCATGTGCATCGAACTGCTGCAGGACATCGGCCAGTGGCTCGGCGTCGGCATCGCCAACCTCGCGGCCGCCCTGGACCCGTCCTGCTTCGTGATCGGCGGCGGCGTGTCGGCCGCCGACGACCTGCTGATCGGCCCCGCGCGGGACGCCTTCAAACGCCACCTCACCGGCCGCGGCTACCGGCCCGAGGCCCGTGTCACGCGGGCCCAGCTCGGCCCCGAGGCCGGCATGGTCGGCGCCGCGGACCTGGCCCGCCTGGTCGCCCGCCGCTTCCGGCGCGCCAACCGGCGCCGGGTCGAGCGCTATGAGCGCTACGCGCGGTTTGCGGAGGCACGCCGGTCGACGCAGGGGTCCGCGTGACCGTGACCGTACCTCGCCAGGCAGACTCCCCGGACGAGCCGCAGCAGCCGACCGAGGACCGCCGCCACAAGATCCGCCGCAGGGCGATCACCCTGCTCATCATCGTGCTGCTCATCGGCGTACCGGCCGGCTATCTGGTGATCTCCGCCAACCAGAGCCGCGACAGCGGCAAGGACAAGGAGGCGAAGTACTCGGCGACCGGCCTGACGGAGGGCTGGCCGTCGAGGGTCCAGCGCCGTATCTACAAGATCACGATCCCGGTTCCCTCGTACAAGGTCGCGTACTACGAGACGAACAACTGGAGGACCAGCCGCCTCTACGTCCAGTTCGAGACCACCGGCGTCGGCCTGGACGCCTACCTGAAGACCATGGGCCTCAGCCGGGACGACCTGAAGCCGGACGACATCACCATCAGCGCCCGCGACCAGAAGATCACCGGCTGGGAGTTCACCGGCCCGGGCCCGTGGTACGGCCTCCTCCACGAGCAGAAGAACCCGGCGCCCACCCACGACATCGTCGTGAACATGTCCGACCCGGACCAACCCTTCGTGTACGTCGTCTCGCGCACGGTCCCTTGATCACCCCGTGAGGTTTCCGGCCCGAGCCGGGCGCCGGGGCCGATTGTCAGACCCCGCCCGTAGAGTCGAAGACGGTTGATCCGACTCATGGGCGGGAGGTGGCAGGACGTATGAGCGACAGGGCCGCGCAGCGCGGCAGCACCGCGGTGGCCGAGCGCGCGGGGGAGGCCGTCCCTGTTCGGCTCGCTGCCCTCTTCCTGCCCGCGCCCCTCCCGCGCGAGGGGCGGATGGCCTTCTGGGACCCGGAGGGCGGCCCGCTGCCCGCCGAGGACACGGAGCTCACCGTCGTACGGCGTCATGGGGCCGGAGTCCGCCGCAGGACCACACCCGCGCTGTCCCTGCCGATCGCCGACGCGCTGCCGCTGCTCGTGCGCGCCCGGCGCGACCCGGCCGCCCATCCCGCCACCGCCTGTTGGGGCGCGGCCGCGCTGCACGCGCTCCGGCTCGCCGCCCGCGGCCGGCTGCTGCCCGGCCTGACCCCCACCGGCCACGACGCCTGGCGGGCCGGCCCCCTCGACCCGGACGACATCGCGCACCTGCGAGCGGTCGCCGCGGCCCTGCCGTACGAAGGTCATGCGGTCCCCCTGACCGGCCCGGGCCCGCTGCGGCTGCCCGAGCCGGAGGCGCTGATGCGCTCCTTCCTGGACGCGGTCGCGGACACCCTGCCCCGCACCCCCGCCGCACCGCACGCCTCGGGCAGGCCCTTCGCCGCGCGCGAGGCCCAGCGGCTGCCCGACGCCCACGACTGGGCGGCCGAGGTCGCCGCCGGCATGGACGCGGGCGTGCGGATCTCGCTGCGCCTGGACCTGTCGGCGTACGACCTTTTCGACCACGGGGGTGACGGCGTGCGCAGCGCGGGCGCGGCCGTCGTCCAGGTGCACAGCCTCGCCGACCCCACCCTGGTGGCCGACGCGGCCGCCCTGTGGTCGGGCGAGGCGGACGCGGCGTTCGGGCCACGCGCGCGGGTGGACGCGGCGCTGGCGGTGCGGCGCGCGGCCCGGGTGTGGGCCCCGCTCGACCGGCTGTCCGAGCAGGACGCGCCCGATGTGCTGGCCCTGTCCGACGAGGAGTTGGGCGACCTGCTGGGCGTGGCCGCGACCCGGCTCGCGGCGGCCGGGGTGGCGGTGCACTGGCCCCGGGACCTGGCGCAGGACCTGAGCGCCGCCGCGGTCGTACGGCCGGCGCCGGGTTCGGCGACCGACGGCACCGGCTTCTTCGAGAGCGAGGAACTACTCCAGTTCCGCTGGCAGTTGGCGATCGGCGGCGACCCGCTCACCGAGGGCGAGATGGACGCGCTCGCCGAGGCGCACCGACCGGTCGTCCGGCTGCGGGACCGCTGGGTGCTGGTCGACCCGGCCCTCGTCCGCAAGGCCCGCAAACGCGAACTGGGCCTGCTCGACCCGGTCGACGCCCTGTCCGTCGCCCTCACCGGCAGCGCGGAGGTCGACGGCGAAACGGTCGAGGCGGTACCGGCCGGCGCCCTGGCGGCCCTGCGCGACCGCCTGACGGCGGGCGTACGCCCGGCTGAACCGCCGCCCGGCCTCCAGGCCACCCTCCGCGACTACCAACTCCGGGGCCTGGCTTGGCTGGATCTCATGACCTCCCTGGGCCTCGGCGGCTGCCTCGCCGACGACATGGGGCTCGGCAAGACGATCACCGTCATCGCCCTGCACCTCAAGCGCGCCCGGACGGCCCCGACCCTGGTGGTCTGCCCCGCCTCGCTGCTCGGCAACTGGCAGCGGGAGATCACCCGTTTCGCGCCCTGCGTCCCCGTCCGCCGCTTCCACGGCCCGGATCGCACCCTGGAGGACATGGACGGCGGCTTCGTCCTCACCACGTACGGCACGATGCGGTCGACGGCACCGACACTGGCCCGGCACACCTGGGACATGGTCGTCGCCGACGAGGCACAGCACGTCAAGAACCCGTACTCGGCGACGGCGAAGGCCCTGCGCACGATCTCGACGCCCGCGCGCGTGGCGCTGACCGGCACACCGGTGGAGAACAACCTCTCCGAGCTCTGGGCCCTGCTCGACTGGACGACTCCGGGCCTGCTCGGCCCCCTGAAGTCCTTCCGCGCCCGGCACGCCCGCGCGGTGGAGAACGGCGAAGACGAGGAGGCAGTGGCCCGGCTGGCCCGTCTGGTCCGCCCCTTCCTGCTGCGCCGCAAGAAGTCCGACCCCGGCATCGTCCCGGAGCTGCCGCCCAAGACCGAGACGGACCACCCGGTCCCGCTCACCCGGGAACAGGCCGCGCTCTACGAGGCGGTGGTGCGCGAGTCGATGCTCGCCATCGAGACGGCGGAGGGCATTGCGCGCCGAGGCATGGTGCTGAAGCTCCTGACGTCGCTGAAGCAGATCTGCGACCATCCGGCGCTGTACCTGAAGGAGACCGAAGCGGCGGCGACCGAGCGGTCGGCCGTCCGCTCCGGCAAGCTGACCCTGCTGGACGAACTGCTGGACACCTTGCTGGCCGAGGACGGCTCGGCGCTGGTCTTCACGCAGTACGTGGGGATGGCCCGGCTGATCGCCTCCCACCTCGCCGCCCGGGCGGTCCCGGTGGACCTGCTCCACGGCGGCACGCCGATCCCGGAACGCGAACGCATGGTGGACCGCTTCCAGAGCGGCGCGACCCCGGTCCTGGTGCTGTCCCTGAAGGCGGCGGGCACCGGCCTGAACCTGACCCGCGCGGGCCATGTCGTCCACTTCGACCGCTGGTGGAACCCAGCCGTCGAGGAACAGGCCACCGACCGCGCCTATCGCATCGGCCAGACCCAGCCCGTCCAGGTCCACCGCCTCATCACCGAGGGCACCGTCGAGGACCGCATCGCGGAGATGCTCGAGTCCAAGCGGGCCCTGGCCGACGCGATCCTCGGCTCCGGCGAATCGGCCCTCACGGAACTGACGGACCGTGAGCTGTCCGACCTCGTGTCACTGCGGAGGGCGTCATGACGGGGCCGGTGGAGCGGGGGAGTGCGCCCGGTGGGGCGAGCCGTGACGCTGATTCGGGTGCCGTCGGCCGGCCGGATCCGGCGCGCCCGACCGAGGCGGACGTGGCCGCAGCCGAGTTCGACGCCGAGCTGGATGCGGACCGGGCACCGGTCCAGCGGGACGCGGACCGGGCAGCGGTTCAGGAGCAGCCGATGCGATCGTCCGAGGCCCGCCCGGCCGACGCGGCACGCCGGGCGCTGCGGGCCGCGCGGGAGCGACGCGAGGGGGCGCCGGGAGGTTCCTCCCCGGGCCGGGACCTGCCGCAGGTGGAGTCTGCCGACGAGGAGCCGGCTTCGGACAGCGGAGAGCGGGGTGAGCGCCCGAGGACCCGGCCGGGTGACGCCGCCCGGGCGGCACTGCGCCGTACCGGTGCCGGGACCGGCACGTCGGGTGCGGAAGCGGACCGACCCGGCACCGAAGCGGACCGACCCGGCACCGAAGCAGAGCCTGTCCCGCAGATGCCCGACCTCGCATCCGATCGGCGAGGGGCACGTCCCGCCGACGCTGCCCGTGAGGCGTTGCGGGCCGCCCTCGGCGAGAGGCGGCAGGCCCGGGCGGACGAAGAAGAGGGCGGGGACAAGGACCGCACGCGTCGCTCGCGACGTTCGGCGGCCCCGACCGATCCCCCGGTTCGAAAGGGCCCCGTCGGCGGGACTGCCGCTCTCCGTGCGCGTGAGGTAAGGGAGTTGCTCGCCGACGCCTTCCGGATGCCACCCATGGACGAGCCCCCTGCGGACGAACCGGCGACGCCCGATCCGGACACCGGGCGCCGAGGCAACCCGGCTCGCTCCACCCCCGACTCGCCCTCCACGTCGGCCCCGCAGCCCTCCGCCTCCCCGGCACCCACCGACTCCGGCTCAACACCGGGCCGGCCATCCGCAGCACCCTCGGCGCGCTCCGGATCCGGCATCTCGTCCGAGCCTGCTGCCCACCCCGCACCACCCTCGGTGCCTCCCGGCGACGACACCCTGCCCCTGCCCTCTGTTCCCGCCGCACCCCAGGTCCCCCGTTCCATGGCGGCCCCGGGCCGGGACGGCGAACTCCGCCGTACCTTCCCGGCGTTCGCGCCCCGCCCGGCGGAGGACATCCGCTTCGCCGAGACCTGGTGGGGCAATGCCTGGGTGGCCGCCCTGGAAGAGGGCGCCCTCGATCCCAAGCGGCTCGCCCGCGGACGTGGCTACGCGCAGGAGGGGCACGTCGATGCCATCACCGTGACGCCGGGGCTGGTCCTGGCGTATGTGCGGGGCAGCCGTCCGCGGCCGTACCGTGTGCAGGTGCGGTTGCGGACGCTCGGTGACGGCGACTGGGAGCGGTTCCTGGACGCCGCGGCCGACCGGCCGGGACACATCGCGGCGTTGCTCGACAAGGAGATGCCCCACTCCCTCGCCGAGTGCGGGGTGCCCCTGCTGCCGGGCCCAGGTGACCTCGACCCCCACTGCAGCTGCCCCGACCGCGGCCACCCCTGCAAGCACGCCGCCGCCCTCTGCTACCAGACCGCACGCCTGCTGGACGCCGACCCCTTCGTCCTGCTCCTGCTGCGCGGCCGCGGCGAACGCGAGCTGCTCGACGCCCTCTCACGCCTGAGCGCGGCCCGCGCGGCCCGTGCCGCACAGGAACGGGAGCCGGCGCCCCTGCCGGGCGTACGCGCCGCCGACGTCCTGGCTTCGGACCGCCAACTGCCTCCCCTCCCACCCCCGTTGCCTGCGCCCGCGCACCCCGAGCAGCCTCCCGTCTACCCCGCGGCGCCGGGCGGCCCGGACCCTTTCGCGCTGGACCAGTTGGCGACCGAGGCGGCCGCCCGCGCGCACGCCCTGCTCAGCACCGGCCGCGATCCGGTCGCCGAACTGACCCTGTGGCAGGACGCGGTACGACTCGCCGCCGCCCGCCCGGGCTCCGGCCTCACGGCCGCGACCCGTGCCCTGTACGCCTCCCTCGCCTCCGCGGCCGACCGCACCCCGGCAGAGCTGGCGCGCGCGGTCGCCGCCTGGCGCCAGGGCGGCCTGGAAGGCCTCGCCGTCCTCGAAGAGCCCTGGGACCCGCCGGCCGGCCGCTTCGACCGTGCCCGCCCCCTCCTCCTCGCCGCCGACCTCCCTGCCTTCCGCCCTTGGCGCAACCACCTCACCCACCCCCGCGGCCATGTCCAACTCCGCCTCGGCCGCGACGGCCTCTGGTACCCGTACGAATCGGAACCGGGCCACGACGACTGGTGGCCCCGCGGCACTCCCGACCTCGACCCGGTCGGCGCCCTGACGGGCCTGGGCGCTTCGCCGGAAGGCTGACACGGGCGAGGCGCCGTGACCGCCAACGACCGTGACGGAAGCGGAGGCTTGAGCCTCCCCACGCCCATTTCACTGCCGCGAAGTCGCCAGGCGACACAGCAACTGGCCGGAAACGAACGGTGGGAGAGGCCATGGCAACGGGGGGATGGGGTCCTGGACCCGGATCGGGGCCACCCGGCGGCCAAGGACCCGGCGGCCAAGGACCAGGCGGTCAGGGCTGGGGCGCTCCGTACGGGCCGACGCCGGGCGCCCCTTACGGCCCGCCCGCACCGAATGCGGACCCGTATCCGAATCAGAACCCCCACCCGAATCCGTACCCGTACCCGTACCCGAATCCGTACCCCTACGGCCCGCCTCCCGCGCCCCCCGTTCCTGCCCGGCGCCGCCGCAGCCGCCTGTGGTTCTTCTCCGCGCCCTACCTCGCCGCCGCCGTCATCCGCTCCGCGCACCGCGTCGCTACCCGGCTCTTCGTGCAGGAGGGCGACGGCCGGATCGAGGACCGCACCGTGGACCGCGTGCAGGTGGCCCGCACGGTGCTCGGCGCCGTCGCCACCCTCGCACTGCTTCTGGTGTACGGCGTGGAGAAGGACCGCTGGGAGGACGCGGCGACCAACGGCATCGGCAACGCGATCATCGCCCCCGTCCTGCTGATCTGCGCGGGACCGCTGGTCATGCTCGGCTTCATCCTCTACGTGCCCCCGCACCTGCGGCCCCAGCTGCGCTCCCGGCTCCGTGCCCCGCTGAAGGCGGTCGGCTGGTATCTGCTGACGGTGGTCGCGCTCGGCGGGATCATTTACGGAGCGAGCCTGGCCGCTCAGAACGACATGAGGGGCTGGCAAGGGGTGTTGGTGGGACTCGTGGCGCTGGTCGCGATCGTGTGGGGGCTGCCCTTCTTCTTCCTGGCGTCGCTGTACTCCGCGCGCAGCGCCTTCAACAGCGCCCACGTCCATCCGATGCTGCCGCCCGTGGTCACCGTGGCCCTGGTGTGGGTGCTCGCGGTCTTCAATCTGATCGACAGCGGTATGCCGCAGGGCCCGCCGGTCGTGCAGTTCTGCTCCCTGCTGGGCGGCCCGTTGTCGGTGACCGCCGTTTCGCTGTGGGAGATGCGGCGGATGCGGACCCGGTTCGGGGTCACCGTCTGCGGTACGGCCACCGCCCCGGGTCTTCGGTGAAGTCTTGGGTGAAGGTGGTGTGAGGGTTCGCCGCTGATGTTCGGGAGCCAGGTGTGGGGACTGGGGGCCCAGGGGTGGGGCCGTAAGAGGTGGCGGTTAGCGTGGAGCAGTGAGTGAGACGAAGACCCCTGCCCTCCAGTACCGCTTCGACGGCCCGGAAGACGCCCCGGTCCTCATCCTCGGCCCCTCGCTCGGTACGACATGGCACATGTGGGACCGGCAGGTCCCCGAGCTGACGCAACAGTGGCGCGTCTTCCGGTTCGATCTGCCGGGACACGGCGGCGCGCCCGCGTACCCGGCGGGCTCCGTCGCCGACCTCGCCGACCGGCTGCTCGCCACCCTCGACGGCCTCGGCGTGCAGCGCTTCGGCTACGCGGGCTGCGCGCTCGGCGGGGCGCTCGGCATCGAACTCGCCCTGCGCCACCCGGAGCGCGTCGCCTCGCTCGCCCTGATTGCCGCCTCGCCCCGCTTCGGCACGGCCGACGAGTTCCGGCAGCGGGGGGTGATCGTGCGCACGAACGGCCTCGACCCCATCGCCCGCACCTCGCCGGACCGCTGGTTCACCTCCGGCTTCGCCGCCGCCCAGCCCGCGATCACCGAGTGGGCCGTACAGATGGTGCGCACCACCGACCCCGGCTGTTACATCGCCGCCTGCGAGGCACTCGCCTCCTTCGACGTACGCCCCCAGCTCGGTGGCGTCACCGTGCCCACACTCGTCCTCGTCGGCTCGGACGACCAGGTCACCGGCCCCGCCGAGGCCCGCACCCTGGTCGCCGGCATACCGGACGCCCGCCTCGCCGTCGTCCCCGGCGCCTCCCACCTGGTGCCCGTGGAGCAGCCCGCCGCCGTCACCGACCTGCTGGTCCGGCACTTCTCCACCGCCTGGCAGCCCGCCTACGACTCCTCCACCGGCCAGATCGCCATCCTGGCCGCCCCCGTCAAGCCGGTCCTGGCTGCTGCGCCCCCGCAGCCCGCGCCGATCGCCGAAATAGCCCCGGCCGCCGTACAGCCGCAGACCACGGGACGGCCGGACCCGTACGACGCGGGCATCAAGGTCCGCCGCGAGGTCCTCGGGGACGCGCACGTGGACCGGGCGCTGGCGCAGGCGGACGAGTTCTCGGGGGACTTCCAGGAGTTCATCACCCGGTACGCGTGGGGCGAGATCTGGGACAGACCCGGTCTCGACCGGCGCTCCCGCAGCTGTGTCACCCTCACCGCCCTGGTCGCGGGCGGCCACATGGACGAACTCGCCTTCCACACCCGCGCCGCGCTGCGCAACGGCCTCACGCCGAACGAGATCAAGGAAGTGCTGCTGCAGGCGGCCGTCTACTGCGGCGTACCGGCGGCGAACAGCGCGTTCAAGGTGGCGCAGCAGGTGATAAGGGAGGAGACCACTCCCACGGAGTGATCGTCAGTGATCGCCGGCCAGGCGCCGCAAGCACCGCCCAGCGCCGCCCTTCGAGCGGGCCGCGGGGGCAGGATGGTGTCATGAAGCTCACGAAGAAGTCGCACGCCTGTGTCCGCCTCGAGAAGGGCGGGCGCACGCTCGTTCTCGACCCTGGAGGGTTCAGCGAGGAGGACGCCGCCGTCGGCGCGGATGCGATCCTCGTCACGCACGAGCACCCCGACCACTTCGACGAGGCGCACCTGCGGGCGGCGATGGAGGCCAACCCCGCAGCCGAGATCTGGACGCTCAAGTCCGTTGCGGAGCAGATCTCGGCGGCGTTCCCGGGCCGCGTGCACACCGTCGGCCGCGGCGACACCTTCACCGCGGCCGGCTTCGACGTCCAGGTCCACGGCGAACTGCACGCCGTCATCCACCCGGACATCCCACGCATCACGAACGTCGGCTATCTCATCGATGGCGGCAAGGTGTTCCACCCCGGCGACGCCCTCACCGTGCCGGACCACCCCGTCGAGACGCTGATGCTCCCGGTCATGGCGCCCTGGAGCAAGATCTCGGAGGTCATCGACTACGTCCGTGAGGTCAAGCCGCAGCGCGCCTACGACATCCACGACGCCCTGCTCACCGATCTGGCCCGCCCGATCTACGACCGCCAGATCGGCGGCCTCGGCGGCTCGGAGCACCTGCGCCTGACACCGGGGGACTCGGCGGAGGTGTGAGCGGCCCCACCCCGGGCGGAGCCGGGTTGTCAGTCCCGCCCGGTAGGTTGGCAGGCATGCGCATTGCGACCTGGAACGTGAACTCGATCACCGCCCGCCTGCCGAGGCTCCTGGCCTGGTTGGAGAGCAGCGGCACCGACGTGCTGTGCCTCCAGGAGGCCAAGGTCGCCGAGGAACAGTTCCCGTTCGACCCGCTGCGCGACCTCGGCTACGAGGCGGCGGTCAACGCCACCGGCCGGTGGAACGGCGTGGCGGTGCTCTCCCGCGTCGGCCTCAAGGAGGTCGTCAAGGGCGTGCCCGGCGATCCCGGCTACGACGGCGCCGCGGAGCCCCGCGCCATCTCCGCGACCTGCGGCCCGGTCCGAGTCTGGTCGGTGTACGTGCCGAACGGCCGTGAGGTGGATCACCCTCACTACGCCTACAAGCTCCAGTGGTTCGAGGCCCTCAAGGCGGCCGTCGCCGGCGACGCGGGCGGCAGCCGCCCGTTCGCGGTGATGGGCGACTACAACGTGGCGCCGACGGACGACGACGTCTACGACGTGGCCGCCTTCGAGGGCCTCACCCACGTCACCCCCGCCGAGCGCGCCGCCCTCGCGTCCCTGCGCGAGTCCGGCCTGTCCGACGTCGTCCCCCGCCCCCTCAAGTACGACCACCCGTACACGTACTGGGACTACCGCCAGCTCTGCTTCCCCAAGAACCGCGGCATGCGCATCGACCTGGTGTACGGCAACGAGCCGTTCGCCAAGGCGGTCACCGACTCCTACGTGGACCGCGAGGAGCGCAAGGGCAAGGGCGCGTCCGACCATGCGCCCGTGGTCGTGGACCTGGACGTCTAGGGCCTGTCCGGCGGATCAGGCCGGCTGCAAGAAATAGTGCAGACCGGCCGAGCCGAGCGGTGTCTGGTGCGTGCAGCTGCAAGGCGGAGGAGCCGTGTCGATCAGCCGCTACCGCGGCGGGCGACGCGATGGGGTCGGCAACCGACGACAACGCGGCTGGGGTCCCCCCTCTGGGGGAGCGCGTGCCAGGCGCCGCGACGCCGGCATGATCCGCCGGACAGGCCCTAGCGCCGTAGGGGGTCACCGGACCAGCCCCCGCAGGTCCACCGACTCGGCCAGCGCGGCGAGCCCCGCGTCCCCCGGATGCAGATGGTCCCCGCTGTCGTACGCGGGCAGCATCCGGGTCGGCCGCGCCGGGTCACGTACCACGGCGTCGAAGTCGAGCACGCCGTCGAACCCGGGGCCGGAGCGGATCCACTGGTTCACCTTGACCCGCTCAGCGTCGGCCGCCGCAGTGCACCGGACCTCGCCCTCACAAGGCAGGATCGTCGCCGCCAGCATCCGCAGCCCCCGCGCGTGCCCCCGGTCCGCGATCGCGCGCAGCCCGGCGATCACCTGTTCCGCGGTCGTGCCCCACCGCACATCGTTGACGCCCTCGAACACCACCACCGTGCGCGCCGACGTCTGGGCCAGGACATCCCGGTCGAACCGGTACAAGGCGCTCACTCCGGCCGTGTCCGTGGACACCCCGTCACCGGGATAGCGGTCCATGACCACACGGTTACCGGAAATCCCCTGGTTGAGCACCCCATAGTGCGGGACCACACCCTGGTTCAGCAGCCGTGTGGCCAGCACATTGGGCCACCGTCGGTTGGCGTCCATCGTGGACTTGTCGCCGTCGGTGATCGAGTCCCCCAGCAGCACCACGGACCCCGGCCCACCGCCCACGTCGACGCCCGTCAGCAGCGGCCAGCTGGTCAGGACAGTGCCGTACGACGCCGCGGAGCCGTCCGCCGTGTGGTCGCCCGGCCCGCTCACATACGACCGCTGCTGTGCGAGCCGGTGCACGGGTGCCGCCGGCACGGTCCGGGGCAGATGGAAGCTGACCAGCAGATTGGTGTCCGCGGGCACGTCGAAGCGGAGCGGATCGCTGTAGGCCTGCGCGCCCGCCGGGATCTCGACCCCCGCCGTACCCCGGAAAGACACCGGAACCGGCGTTCCCTGGGCCGCCGCGCCCGCCTCCTGCACCGCCACCGTGGCGCTTCCGATCCGCACCGGCTCCGCCGCGAAGGTGTTGTCGAACCGCAGCCGCACCCGTGGCCCGCCCACCGAGGTGTGCACCACCAGCCGCAGCGTCCGGTCGGCCCACGGCCCCACGGCTGGATAGCCGCCTGTCGCGGTCGCCCAACTGCCCGTCCAGCCCGGGGTCGCGGCCCGTACTGCCAGCGCGAACACATGCAGCCCGAGCGCGTGCGGCAGCCGTACCGAGGCGACCTCGCGCCCCACGGCCAACGGCACGGTCATGACGTACAACCGCGCCCGCTCGGCGAGTTGGCCGCCGGGCGTGTTGATGTGCGGCAGGGCCACGGCCTTGGTGGCGAGCGGGCCGGTGCGCCAGTCGGGGGCGGTCAGGCTGTAGCCGGACCGGGTGCCGTCGGCGTACACCACCGTCCCCGTTCCACCGACGTCGGTCCCGGCCGTGCCCGCCACCAGAAAGGCGAGCGCGTCACCGCGGCCGCGCACCCGCACGTCCTGTCCCCGGGCCCGCACGTTGTCCGGCTCGCCCGGCTGCCGCTTGGGCCAGGTCAGCCGGGCGCCCTGCACGGTGAGTGTGCGGCCGGGTGTCCAGCCCGCGGCCGCCAGGTCCTGTGCCGACAGGGAGGCGCCCGACCCGTCGAAGTCCGCCCCGGAGGGCCGGGCGTTGTAGCTGACCGCCGTGTTGTCGAAGAGCCGCTCCAGTGGGAGCGGCCCCGCTCTGCGCTCGCCGGCCGCCTGCGCGGAGACACTCGGCACCAGGGTGGCGAAGAGAGCGAGGACGACCGCGGAACTCCACACACGTCGGCGCAACTCCGACTCCTCCCGTTCGCGACCACTCAGGACCGCGTATGACTGCACATGACAAATTCAGGTGAGGTGCTCAGGTGAGGTGCTCAGGTGAGACGTTCAGGCGAGACGCGGGACGCACCGTGAAGTTAGAGAGGCGCCCGTGACCCGTCAACGAGCCATGCCTGAACTCGGCGTGAACTCGACCGGAATCGGTGGCCCGCGCGCCTGTGGTGCGTTCGGCAGTGCGAATGACACGCTGGGGGTATGAAGATCCCTTTTCTGGGCAACCGGCCCGAGAAGCGCGGGGCCCCCGACCCCGAGGGCATCGCCGAACTCCTCGCCGAGTGCGAACTCCTGCGCTCCCACGCGTCCCGGGCAGGAGTTCAACTCGACGACACCGCAGCCTCGTTGGAGGCGGTCGACCAGTTGGTGCCGCGCTGGCGGGACGACGAGGAGATCCTGCCCTGGCTCGGCAATGACGCCGGCCTGTATCTCGGCACCGTCATCGTGCGCACCGTGCCCGGAGCCGCCTGGAAGATCCGGCCGGACGGTCAGCCGGTGGTCCGGCTCGCGTCCGGCCGTGAGTTCGATGTCGTGGCCTCGGGGCAGGAGTGGGCCGCGAGCGGGGTGCCCGAGCTGTCGCAGCTGTACGCGGAAGTCGCGGAAGCGTGAGGCCCCGACCTGGAGTTCGACATAAATTCGGCGTAAATACGGCTTATGCTCGAAAAGTGCGTGTCGTGTATTAAGCCCCTCCTTACCCGGATAGTTTGCGATGACCGCTACACAGCTGACATGGACTGGGGCTGGGCATGGCTGTCGATCCGTTGATCGAGCTGCGTGACGTCAACAAGTACTTCGGGGACCTGCATGTGCTGCAGGACATCAACCTCACCGTCGGCAGGGGGGAGGTGGTCGTCGTCATCGGCCCGTCGGGTTCGGGGAAGTCGACGCTGTGCCGGGCCATCAACCGGCTGGAGACCATCCAGTCCGGCACGATCATCCTGGACGGGCAGCCGCTGCCCGAGGAGGGCAAGGCCCTCGCGCGGCTGCGCGCCGAAGTCGGCATGGTCTTCCAGTCCTTCAACCTCTTCGCCCATAAAACGGTCCTGCAGAACGTCTCGCTGGGCCAGGTCAAGGTCCGCGGGCGCAAGAAGGAAGATGCCGAGAAGCGCTCCCGCGAACTCCTCGACCGCGTCGGCGTGGCCGACCAGGCGGACAAGTACCCGGCGCAGCTGTCCGGCGGCCAGCAGCAGCGCGTCGCCATCGCCCGGGCCCTCGCCATGGGACCCAAGGTGATGCTGTTCGACGAGCCCACCTCGGCGCTCGACCCCGAGATGATCAACGAGGTGCTCGAGGTCATGCGCCAACTCGCCCGCGACGGTATGACGATGATGGTCGTCACCCATGAGATGGGCTTCGCCCGCTCGGCCGCCAACCGCGTCGTGTTCATGGCCGACGGCCGCATCGTCGAGGACCGCACCCCCGACGAGTTCTTCACCAACCCCAGCAGCGAGCGTGCCCGGGACTTCCTCTCGAAGATCCTCCACCACTGAGCGGGGAGTGCGACCCATGCCGGGAGGAACGGCGTTTCTCCATGCCGGAATCCTCGCCGTGTCCGACCTCGACTACGATGTTCCGTCCGTCCCCAAGGCCGTGGAGGTGGCCCCGGCCGCGACCAGGGACGCTGCTGCCGGGTGGGGATCCCCCCACGGCCCCTGGACCAGGGGCGGCAGGGGGCAGCAGTCACAGAGCCATACCCGCCCGGCGCCGGCCGGAGATCACTGCTCGCGCAGTGGAATCGACACGTACGACGGGTCGTTCGCCGGTGAGGAGAAGGTCAGCCGCGCGCCGGACGGGTTGTGCTCGATGTAGAGCGGGTCGACCGTGTCGACGACCAGGGCGAGCCGGTGCCCTGCCGGGACGTCGTATGCCGTGGCGTACAGCTCCAGGTCGACGCCGAACGGCTTTCCGGGCGTACGTCCGTGGAAGGTGTACGGCGCGTTGCTGACCAGCTTGCCGAGGCCGAGCGGGCCCACGTCGTACAGGTAGGCGACGAGGGTGCCGCTCTCCTTGGTCGGGGTGATCGTGGTGTGCAACTTCGCCGTGCCGCGCACGCGTTGGGCCGTGGCGTACTTCCCGGACTGCCAGACGCCCGCCCAGAGCCGGGGGATCAGCGGGATCGAGGTCATCGGGGGCAGTTGGGCCACCTGGTCGAGGATGCTGGACAGGAAGACGATCCCGCCGTCCGCGCCCGAGTTGACGTTCGTGTGGATGGTGGTCGTTCCGGCGAGGGCGATCTTCTTGTTCGTCGCGCCGACCGACTTCCAGTCCGGGTAGCCCTCGTAGCCGCCCGCGGAACGGGACTTGAGCTGGACGGGCAGCTCGCCGTTGATGCCGTTGTCCTCGCCCTTGAGGTAGTGGTCGAACCAGCGCTCGGTGTCCGTCCACACGTCGTTGGGCAGGCCGAACAGACCGGTCAGCTCGGGGGTGGCGTGGTCGCCGGGACGGAACTCCAGCCGCTTGGGGCCGGTCAGCTTCTCGTAGAAGTCCGCGTACTGGTTGGGCGGGAAGACCGTGTCGCCCCAGGCGTTGGCCATCATGACCGCGGCGCCGTTCTTGTTCAGTTGGTCCACGTATGTGGCGGCCGAACGTTTCTTCCCCCAGTTGATCATGTCCTGTTCCTTGGACAGGTTGGAGGCGTAGAAGTCGTTGAAGATCTGCCGGAGTTCGGCGCTCTGGCGGCCGGTGACCAGGCTTGCGCCGTCCAGCAGCGCGCCGGCCTGGACGTGCTGGGTGCGGCCGGAGTAGATCGAGCCGATGAGGTCGGCCCAGCCGCTGAGGGCGGCGACCGCCCTGACCCGTTTGTCGTGCGCGGCGGTCAGCAGGCTGATGCCGGCGCCGTACGAGACGCCCGCCATGCCGATGTGCCCCGCGTCGGCCGGGGTGTTGGCGAGCGCCCAGTCGATGACCCTGGACGCGTCGGCTATGTCGGGCGGGCCCGCCACTTCTATCTCGCCGCCCGACTGCCAGAAGCCGCGCACGTTGTAAGTCACCACGATGTAGTCCGAGTTGGCGAGCTTCTGGGCCTGTGCGACGTACTCGATCTGGGGCAGGCCCCAGCTCGTGGGCAGCACGAGCAGCGGGTAGCGGCGGCTGCCGTCGGCGCCGGCCGGCGTGATGACGTTCGCCTTGAGGGTGGTGCCGCCGTCGCCGGTGATGTCGACGAAGCGGACGCCGTTCGTGGCCGCTTGTGCGGCGGGGGCGGCACCGAGGGCGCTACCGGCGATCAGAGTCGCGGAAACGGCGCCCACGGCGGTCGTACGCAGGGCCTTGCGATGGTGTCCCACGGGTCACTCCTCACTCGTGTCAGTGCAAAGTGACCGAACGGTAACCGGGGCCCCTTACCGCAAGTAACCCGTCGGTAAGTTACGTGCCAGTAACGATTAGTGGAATGTGAGGAACCTCAGGAGGCACGGTGGGTATTGCGAGGAGCCGCCGGTGCCGGCAGCGGTGCCTGCGCCGCCCTGGTGACGTCCGCGACCAGCTCCACGACATCAGGGCCGTACGCCTGCGAGTTGACCACCTTCAGCAGCAGGACGAAGGAGCTGTTGCCGTACTTGCGGGTCAGTCGCTCGTGGTTGCGGGCGAGGTAGCGGGTGGCGGCCTGGTTGGTGATCGAGGTCTGGCCGCAGAAGAGGAAGACGGGGCGGGTGCCGTGGCTCTGGTCGACGGTGAGCCGGGCGAGCAGCGCGTACTCTTCCTTGCCGACCTCCACCCGGTAGCGCTCGGAGCCGACCTGCAGGGCACCCCGGTCCGGACCGGGTTCGGTGTCGACGTTCACCCGCACTCCTGGCAGCAGGGAGGCCAGGTGCGCCGTCATGCGGCGGTTCGACGCCGGGCCGCCGACGCAGAACTCGGTGCGCTCCCCGAAGCCCTGGCGTGCCGCGTCGTGCGGGACGATCTGGGCGTGGGCGTTGCAGTCCTTGATGAGGGCGGCGAGTTCGAGGAGCGCGAACACGTCGTAGCGCATCACCGTCAGCTCGGGTCCGCCGGCCCCGCGGTTGACCACCAGCAGGGACTCGGCGTTGTCGGGCAGCCCGAAGAAGGCCTGCTTGCGGCGGAGCTTCCGCTTCCACAGGTACGTACGGGCGATCCAGCCCAGCGCGGCACTGATGGCCGCCGCGACCACGCCCAGCACGATGTTGCGCACGTCGTCATTCATGGGCGCGCATGGTAGCGGGCGAACGCAAACCGTTGTTCGAGACGGGAGTCCGCGCGCTCCTGACGAGGGCATGGCGATCGATTAGGCTGCGCCAACAGCCCTTGACTGGAGGTGCGGATGCGTCGCCGTGTCGCACGGAAACTGTCGGTCCTGGCGGTCTCGGCCGCCGTGGTGTCGGTGGGAGCGGCGGCGCCACCCGCCGCGCAGAGCAGTCCCGCCGAGAAGGTCCCCGTCGCCGTCGGCTACGGCGGCGCGGTGTCGAGCGTCGACGCGGACGCCTCCGCGGCCGGCATCGAGGTCCTGAAGAAGGGCGGCAACGCCGTCGACGCCGCCGTGGCCACGGCGGCCGCGCTCGGCGTGACCGAGCCCTACTCCGCCGGCATCGGCGGAGGCGGCTACTTCGTCTACTACGACGCCAAGTCCCGCACGGTGCAGACCATCGACGGCCGCGAGACCGCGCCGCTGTCCGCCGACTCCGACCTGTTCGTGGAGAACGGCGCGGCGATCCCGTTCGCCGAGGCCGTCAGCAGCGGCCTCAGCGTCGGGACTCCGGGTACGCCCGTCACCTGGCAGAAGGCGCTCGACAAGTGGGGCAGCAGGGGACTGGGCACCCTGTTGAAGCCCGCCGAGCGGCTAGCCCGGGACGGCTTCGTCGTCGACGACACCTTCCGCGCGCAGACCGCCGCGAACGAGACCCGGTTCCGCTACTTCCCGGACACCGCGAAGCTGTTCCTGCCCAACGGGGCCCTCCCGGTCGTCGGCTCCACCTTCAAGAACCCCGATCTCGCCCGCACCTACGCGGAGTTGGCGAAGAAGGGCGTCGGCGCGCTCTACCGGGGCGACATCGCCCAGGACATCGTCGACACGGTCAACAAGCCGCCCGTGGACCCGGGTTCCGGCTGGAACGCCCGCCCCGGCGACCTGACAGCCAAGGACCTGGCCGCCTACCGCGTCAAGTCCCAGGCGCCCACAAAGACCTCGTACCGCGGTTTCGGCGTCTACTCCATGGCGCCCTCCTCCTCCGGCGGCACCACGGTCGGCGAGGCCCTCAACATCCTGGAGAGCACGGACCTGTCGAAGGCGAGCGAGGCCCGGTACCTGCACCGCTACATCGAGGCCAGCCGCATCGCCTTCGCCGACCGCGGGCGCTGGGTCGGCGACCCGGCCTTCGAGGACGTACCGACGAAGGAACTGCTGTCGCAGCGGTACGCCGACTCGCGGGAGTGCCTGATCAAGGACGACGCGGTGCTGACGAGCCCGGTCGCGCCGGGCGACCCGCGCAACCCGGCGGCCTGCGACGCGAGTGGCACGGCGGCGCCGACCACGTACGAGGGCGACAGCACCACCCACCTCACGGCGGCCGACAAGTGGGGCAACGTCGTCGCGTACACCCTCACCATCGAGCAGACCGGCGGCAGTGGCATCACCGTCCCGGGCCGTGGCTTCATCCTCAACAACGAGCTGACGGACTTCTCCTTCACCCCGGCGAGCCCGGCCGTCCACGACCCGAACCTGCCGGGGCCGGGCAAGCGCCCGCGCTCCTCGATGTCACCGACGATCGTCCTCGACCAGCACAACAAGCCGGTCGTGGCGCTCGGTTCGCCCGGTGGCGCCACCATCATCACGACCGTGCTGCAGACGCTGACCGGGTTCCTGGACCGCGGGCTGCCGCTGGTCGACGCGATTGCCGCACCGCGTGCCAGTCAGCGCAACCAGACCACCACCGAGCTCGAACCGGGCCTGTGGAACAGTCCGTTGAAGGCTCAGCTGGAAGCGATCGGGCACGGCTTCCGGCAGAACCCCGAGATCGGCGCGACGGCCGGTGTGCAGCGGCTGCCGGGCGGCAAGTGGCTGGCCGCAGCCGAGACGGTACGGCGGGGCGGCGGCTCGGCGATGGTGGTGCACCCGGCGCCGTAGGCCCTGCCGCCTCACCCCACCCGGTTCGCAGCACCCGGTTCACAACTCGGGGGCGGGCGGCAGCTCTTCCGCGCGGAAGGTGAGCCGCCCGTCCGCCACGTCCACCGTCACCCGGCCGCCCTCGCCGATCCGGCCGTCCAGGAGCAGCCGGGAGAGCTGGTTGTCGACCTCCTTCTGGATGGTGCGGCGCAGCGGCCGGGCGCCGTACTCGGGCTGGTAGCCGCGCTCGGACAGCCAGTCGACGGCCGCGCCGGTGAAGTCGACCGCGACGCCCTGCGCGTGCAGCAGTCGGCGGGTCTTGTCCAGCAGCAGGTTGGTGATCCGCTCCAACTGGTCGTGGGTCAGCTGGCGGAAGACGACGATCTCGTCGATGCGGTTGAGGAACTCGGGCCGGAAGTGCTCACGCAACGGCCGCAGGATCCGCTCCCGCCGCGCCTCCTCGTCGGCCTCCACGTCACCCGCGCCGAACCCGATCCCGGCGCCGCCCCGGCTGATCGCCTCGGAGCCCAGGTTGCTGGTCATCACGATGACCGTGTTGGTGAAGTCGACGGTCCGGCCCTGGGAGTCGGTCAGCCGCCCGTCGTCCAGGACCTGCAGCAGGATGTTGAAGACGTCCGGGTGGGCCTTCTCGACCTCGTCGAGCAGGAGCAGCGAGTACGGGTGCCGGCGCACGACCTCGGTGAGCTGGCCGGCCTCCTCGTGCCCGACGTAGCCGGGCGGGGCGCCGATCAGGCGGCTGACGGTGTGCCGCTCCTGGTACTCGCTCATGTCGAGGCGGACCATGCGCTCCTCGCTGCCGAACAGCGTCTCGGCGAGCGCCCGCGCCAGCTCGGTCTTGCCGACGCCGGTCGGGCCGAGGAAGAGGAAGCTGCCGATCGGCCGGTCGGGGCTCGCGAGTCCGGCCCGCGAGCGCACCACCGCGTCGGAGACGACGCGCACCGCCTCGTCCTGGCCGACGACCCGCTCGTGCAGATGCTCCTCCAGGCCGAGCAGCCGGTCCTTCTCCTCCTCGGTGAGGCTGCTCACCGGGATGCCGGTCTGCCGGGAGACGACCTCCGCGATCGCCTCGGCGGTGACCTCCAGGTGCTGGCCCTCGTCGACCTCCTCGTCGACGGACGCGTCCGCCATGCGTTGCTTCAACTCGACGATACGGTCGCGCAATTGTGTCGCCTGCTCGTAACTCTCGTCGGCGACCGCCTGGTCCTTGTCCCGGGTCAGCTGCTCGACCTCGCGCTCCATGGCCCGGACGTCCGTGCCCTTGGTCCGCGCGCGCAGCCGTACCCGGGCGCCGGCCTGGTCGATCAGGTCGATCGCCTTGTCCGGCAGGCGGCGGTCGGTGAGATAGCGGTCCGACAGTTCCACGGCGGCGACGAGCGCCTCGTCGGTGTAGCGGACCTGGTGGTGGGCCTCGTAACGGTCGCGCAGGCCGCGCAGGATCTCGATCGCGTCGGCGGTGGTCGGCTCGGGCACCATGATCGGCTGGAAGCGGCGGGCCAGCGCCGCGTCCTTCTCGATCCGTCGGAACTCCTCCAGCGTGGTCGCGCCCACGATGTGCAGTTCGCCGCGCGCGAGAGCCGGCTTGAGGATGTTCCCGGCGTCCATGGACCCGCCCTCGCCGCCACCTCCGGCGCCCACGACCGTGTGCAACTCGTCGATGAAGACGATCAGTTGGCCGGAGTGCGAGCGGATCTCGCCCACGATGTTGTTGAGCCGCTCCTCGAAGTCGCCCCGGTAGCGGGTGCCGGCGACCACGCCCGTCAGGTCCAGCGCGATCACCCGGCGGCCGCTGAGCACGTCGGGCACGTCGCTGTCCACGATCCGCTGGGCCAGGCCCTCCACGATCGCGGTCTTGCCGACGCCCGCGTCGCCGATCAGCACCGGGTTGTTCTTGCCGCGCCGGGAGAGCACCTCGATGGTCTGCTCGATCTCCTCGTCCCGGCCGATCACCGGGTCGATACGGCCCCGGCGGGCGAGGTCGGTGAGGTCGCGGCCGTACTTGTCGAGGGTGGGGGTCCCGGTGTCGACGCGGGGCCGCTGGTCGACGTGAGGGCCGGGCTGGGCGGCGTCGGGGACCTGGGGCGGCATGCCCGAGGGGGCGAAGCGGGCCGCGTTCAGGATGTGCCCGGCGGCCGAGTCGGGGTTCGCGGCGAGGGCGCTGAGCACATGCTCAGGGCCGATGTAACCGGCGCCGCGCGCCCGGGCCAGGTCGTGCGCGTCCAGCAGGGCGCGCTTGGCGGCCGGGGTGAGGGAGAGCGACGTCGGCGGCGGGGCCTCGCCCGGCGGGTGCTGGACCGGGCCCGACCGCTCGTCGATCTCCGTCGCCAGCGAGTCCGGGTCCGCGCCGGCCCGGCTGAGCAGACTCCGGGTCGGCTCGGCGGACAGCGCGGCGCGCAGCAGGTGCTGGGTGTCCAGGTCGCGACTGCCGTGCTCGGCGGCGTACTGGGCGGCGCCCCGTACCAGCTCCCGGGCCGGCTGACTGAGCAGGCGGCCGATGTCGATCTGCCGGGGACCGGGGCGCGGTCCGCCGAAGAAGCGGGCGAGGAATTCTCCGAAGGGGTCGTAGTCCTCCGGACCACTGAAGCCGCTGGTCATGGCGTTCCCATCCGGCGTCCCTGCGCGGGCAGGGTCGCCCTCGCTGCTCGACGTGCCGGGGCCGGGTAACCCGGTTCGGGCTCGCTCATGCCACGATGGCACGTTCCGGCTCGGGGGGCATGTGCAGGAACCCCCGGGCTCCAGTCGCTTCCCACCGCTTGCGGCGGTCGGGTGCGCGTGGCAGGGCGCGGCTGGCGTCCGCAGGCGGCGCTGCGGCCGCGGGGCGGGCGAGCAGGGCCCAGGTCAGGATCGCGTCTGGTGAGGGCGACGCGGAGCGCTCGTAGGGCAGCCCGGCGAGCCAGGCAAGGAATGTTCCCAGGGCCTGTCCGACAATTCCCGTCGTCCGCCCGGAGGGCGGGCCCCGCGGCGTCATGGGCGAGGAGCCACGTGGGCGGTTCGGCAACGCGGCTGGGGGTCCCCCTCTGGGGAGTGCGAGCCAGACGCCGCGGGGCAGGCGGGAATTGTCAGACAGACCCTCGGTGTCAGAGGGCTTCCCGGGCGGTGAGAACGCGCGGTCCCGCGTCGGTGATCGCCACCGTGTGCTCCATGTGCGCCGCCCGGGAGCCGTCGTTGGTGCGCAGGGTCCAGCCGTCCGGGGCCGCGTGGTAGCCGTCCTTGCCGCTCGCGATGAGCATCGGCTCGATGGCGAGGACCAGGCCGTGCCGCAGCGGCATGCCCCGGCCCGGGCGGCCCTCGTTCGGCACCCCCGGATCCTCGTGCATCTTGCGGCCGATGCCGTGTCCGCCGAAACCGTCCGGGATGCCGTACCCGGCGGCCCGGCACACGGAGCCGATCGCGTGCGCGATGTCGCCGATGCGGTTGCCGACCACGGCCGCCTCGATGCCGGCCGCCAGCGCCCGCTGCGCCGTCTCGACCAGGCGTACGTCGGCGGGGCGCGCCCGGCCGACCGTGAAGCTGATCGCCGAGTCGCCCGCCCAGCCGCCCAGTTCGGCGCCGCAGTCGATGGACACCAGGTCGCCGTCCCGCAGGCGGTACTTGGTCGGGATGCCGTGCACGATCGCGTCGTTCACCGAGGCGCAGATGACGGCGGGGAAGGGGGTGGGGGCGAAGGAGGGCCGATAGCCGAGGAAGGGGGAGGTCGCGCCCGCGGCGCGGAGCACCTCACGTGCCACCTCGTCCAGCTCCAGCAGGGAAACCCCCACGTCAGCGGCCTTGCGTACGGCTGTGAGGGCTTGGCCTACGACCTGCCCGGCCGCATACATCTCATCGATCGACGTGTCCGTCTTCAGTTCCACCATGCCAATTACTATACCGGTATTTAAATGGGGGTCGGCTGGGCGGGTGCGGTATTAGAATGGGCGCCATGGTGCGCACCCCTCTCACCCCCGAAGAGCGTGAACGCGGCGAGCGGCTCGGCCGGCTGCTCCGTGAGGCGCGCGGCGGCCGCAGCATGGTGGAGGTCGCGGCGAGCGCCGGCATCTCCGCCGAGACGCTGCGCAAGATCGAGACCGGCCGGGCGCCGACCCCGGCCTTCTTCACGGTGGCTGCGCTGGCGCACGCCCTCGGTCTGTCGATGGACGAACTGGCCGGGCGCTGCACACCGGTTGTGGAGGTCGCCGCCTGACGGGCGCGCACGTCACGTTCCGGCAGCTGCGGCGCACTCTGCGTCCATTCGGAAAACTCCCCGTAGCCCATTCGTAACATGACTGGTGTTGCCTAACGGACCGGAGCACTCCGGTCTGGCGGGAGTTGGGCGATGTCAGTGGATCAACTCCCGGCCCGGGTACGGGAGTTCGTGAACTACCTGGACGGCCTCCTGGCGCGCCTGGATCAGGGCGGCGGTTGGTGCGGGGTGTTCTGGCAGCGCGACCCGGAGGGCATGCAGGCCTGCCTCGACGGACGGGAAGTGCCGCCCTGGGACGTGGTGGAGTCACTCCTGCACGACCTCGCCGCCCAGTACGGCCCCGGCGGCGCAGGCCCCGAGACGGAACGCGCCCGCGCCCTGCATGCCGCCGCCCTCGCCACGTACGACTCCCGGCCCGGCGGCCGCGACGCCCTCGGCGACCGGCTCGACGTCATGCTCCGCGAGCAGCGGTACGCCGCCGAACGGCAGGCTGACCTCGGCCGCTCGCTCGCCTCCGCCACCAGCCAGGAGGCGTCCGACGCCATCCGCCTCGACCTCGCCTGGGCCCGCGACGACCACGAACGCGCGACCGCCCGGTGTGCCGAACTCCGGGCCCGGATGGCCGACCTGGACCGACGGGCGGCGAGCGAACGGGGCCAGGCGATACGGCGGGACCGGGTGGGGGAGGGGTCCGTATTCCGTGTCGCCGACGGGTTCGAGGGCGACGGGTTCGCGGATGAGGGGGTCAGGGACGTCGGGTCCGGGTCCGGCCGTAGGCAGTCGAGTGTGACCGGTTCTCACGGCGGCGGATTCCCGGGTATGCCGCATCAGCGCGACGCGCAGTCGGCGGCCCAGGGGGAAGCCCCTGCCGGGACCGCCGCAGACCGGCACGACGGGCGTCGAACCGCCACCCCGGCCGCCGAAGCGGCTGAGTGGCGCGCAGCGCGGCGACGCCCCGGTGCCGGGTCGGTGGCGGAAGGCCATGGCTCCCTCCAGGGGCGTCCTGCGAACCGTTATGCCCCGGGAGGCATCGCCGGGCTGTCCGACTGGCCGGACGCGCAGGGCGCCGGCACGGCCCGCCCCACCGGGCAGCCCATGGACCACACCGCCCCGATCGGCGCCGCCGCGGCATCCGACTGGCCGGAAGTGCAGCACTCCGCCGACTCGATGCCCGAACACCACGCCCAGGCCTCCTCGATCGCCCCCGACCCCGCTCCTGCCCCCGACCCCACCCCCAAGCAACGCAAACGCCGCCGAGGCAGCGCCCGCTTCGCCGGGATGGACGAGGAGGAGGCGGCCCCCGTCGTCGTACCGCCGACCGCCGAACCCACCCTCCCCGCGCGGCCCGTCACCACCGGCCGCAGCCCGCGCGGGGCCCGGTTCGCCGGGGCCGCCGCCGAGACGCCCGCGGACACGGCCCCGAAGTCACGGCGTGAGCCGATGGACCCGGCGGATCGGCGGGGGGGCGGCCTGGCCCCGGAAACCCTCGCGAGGCAGGGCGGGGAGGGGGGCACCCGGGAGGCCCAAGTGGTGTTCGTGGGGGCCCCGTTCAGGC